>CAMCBU010000069.1 GCA_945873095.1 Klebsiella pneumoniae | reverse complement strand
TCGAGATTCAGGTACGCAACCAGCAATCCATCGAGGATGTGCAATCGACGCGTGACTTTGTCGAGACGCCATTCGAGACGACGACGCACCGTCCCGATACGGAACTTCAGCCACTCGCTCAGAATCTCGCGCAGCCCCATCACCTTCGGCCGACCATCGAGGCCGATCACGTTCAGGTTGACGCGGTAGTTGCGCTCGAGATCGGTGGTGGCAAACAAGTGCGCCATCAGCTGTTCGACATCGACCTTACGGCCTTTCGGCACGATGACAAGGCGCGTCGGATTCTCGTGATCCGACTCGTCGCGCAGGTCTTCGACCATCGGTAATTTCTTCGCGCGCATCTGCTCGGCGATTTGCTCAAGCACTTTCGAGCCCGAGGTCTGCCAAGGCAACGCCTCGATGACGATGCAGTCATCTTCCATGACATAGGTCGCACGCGCCTTGAAACTGCCGGTACCCTTCTCATAGAAATCGACGAGATCGGAGCGTGGCGAAATGATCTCGGCACCCGTCGGCAGATCCGGACCCTTCACGAACTTCATCAGCGCGCGGGTCGTCGCCTCGGGCTCTTCGAGCAAGTGAATGCAGGCGTTAGCCACTTCGCGCAGGTTGTGCGGCGGAATGTCGGTCGCCATACCGACCGCGATGCCGGTCGTGCCGTTGAGCAGCAGATTCGGCATGCGCGCGGGCAATACCGTCGGCTCTTCCATCGTGCCGTCGAAATTCGGCACCCAGTCGGTCGTGCCTTCACCGAGTTCTTTGAGCAGCACTTCGGCGTAACGCGTGAGTTTCGCTTCGGTGTAACGCATCGCGGCGAACGACTTCGGATCGTCCTGCGAACCCCAGTTACCCTGACCATCAACGATGGTGTATCGATACGCAAAAGGCTGCGCCATCAGCACCATCGCTTCGTAGCACGCCGAATCGCCGTGCGGATGGAACTTACCGATCACGTCACCCACGGTACGCGCGGATTTCTTGTGCTTGGAAACGGCCGATAACCCAAGCTCGCTCATCGCGTAGATGATGCGACGTTGAACGGGCTTCAAACCATCGCCGATCGCCGGCAACGCGCGATCGAGAATGACGTACATCGAGTACTCGAGATAGGCCTTCTCGGTGAAGGCGCGCAGCGGTTGCCGTTCGACGCCCTCGAGGCTCATTTGGGTCGTGGCCATCAGATACTCACCTGCACGAGATTCCCCTTCTGCTCAAGCCATTCACGGCGATCCGCCGCGCGTTTTTTCGCGAGCAACATATCCATCAAAGAATCGGTCTGATCGACCGCATCGAGCGTCAGCTGCACCAGCCGTCGCGTACGCGGGTCCATCGTGGTTTCGCGCAGCTGCGAGGGGTTCATTTCACCCAAGCCCTTGAAACGCGTGACCTGTGGCTTGGCGCGAACTTTCTCTTGTTCGAGCCGGTGCAGATAGGCATCCCGCTCGGCGTCATCGAGCGCATAGAACACCTGCTTACCCGCATCAATGCGATAGAGCGGCGGCATCGCGACATGCACATGCCCATTCGCCACCAACGGACGGAAGTGACGCAAAAACAGGGCGCAGAGCAAGGTCGCGATGTGCTGACCGTCGGAATCGGCATCCGCGAGAATGCAGATCTTGTTGTAGCGCAGCCCCGAAAGATCGCTGGTACCCGGATCGATGCCAATCGCTACACTGATGTCGTGCACTTCCTGGGACGATCCGATCTCGCCGGGCTCGAGTTCCCACGTGTTCAGGATCTTGCCGCGTAGCGGCATGATGGCCTGAAAATCTTTGTCGCGCGCCTGCTTGGCAGAGCCACCGGCCGAATCACCTTCGACCAGAAAGAGTTCCGAGCGAGAGGGGTCATCGCCCGCACAGTCAGCCAATTTCCCAGGCAGCGCCGGACCACCCGAGACGCGCTTGCGCTGCACTTTCTGCGCCGCCTTCATGCGGGCTTGGGCGTTTTCGATGGCGTATTGCGCGATGCGCTCACCAGCATCCGGATGCTGGGCGAGCCACAGCGAGATCGCATCCTTGGCGAAGCTCTCCACCAACTGCGCCGCATCGCGCGAGGCGAGGCGCTCCTTCGTTTGGCCAGCAAACTGCGGCTCTCGAATCTTGATCGAGAGCACGTATCGCACGCCGTCCCACACGTCCTCGGGCGTGAGCTTCACGCCGCGCGGCAATAAATTTCGGAACTCGCAGAACTCGCGCACCGCAGCAGCCGTGCCAGAGCGCAGACCGTTCACGTGCGTGCCGCCGTCGGCCGTCGGAATCAGATTGACATAGCTCTCGGCGATCGGGTTTTCGGCCTCAGGCGCCCAGCAAATCGCATACTCGACCGTATCCTGATCCTGCTCGCGCTTGCCGGTAATCGGCTCGTTGGGCAGACGGTCCGACTTGCCGAGTTCATCGACGAGATAGGCACCGAGGTCACCTGCGAAGAACCACTCGTCTTTCTCGCCGGTGAATTCATTGGTGAAAGTGATCCTCAGGCCCGGGCACAACACGGCCTTGGCTTTTAGCGTGTGGCGCAACTGCGGGATCGAGAACTTGTCGGAATCGAAGAACTTGCTATCGGGCCAGAAACGCACCGTCGTACCGGTGTTGCGCTGCCCGACCGTGCCCACGACATCGAGCTTGGAGCTCACGGCGCCGTTACGAAAACCGATGTTGTATTCCTTGCCGCCGCGACGCACCCAGCACTCGAGCTGTTTCGAGAGCGCATTGACCACCGACACGCCAACGCCGTGCAAGCCGCCCGAGAATCCGTAGCTACCGCTGTCGAACTTGCCGCCAGCGTGCAGGCGCGTCAGGATCAGCTCGACGCCGCTGACTTTTTCCTTGGGGTGAATGTCGACGGGCATGCCGCGACCGTCGTCGCGCACCTCAAGTGAGCCATCCTTGAAAACCGTGACATCGATTTGCTTCGCGTGACCGCCCAAGGCCTCGTCGACGCTGTTGTCGATGACTTCATGTGCCAGGTGGTTGGGCCGGGACGTGTCGGTGTACATGCCGGGACGTCGCCGAACGGGCTCCAACCCGGAGAGAACCTCAATCGCTGAGGCATCGTA
>CAMCBU010000068.1 GCA_945873095.1 Klebsiella pneumoniae | reverse complement strand
AGCCACGCCCTCGCATTGCGGAAAACGCGCATCCAGCCGGAATACTCGCCGTTGCCTGCCGGGCGCCAAGACATCTGCACGTTGCGGAACACCCGCTCAGGATGCGGCATCATGACCGTCACGCGGCCATCTTGGCTGCACAGCGCCGCGAGGCCATTCGGTGACCCGTTGGGGTTGGCGGGGTACCGCGAGGCGATGACACCGCGCGATTCGACATAGCGTAGGCCGATCGTGCCCGAGTTCTCGCAGGCGGCCGCCTGCACGGTGTCGGCGAATTCCGCCCGGCCCTCGCCATGCGACACCGCGATCGGCAACACGGAGCCCGACATGCCGGCAAACAAGACCGATGGCGTCGAGAGCACCTCGACCAAGCTCGCACGCGCCTCGAACTGCTCGACTCGGTTGCGAACAAAGCGCGGCCAATGCGTTGCACCCGGAATGATCGGCGCGAGTTGCGCCATCATTTGGCAACCATTGCAGACACCGAGTGCGAAAGTGTCGCCGCGCTCAAAGAAAGCGGCGAACTGCTCGCGCATCTGCGCGTTGAAGAGAATCGATTTGGCCCAGCCTTCACCGGCGCCGAGCACGTCGCCGTAGGAGAACCCGCCGCAGGCGACGAGTCCCTGAAAATCGGAGAGCACATGGCGACCTGCGAAGAGATCGGTCATGTGCACATCGTGAGTCTCGAACCCTGCGCGATCGAATACAGCCGCCATTTCCGACTGACTGTTGACGCCCTGCTCGCGCAGCACTGCCAAACGCGGACGCGTGCCGGATGCGATATAGGGCGCTGCGACATCATCACCGGCATCGAAACTCAGATCGACGACGAGCGGCGGCGTGGCGATATCGGTGGCTGCGTCGAATTCCTCTTGCGCACACGTCGGATCATCACGTCGCTCTCGCATGCGGAAGGAGGTTTCAGACCACTCGCGCTTCAGAGTCGACCACGATTCGTCGATCAGCAACGAGCCCGCGCTGATACGGATGCGATCAGACTCGGGCTCGACCCGACCGATGACCGCACTGCAATGACCGACACCATGTGCAAACAGCACGCCGAGCACCTCAGCCGCATCGAGAATGCGCACTTGCAGCACGATGCCAAGCTCTTCGGAGAACAGCGCGGCGAGCGCATCTTCCTTGTTCTGCCGCGCATGCTTGCTCTTAAGGCCAATGTTGACCTCGATGCCGCAGTGACCGGCAAAGGCCATCTCGATCAATGTGACGGCGAGGCCGCCGTCGGATCGATCGTGATAGGCGAGCACCTTGTCGCGCTCGCGCAGCATGGCAAGCGCTGCAGCGACGCCTTTCAGCAGCGATGGGTCATCCACATCAGGCGGTTCCGTCCCGAGCGCACCGTAGACCTGAGTCAGCACCGAGCCGCCTAAACGATTGCGGGCTTCACCAAGATCAACATAGATCAATGCCGTGGGACCGCAGTCGCGACGCAGTTCAGGCGTCCAGCAGCGACGCACATCGGCCACAGGCGAGAACGCGGAAATGATCAAAGAAACCGGTGCGACGACCGACTTGGCTTCGCCCGACTCGTCTTTCCAAGCCGTGCGCATCGAGAGCGAATCTTTGCCAACCGGTATCGCAATACCGAGCGCGGGGCAAAGCTCTTCGCCGATGGCTTTGACAGCCTCGTAGAGCTTGGCATCTTCGCCCGGCTCGCCGCAGGCGGCCATCCAGTTGGCCGACAAACGAATGTCGCTCAGGCGCCGTACATCGGCCGCCAAAATATTCGTGATGGCCTCGCCCACGGCAAGGCGCGCAGCGGCACCGGAATCGAGAATCGCGACCGGCGTTCGCTCGCCCATCGCCATCGCCTCGCCTTCGACACCAAAATAATCGGCTGTAGTGACACCACAGTCGGCGACGGGGACCTGCCACGGGCCCACCATCTGGTCGCGCGAAATCATGCCGCCGACCGTGCGATCACCAATCGTGATGAGGAAGGTCTTGTCGGCCACCGCCGGGAAACGCAGCACGCGTCGCAGTGCCTCGCGCACATCGAGTGTCGCAAGCCCGAACGGCACGGCCGCGGGCGGCACGCTCGTGACATCGCGCAGCATCTTTGGTGTCTTGCCGAGCAGCACCTCAAGCGGCATATCGACCGGTGTTTCATGCCGCAACGAGTCGACGACTCGCAGCTGCCCATCGTCAGTCAACGTGCCGATCACGGCGTACGGACACCGCTCGCGCGCACAGTGCTTTTCGAAATCGGCAATACGATCCGCCGCGACGATGAGCAAGTAGCGCTCTTGCGACTCGTTGCACCAGAGCTCCATCGGCGACATGCCGGGCTCATCGGACGGAATCGCCCGCAGATCAATGATGGCGCCGCGGTCGCTGTGCGAGACGGCCTCCGGGACCGCGTTCGAGAGCCCGCCCGCGCCGACATCGTGGATCAGCAGAATCGGATTCACTGCGCCTTCGGCCCAGCAGCGATCGATCACTTCCTGCGCACGGCGTTGCATCTCCGGATTGCCACGCTGCACCGACGCAAAATCGAGATCCGCGGATGACGTGCCGGCGCCGACCGATGAGGCGGCACCGCCGCCAAGCCCGATCAACATCGAAGGGCCGCCCAAAACGACGACCTTCGCGCCAACCGGGCAGTCGCGCTTCTCGACGTGATCGCGGCGCACATTACCGAGGCCACCCGCGATCATGATGGGCTTGTGGTAACCGCGATGCCGAGTCGGCGGGTCACCGGCGGCATGCAATTCGAAGTTACGGAAATAGCCGCAAATTCCAGGTCGTCCGAATTCATTGTTGAAGGCGGCCGCGCCGAGCGGCCCCTCGATCATGATCTCGAGTGCAGAAGCGATGCGCTCGGGCTTGCCGATGGCCGGCTGCCCCGGCAGCTGTTCCCACGGCTGCTCAAAACCCGGAATGCGTAAATGCGATACCGAAAAGCCGACGAGCCCCGCTTTGGGCTTCGCTCCGATGCCGGTCGCACCCTCATCGCGGATTTCACCACCGGAGCCGGTCGAGGCCCCAGGGAACGGCGAAATCGCCGTCGGATGGTTATG
This sequence comes from Klebsiella pneumoniae, assembly GCA_945873095.1. Classification (GTDB taxonomy): domain Bacteria; phylum Pseudomonadota; class Gammaproteobacteria; order Steroidobacterales; family Steroidobacteraceae; genus UBA964. Next base: position 117 of record CAMCBU010000068.1, on the reverse strand, counting down.
CGTTTCGACCTTCAACAGAATATCGATGGGCTCGACGTGAGCGCGGTAAACACCGCTCGCCGGATCCACGATCCAGCGACGAGCGGCCGGCGCGCCTTCGATGACGGCGGCGTTATC
>CAMCBU010000067.1 GCA_945873095.1 Klebsiella pneumoniae | reverse complement strand
CGATCGTGCAGGCGGACGATCACGTGATTCTGTTCATCACTGATCGTCGCCACGTCGATCAGGTCGAAAAACTCTTCCTCGGCGAAACAGCCGGTCGACGCTGAACGCTCTAGAGCCCAGATGCTTGCAGTTGCACATGTGCTCGGTTTGATGATGGCGTTTTTCGCCATCACATTTACTGTGCCGCTAGTTTGCTCCCTCGTCATGCAGGACGGCTACTGGAGTCACTATTTATTTGCCGCGTCGATCAATCTCGTTTTTGGCTTACTGATCGCCCTTCTGACCCGCTCCTTCAAGCGGGAATTAAAAGCGCGTGACGGCTTTCTGCTCGTCACACTTGCTTGGGTTTTGATGTCGGCATCCGCTTCCGTGCCGCTGTTGACTGCTCTGCCGGGCTTGAGCTTCACAGATGCCTATTTCGAAGCGTTGTCGGGACTTACTACTACCGGTGCAACAGTATTAACCGGCCTCGATAAATTACCGCCGTCAATCAATCTTTGGCGACACGCCCTACATTGGTTTGGCGGCATCGGCATCATCGTCTTGGCCGTTGCGGTCTTACCGCTACTCGGTGTCGGCGGTATGTCCCTCTATCGCGCGGAAACTCCAGGACCGATTAAAGACGAAAAACTGACGCCTCGTATCACTGAGACGGCCAAGGCGTTATGGATCAGCTACGGGAGTCTTACTCTGCTCGGCATCGTCGCACTCCGAATTGTAGGAATGAGTTGGTTCGACGCGATATGCCATACCTTCTCTGCTATGGGGCTCGGCGGATTTTCCACTCGCGATTCCAGCGTTGGTTATTTTGATTCTGCACTGATTGAATTCGTGCTGATCTTGTTGATGGTCGCGGCATCGCTGAACTTTGCTCGCCATTTCACTGCGCTAAAGCATCGCACTCTGAGTCCTTACTTCAAAGACCCGGAAGTCAAGGCCGTGTTGGTTTTGCTTACGTTCAGCATCGTCGCACTATCGCTCGTGCTCACTTTTCATAAAACCTACGATAATTTTTTAGAATCTCTGCGCCACGTTGCTTTTAGTGTCGTTTCGGTAGCCACGACAACCGGTTTTGCATCCCAGAATTGGGATCTCTGGCCTGTCGTCGCGCCAGTTTGGATGTTGTTCTTGTCGTGCATTCTCTGCAGTACCGGGTCCACGGGTGGCGGCATCAAGATGTTTCGCACGCTGATGCTGCTGCGACAGGCGCTTCGTGAAATGAAGCAGATCGTGCATCCCTCGGCGGTCATTCCGATTCGTGTCGGTGGTCAGATCATTCCAGAGCGTATCGTTGCCTCGGTGCTTGCGTTTATCTTTCTTTATTTCCAGACCATCGCACTACTGACGTTTTTGCTGCTGCTCTCGGGAATGGAATTGGTGCCGGCATTTAGTTCTATCGTTGCAAGCGTTAACAACCTCGGACCCGGCATAGGGCCGACAGGTCCCGCCGGAAATTATCAGGGTCTAACCGATTTTCAGACCTGGGTTTGTGCCGTAGCGATGTTATTGGGACGTCTCGAAATATTCAGTGTGCTCGTGCTCTTCACCAGCGCTTTCTGGCGCAAGTAACCAATCAGTAGCGCCAACTTTGAATGTCGGCGCCCGGCGGTGCCGTCGTAAGAATGCGCTCGACAACCCACGGCAACACCATCTGCGGATAACGCAATCGCGAGTACGCGTTCGCTCGGCTGTGATCGCCGTTCCAGCAATGTTCGGCTCGATCGCCATATTCGATCACAGCATCGGCAGCAGGCTGCGCTGATCGAAGAAACTCCTCAGCGGCATAGACCGCGTTGTTGAGGTAGTAGTTGTCGCGCTCGCCGGCGTAAATCCGCAACTTGCCGCGCAACTTGGGCGCGAGTTTCGCCCAATCGCGGCGCAGGATATGCCCGAGATCGTAGTTCTCGCGCCAATGCGCTGCCGTCACCGGATCGATCTCGCCTGTGTTGCGATTCCAGAGACGTCGCGGATAACCATCATCACCGACCGGTGAATACGCAGACTCCCAAGCATCCCACTGTTCGGTGCTTCGGCCGCGGCTAGCAAGCGCCGACTCCCACCGTGCCTGGTCTTCCACCGTGCTGTCGATGTGACCCCAAGAATTACGATGAGCGGGTCGCGGTATACGCTTGTAACGACTCGTCGCATGGTAAGCATTGCGATCCCGATAGAGATCGATCGTGCCGACATGACGGAAGTCGATGGGGTCCGGGCAGGCGATCCACGCACCGTTGTAATCGTCGGGGTAGAAAATTTGTGTCGCCAGAGCAGTCCAGCCACCAGCGCTGCCGCCGAATAGGAATCGTGCCCAACCTTGACCGAGACCCCGAAAACGACGCTCGATCTCAGGGATCAACTCAAACTGGATCGCATCGCCATAAGGGCCGTTATTCGCAGAGTTGACCCCGTAGGAATTGTCGTAAAACGGTGTCGGATGCTGGATCTCGACCAGCAGCACTCGCGGGAACTCCGCACTGCTCCACGCCTGAAAAAGCTCGTAAGCGTGCTGTTGCACGATGCGGTTGTAGCCATGCAAACCGAAGCGGGCGCTGTAATCCGGAACAAGGTCGGGATCGGGCGGTGTCTCGCGCCAATGTGAAGGGCCTGTAGGAAAGTGACCGTGCTGGATGACCAACGGGTAACGCGCTTGGGGTCGCGAGTGAAAACCCGCCGGCAGCGTGACGAACGCACCGAGAAAAATGTCGCGTCCCCAAAAGGCCGACAGTCGCTCGCTTCGAATTCGCAGATATTTCACCCAAGGCGTATCGCTAGCTGCGGCCACATCCGAAACCCGCTCGGTCAGCACCAGCGGAGGCAGACGGGAGCGACCATCCCAGCGAATGCGTTGCGGCTTTGAGTGAAGATTGCCGGGCTTGTCACGCCACTGCTGGCCCTCGCCTCGATCGAGCGGCAAGGCGATCTCGCGACCATCGGCGCGCCGGATGGTGTCGTATCGCTGCCAGAGAGCCTGCACCCGATATTCACCCGCCGGCAGATCCCGCCAATGGCGCAACGGAAAGCCGACGGCCTGATCCGTGAAGCGCGCTAGGGTCCCGGGTTGCCAGGAGGCGATATCCATACCAAAGAGCGGGATCGCCTCGGCGTTCCAATGAGCGAGCTCTCGCGGCTCGCGATCCGGTGCTTGATCGACCGGCGCGAACATCAGGAGCAGCCGCCCTGAGACCGGCGTGTTCGCC
>CAMCBU010000066.1 GCA_945873095.1 Klebsiella pneumoniae | reverse complement strand
CTCGGGCCGATCAAATAAAAACCCGCCCAGTTCAGATCGGGCAGCGCGTGATAGATCAGCGCCGCCGTGTTGGCGAGATTGGCGGTCAGATTGCGCTCACCTTCGAGCAGGCTCGCGAGGCTTGCGGCAAGTTCCGCGTAGCCACGTGTCTTGTCGGAGAAGTCAAAGGTGGGATGTATCGGTTCGTGCGCCATCAGGCGTGCTCCGTAGTGAAAGTCATGACATCGCGAATATGCTCAGCACCGCTCGCCACCATCAGCAAGCGATCGAACCCGACGGCGACGCCGGCGGAGGGTGGCAAGCCATGTTCGAGCGCGGCGAGCAGGTGTTCATCCAGGCTGCGCGTTGGCAAGCGGCGATGGAGCCGTTCGGCATTATCGGCGATGAACCGTTCGCGTTGCTGGACCGCATCGCCCAGTTCCTGAAAGCCGTTGGCGAGTTCGATGCCATCGCCATAGAACTCGAAGCGCAGCGCGACGCGCGAGTCTTGCGGGTCAAGCTCGGCGAGTGCGGCCTGAGACGCCGGATAATGCGTCAGTGCGACCCATCGCTCTTGTCCCAACCTGGGCCCGAGCGCCACGCCGATCAGAAAATCGAGAAGCCCATCACGCGACAGCGCACCCGCCGTATCCCTCGCGAGTCCATGGGTCACGCTGCAATCGATCAACTGGCGAGTCTCGACGGTGAGCGGGTCGATGCCAAAGTGCTTTTGAAACGCATCTTGGTAGCGAAGGCGCTCGAGCGGTCGCTCGGCACGCCCGGCGGCGCGAAGTACCGTGTTGAAGAGTTGTGCGACCTCATCGATCAGTGCATCCATCGTCCAGCCGACGCGATACCACTCGAGCAGCATGAACTCGGGATTATGGTGCCGACCACTCTCGTCGCCGCGAACCACATGGCAGAGCTGGTAGATGTCGTCGCTACCCGCAGCGAGTAGTCGCTTCATCGCGTATTCGGGCGAGGTATGCAGAAAACCGCTGCGGCCACCGCAGCGCACCTCAGCCGAGTCGAGATTGATATCGGTCACGCCGTGATTCACGAGCGCGGGTGTATCGACCTCGAGCGCGCCTCGCGAGTCAAAGAATTCGCGGATTGTCGCCAGTAGTCGTGCTCGAAGACGCAGCCGCTCCAGGCTGCCGCTCGGACGCCATGCCATATCAGCCGGCATGGGCGAGCTCAGCCGCCACGGCGATATCCGAGCACTTCACCCATGCGCACCGTGCGCCCTGAGACGAACTCGGGGTTCCAGTCGATCGTGTCACGCGGGAAGAGCAGGATCACCGTCGAGCCCATGTTGAAGCGACCCATTTCATCACCACGCTCGGCGACGTAGGCCTTGCCCGCATTGTCCGTGGTCGGCAGCGCGGCGACTCGGCGCGGTTGCCTCGGTGCCACCTCGCCATGCCACACGGTATCCATGCTGCCGACGTTCAGGGCGCCAATGAGCAAGAGTGCATGTGGTAACGAACCATCTTCGAAGCAGCACACGACTCGTTCGTTACGTGCGAAGAGATTCGCGACGCCATCGGCCGTCGTTCTATTCACCGAAAACAAATCGCCTGGCACGAACCACGCTGCACGCAGCTCACCGCGGGTGGCCATGTGGATGCGGTGATAGTTGTACGGTGCGAGATAGATCGTTGCGAAACGACCGCCTCGAAAACGCTCGACCCATTCGCTCTGTCCAGCGAGCAGGGCCTCGAGCGTGTAATGACGGCCCTTTGCCTGCAGCAGTCGGTTGTCATCGATCTCGCCGATTTCACTCACCGTGCCATCGACGGGGCAGGCAAGCGCCCTTGCATCCGTGGGTAAAGGGCGAGCGTCCGAGCGCAAGGCGCGGGTGAAGAAGGCGTTGAAAGACGGATAGGCAAGCGGGTCGGGAACGACCGCATCCGACAGGTCGGGCTTGAAGCCCTTCATGAAGGCGCTGATCAGCGCGTTCTTGAACCAGGGCGTGGTGCTGCGAGCCGCCGCGTGGACGATTCGCGAAATCCCGTGTTGCGGCAGCACGTGCTGCAGGGCAATGAACGCCCGGGCTGCGAGCCCGAGTGGCACAATACCCTCTGTTTCTCGGTGTGATGACATGCGCAAAGTATCCCACAAGCCCAAGGTTCTGACCGTCTCGCAGGCGCTGCGACGGGCAGCCCGTCGCCTTGAGGCTGCCGAGGTTTTCTTCGGTCACGGCACCGATAACGCCATCGACGAGGCGGCCGCCTTGTTGTGGCACGTACTCGGTATCGAAGGGGCCGTCTCCGATCGGCTGTGGAGTCGCGCTTTGCGGGCGCGTGAACAGCTCGCTTTCGAAGCCTTGTTGGAGCTTCGGATCTCAACGCGCCAGCCGGCTGTCTACCTCACCGGTCGAACCTGGTTCGCCGGGCTACCGATGAAAACCGATGCTCGCGCGCTGATCCCGCGTTCACCGATAGCAGAGCTCATTGAGCGACAGTTCACGCCTTGGATCGACCCGGCGCGAGTTAAGCGCATCCTCGATCTATGTACCGGTGGAGGTTGCATCGCCTTGGCGGCAGCCCATTACTTCCCAGCAGCGAAGGTCGATGCGTCGGACATCAGCAACGAGGCGCTTTCGCTCGCGCGCGAAAATCGCCGTGCGCTCGGCTTATCGCGCCGTGTGCGGTTCGTCGAATCGGATCACTTCCGAGCCCTCAAGGGGCGTCGGTACGATATCATCGTTACTAATCCCCCCTACGTCGGCGCGCGGGAAATGCATGGATTGCCGCCGGAGTATGGGCATGAGCCGCGCATGGCCTTGGCAGCCGGCAAACAGGGTCTCGATTCGGTTCGCATCATCCTCAAGGAGGCCGCGAACCATCTCACCCCGGGCGGCATCCTCGTCGTCGAGGTGGGTAACACCGAGGCACTCGTTCGACGCACTTGGCCGCGCGTGCCGTTCACTTGGCTCGAGTTCGAGCGAGGTGGGGGCGGTGTCTTCGTACTCACTCGCGAGCAGTTGCAAAGCCATGTCCGGTAATACCATCGGCGGTTTATTCCAGGTCACGACCTTCGGTGAGAGCCATGGTCCTGCGATAGGCTGCATCGTCGATGGCTGCCCGCCGGGCCTCGAACTCTCCGAAGACGATTTCAAGCAAGACATCGATCGCCGTCGCACGGGCACCTCGCATTTCGTGAGTCAGCGCAAAGAAGCGGATGCCGTGCGCATACTCTCGGGTGTGTTCGAAGGGCGCACGACCGGAAGTTCGATCGGTCTGTTGATCGAAAATACCGACGCCCGTTCGCGCGACTACGACAAGATCAAAGATCGATTTCGCCCAGGTCACGCCGACTACACCTACCAGCAAAAATACGGCTTTCGCGATTATCGCGGTGGCGGTCGATCGTCCGCGCGCGAGACGGTGGTGCGTGTTGCGGCCGGTGCGATCGCCAAGAAATATCTCGCCAAGCGCTTAGGCGTCGAGATCTACGGCTATCTCAGCCAGATCGGCGATCGGGTGCTCGAGCCGGTGGCCCCTCATACGGCCTACGACAATCCGTTCTTTTGTCCGGATCCCTCGCGCGTGAAGGAACTCGAAGATCTCATCTGGAAGATCCGCGAAGAGGGTGATTCGATCGGTGCCAAGGTGACGGTGGTCGCGCGCGGCGTGCCACCGGGTCTCGGTGAGCCGGTATTCGATCGTCTCGATGCCGACATCGCCTACG
>CAMCBU010000065.1 GCA_945873095.1 Klebsiella pneumoniae | reverse complement strand
CGTATCGTCGAAGAGAAATCGTACAAGCCCTACTGAGGGCCTACTCAGCGCTGCAGCGTGTATTCAGCGCTGCAGTAGGGGCACTTGGCCCAACCGGTCTTCTCGATCGGCAGATACACGCGCGGATGGGAATTCCACAGATACATCTGCGGCATCGGGCATGACAACGGCAGATCCTGCGGCGTGACTTCGTAGCGATTCTGGGCGTTGGGCTGCAGCAAAGGCTTGGTCGTGCTCATGCGGCGATTATACGCCGCCGCCGAAAGTATCGTTCCATACCCGGGTCACGACGGCACGCTCGGCCACGAACTCCACATCAGCGACCACCGTCTTCTCATCGCGCAACGAGCGATGGTGGGTCCGTTCACGATAGGTGCGATAGGCCGTGGTGAGCAGGTCAACGACCGACTGGGGCACCAGATCGCCCGAGGCCAGCGTCTCCAACTGACGAATGGTGTCGGAGAACAGCAACACCGCCGTATGACGCTCCGCTGCCCGCAACGCCCAATACTGCGCCAGAAATTCGATGTCCGCGACGCCACCGGGGTCCTGTTTGATATCGAACTCGCCCGCGCGCGACTTGCTGAGTTCGCGCCGCATGCGTTCGCGCATGTTGCGCACTTCCTCTCGTAACGTCGCGCGCTTGACGTGATGCCGCAAGACCTCGAGTCGTACGGCCTCGAATTGCGCCTTCAGCGAAGCCGAGCCGGCGACGGCTCGCGCATGTAGCAGCGCTTGATGCTCCCAAGTCCACGCTTCGCTGCGCTGATAGTCGGCGAACGCATCGATCTGGGTGATGAGCATGCCGCCCTTACCACTCGGTCGCAGTCTTACATCCACTTCGTATAAGCGGCCCGCAGCCGAGTGCACGGTGAGGATATGCACGATACGCTGGGCGAGCCGCACAAAGAAAATCTGATTGTCGATGGGCCGATCACCGCTCGTTTCCTGTTCGAGTCCGGCGGAATCATGCAGAAAGACGAGATCCAGATCCGAGCCATAACCGAGCTCGATACCGCCTAACTTGCCGTACCCGATGGCGCAAACACGCACGTCTCTGCGCGGTGACCGCTCGGCATCTCGACAGGACGGCACACCGAAAGCCTGCGTCATCTGCTGCCAAGCCTGCTGCATCGCTTTTTCGATGATGAGCTCGGCGATCTCGGTCAACCGGTCGGAAACCCGCATCAGCGGCAGCGCTCCGGAGAGATCGGCGATGGCGACACGGAACACCGCTGCGCGCTTGAACTGCGCCAAAGCTTCGACCAATCGCTCAGGGTCGGTGGCGTCGACGCGAGCTAAACGATCCTCGAGATCGATCTCGAGCGCGTGCCGATCGGGCAACTCGGTCAACGAACGCTCATCGAGCAGCTCATCGAGCAACAGTGGATGCGCCGCCAGTTGTGAGACGAGAAAATCGCCGCCGCGACAGACCGTCACGAAACGGTACCGAGCGGCTGGGTTTTCATTGAGCAGCGAAAAATAAGCCGATCGCCCACCGATCGCCTCGAGCACACGCAGAAAGCGTCGCAACAGGACCAGATGGTCATCGTCGGCGTTCAAGCTGCCGAGCAGCGGTGGCAAGAGCGCCTGCAGTCGGCGCAGCGCCGTTGCATCCAGCCGGCGCACCCAACCGCTACTGCGAAAATCACACAGTAATCGCGCGAGCTCCGACGCGGCGCCGAAGCCCCGCTGTTGCAGTAGCGATGCCAACTGCGCACTGTCGTAAGACTCGTCCCAAAGCGCCCCGAGCTCATGGGCCGTCGCACGCGTGACCGTCGCGTCATCACGATTCTCAACGGGAGAAAACACCAACGACTGGAATTGTCGCTGTACGAACTCGAGATGAACCGCCAACGTTCGCCGCAGCGAGGGCCAGTCCGGCTCACCCATGGCGCACGCCAAGCGCATCTGCGAGATGTCGTCGGCCGGCAGCGTATGGGTTTGTGCATCGCGAATCATCTGCAGACGATTCTCCAGCGTACGCAGATAACGGTATGACGCATCGAGTCCTGCGACGATCTGCGGTTGCAACAAACGACTCCGCTCGAACCGGGGCAATACCTCGAATAGATGTGGGCTCTGTAAGCGCCGATCCTGACCACCACGAATCAGCTGCAGGGATTGCACGATAAATTCGATTTCGCGAATACCGCCGGGACCGAGCTTGACGTGATCGATCAGATCTTTTCGCGCAACCTGCTTTTCGATCAGTTGCTTCATCTCACGCAAGCTTTCGAACACACCGAAATCGAGATAGCGTCGATAGACAAAAGGCCGGACGGCTTCGTCGTAGAGTTCTTGGTAAGCCGCCGTGCCGGTGATGGCCCGTGCCTTGATCCAGGCGTAGCGCTCCCAATCGCGCCCATGCTGCAGTAGATAATCTTCGAACGAAGAAAAACCACAGGCGAGCGGGCCAGAATCGCCAAAGGGCCTCAGCCGCATATCGACACGGAAGACGAATCCATCGGCCGTCGTCGAGGAGAGCAAGCGCAGCAGCATCTGGCCGAGCCGAATATAGAACTCGTCATGGCTGACAGGCACCGCGTGCCGAGTCTCGCCGTATTCGGGAAAGAGGAAGACGAGATCGATATCCGAGGAGAAATTCAGCTCTCGCCCCCCGAGCTTGCCCATACCGACGACGACGAGTGGCATCGGTCGGCCATCTTCGTAGAGTGGCGCCCCGTAACGCGAGAGCATCGCCTGCATCGCATAGTCGACGGCCAGTTGCACTGCAGCGTCGGCAAACGCAGAGAGATCGGCGAGCGTTTCCTCGAGTGTGGCGAGCCCCGCAAGATCGCGCCACGCGATCCGCACCATCTCGCGACGACGCCAGAGACGCAACCAACGTTGCGCGGTGGCTTCATCGGCACTCGGCGAGAGCACGACGCCCTGCGGCCAACATGAGGCGCCCTGTGCCGAGCGCGGCGATCGCAGTGCATCGTCTCGCTCGAGATCAGCCACGAGTTCCGCATCGCGAGCGAGGCTCTCCGCCACGAACTCGCTGCACGAGAGCACGTGAGCGGCGCTCGCGCGCCAGGCGGTCGGCAGCTTGTCGAGTAGCTCGTTATCGATCAGCTTGGGGTTCATGGGCGCAGGCAGGATACAAAAAAAGCCCCGCACGAGGCGGGGCTTATGTCTGCAGCGCGGCAACCGGAGGGGGAGAGGGTCACCGCGCAGGAACAAGACTAATCCTTACTCAGCAGGCAGTATGTACGCAGTTGTACCTAACCGAGCTTCCGATGCCCGTCGATTCCGCCGCCTACCGCAACGCCATCAGCCGTTTTTTGACTGGAGTGACGATCGTCACCACCGTCGCGGATGACAAGCCCTCAGGGCTCACCGCGACAGCGATCGCCTCGGTCACGCTCGAGCCACCGACCCTGCTCGCCTGTCTCAACCGTCACTCGAGCACCTGCCAAGCGATCATCCAAGCGGGGCGCTTCACGGTGAATGTGCTCGCCAACGATCAGACGGATCTAGCCAAGCTCTTCGCCTCTCGCGAAACGGATAAATTCCACCGACTGGCCGAGCTCGGTCAGGGTCTCGAGATCAGCGATTTCGGGACGCCTCACTTGATGGGTGCACTGACCTCGATCGACTGCACCGTCTCGGCCACAACCGACATCGGCACGCACCGGATCTTTTTCGGCGAGGTTCAGCAAGTGCGCTGCGCCGAAGGCTCGCCGCTCGGTTATTTCCGCGGCGCTTTCGTCGATCCGGTCGCTCAGTAGAACCTAGACCACCAACGGCGGCAGCGGCATGGCGCGCTGCTGCTCCGCCGCCACGCGCAGCAAGGTCGCCTCTGCGTAGGGCCGCGCGACATACTGGGCGCCCATCGGCAACCCACGCGCATCGAGGCCCGCGGGAACGGTAATCGCCGGTAA
>CAMCBU010000064.1 GCA_945873095.1 Klebsiella pneumoniae | reverse complement strand
ACGTCGAGCGGCGTATTCGCCGTCAGCGAGAAGGCGGGCACAGCGGCCGCGAGATCGTTCGCCGAGAATACCTTGGCATCCGCCAGAGCTTCACCGCCGTAGGCACTGATCGCGATCGGCGTGGTTTGCAGCGCCGTCTCGCGACGCTGCGCCGTCACCACGATTTCTTCGAGGCCTTGAGAGTAGGAAGGAGTCGATGTGGCCGTCAAAGCCACAATGATGGCCGCAGCGACAGGCGTCGTGCCCGAGCGAATCCAACGGCGATTGCGAAGCGTCATGCTGTTGTCCCCCAAATGACGTTTTTGATGTAGGTACTTCGAGCAACTCGGAGCGGCAGATCACAACAACCCACTGCGCTGACTTGCATAACGGAACCTTTCGAGCACTGAGGCTACTCCCCTCCGCCGACCCGATGCAAGCCCTGTTGCGCGCAAACCAAAAAATCGGCGTGAGCGGCCAATGCATCCGCGAACTCCTGTGGTGGCGATGACGCAACGTCCGCCGCGCGGGCGAAGATCGGCATCGAGACCGCAGGTACCGCGTGGCCCGGACCCCACTCGACACTCGAAGCCCGTCGCGCCCAGCCCGCGCCCACGACCCAAGTCTGCCCGTGCGCGGTCGCCTCAGGATGAATCAGACCGGCGAGAAAGGGCGCCACACTGGCGACCGCCATCCTCTCGCGCAGCTCGTCGCTCAAATGGGGCTCGGTCATGCGGGTGGCCGCATAGGGGGCGATCGCCGACCCCAGCACTCCTTTTGGAGCCGCCTCGGCCGCAAGACTGCGCATGAACGCGATCAGGGCCGCCTTGGATGCCGCATAGGCCGAGAGTCCGTGCAGTCCGTGCAATCCCGCGCTCGAGACCGACACGACGATACGCCCTGCCCCTTGCGCGCGCAGATGCGGGTAGATCGCGTGCGTGATCGCCACGGTCCCCTCGAAGTTGATCGCAAAGATTCGCCGAAAATCGTCGAGGCTGATCTTGTGGAAGGGCGCGTGCTGGTCCACCCCGGCATTGTTGACGAGCGCATCGAGTCGGCCCCAGGCATCGAGCGCCGTCTGCAGCATCCGCGCACCCGCGCCCTCGCTGCACACATCGTCGTGCTGCGCGATCGCTTCGCCACCACTCGCACGAATCTCCGCGACGACCGCATCCGCGCTGGATACCCGATTGCGATTATTGACGACGACACGCCAACCGAGACTCGCGAGGTGCAGCGCGTACGCGCGTCCGAGCCCGGCGCCCGCGCCGGTGACGATGACGACACGACCTTCACATCGAGGGTCCTTGACCATGGGTGCGTTTCCTTGTCAGTCTTGCAATGAAAGTTGCGGGTCATCATACCCGCCGTGAGGGGGCTCACTGCATGAACGATCTCGATCCGCGCTTGGCGCGTCTTTTGGACAAGGAAGCCATCCGTGAGGTGCTATCCAAATACGCCCGCGGCGTGGATCGCGGCGATGGCCCGCTACTCAAAAGCTGCTACCACCCCGACGCCATCGAGGAGCACGGCGGTCGCTACACGGGTAACGCCCACGAGTATGTCGACGGCGCCATTCCACGCATTCGCTTGATGGATTCGATGCAGCACGTGCTCGGCAATACCCACTTCGATTTCGTCACGGATGATCTCGCCTACGTCGAGACCTATCTCGTGACGCTCGCGCGCGTGAATATCCACGGCGAACGCTTCGATACCTTCACCGGCGGCCGCCTGATCGATCGCTTCGAGCGACGTCAAGGCGAGTGGAAGATCGCTCATCGGCGCACCATCTTCGACTGGAACCGCGACACCCCATCACGCGAAGGCTGGGTCGGCGGCATGTTCATCCCCGGTCAGCCTGGTATGCGTATGGGTGGCAAGGGAGAGACCGACCCGTCGTACGAGCGCTTTTGAGGTGCCCGAATGACTCGCCCGAACGCCCCGTTCAAAAAAACCTTTTTTCCCTCGGCGGCGATGCGTATCGAGCGTCGCGCCGATGGCTGCATTCTGGTCACGCCCGAGTTGCCGCTCGCCGACTACCTCAGCAACTTGCCCAAGGTGCTGGCCCAGCGAGCAGCCCGTCATCCCGAAAAGACTTACCTAGCCGAGCGACGCGGTGGGAAAAATGCCCCATGGACTCACGCGAGCTACGCCGAAATCAATGCACGCTCGCAGGCCGTCGCGGCCTGGCTGCTAGCCCGAGGTATCGACCGGAAGCGCTCGGTTCTGATCCTCTCGGGCAACTCCATCGCGCACGCGATCATCAAATACGGGGCGATGAGCGCGCGCATCCCCGCTTGCCCGGTCAGCGTCAACTACGCCGTCATGGGCGGAGATTATGGCCGCCTCAAACATGTCATCCAATTGGTGAAACCCGCAGTTGTTTTTGCCGAACAAACCGCGCTGTTTCAAAAAGCCTTGGAGAACGTCGACTTCGGCGATGCGGCGATCATCACCGACAACCCCGATGCGATCACGCGCCTCGTGGGTAGCGGCGCACTTTTCGCCACGGCGGGCGTGCTCGCCACCGCCATCACGACGGCCGTGGCTGAGTCGATCGAGACCATCGAGCCCGACGAACCCACGCTTTACATGCTCACCTCCGGCAGCACGAGCCTACCGAAAGCGGTGATCCAGACACAGCGCATGCTCGCTTCGAACCTCGCCCAAGGCCAGCAAGTGCTCGGCGCGACAGCCGGCTGGGACGACGTGATGCTCGACTGGTTGCCGTGGAACCACGTCTCCGGTGCCTACACCAAGATGGGCACACTCACGAGCGGCGGCACACTCTATATCGACGGGGGCCGCCCCATACCCGGTGCGTTCGAGGAGTCGTTACGCAACCTCAAAGAAATCGCGCCCAAATTTTACGTCAATGTGCCCTTTGGCTACGCCATGTTGGCCGATGCAGTCGAAAATGATGCCGAACTGCGGCGGCGCTTCCTCGGGAACTTGCGTCTGGCTTTGTACGGCGGCGCAGGGCTGCCACAAGCGCTCTACGATCGCTTCCAGCAACTGGCGGTAGATACGGTCGGCGAACGGATTTTCTTCACCACCGGCTACGGTGCCACCGAGACCTCATCCGGTTGCATGGCGATCTACTTCCCGACCGAAGAAGTCGGTATCGGCCTGCCCATGCCCGGGCTCACGCTCAAGCTCGTGCCGAATGCCGATCGATACGAAGTACGCCTCAAAGGCCCGATGATCACCCCGGGCTACCTCGGCCTCAGCGGCGACGATAACCGCAAGATTTTCGATGAAGAGGGTTTCTATCGCACCGGCGATGCCGCACAGCTGCACGACCCGGATGATCTCGGCCGCGGTTTGAAATTTGCGGGGCGTCTGGCCGAGGAGTTCAAACTCTCGAGCGGCACTTGGGTGTCCGCAGGTCGACTGCGCGCGCAGTTGATCGAAGCGCTCTCACCGCTCGTCTCCGATCTGCTGATCTGCGGTGAGAACCGAGATCGTCTGACCATCCTCGTGTGGCCGAAAGCGGCCAGCGCGGCGGCGAGCGATATCGCGCTCGACGCCGAAATCGCCGCACGGCTGCGCCACTTCAACGCAGGGCGCGGAGCGAGCGAGCGCATCACGAGTTTTTCGATCCTGCGCGAACCGCCGAGTGTCGACGCCCACGAAGTGTCGGACAAAGGCACCATCAACCAACGCGTCGCTCTGCTGCGACGCGCCGCCGATGTCGATCGGCTCTACCAACAACCGGAACTCTAGAATCCATGAATCTCGAAAACTGCGTCGCCCTCGTCACCGGCGGCAATCGTGGTATCGGCGAAGCGTTCGTCCGGGTATTGCTCGCTGAGAAAGGCGCCGCCCGAGTCTACGTGGGTAGCCGCGATCGCAACGCCGGCGCGCATCTCGAGCGCGAGTTTCCGGGGCGCTGCATCGCCATCGA
>CAMCBU010000063.1 GCA_945873095.1 Klebsiella pneumoniae | reverse complement strand
ATCGGCTGGCCGGTGTGCTCGGCGAGGATCTTATTCAGACGCTCACGGGTGAGCAGCATCTCGCGGGCCTGGATGCTGATGTCGGTCGCCTGACCCTGAAACCCGCCCCAAGGCTGGTGGATCATGGCGCGTGAGTTCGGAAGCATGTAGCGCTTGCCCTTCTCGCCACCGGCTAAGAGCACCGCACCCATGGAGGCGGCCATGCCGATGCAGATCGTGCTGACCTCGGGCTTGATGAACTGCATGGTGTCGTAGATCGCAAGGCCCGCGCTGACCGAACCACCCGGCGAGTTGATGTAGAGCGAGATATCTTTGTCCGGATTCTCGGACTCTAAGAACAACAACTGCGCGACGATCAAGTTCGCCATCTGATCCTCAACCGGACCTACGACAAAAATGACGCGCTCCTTCAGAAGACGCGAGTAGATGTCGTAGGCACGTTCGCCGCGGCTCGTCTGTTCGACGACCATCGGCACGAGGTTCAGGGCTTGTTCGTTCATGCTGCCGGTCCCTTGCCAAAGAGGGTGATGTCGGAAAACGTCGACGGAATCTCGAGCACCATCGCCTGATCCACGATCCAGTCGATCAGCTGATCTTCCATGATCGAGGCTTCGATGCGGCGCATCAGATCCGCGTTCTGCACATACTGGCGGCGCAGATCGTCGGCGTTCGGATAGTCGCCCAGCATCTCATCGAGTCGCTCATTGACCCGCGCGCGATCGAGCGTGAGGTTCGCAGCCTGCATTAACTCGCCGACCAACAAACGCATCGCCGCACGCTTCTTGCCCGGCTCGAGCAACGAGTCGTTCGACGGCAACTGCGCCGCGTTCTGCATGCCGATGCGTCGCAGAGTGTCCTGACGGATCTCCTGCACGGCTTCCTCGATCATCGTCTTCGGCACTTCGATCGGATTGGCCTCATAGACTTTGTCGAGCACCTGATTACGCAGACGCGTGCGGATGGCGGTGTCGAGTTCGTGCTGCATGCTCGACTTCACAGCATCGCGCAGGGCAGTCACACCGCCCTCGCTGATACCGAAGCCCGCGCAGAATTCATCGTCGATCTCCGGCAAGCGCGGCTCACCCACTTCTTTGACGCTGACATCAAAGAAAGCAAGTTTCCCGGCCACATCCGGCGAACCGTAGTCTTCGGGGAACTGCACCATGACATTCTTGGTGTCGCCGGCCTTCATGCCACGCAGAGCGTATTCAAAGTCAGCCAGAACACGACCGCGGCCGATGACGACCTTGGCATCTTGCCCCGAGCCGCCTTCAAAGACTTCGCCGCCGATCTTGCCTTCGAAGTCGACCGTCACCTGATCGTTCTCAGCAGCCTCGCGATCAACCTTCACGAACTCCGAACGCTGACGACGCATCGTTTCGAGCATCGCATCGACATCGGCCTCGGTCACCTCGGCGGTGTAGCGATCGAGCGTGAGCCCGCTCAAGGGCTGCAGCGAGATCTCCGGCATCACCTCGACGAGCGCGACGAAGCGCAGATCGGCGCCCGGGTCGGCCGAAAATTGCTCGATGCGCGGATCGCCGGCGGGCTTCAGCTTCTGTTGATTGATCGCTTGCGAATAGCTCTGGCGGAAGAGATCGCCGAGCAACTCCGAACGAACCTGCTCGCCATACTGCTGGCGAACGACCGGCATCGGCGCTTTACCGGGACGGAATCCTTTGAGGCGCGCGTTACGGGCGACCTGCTTGAGCCGATTCTCGAACTCGCTCGACACCTGTGCGGCGGGTACGGAAATCTCGATGCGACGCTCGAGATTTGAAACGGTGCTAACGGCTACCTGCATGATCTTTCCCTATTATTCTGTTGCAATCCAAAAGTGGTGCGAAAGGAGAGACTCGAACTCTCAAGGGTTACCCCGCTGGAACCTAAATCCAGTGCGTTTACCAGTTCCGCCACTTTCGCGCCGTAAGGCGGGGATGGTGGGCCGTGTAGGGATCGAACCTACGACCAATTGATTAAGAGTCAACTGCTCTACCAGCTGAGCTAACGGCCCACGTTGTCCAAATTCGAATATGGGGTGAGCGATGGGACTCGAACCCACGACGGCCGGGATCACAACCCGGGGCTCTACCAACTGAGCTACGCCCACCATCGATCAACTTCCTCGTCATCGTAGGCGCTGTTGCCGACAGCCCGCTCTGGCCGCTCACGCGGAGATGGCGCGCCCGGCAGGAGTCGAACCTGCGACCTACGGCTTAGAAGGCCGTTGCTCTATCCAACTGAGCTACGGGCGCCCTTCTGCAGCCCATTCAACCACGGTTTCGGCTGGTCGGGGCAGAGGGATTTGAACCCCCGACCCTCTGCTCCCAAAGCAGATGCGCTACCAGACTGCGCCATGCCCCGACATCCGACGAAAACCTCGCCCTTGACAGGGTCGCGAATCATACGGGCTGTGGCTTGCCAGCGTCAAACAGACCGCACACCCATCGCATTCCCATGAGTTGTGTCCATTTTCGTCAAGAGCGCGTTTTTACATACAAAACCTTGTTGACCGTTGTAACACTCGGCCGGTATCCTTCGCGGGCATTTAAAAACGACGGGCCGAGGGGTCGGCTCGCCTATTCGAGGTATCCTTTGCCCATGGATAAGAAAACCCGTTTGGCTTCGATCGCCGCGCTCGCTGCGATTGTCCAACTGTCTGCCGCTGGCGCCTTGGCCCAGCAGCAGCCAAGTGCTCCCGCTTCCGAGCCTAAGAAAGAGGTCGCTGAGGCTCCAAAGGCCGAGGGCACGCAGGCCAGTGGCTCGGCCACGGCCACTGGTACAGCGAGTGCGCCTGCTGCGGGTGCCGCCGGCGCCGCTGCTGCAGGCGGAATTTCGATTCTCCCCGCTGTGATCGCGATCGGTGTGATCGGCGCGGGTGTTGCTGCGCTGGATGGTGGTGACTCGCCGACGGCTCCGCCGCCACCGCCGCCACCGCCGCCACCGCCGCCACCGCCGCCACCGCCACCGCCACCGCCACCGCCACCGCCACCGCCACCGCCGCCACCGCCACCGCCGCCGACCACGACGACGACGGTAACGACGGTAACCACGACGACCACGTCAACGTCAGGCACGCGCTAAGCCAAACGGCTAGATAATAAAAAGCCCGGTTCAGAAATGAACCGGGCTTTTTCTTTGGGCACTTCGGCCAAAGTTTTTGAAGACTTTGTGTTAGCCGGCTAAACGACGCAGTACGGCGGGTCCCACGGTCGGCACCAATGTCGAACGGATCTCGCGGATGTTGTTGTTGCGGTCGAACTCCACGCCGTGCTCGGCGCGAACCGGTCGGCCTTCCATCGTACCCGCACACTCTTGCCGCCAACCCTTGCGATCTTCAGTGAGACGCCAGTCGCGCGGCGGAGTACACGTGAGCCGCAGCGTTGGGGAATTCTGGCGCGCGTACCAGCGATCGAGTCGCTGCTCACCCTCAACGCCCTGCTCGTACCGACCGAAAGCACCCGGCATGCCCTCGATGACAATAAGACTCTCGCCGTCCCAAACAATTCGAAGGTCGCCGGCGTTACGAAAGATCACGTTGCGACCCTGTACCTCGACGGGGTAGACGATGAAGGCGCCGCCGTTGAAAGAGAACTCCCACGCGTAAGCCGCCGCAGTTTGGATATCGGCACCGCCGCGTAGTGACTGCTGAACCGCAGGCACCAATCGCTTGGCCGACTCCAGTTGATTCATCTTCACCGAACAGCCCGTAACGAAAAGCGCGGCCGCTGCGGCAAGAATGCAGAAAGGTCGTATCCGATAGCGCATGGCCACAGAGTCTAGCCGGTGGCATTCGGCCGTGCTTGCCGGTCTAATAGCGCCTGCATGAACGACCGTCATTTACACAGCGCCCGTCTTATTGATGGCAAGGCCATCGCCCACGACGTGAAGGCCGAAGTTCGCGCCGCCGTCGATGCCATGGTGGCCGCGGGCCAACGTCGACCTGGCCTCGCGGTCGTGATGGTCGGTGACAACCCGGCCTCAGCGGTCTATGTACGCAACAAGCGGGCGTCCTGCGTTGAGTGCGGCATCGAGTCTGTTGCGGTCGATCTGCCGCATAGCACGAGTGAAATCGAACTGCTCTCGCGAATCGAACAGTTGAATGCCGACGAT
>CAMCBU010000062.1 GCA_945873095.1 Klebsiella pneumoniae | reverse complement strand
GGGTCCCGGGTTGCCAGGAGGCGATATCCATACCAAAGAGCGGGATCGCCTCGGCGTTCCAATGAGCGAGCTCTCGCGGCTCGCGATCCGGTGCTTGATCGACCGGCGCGAACATCAGGAGCAGCCGCCCTGAGACCGGCGTGTTCGCCATCGTGCGGGGCAACTCCACCTCGAGCGGCATGACCTCGGAGGCTTCAGCGGCCGTGGCCAGCGAGGTCAAAGAGATGCAGAGCGAGGCGGCGAGCACCTTGACGATCTCCAGGATGATCTCCGTGACGATCATGGGGCGGCGGCGGGTGCGCAGATGTCGGTTGGTCATAACTTGGGTATTACGCCTTGGCGGTGGTCCTTCTGCCGAGACCGAGAATGTCGGCGAATAGGTCTAAAATGCGCACCCATGCGTCACCCCCACTCTTTTGATGTCATCGTGATCGGCGGCGGCCATGCCGGTACCGAGGCGGCGCTCGCCGCGGCCCGGATCGGTTGTCGCACGCTCTTGCTGACTCAGAGCATCGAGACCCTGGGGCAGATGAGTTGCAACCCCGCCTTCGGCGGCATCGGCAAGGGTCACCTCGTGCGCGAGATCGATGCCTTGGGTGGCGGCATGGCGAAGGGTGTGGACCGAGCCGGTATCCAATTCCGCACACTGAATGCGAGCAAGGGACCGGCCGTCCGAGCAACCCGAGCGCAAGCGGACCGACAGCTCTACAAGGCCGCCATCCGGCACCAGCTCGAGAACCAAGCGAACCTCACCCTCTTCCAGCAAGAGGCCGCCGACCTGCGGGTCGAGGGCGGTCGTGTGACCGGCGTCGTCACCATCACCGGTATCGCCTTCGACGCGCCCACGGTGGTGCTGACGGTCGGCACCTTCCTCGGTGGCCGCATCCATGTTGGCCTCGATCAGTACGCCGGTGGCCGCGCGGGAGACCCGCCGTCGAACCGCCTAGCCGCTCGTCTGCGGGAGTTGCCGCTACGCGTCGGGCGCCTGAAAACCGGCACGCCGCCGCGGATCGACGGCCGTACCATCGACTTCAGCGTGATGCAGCCCCAGTACTCGGATGACCCGATGCCGGTATTTTCGTTTCTCGGGCGAATCGAAGATCACCCCAAACAGATCCCTTGTTTCATTACGAAGACAAACGAGCGCACGCACGACATCATCCGTCGGGGCTGCGATCGCTCGCCCATGTTCACCGGCCAGATCGAAGGGGTGGGTCCACGCTATTGCCCGTCGGTCGAGGACAAGATCCACCGCTTCGCCGATAAGGGCTCGCATCAGATTTTCGTGGAGCCCGAAGGACTCACCACGCACGAGGTTTATCCCAACGGCATCTCGACCAGCCTGCCCTACGACGTGCAGCTCGAGTTCGTGCGCAGCATCCACGGCTTCGAGCAAGCTCACATCACACGGCCGGGATATGCGATCGAATACGACTACTTCGATCCGCGCGATCTGCACGGCTCGCTCGAGACCAAGGTCATCGAGGGGCTCTACTTCGCAGGCCAGATCAACGGCACGACCGGCTACGAGGAAGCCGGTGCACAGGGCATCGTGGCGGGCATCAATGCCGCTCGTCGGGTACGGGGCGACGCGCCCTGGGTCCCCACTCGCAGTGAAGCCTACCTTGGGGTGCTCATCGACGATCTGATCACGCGGGGGGCCACCGAGCCCTACCGGATGTTCACCAGCCGCGCCGAGCACCGGCTGCTGCTGCGTGAAGATAACGCCGACCTGCGCCTGACCCCGGTCGGTCGAGATATGGGGCTGGTCGACGACGAACGCTGGAGCTGGTTCGAAGCCAAGCGCGAGGCGACCGAGCAGGAGATCGCCCGCCTCTCCAATGCCCGCTTCCGCGGGGTCACCGCCTTCGATTGGTTGCGACGCCCGGAAGTGTCATATGGCGATCTGAATCGTCTGGCGGTGGAGTTCGCTGGCGATGCTGCCGAGGGGTTCTTGCAAGGGGACCCGATGCCCGCCCTCGCCGCGCGCGACGATCGCCTGTCTGAGGCGGTCCGGCTACAGATCGAAGTACGCGCGAAGTACTCGGGCTACATCGAGCGCCAGCAGGACGAGATCGACCGACAGCGTAAGCACGAAGAGCTCCCCCTGCCCGCCGATCTCGACTACGCCAACGTCGCCGGTCTCTCCAACGAGGTTCGCCAGAAATTGGCCGCCGCCAAACCGGACACCCTAGGGCAAGCCTCGCGCTTGCCGGGTATCACCCCGGCAGCCGTGTCGGTCCTGCTGATCCACCTGAAGCGACGTAGCGCTTGAGCCCGCGAGCTCGCGCGCTCGGCATCGCGCTGGCATTGGGCGGTGCGTTCGCGGTTACGCTGCAATTGGGTTTGTCCATCCGACACCAACTCGAGGCTGGGCGCACCGTCGGTTTTGCCGTGCTTCAATACACGGGCTACTACACGATCATCACCAACACACTTTGCGCGCTGGTGGCAGCGGCCTGCGTGTGGCCCGCGCGTTTGGGTCGATTTGCGGCCCCGTTGCGTAGCCCGATCACCATCACGGCAGCAGCCGTGTCGATTTTCATGGTGGGTTTGCTTTACGTGACGCTGCTGACGCGGGTTCACCACCCGCAGGGCTTGGAACACCTCAGCAACCTGCTGTTGCACTATCTGATCCCGCCGCTGTTCGCGCAGTTTTGGTGGTGGGTAGTCCCAAAGGGTTCGGTGGACTGGCGGGATGCGTGGCGGTGCATGACGCTGCCGACAGCCTATTTGATTTATCTCGCCGTCCGCGGCGAAGCAACGGGACTCTACCCCTACTACTTCATCGACGTGGGTCAGCTCGGCTATGCCAGCGCCGCGCTCAATGCGATCGCCATCGCCGGGGTGTTTTTATTGGTCACGTTCGGATTCATACGGCTCAAACGCTAAGCCTGCAGCACCTCGAGTGCGGCACGTTCGCCCGATTCCATCGCCGCTTCCATGCCGACTTCGAATCGTCGTGTGTGCTCACCTGCGAAATGCAGTCGCGCGTGCGGTTTCGACATCTGCTGATTCCAATCAAACGCCACGTGCGGTTGCAAGCCGTAGCTGCAACCACCGATGGTCGGTGCTTGCGCCCAGGAATGTGCGCCAATGAACTCTAGCTTGCCGCGAGTGCTCGGTCGACGCTGTTCGATGTATCGAATCGCAAGCTCACCGCGATCTCGCGGCGCGAGCCGATCAAGCTCGTGCGATTTCGTCCCGAAAGCCAAGGCGCTGATCAGCTCCCGCTTGCCGTCGTGTTCGATCTGTTGGCGGATCAAGGTGAACAGCCCGTCGGTCCACATCGAGGCTTCGATGCCGTCGGCTTCCCAATAGGGCGCTTTGACCCGCAACCACACCTGGCTCTGATTGCCATACGGCATTCTTTCAACCGCCTGAGCCTGCGCGCCGTCCAATGACGGCGTGATCGTAATGCGCCTGAGCATCGTGAAGGGCAGAGCCGAGATCACCCGCGCTGATCGCCATTCTGAGCCATCCTCGCAGCGTACGGTGCAACCAGCGCTGGTCATATCGATGGCGATAACCTTTTTGCCCGTGATGACACGATCGCCGAGGCTCAGGGCCATGGCATCGGTCAGTTTGGATGAACCGCCCACGACATGAAACGAATTGAGCGCAGCCCGCTCGTAGGCGTCTTTTCCCGATGTCTCTTGCGTCGTTGTACGCGCCCGATTCTCGACGCGCATGCGCGTCGCTTCTTGAAACATACGCAGCACGCTTTGGTTCGCTAAACCAGGAGCGCCTAAAGTCTCGTTGATCAGTTCGCGGGCGGCTGTCGATGCGCCTTGCCGCTCGAGCCATTGCGCCACACTCAGATCGAACTCTTGGGCTTTTGGTGCGATGAGCTCATCAAAATTCTGGAATGGATTTCTTTGTTCGATGTAGTACGCACCGAGTGCATGCGGTGGAATGCTACGCTCAGACCCTTGTAATGGGTTGTGTTTTGAACTCGCCCAATCGGCTGCAGCAATCAGTTCGTCGCCGCGCACGAAAGAATAGGGAGCGTTGATGTGCGCACCGGGTGCCATTTCGATACCGAGCGCACGGGCCGTATCGAGAATGCGCGCGTACATCCGCCCGACCTGCGAGGCACCAAGTTCGATGCGCGAATCGAATTCGTACGCCGTGTGCGAGCGTCCGCCGACCCGTCGATCACTTTCGAGAACGAGCACCTTCAGCCCATCGGCAGCAAGCAGGCGAGCTGCATGCAGACCGGCGAGACCTGCGCCGATGACGATGACATCGTGTTGCGATGGTGTCGCAGCGCGCAGCCTAGCCGTTGCCGCACCGACCGTGGCGGCCACTGC
>CAMCBU010000061.1 GCA_945873095.1 Klebsiella pneumoniae | reverse complement strand
GGGAACGGCGAAATCGCCGTCGGATGGTTATGCGTTTCGACCTTCAACAGAATATCGATGGGCTCGACGTGAGCGCGGTAAACACCGCTCGCCGGATCCACGATCCAGCGACGAGCGGCCGGCGCGCCTTCGATGACGGCGGCGTTATCACGATAGGCGCTCAAGACGCCCTGCGGCGCGTTCGCGTGCGTATTACGAATCATCGAGAACAGCGACTTACGTTGCGGCTCGCCATCGATGATCCAATCGGCGTTGAAGATCTTGTGGCGACAATGCTCGGAGTTGGCCTGCGCGAACATCATGAGCTCCACGTCGGTCGGTTCGCGCCCGAGCTTGGCGAACGCCTCGAGCAGATAGTCGATTTCATCATCCGACAGCGCGAGCCCCAGCTCGCGATTTGCCGTTACCAAAGCGTTCCGATCACCGCGCAACGGTACGCTCACGAGTGGGCGCGGCGCTTCGGTCACGAACAACGCGTCGGTCTGCGAGAGATCGGTAAACACCGCTTCAGTCATGCGATCGTGGATCGCCGCGACGACCGCGGTACGCTCGGTCTCCCCGAGCGCGCGCTCGCAACTCAATCGATACTCGATACCGCGTTCGATACGGCGAACGGCAGCTAGCCCGCACACATGCGCGATGTCGGTAGCTTTGCTCGCCCAGGGCGAAATCGTGCCGGGGCGCGGGAACACCCACAGCGACTCGATATGCCCTGCGAGATGACCGGAAGAACCTGCAGCGGGCGCATTTTCGGCACGTGGGCCGTAAGTCAAAAGCGCCTCGAGACGACGCGCGTCCTCAGCCGTTAACTCGGTCGACACATCAACGCGGTGGATCCAGCGAGTCTCGACCCCGGTCAACACCGGCAGCCGCAAGCCGGCCAGCAGTTTGTGGGTGCGGAAGCCGGAGAGCGCGGGAGAACCGCGAAAAATCATGCCGGGTGCGGGCCTATTTCTTTGAGCCGTCACCCGCGGGAGGCGAGTAGACCGGCATGGGGAATTGCGCGACGTTCGAGCCTTCGTAGGCACTGATCTTGCTGACGCCCTGCGTTTTCACCTCGTCGATACGCAACACCGAATGCATCGGGATGTAGCTGCGCTTGACGCCCTCGAATTCGGATTTGATACGCTCTTCGCCAGGATCAACCACCACGCTCGAGCGCTCACCGAAGACAAGCTCTTCGATTTCCACGAAACCGAACATGCTGCCGTGCGAAACCTTGCGGGCGAAGATCTCATAGACCTTGCCTTGGTTGACGAACATGACTTTGTAAATATGACTAGCGGGCATGCTCAATGATCAGAAAGTGGCGGAGAGGGTGGGATTCGAACCCACGTGCCGGGATTAACCGACCATCCGATTTCGAGTCGGCGCCGTTATGACCACTTCGGTACCTCTCCGGAGCCAGCTATTCTAACCGACATGAACCCGCGCGGGACAGTAACCACCCCCCTCTTGGCCATCCTAGGAGCGCTTTTACTCATCCTTGGCGGATGTGGTGCTTGGCGCCCTGAGGCTTTAGAAGATATTCGCAAGCGGGGCGAACTGCGCGTGGCGATGTTCAACTCGCCGACGACCTACTACCTCGGTCGCGAGGGTCCGGAAGGCGCGGAATACGAGCTCGCCGCGCGATTTGCCGAACAACTCGGCGTGAAGCTCGAAGTCGTCGTGGTTGCCGACCGCGCCGCGCTGCGCGAAGCGATTGCGACACGCAGAGCCGATATCGCCGCGTCGCGCTTGAGTTGGAGCAAGCAATGGCGCGTCGTCGCCTTGCCCTCGGAGGTGTACGCCGAGTCGCCGCTCTTCTGGGTCTACCAACGGGGCGGGCCGCGGCCGAAGACCACCGCCGATTTGAAGAGTCTCAAGGCGGTCGTGCTCGAAGACAGCGCGGCTTGGCACTACCTGCAATCGTTATCGGCGCTCGAGCGCGCCGCCTATGAATTGACAGAGCTGCCCAAAAACCTCGGTCGCGACCCGCTCGATATCGTGGCCTCGGGGCGTGCCGAGGTGACGCTCATCGACGGCTTCGAGTACGCGAACCTGCGCACGCGCTATCCCTCGCTCGATGTGGCCTTCGGTGTCGAAGCGCGTCGGCCGCTGTATTGGATGGTTCGTAAAGACGGACGCGACTTAATCAAAGAGGTGAATCGCTTCCTGCTCGAACAGCGTGAAAAGAAGAGCATTCCCGACCCCGCCTCAGAGATCGATCCGAGCACCTTGCCGGATACGCACGCGCAACAATTCGCCCTCGATCTCGAGGTGAAGTTGCCGCTGTATCGCGAGCTGTTCGAGAACGCTGGCGCTGAAACCGATCTCGACTGGCAACTCATTGCGGCACTCGGCTATCAGGAATCCCAATGGGATCCCACGGCGCGCAGCCCGTTTGGCGCACAAGGCCTGATGATGTTGATGCCTCGCACGGCCCGCTCCTTGGGTGTCACCGATCCATACGAGGCGCAGCAAAGCATTCTCTCGGGGGCTCGATATCTCGCGCAGTTACGCGAGGTGATTCCCGATCGCATTCGTGAGCCCGATCGCACCTGGATGGCGGTGGCCGCGTACAACATGGGCTATGGCCATCTCGAAGATGCGCGCGTCTTGACGGCGCGCCAAGGGGGCAACGCCGATCGCTGGATCGATGTGCGCGAACGCCTCACTTTGCTTTCGGACGAGTTTTGGTATCTGCAAGTGAAGAACGGCTATGCGCGCGGCTGGGAGACGCGACTGCTCGTCGATCGCGTTCAACAATACCGCGAGCTGATCGAACAACGCTTCGGCAACGCTCAACCGCCTGCAGGCGAGGACATCATTCGAGCCGAACGCCAAGTACCCGCCAAGTAGTAGCCCGACGATAACGCGGCGGCGACGATCGCCGAGATCGAGAAACTCCACCACACGCCATCAACGCCGAGGTGCAGCACGCTGTACTCGGCCAATGGCATGCGCACGACGAGCAGCGCCAGAAATAACACCACGAGCGGTGCGATCACAGCACCTGCCGCCCGTACGACTCCTGAGAGCACCATCGAAATACCGAACAGCGGGAAGGACCACAGGATCAGGTGATTGATGTGCACGGCAATATCGCGAGAGGGGCTACCCGCCGGCAGAAACAATCCGACCGCCTGCGTCTCGGCGAGATAGATCACGACCACCGGCACGCCGGTCAGGATGAAGTTGAAGCCGATACCATAACGCGCGACCGACGACACGCGCTGCCATAGCCCGGCACCGATGTTTTGCGCCGCCATCGACGAGACCGCCGCACCGAGCGCAAGCGCCGGCATCTGCACATAAGTCCAAAGCTGCATGTCGGCAGCAAAGGCCGCCGCGATATCCGACCCGTAGCGATTCACCACGCGAAGGAACAGCACCATGCTGAGCGCGAGCACGATCATCTGCAGACCCATCGGAATACCTTTGAAGATGAGCGTCTTCACGATGGCAGGATCGATCGCGAGCAACGATCTCTCCTCGGCGTGGATGGCAAGCGGATTGCGAGTGCGGTAGATGTGCCGCAGCAGCATCACCAAAGAAACCGTTTGAGACACGAGCGTCGCCAAAGCCGACCCTGCTATCCCAAAGGCAGGTATCGGCCCCCAACCAAAGATAAACAGCGGATTGAGTGCGATATCGAGTACCACCGCCATCAACAAAAACTGGAACGGCGTCTTCGAGTCGCCCGCGCCACGTAATGCGCCACTGATGAAGAAAAATGCATACGACGCAGGGATCGATACGAACATCACCCGTAAATAGTCGATGCCGTAACCCATCGCATCACCAGGCGTGCCCATCCAGGCGAGCACCGAGGGAGCTGCAAAGAAACCAAAAACGGCGATCACGACTGCGAGAGTCAGGAAGAACGTCGCACTCGTACCCGTGACTCGTTTTGCTTCAGGCAGATTGTCTGCACCGACGTTCTGCGCGATAAGCACCGTGGAGGCCATCGTGATGCCAAACACGGCACCGAGCAGCAGGAACATCACGATGTTCGCGTTGTTGGCCCCGGTGAGCGCCGCCGCCCCCACAAACTTGCCGATCCAGATCGCGTTGATCGATCCGTTGACCGACTGCAACACGTTGCCGAGCAGAATCGGCAACGTGAAGATGAATAAGGTCCGGGGAATGGACCCCTCAGTCAAAGTAGCCGGTTTTTTCATGATCGCCGTGCGCGAAAGAAATCAGAGAGCAGCGTACCGCATTCCTCAGCGAGCACACCGCCAAACACGTCCACACGGTGATTCAACTCACGAATATTAAAGACGTCGGTGATGCTACCGGCGCCGCCCGCCTTCGGATCCCAAGCGCCGAACACCACGCGATCGACACGGGCGTGCACCAGCGCGGCAGCGCACATGATGCAAGGCTCGAGCGTCACATAGAGCGTGGTACCGCCCAAGCGATAATCGCCAAGTTGTCGCGCGGCATCACGCAGCGCAACGATCTCGGCATGCGCCGTTGGGTCGCAACTGCCGATCGGGCGATTCGCCCCGCGGCCGATCACGCGATCTCCTTGGACCACGAGCGCACCCACGGGCACCTCGCCTGCCAGCGCTGCCGATCGCGCGAGCTCGAGGGCCTCGCGCATGAATTCGCTGTCAGCGATCAACGGACCACCCTCGAAATCGCCTGCCGCTGATGGGTGTTCGTGGTCGGAATCATGATCGTCATTATTCTCGCCCGTCCTCACGCACCGATCGATAGACGACGTCTATCAAGAGCATCC
>CAMCBU010000060.1 GCA_945873095.1 Klebsiella pneumoniae | reverse complement strand
AAGAAGTTCCGCGTGACCGGCAGCAGCGCGGCGATGTCGGAAGCGACGAAATTCTCGCCTTCGCCCAAGCCGATGACGACGGGGCAGCCCTCGCGCGCCAAGATCACGCGATCAGGGTCGCGCTCGCTGACGACTGCCAAGGCATAAGCACCTTCGAGTTCGCTCACCGTGGCGCGCACTGCCTTGAAGAGGTCACCGACAGATTTCATGTGGTGATGGATGCGATGAGCGATGACTTCAGTGTCGGTTTCCGAAGTGAACTCGTACCCTGCGGCTCGCAACTCGGCTCGCAACTCATCGTGGTTTTCGATGATGCCGTTGTGGACGATGGCGAGGCCGTCTTCGGAGATGTGCGGATGCGCGTTGCGCTCGCTCGGCACACCGTGGGTGGCCCAGCGCGTGTGCGCGATGCCGATCGAGCCATGGGTGGGTGATGCATCGATGGCATCTTGCAGGATCTGCACTTTGCCGACCGTGCGCACCCGCTTGAGATGCCCCGAACCGTTGAGCACAGCCACCCCGGCAGAGTCGTAGCCGCGGTATTCGAGGCGACGCAAACCCTCGATCAAGACGGGGACAATATCGCGCTCAGCAATGGCACCGACGATTCCGCACATGTAGCAAAGTCCGGTTGAACAAAGGCGTATTTTGCGCCTTTTCTAGCAGCAGATACATCACCCGAAGTGGGTGGATCGCGCGCGGCGTCAGCGCTTCTTTTGCGGCCGTTTCCAGCCATCGAGGGTGAGCTGCTTGGCTCGTGCGACGGTGAGCTTACCCGCCGGCACGTCCTTGGTGACCGTCGAGCCCGCACCGACAGTCGCACCTTCGCCAATCGTGATCGGCGCGACGAGAACCGAATTGGATCCGGTGTGCGCGTCATCACCGATGGTGGTGTGATGTTTGTTGGCACCGTCGTAGTTGGCGATGATGGTGCCGGCACCGATGTTGACCCGCGCGCCGACCGTCGCATCGCCGACATAAGCGAGATGGTTGGCTTTGGCACCCGTTGCCATCGAGGAATTTTTGACCTCGACGAAGTTACCGATGTGGACATCGTCCGCGAGCTTTGCGCCCGGTCGTAGCCGCGCGAACGGCCCGATGAGCGAGCCCGCGCCGACGCTCGCTTGCTCGATGACGCAGTTCGGATGAATCACGGCATCATTGGCGATATCGCAATCACGCAGCACGCAGTGCGGACCGATGCGTACTCGATCGCCGAGCGTGACTCGCCCTTCGAAGACGACATTGATATCGATCAAAACATCGCGACCGATCGATACGGGGCCCCGAACGTCGACTCGCGCGGGATCGACGAGCGTAGCGCCCGCCTGCATCAGCTCACGCGCGCGCAAACGTCGGTGCTCTGCTTCGACCTCGGCCAGTTGCAACTTGTCGTTGATACCGAGTACCTCGGCGACGGTCGGTGCGATGAGAGGTTTGACCTCAATGCCATCGGCAACAGCCATTTCGATGATGTCGGTGAGGTAATACTCACCTTGAGCGTTGCTGTTCTTGAGACGACTAAGCCAAGCGCGCAACTGTGCGACCGGCACAGCCATGACGCCCGTGTTGCCTTCGCGAATTGCCAGCTCGTCAGACGTGGCATCTTTTTGCTCGACTATGCGAAGAACCTTGCCGGCGGCATCGCGCACGATGCGACCATAGCCGGTCGGATCATCGAGCTGGACGGTCAGCAAAGACATGGACTGATTGCCAGCCAAGGCAAGCAAGTTGGCCAAGGTCTCGGCGCGAATCAGCGGGACATCGCCATAGAGAACAAGCGCAATGGCCGCATCGTCGAGCGCGGGCAGTGCCTGCTGCACAGCATGGCCAGTGCCAAGTTGCTCGGCCTGCAAGGCCCACTGCAAAGTAGAGTCTGCGGCGAACGCTGCGCGAACACGATCGCCACCGTGGCCGAAAACCACATGCACCGATACCGGGTTCAAACTTTGGGCGGTGGAGATCACATGGCCGAGCAGAGGCCGGCCCGCCAAAGGCTGCAAGACTTTCGGCAAGTCGGACTTCATCCGCTTGCCTTGGCCTGCGGCCAGAATGACGATCGAGAGAGGCGAACCAGACCGAGCGCTGCTCGAGTCTCGGGCCATGATCAGCCTTTGATCTTGCGCAACTTCGCGATCATCTTCAGCTGAGCTGCGGCACGAACGAGTTCGGCAAGCGCTTCGGCTTCGGAGATCTTGTCGAGGTTGCTCGCGAGCAATTCTTCGGCGCGTTGCTTGGCCTCGAGCGCGCGGGCCTCGTCGAGATCGTGGGCACGCAAGGCGGTGTCGGCAAGCACCGTCACCTTCTTCGGCTGAATCTCGATGGCGCCACCGCCGACGAAGAACGATTGCTCCTCGCCTTCTGGTGTCAGCACCCGCACTTCACCCGACTTGAGCAGCGTCAGCAGCGGAGCGTGACGGGGCGCGATGCCCATCTCGCCCTGCGATGCCGGGACGAACACCATCTTCGCCGCTCCCGAGAAGATCTCGCCCTCGGCGCTGACGATATCGCAATGGATGGTGTTGTCGGCCATGTGGGGTTACCCGTGTTGCAACCGCGATTACTGCAGGGTCTTGGCTTTCTCGACGACTTCGTCGATCGAGCCGACCATGTAGAACGCCTGCTCGGGCAGGTGATCGTATTCACCCGAGAGGATGCCCTTGAAGCCGCGAATGGTTTCTTTGAGCGGGACGATTTTGCCATCCTGACCCGTGAAGACTTTTGCGACGTTGAACGGCTGCGACAGGAAGCGCTGGATCTTGCGCGCACGGAACACGGTGAGCTTGTCCTCTTCCGAGAGCTCGTCCATGCCGAGAATCGCGATGATGTCCTGCAATTCTTTGTAGCGCTGCAACACGGCTTGTACGCCACGAGCGACCGAGTAGTGCTCATCGCCGACGATCAGCGGATCAAGCTGACGGCTGGTCGAATCGAGCGGATCCACCGCCGGATAAATACCGAGAGCCGCGATCTGACGCGACAACACGACGGTCGCATCGAGGTGAGCAAAGGTGGTCGCGGGCGACGGGTCGGTGAGGTCGTCCGCCGGAACGTACACAGCTTGGATCGAGGTGATCGAGCCCGTCTTGGTCGAAGTGATGCGCTCCTGCAGCACGCCCATTTCTTCGGCCAGCGTCGGCTGGTAACCCACCGCCGAGGGCATGCGACCGAGCAGCGCCGACACTTCGGTACCGGCGAGCGTGTAGCGGTAGATGTTGTCGACGAAGAACAGCACGTCGCGACCCTTCACGCCATCTTCACGCACTTCGTCGCGGAAGTATTCGGCCATGGTGAGACCCGTGAGCGCCACGCGCAGACGGTTACCTGGCGGCTCGTTCATCTGGCCGTAGACCATCGCCACCTTCGAGTTCTCGAGGTTTTCGAGGTCGATGACGCCCGATTCGGCCATCTCGTGATAGAAGTCGTTGCCTTCACGGGTACGCTCACCGACGCCCGCGAACACGGACAAGCCGCTGTACTGCTTGGCGATGTTGTTGATGAGCTCGAGCATGTTCACGGTCTTGCCGACGCCGGCGCCGCCGAACAGACCCACCTTGCCGCCCTTGGCGAACGGCACGAGCAGATCGATAACTTTGATGCCCGTGACGAGCAGATCGCTGCCGCCGGCCTGTTCGTCGTAGGACGGTGCCGGACGGTGGATCGACCACTGGTCTTGTGCAGCAACGGGGCCGCGGTTGTCTTGCGGCGTGCCGAGTACGTCCATGATGCGACCCAAGGTCGCCTTGCCCACCGGCACCGAGATCGGCGCACCGGTCGACTCGACGGAGAGCCCGCGCTTCAAGCCTTCGGAGGCGCCCATCGCGATGGTTCGCACCACGCCATCGCCGAGCTGCTGCTGCACCTCGAGCGTGAGATCGACGTCTTTGAGCTTCAGTGCCTCGTAGACCTTCGGGATCGATTCACGCGGAAATGCCACGTCGATGACCGCGCCGATGATCTGAGTAATCTTGCCGGTTGCCATGTCGGTACCCTGTGCCTTGTATTCGTGTTCGAGTTGCGTAATCAGACTGCGGCAGCGCCGCCGACGATTTCCGCCAATTCTTTGGTGATCGCCGCCTGACGCGCCTTGTTATAGACGAGTTGCAGATCGCCGATCAGTTTGCCTGCGTTATCCGAAGCCGCCTTCATGGCGACCATGCGCGCTGCCATTTCACAGGCAACGCTCTCTACAGCGCCGCGATAAACCTGTGATTCGATGTAGCGCATCAAGACGCCATCGAGCAGTTCGGCGGCACTCGGTTCGTAGATGTAGTCCCAATGATCCTGCAGATCATCGACATCGACCGTCTCGGCCGGCAGCAACTGCGTCACCGTCGGCTTTTGGGTCATCGTATTGACGAACTCGGCGTTGACGATGAAGAGTCGATCGATGGTGCCATCCTTGTAGGCATCCAACATGACCTTCACCGAACCGAGCAGATCACGCACGTGCGGCTTGTCGCCAAGACCGGTGACGCTCGCGAGCACCGGCGCGCCGAGACGACGGAAGAACGCCACCCCCTTGCTGCCGAGCAGGCAAAGATTGACCTTGGCGCCCTTACCCTGCCACTCACGCATCATCATCAAGGTGGTCTTGAAGACGTTGGTATTGAGTGCGCCGCACAGACCACGATCACTCGACACCACGATGATGCCGATCGACTGTGCTTCACGCTCGATCAGATACGGGTGCTTGTAGTCGGGATTCGCCTTCTTCAAGTGACCGATGACGTTGCGGATCTTCTCGGCATAGGGACGCGAGAGGCGCATGCGATCCTGGGCGCGGCGCATCTTGCTCGCAGCGACCATCTCCATCGCCTTGGTGATCTTCTGAGTGCTCTTCACACTCGAGATCTTGTT
>CAMCBU010000059.1 GCA_945873095.1 Klebsiella pneumoniae | reverse complement strand
TTGGATGAAGCCTGTTCTTGGTTAGGTGCTCATAAGCCCGCGCAGGTCGCAGATGACGCATGGCGAGCTTTCGTTCAGGTCGTGCAGGCTAATCTCATTCTGCCTGCGGATGTGACGCCGTGGGTTCAAGCGATCTTCGGTGACGAGATCGAACTCGATCAGGAAGGTCGATCGATCATCACGGCAGCTGGCAATGCATTCTTCGAGGCAGCAGCGAGCGCTGCGGATGAGGCTGGCAACGACTGGAAGGCGCTGTCTCAACGTGTGAAAGAACTCACGGGTAAGAAAGGACCTGAGCTCTTCAAGCCCCTGCGCTATGCCTTGACCGGGCAGGGGCATGGGCCTGAGCTTGCGCCGCTGCTCGCGTTGTTGACGCCGGAGCGGATTCGCGCGCGGCTTGCTCGCTGGAGCTCGGCGACATGATTCGGATCCATAATTCCCTCACGGGTCAGAAAGAGACGCTGCGCCCGATCAAGCCCGGTGAGATCCGCATGTATCTGTGCGGCGATACGGTTTACGACTACTGCCATATCGGCCATGCCCGATCGAAGGTGGCTTTCGACGTTGTGCGTCGCTACTTGATGCATCGGGGCTATCGAGTCATCTTCGTTCGTAACATCACCGACATCGACGACAAGATCATCCGTCGCGCTGCTGAGCTAGGCGAGCCAATCGATGTCTTCACCGCGCGCTTCATCGCCGCGATGCATGAAGATTACGATCGGCTGAACATCCTGCGGCCCGATCACGAGCCGCGTGCAACGCAATACGTGCACGGCATGATCGAGCTTGCCGAGCGTCTGATCGGCAAGGGTCATGCGTATCTCGCGAGCAATGGCGATGTGATGTATGCGGTTGCGAGCTTCGAGCCTTACGGCAAACTCTCGGGAAAACGTCTAGCCGATCTTCGTGCCGGCGCGCGTATCGAGGTCGAAGACGCCAAGCGTGATCCCCTCGACTTCGTGCTGTGGAAGCGCGCCAAACCCGGTGAGCCTTCGTGGGATTCGCCGTGGGGCCCGGGCCGACCGGGCTGGCACATCGAATGCTCGGTGATGTCCGCTGAGATCTTGGGCGATGAGTTCGACATTCATGCCGGCGGCATGGATCTGAAATTCCCGCATCACGAGAACGAGATCGCGCAGTCTTGCGCTGCCACAGGGGCGCACTTTGCGCATCTTTGGATGCACAACGGTTTCGTGAACGTCGACGATGAGAAGATGTCGAAGTCGCTCGGCAACTTTTTCACCATTCGTGACGTGCTCGGTTCCGGTCATGTGCGGCACCCGGAAGTGCTGCGCTACTTCCTGCTCGGTAGTCAGTATCGCGGGCCGATCAACTATTCGCTCGCGCAGATCGAGCAAGCCGATGCCGCGCTCGGGCGCCTTTATACGGCGCTGCGTGATCTGCCGGTCTCGCCGGTCCTCGAGGCGTCGGTCACATCAGAGGCCGAGACAGCGACGAGCGAGACTTCGAAAGCGTGGCAACAATTTCACGCGGCGATGGATGACGACCTCAACACGCCCGAGGCACTCGCCGTGCTGCAAGGCTTGGCAGGTGAGATCAATCGGGCACGTGATGCCAAAGATCAGGCCGCTGCCATCAAAGCCGCCGAAGAGATGCGCGCGATGGGTGCGGTGCTCGGTATTCTGCAGTTACCTGCGGAAGCGTGGTTCAAGGCATCAAAATCAAACGCAGCTCAGTCATCTGACTGGGATGATGCGCGCATTGAAGCGGCGATCAACGAGCGTCACGAGGCGCGTAAAGCCAAGAACTTCAAGCGCTCGGATGAGATTCGCGATGTACTCGCTGCGGCGGGCATCGTGCTCGAAGACAAGCCGGGTGGTGTGACGGTGTGGCGTCGCTCCTGAGCGCGTTGCATCTCTCATGAACTGACTCACGGCCCACCGCTCGAGTCGCATCCGCTTCGGATCGAAAGCGGATGAACTCGAAGATCGCCGTGATACTTTGCGCGCCATGTCGCGTTTTGCCCCGCTCAGCGTTGCTCTGCTTGCGCTCTTGACGATCACGGGTTGTACGACTGCATCGACGATCGCATCGTACTTACCCGAAGACACCAAGATCATCGTCCGCTTTCTGGCCAATGATTTGCCGTTGCCCGATAACTCATCCGTTAAGCGTTCGGGCACGGTCATCACCGG
This sequence comes from Klebsiella pneumoniae, assembly GCA_945873095.1. Lineage (GTDB taxonomy): Bacteria > Pseudomonadota > Gammaproteobacteria > Steroidobacterales > Steroidobacteraceae > UBA964. The sequence goes on along the minus strand of CAMCBU010000059.1, from coordinate 2,968 downwards.
TTCCGGCAGCAACTGGGCCGGTCGGCTTGAGCTGACGGCGCCGCAAACACCCGGTCAGTTGATGCGCTTCTTCGCCGAAGGCGCGGTGGGTGCGGGTTGGACTCTGAAGGCGACGACGGTGTCGAGCACCATCATTCTCGTGATGGAAAAGGGCGGTCGTGTCGGGTCGATCGAGATTGCCGATTCTCGCGTGAACTCCGCCAATGCTGGGCTGTTCGGAGTCGGCGGTACCTCATCGACCGAAACCGAAGTTCGCATCTCCGTGAACCATAAGGACGCGGTGCAGGATCAGACGCCGTTCGAAGGTGGCAGCTTGATCTCCGCTCTGCCGAGCGTCCAGCGACTCGATAGCCTGACGGTTGGTTCTGCAGTGACGCAGCGTGAGTCGCCCTAAGGTAACTCTTGTGGCCCAGAGCGGTATCTCGCGACGAGCATCTGCCGAAGCTGTGTGATCACGGTTGACCAATCGCCCTGATTTTGCTGACGCAGAAGTCGAGCGGACGAGTACCACGGCGAGTCAACGCGCTCCACCATCCATCGCCAGTCGCAAACCTTTGGCAGCAAGATCCAAGTTTCTTTGCCAAGCGCACCTGACAGGTGAGCGACGCTGGTATCAACCGAGATGACAAGATCGAGCGAGTCGATGATGGCTGCCGTGTCAGAAAAGTCCCGCTGCTCACGATCTAAAACAACAATATCCTTACTTGACTGAAGGAACGCGCGTTCCTCGGCTGTCACTTCCTTCTGCAAGCAGATGAAGGTGATGCCAAGTCCCGACAAATCAGCCAACGCGCGGATGTCGAGATTTCTGCCGGGGATTTTCGAGATCGCGCCTGCGCGCCAGACGAGACCAACCCTAGGTGCAGCCGTATTGATAATCTCGCTGCGCCACTCGGCGACATCAGCGGAGTTAGCTGCTAGGTACGGACGAGAAGCAAAAGGGATTGTGTCGGTCGTGATCCCGAAAACGCGCGGTAAGCTCATCAGGGGGAAGTGAAAGTCCTGATGGGTTGGCGGCTCTGAGGATACCGATAGGACTCCCTGAAGCGACGATAGAATTCGGTGTAGCGCCGCGTGCGCGACGATGGTGATGACCGCGCCATTGTCGGCTAGCCTGCTCGCGAATCGACAGAACTGCAAAGCATCACCAAGACCTTGCTCGGTCCATAGCGCGATTCTCTTGCCGCGCAGATCAGTGACCCCATCCCATTGTGGATAGCGAAATTGGTAGGCACTCCACGTTCGGAATCCGTTGTAATCAAAACGGGTCTCATACAGAGTCCATCCCGCAGCAAAATCGCCCATTGCCAACAAGGCGAAGCCGAGGTTGGACTTGGCTTGCAAGTAGTCGGGTTTGATCTTTAGCGCTCGCAGATACTTCAAGATCGCGCGTTCCTGATAGCCGTTCTCAGCGAACAGAACACCCTCGTTATACAGGCCGTCAGGATGCGACGGATCTAGGGTCTGAGCGAATCTAAATTGTCTTTGTGCTTCGGCAAGCTTCCCCAATGATTTGAGGTGGTGACCGTGGTTTACTCTGTTCATCACCGTTGACGGCGAAAGTCTTATCGCGCGCTTGCCCCACGCTGAATGCCGTTCTTGATCATCTTCCGCAAGCAGGGTGAGTGGTAACAGGCTGAGGGCCTCAGGCTGCGCAGGCTGTGTGACAAGCACTTGTCGATAGGCTTTCCGCGCATCTGCGAGTCGGTTGCTGCGGTGATTCGCAAGCGCAACCCCCAGTAATGCCTCAGTGGACATCAGACTCATTGCTTCTGATGTTGCCGCCGCAGTGACGCCTCGAGCGTATTCTTCATCAACATGGCAACGGTCATCGGACCAACTCCACCCGGCACCGGTGTGATCCAGGCCGCTCGCTGAGTCGCCACTTCAAATTCCACATCACCACAGAGTGAGCCGTCGCCAAGGCGGTTGATACCAACGTCGACCACGATCGATCCCGGCTTGATCCACTCACCCTTCACAAGACCCGGCTTTCCCGCGGCCGCAATGAGAATATCGGCTTCGCGCACGTGCGCCGCGAGATCTTCGGTGAAGCGATGGGTCACGGTCGTGGTAGCACCCATCAACAGCAACTCGAGCGACATCGGACGCCCAACGATGTTGGAGGCGCCCACGATCACGCAGTGTTTTCCTTTGACCGACACCCCGATCTGCTCGAGCATCCGAATCACACCATACGGTGTGCATGGCCGAATCAACGGATTGCGCTCGGCCAAGCGACCAATGTTGTAGGGGTGGAATCCGTCCACGTCCTTCCGTGGATCAATACGTTCGACGACCTCGGTCTGCCGGATGTGCTCGGGCAGCGGCAGCTGAACCAAGATACCGTCGATAGCATCATCGGCATTCAGTTGATCGATGCGCGAGAGCAGTTCGATTTCACTCGTGCTATGCGGCAGATCGACCGCAACAGACTCGATGCCGCACTCGACGCAGGACGCCCGCTTGTTGCGCACGTAGACGGCTGAGGCGGGGTTGTCACCCACCATCACGACCGCGAGGCCAGGTCGGCGTTGACCCGCGGCCACCATGGCATCGACGGCGGCGCGAACTTCGGCCTTCACATCGTGGGCGATGGCCTTGCCATCAATAAGACGGGCGCTGTGTAAATGACGGTCGTTCATGCAGACGCTATTAGACCGGCAAGCACGACCGAATGCCACCGGCTAGACTCTGTGGCCATGCGCTATCGGATACGACCTTTCTGCATTCTTGCCGCAGCGGCTGCGCTTCTCCTCACGGGCTGCTCGGTAAAGATGAATCAGCTTGAAACGGCGAAGCGATTGGTGCCCGCGGTTCAGCAGTCGCTACGCGGCGGTATCGATGCGCAAACTGCAGCGGCCTACGCCTGGGAGTTTTCTTTCAACGGCGGCGCCTTCATCGTCTACCCGGTCGAGGCTCAGGGTCGCAACGTGATTTTTCGCAATGCGAATGATCTTCGGATCGT
>CAMCBU010000058.1 GCA_945873095.1 Klebsiella pneumoniae | reverse complement strand
AAAAGGCTTCCTCCGATGTCCCGCGTCTGCGAACTCACTGGCAAGCGTCCCACCACGGGCAACCGCGTCTCGCACGCGAACAACAAGAAGCGTCGCCGCTTCCTGCCGAACCTGCGCACGCAGCGTTTCTGGTTGGAAGGCGAGAAGCGCTGGGTGTCGCTGCGCGTCAGCACCACCGCCCTGCGCACCATCGAAAAGAACGGTCTCGATGCCGTCGTCGCGCAGCTGCGTGCCGAAGGCATGAAGATCTGAGCCGGAGCATCAACCCATGCGCGAAAAAGTGAAACTGCTTTCGTCCGCCGGCACCGGTCACTTCTACGTGGCGATGAAGAACAAGCGTCTTCACCCGGAGAAGATGGACGTCAAGAAGTACGATCCGGTCGTGCGCAAGCACGTGGCGTACAAAGAAACCAAGATCAAGTAATCGGCAGCCTGCGCCTTGGGCGCAGGATGACGGTGCGCCGTCATGCCGGAACTTCCCGAAGTTGAAACCACACGCCGCGGCGTAGAGTCCTACGTCTGCGGCGTGCGTGTTGCTGCCCTGCGCATTCACGAATCGCGATTGCGCTGGCCCGTTCCACTCGATCTGCCGCGCCGAGTCGACGGCACACAGATCGTCGCCGTGCGACGTCGAGCGAAATATTTACTCTTTCAACTCGACTCCGGTGACACGCTGCTGCTGCACTTAGGCATGTCAGGCAGTTTGCGGGTGCTGCCCGCTGCGACGCCGCGTCTCAAACACGATCACATCGACTTTTTGCTCGAATCGGGTAACGTGCTGCGTTTCAACGATCCGCGCCGCTTCGGTTCATTGCACTGCGTGAGCGGCGATGCATCACAACATCCGCTGCTGCGGCACTTGGGTCCTGAGCCGCTCGAGGCGTCATTCGATGAGGCTCACTTGTGGCGAGCTACGCGAGATCGTCGCGTCGCGATCAAAATTTTGATCATGAATGCCGCGATCGTTGTCGGTGTCGGTAATATCTACGCGAGCGAAGCACTCTTTCGCGCCGGCATACGGCCGGGCAGACAAGCCAAAAGTTTAGCTCGCAACGAGATACGTAAGCTCGTCGTTGCGATCAAAGATGTGTTAGCCCTGGCGGTGCGTGTCGGCGGGACCACCTTGCGCGACTACGTCGGTGCCGACGGCAAGCCGGGCTACTTCCGCCAGGAGTTGTTCGCGTACGAACGCGCAGGCGAGCCTTGTCGCCATTGCGGCGAATCGATACGACAACGCGTGCTGGGTCAAAGATCAACCTATTGGTGCCACCGATGCCAGCGCTGAAACCTCGATTACTCACGCGTCGCACATTACGCGCTCACTTCGAGCATGCCGACCCCAAGATGGCGCGACTGATCGAGATTGCAGGACCCTATCGACTGCGACCCAAAGAATACGCTTCACCGTTTCGTCATTTGGCAGAAGCGATCGTATCGCAACAAATCAGTGGCGCTGCGGCACGCGCCATACTGCGCCGGTTCGTCGAGACCTGTGGTGGTGATCCGCTCGATGCGCGCTCTTTTCCAACCCCTCTGAACGTGTTGGCTCTCGACTCGCAGAGGTTGCGCGCAGCGGGGCTCTCGGCTGCCAAAGTCATCGCTCTGCAGGACCTGGCCCGCAAGACGCTCGATGGCACCGTGCCGGATACGCAAGCGCTGCTCGCATTGGACGACGAAGCGATCGTCGAACGTCTCGTTGCCGTGCGTGGCATCGGTCGATGGACCGTGCAGATGATGTTGATGTTCCAGTTGGGCCGACCGGACGTTCTACCGAGCGATGACTATGGCGTACGGAACGGATTCAAGCTGCTGTTCAAAAAACGCGATTTACCCACGCCCGGCGAGCTTGCCCGTCATGGTGTTCGCTGGGCGCCTTATCGCTCTGCCGCTGCGTGGTATCTCTGGCGAGCCGTCGATCTCGCCAAGACGGGCGAACTTACTTCGGCACTCGCCGATGCTCACGCAGCGCGCTCGCCACCACCGGATGCACGAACTCCGACACGTCGCCGCCGAGGATCGCGATCTCGCGCACCAGCGTCGAAGAAATGAAGGTGAACTGCTCCTGCGGTGTCATGAAGACCGTCTCGATTTCTGGCGCGAGATGTCGGCTCATATTGGCGAGCTGAAACTCGAATTCGAAATCAGAGACGGCACGCAAGCCGCGCACGATGACATTGAGATCGTTCTTGCGAGCGAAATCGACCGTAAGCTCGGAGTAGCCCACGACCTCGACGTTCGGCAAGTCCGCGAGCACGGCGCGAGCGAGGTCGACGCGGCGCTCGAGAGGAAACAGCGGTGCCTTGTTGGGATTCGCGGCGATCGCGATCACGACTTTTGCAAAAATACTGGAGGCGCGGCGCACCAAGTCGTGGTGACCGTTGGTGATCGGGTCGAAAGTGCCCGGATAAACGGCGTTGCGCTTCATGAAGGCTCCCCTCCCTCAGAGTGACGTCGCAGCAGATGATACCCGACCTCACCCGCTCTGCCCTCGCGCCACGGCTGCCAGGTCGGGGGCAACCCCGCCGGAGCACGCTCAGCGGGCATCTCGAGATACAAGAATGCTTGCGGCGATAACCAACGACCCTCCTCGAGATGCCGCGCGATTGATGACCAGAGATCGGCATCGAAAGGTGGATCGAGAAACACGAGATCGAACGCGGCCCGAGTGCTCGGGCGCGCGGTGGCGAGCCAGCGCAGGGCATCTGCCCTGATCACCTCAACCTGTGTCGCACCCCACTGACGGCAGTGATCCTGCAGGGCTGCCACGCAGCGCCCATCCGTCTCGAGGCACACCAGGCTCGCCGCACCGCGAGAGGCCGACTCGAGACCCAGCGCGCCGCTGCCCGCGAAGGCATCGAGGACCTGCGCACCGCGCAGCACGGGGGCAAGCCAATTGAACAGGGTCTCACGCACGCGATCGGGAGTCGGACGAATGGCGGTACCTGCCGGAAAACGGATTTTCCGACCGCGCCATTGACCCGCGATGATGCGAACTTCGTTCGAGTTGGCCATCCGGAGCGCAGGGTAGCCTAAAATCCGCCTCTCTATGCCAGCCGAACCCCAAGGCGGTTTTTTCGCCAGACTCAAAGACCGCTTGATCAAGCCGCAAAGCGGCCTAGCTTCGGGTCTCGCCCGCTTGTTCGGCGCCCGGAAAATCGATGCCGAGATACTCGAGGAGCTCGAAACGCGCTTGCTGCAGGCCGATGTGGGCGTTGCGGTCACGAGCGAACTGCTCGAGGGACTGCGCAAGCGCATCGCGCGACATCAGTTGGATGATGTCGAGGCATTGCGCCAAGCGCTGCGCGAGGACATCACGGCACTCTTGCAACCGGTGGCCCAACCACTTGTCATCGATCGAACGCACAAGCCCTACATCATCCTCGTCGTCGGCGTGAATGGTTCGGGTAAAACCACGAGTATCGGTAAGCTCGCCACCCGCTACACACGCGATGGGCTCAAGGTGATGCTGGCTGCAGGCGACACCTTTCGCGCTGCCGCCGTCGAACAGATCGGCATCTGGGCCGCACGCAGTGGCGCCGAATTGATTGCACAGCAAAGCGGCGCTGACCCGGCTGCTGTCGCCTTCGATGCGCTGAATGCAGCGCGCAGTCGAAGCGTCGATGTCTTGATCGCCGATACGGCGGGTCGTCTTCAGGCGCAGACGCATCTGATGGAAGAGCTACGCAAGGTGCGTCGCGTACTCGGCAAGGCGGATGCGACGGCGCCGCATGAAGTTTTGCTCGTGCTCGATGCAAACCAAGGGCAAAATGCGCTTGCACAAGCCAAACAATTTCACGATGCCGTGGGCGTCACGGGCCTTGTGCTCACCAAACTCGATGGCACCGCCAAGGGCGGCATCGTCCTGGCGATCGCCAAACAATTAGGGTTGCCGATCCGTTTTATCGGCATCGGCGAAACTGCCGACGATTTCGGTGAGTTCGATGCCGCTGCTTTTGCTGCCGCACTCATCGATGGAGAGTGAATTCGCATGATTCGTTTTGAGCGCGTATCCAAGCGCTATCCGAACGGCCGAGAAGCCCTGCGGGATGTCACCCTGCAGATCGGCGCCGGCGAGTTCGTTTTTTTGACTGGTCGCTCCGGCGCAGGTAAGAGCTCGATTCTCAAACTCGTCGCGTTGCTCGAAAGAGCGACGCGCGGCAGCGTCGTGGTGAATGGCCAGGACACGGGCAGTCTGCCGGCGAGAGCGATTCCGGCTTTCCGCCGTCGACTGGGCGTGGTCTTCCAGGATCACCAACTTTTGATGGATCGCCCGGTCTACGACAACGTCGCCTTGCCGCTGATCGTCTCGGATACCCCATTTCGCGATATCGACAAACGCGTGCGTGCAGCGCTCGATCAAGTCGGCCTGCTGCAGTACGAGCGCGCCTTACCGCTCGAGCTCTCCATTGGTGAGCAGCAGCGCGTTGGTATCGCGCGCGCCGTCGTCGCGCGACCGACGATCCTCATCGCGGATGAACCGACCGGTAATCTCGATCACGCGTTAGCTCGTGATGTCATGCAACTCTTCAAACGCTTCCAGGAAGTCGGTGTCACGGTGGTCATCGCCACGCACGATCTCGCGCTCGTGCAGGAATTCGGACAGCGCGAAATCCACATCGCCGATGGTCAGGTGATCGCATGATCACACCCTCGATCTGGTTCACACGACATATCCAGGCACTGCTCTCGGCGCTCGGTCGCGTGCTGCGACGACCCATGGCATCCCTGCTCACGACGCTCGTGATTGGTATCGCGCTCTCGTTCCCCGCAACGCTGTGGCTGCTCGTCAAGAATGCCGAGCAAGTCACCGGTGGCATCGCCGAAGCGATCGACATCACGGTGTATCTCAAGACCGAGGTGCCACTCGAAGAAGCCGAGAAGCTCGCCGTTTCGCTCAAACTACGCAACACGATCGACGAGGTCACGCTGATCCCGGCGGAACAAGGCCTACTCGAGTTTCGCGATCGCTCCGGCTTTGGCGCAGCGCTCGATGCACTGCCGGAAAATCCCTTGCCGCATGTGCTGGTGCTGCGGCCGTCGACGGCTCACTCGAGCGCTGACGAAGTCGAAGCACTCAAGGCCGATCTTGCTGGCTTCCCAGAAGTCGAGGCAGCCCAGGTCGATACCCAATGGGTGCGGCGTCTCGCCGCGATCCTGCAGATGCTGGAGGATCTCTTCAAGGCGATCGCTTTGATGCTCGGCGTCGGCGTGCTCGCCGTCATCGGTAA
>CAMCBU010000057.1 GCA_945873095.1 Klebsiella pneumoniae | reverse complement strand
GGGGCTGAGGTGGGGATCGTCGATGTCGGAGTCTTCGTTCGATGTGTTGATCGTCGGTGCCGGTCTGACCGGCGTCGGCTCGGCCGCCGATTTGCGCCGCCGGTTCCCACAGAAGCGCATTGCCATCCTCGAAGCCCGTGAGCGCATGGGCGGCACCTGGGATCTCTTTCGTTATCCCGGCATCCGCTCGGATTCCGACATGTACACCCTCGGCTATCGCGCACGGCCTTGGCGCGAGCCGCGTTCGATCGTCGATGGTCCTTCCATTCGACGGTACATCGAAGAGACCGCCGTAGAAACCGGCGTGGATCAACTCATTCGCTTTGGCGAGCGTGTCGTTTCGGCCGCTTGGTCATCGTCGCGGGCCCGATGGACCGTGCAGATCGCGCGTCGGGACGGCACCCGCTCCACCCTCGAGACACGATTCCTGCATTTTTGTAGCGGCTACTACAGCTACGCAGAAGGTCATCGCCCGCAGTGGGAGGGCGAAGCGGATTTTCAGGGCGACATCGTTCACCCGCAGTTCTGGCCGGAGAGCTACGACTACCGCGGGAAAAAAGTGATCGTGATCGGCAGTGGTGCCACTGCCGTGACACTTGTCCCCTCGATGGCCGATCAGGCCGCGCACGTGACCCTGCTGCAGCGATCACCCACCTACATCGCCACGCAGCCCGCCGAAGATCCACTCGCGAAGTGGCTCACACCCTGGATGCCAAAGCGCCTCGCTTACTGGGTGGTACGTTGGAAATGCATCCTCGCGGGCATGTTCTTTTACTCGCTCGCCAAATCGCGACCGAAGCCCTTCAAGAGGAGCGTGATCAATCTCGCGCGCAAAGAATTGCCCGCCGATTTCGATATCGCCAAACATCTTACGCCCGACTACAACCCTTGGGATCAGCGCCTCTGCGCGGTCCCCGATGGCGATCTCTTCAAGGCGATCTCAGCGGGCAAGGTGTCGATGGTGACGGACCATATTCGACGCTTCGTACCCAAAGGGATCGAACTGCAATCGGGTGAGGTGCTCGAGGCCGATCTCGTCATCACCGCCACCGGGCTCAAGATCGAAGCCTTGGGCGGTGCTGAGCTGCGCGTCGATGAGAGACCGGTCAAGCTCGAGGAGATCATGGTGTATCGCGGCGCTCTTTTTAGCGGGGTGCCGAATCTGATCTACACTTTCGGCTACACCAATGCGTCGTGGACTTTGCGGGCGGATCTGATCTCGCACTATCTCGGCCGCCTGCTGCGCCATATGGACAAACACGGCTACGACAGCGTCGTTGCCGAGCGCGACCCCACGGTCAAGGAGCAACCCTTCCTCGATTTCACATCGGGCTATGTGTTGCGCGCCCTCCCCTCGCTGCCAAAACAAGGCGATCGCTTTCCGTGGCGTATTCATCAAAACTATTTGCGTGACGTGCATGTCACGCGCTTCTCGCCGCTCGTCGATTCCCACCTCCGTTTCACAAAGGCATCCTCATGAGTTCGCGCCTTGCTTTCGAAGGACAAACCGCGGTCATCACCGGCGCCGGTAGCGGCATCGGCCGGGCTCTCGCGCTCGGTCTCGCGGAACGAGGCTGTCATCTGGCGCTCGCCGATATTCGCGAGCAGACCCTCGCCGAGACAGTCGCGATGCTCGAATCCCATCGGCAGCGCCGACCGCAATTGCGTCTCTCGACTCATCTTCTCGATGTAGCCTCTCGTGAAGCCATCGACGCCCTGCCGTCGGCCGTGCTCGCCGAACATCCGACCGTAAACCTGCTTTTCAATAATGCGGGCGTGGCGATCGAGGGCGACTTCCGCGACATCAAGCCTGCCGATTTCGAGTGGCTGATGGACATCAACTTTTGGGGTGTGGTGCGCATGACACGCGCCTTTTTACCGATTCTCGAGCGTAGCGAGACGGCACATATCACCAACATCTCGAGCCTCTTCGGCTTGATCGCTCCTGCGGGTCAGTCGGCCTACGTCGCCAGCAAGTTCGCCGTGCGGGGTTTCTCGGATGCGCTTCGGCATGAACTCGAGGACGGACAGATCGGCGTGACGGTCGTCTGCCCTGGCGGTGTGAACACCTCCATCGCGCGTAACGCCCGCCAGTCGAAAGACCTCGCACCCGCCGATCTCGAGCGACGTCTGGTTCGCGTGCAAAAGCTCTTGCGGCTACCACCCCAGGATGCCGCAGAGATCATTCTCGGCGCCGTCGAGCGCCGCCAGCCGCGGGTGATCGTCGGCACCGATGCCAAGATCGGCGCTTGGGCAGAACGCCTGATGCCAATCAGCTATTGGAAACTCGCGCGAAAACTCATGTTCTAAAGCTGGTAACCACAATGCTCGCCGCCGCTATCTTTTTAGCCAGTCTCCTCGTGCTCAGTCTGATCTGGTTAACGCTGCGTACCGCACGCGGCGTGGAACAACGCATCCCGCCGGTCGGCACGTTCGTCGATCTGCCAACAGCCCGCCTCCATGTGCTCGATCGAGGTATCGCAGGCGAAGCGATCCCGCCGGTGCTGATGCTGCACGGGCTCGGCGGGCAGTTACATCATTTTGCCTATCATCTCGTCGATGCCATCGCGAAGCACACGCGAGTGGTGACACTCGATAGACCGGGCTCCGGCTACTCGAGTCGAAACACCGGCGCCGCCACGACACTTCGTCAGCAGGCTGACACGTTCGTCGCGCTACTCGATCATTTACAGATTGAAAAAGCCTTCGTGGTGGGTCACTCGTTGGGTGGGGCGTTGGCGCTCACACTCGCCATTCATCACCCGACTCGCGTCGCGGGTCTTGCACTTATCACCCCGCTTGCATTCACGCCACCAGACGTGCCGAAGGCTTTTCGCGCATTGGATATCGGCAACGGTATCGCAAGACAGCTCATCGCCTGGACGCTGGCCACGCCAGGATTCATGTTAGGCCGCGACAAGGTGCTGCCCGCGATTTTTGGGCCGGATCCTGTGCCTCGCGATTTCGCAGTCAGAGCGGGCGGGATCCTCGCGATGCGCCCTAGCCAATACGTCGCAACCTCGGAAGATCTACGCGCCCTGCCGGGTAATCTGCCCGAACTCATCGCTCGGTATGACGAGCTCAGTCGCGAAAACGCACCGCCCGTGAGCATTCTCGTTGCACGCCAGGACCGTATCCTCGATTCGCAAAACCAGGGCGTCGCATTGGCAGAACGATTGCAGCGCGCGCATCTGCAGATCGTCGAGGGCGGGCACATGCTGCCGGTGACGCAGCCTGAGGTCGTCGTCAAATTCATTGAAGAGTCGCTCAAGCGCCGCGCGTGAAACGAACGGTCTCGCTCGTATTGCTTTATCTCGCGGCTGCCGCCGTCGGACTTGGTAGTACTTGGTTTGTTTTGAAACGCGTCGGACTCGAGGGAGTGACAGCGGGCGCGTGGCGTGCAGATCTGCTTGCGGGTAGTGCCGAGGCGGGCCTTTATACTCGAGCACGTATCGCGGTGAACGCCGTGCTCGCGCTCGATCGCAGCGAGACGATTTATTTTCTGGCCACTCATGACGATCTAGGCGAACCCTTGCGTGCCGAATGCCGCTATCGCTTGAGCGGCACCGCACCGCATGCCGCATGGTGGAGCATCACGGCCTATGCGGACGACAACTTCCTCTTTCCGGTCGAGTCGCACCGCTACAGCGTCAGCGGCAATTCTTTGAATATCGCCGCCGGCGAGCCGTTCTCGGCGACCATCGGGCCAGAGAACACAAGCGCTGACATCGATACAGCAGGCACCGGCGATCTGCGACTGACGCTGCGTCTCTACAAGCCCGGTGCCGCCTTGCAACGTGATCCGGCCACCCTCAAGGCACCGGCTATCGAACTCGCGGGGGTCTGCCCATGACGCGCAGCCTCGATCGACGCCAGACTTGGCCTTGGCAGCGTCATTTGTTGTTTGCTGTGCTGCTCGCAGCAGCGCTGCATCTGCTCGCCGTATTCTTGATTCCCCGACTCATCATGAATCGCGTCATCGCCACGGCGACCGGCGAAGGCGCTCAGCCCTACTTGCCGCCACCGATCGATCACACCCACCGAAGGGTCGTCATGCCGAGCCCGGACTTGCTCTACGCGGTTTGTGCATACGACCTTACCGACGGTGCACTGCATATTCAGCTAAAGGGCACCTACCCACGCTACTGGTCGATCGCGCTCTACAACTCGAACTCGGACAACTTCCTCACCATCAGCAGCGACGCCATCGGCGAACGTGGAGTCGATATCACCATCGATGAAACACGCTCGACGCGTCAGGGACTGCTATTGATGCGGGTCATGACGGGAGCGAGTCCCCAATGGCTAGCGGAAGCCGAGGCGTTTCGTCAGTTACTGCGCTGTGAGCAAGCGTCGTAACGAGTCGAGGCGATCTAAATCCAATACATCTGCCCGGGAGCGATGCCAAAGCCGACGGCGCGCGACGATTCGTCGGTCGCGAAAGCAGTCTGGATTTCGAACTGTCGGGACAACGCCGCGGCTGTACCAATCCAAACAGAACACTGCTGCAGCGCGCAGCGCAGTAGTCCCGGCGCCACCTGCTCGCGCGGTGACGCGGCATAGAGCGCGTAGCGGGCAGCGACGGATTCGGGCCGGGCCGAGCAAATGACAACCGACTCCAACGCGCGGGCGCCATTCGGGTGCTGCTGCACCTCCGGTTGATATATCAACGCCGGTCGTTCGTTTCGAACGAAACACACCAATGCCTCGGGAGTGCTAGCAGCGCCTAATGCGAACCAACTGAACCAGGCGTCGCCACGCCGCGCGCCGTAGCGGATCGGGCGGGAAGCCTGTGCGATCGAGCCGACCGTTACTCGTGACTCGACGAGTCGCCGGTGCACACCCTCGATATCGTCAGTGCCGATCGCGATGATTGCGAGCGCAGCATCGGAGCGTATCCACGGGAACAAATGATGCTGCGGCGTGATCGTATCGACCGCCGTCAACTCGATGTAGCCGCGCTCGAGGATAATGTGGCAACTGTGCTGCCCCAACGAAACACGCCGACCGCTGGCTGAATCGAGCGCCATCAACTCCTCGGGCTCGGTCACGAAAAAGCCGCGCTCCAGCCACTCCCATCGTAGCGCATCGATCGAGTGGCCGACGATGCCGACATGATCGAGAGAAATCATTGAACGGGCTCCAAGTGCATCAACGGCAGCACCGTCGTCGACTTGACAGTCGACAGTGCAATGCTTGATTTGATATTGCGCACACCCGGCAGCACCG
>CAMCBU010000056.1 GCA_945873095.1 Klebsiella pneumoniae | reverse complement strand
ACGACATAGCTCCTTGATCGCTACCCCAGCTTCCGCCTCACGCAGTATCCCTACGATCTGCTCTTCGCTGAACCGCTTCTTCACGTCCGACCTCCTGCTTCAGGGTCAGACTCTAGACCGTCCTGTGACTAATTTCCGGGGGGACGTCGAGACTATTCGGGCTATGGCTGGATCCGTAAGAAGTCCCCCATCCGAAACCCTCCACATATATACGAGGGTCAGTACGGCAGCGCAGCGAGACGATGGCACTTCACTCCAGACCCAACTCGAGCAGGGAAAAGCTCGTGCGAAGCAATTAGGGTTGAAGGTCAGACACTGGGATGAGGGCGGACGAAGCTCTCATCACGAGGAAATCGCAGCCCGCCCGACTCTCGCTGCGCTCTTCGCGGCGATCACGAGCGGCGAGGTTAAACACCTATTCGTATACGACCAGTCGCGTCTATCCCGCAACGACAATGTCGCCTCCATTTTTCGGTACGAATGTAACAAGCAAGGCGTCACGCTCTACACCAAAGACGGTCGCTTCGACCTATCGAATCCACAAGATAAGTTTCTTAAGCAAATTCTGGACGGGTTGTCTGAGTTCGACAACGCGATCCGCGCTGAACGTACACGCCTAGGAAAACTCAACCGCACTCGCTCTGGCGGATGGCACGGCGGACCGCCGCCTTACGGATACAAGCTCTTAGATCGCAGACTTGTGATCGATAAGACTGAAGCAAAGTGGGTTAAGCGTATCTTTACCGAGGCACTTAATGGAAAGAGCCCACAGACAATTAAAAGTATTCTCGACGACAACACTGTAACGCCAAGAAGAGGGGGTCTATGGACGATAGGGTCTATTGCCTCACTGTTAAAAAACACGCATTACGCTGGGACCTATCAGTACCGAGACCGAAAATCCGAAGAGGTCGTTACGATCTCGTGTCCTGCGATTCTTGACTCTGATATTTGGAAGTCGGTTCAGCTTAAACGCAGTCGCAAGTTCAGCCGCGCTCCGCAACAGAACCCAACCCGTCACTTCTATTTGTTACGCGACTTAATGTACTGTGGACACTGTGGTCGACCAATCGCGGGTCGCCAGCGAAAAAGTAAGCGTGAGATGTTCTACTATTGCGCGAATAAGGAGCGCGAATGGGCGGCGAAAGGTAAATCCGCAACGCCCTGGAAGCGAGGAACTGGATGCGGGATGAGCCGCGCTCTAAACTTGCCTGAAACTGATCGCCTTGTGTTTTCAAGTGTGATGGAAGTTCACAAAAACTCACACGTGCTTCGCGAAGAAGCCAAGGTACGCGCTGAAAAGTTCGACGGCGAACAAACCGCGAAATCCGAGAAAGAACTTGCGGCGTTAAACTTGAAGTTACGTCGCCTCGAAAAGCAGATTGCGCAGACTCAAGAGCTGCTTGGCGCACTTGAAGCGAAGTACGATCTTGGTGAAGTTGGCAAAAAGCAGTTCGAGGGGAGACGCAGGGTATACAAGGACTCTCTCGAAACCTACGAGATTGAAGCTAACAATACTCGTCTTGCGCTGAAGGGGAGCGATCTCGAGAAGCGGCTGAAGACTTGGTACTTCGATCATCTTCGTTCCGCCGAGAGCAAGATGAATCTGACGCCCGAGCAGAAAAAGGAATACGTCGCGGGGTTGGTTAAACGAATTGATGTTCGCTACGTCAAAGCATCCGACTCACACGAACTGTCGATTCATTTCTATATGCCTGTGGTGAATGATTGGTTTAAGTGGAACAGCCCAGGGAGAAAGAAACTCGGTTATACGTTCGGTCCTGGAAAACAGGATCTGATTCTTAGGCTCGACAAGGGAGTGCGTAAAAAACAGGGAAAAGCACTTGCCCCCGAGCAAAACCATACCGTTACGGTCGAGTAGCACTCCACTTCAAAACGATGGCATACCTACACTGGCTACTGCTGCCGTTCGCTGTTCTCTGGTTGCTGCTCGCGATCAAGCCGCACGATCGTTCCGTGTGGATCGCCGAGAACTCCTTCACGGTCGCGACCGTCGTTGCGCTGATCTGGACTTATCCGACCTGGCCCCTTGGTGACTTCTCGTACACCTTGATTGTGATATTCCTCGTCATGCACACCATCGGTGGGCACTACACCTACGTCCGGGTACCTTATGACGATGCGACCCACGCCGTGATTGGCGTCCGGCTGTCGAAGTTGTTCGGCTGGGCTCGTAACCACTACGATCGGCTCGTCCATTTCGCTTACGGTTTGTTGTTCGCGTATCCCTTTTTCGAGCTGTTCGAACTCTACGCAAGGCCCGTCGGCTATTGGAGCTACGTACTATCACCGGTGCTCGTGATGGCAACCAGTATGATTTTCGAAGTGCTGGAATGGTGGGCGACCGAGATCCTAGGCGACGGAGAGGGTGCAGCGTATCTGGGTGCGCAAGGCGATGAGTGGGATGCGCAAAAAGACATGGCGCTTGCTACTCTCGGTTCGATCATCACCATGCTTGTGGTTTTTATTTTATGAAATACGGTCGGAACACGCGGGCGCCTCTCATTGCGCTTGCAGTATTGTGCTTGGGTTTTGCCGCCTCTTCGGCGCGAGCAGAGCCAACCAATCACGTCATCAACGTCACCGGCACCGCGGAGCGTTTGGTCCGACCGGACGTGGCGCATCTCGATATCACGATCGACAGTCGCGATGCGAAGCTCGATGTTGCCCGTCGTGAGACCGGCACCAAAACGGTTGCGGTGTTGCGTAGCCTCAAAGAAATTGGACTGGCCGATGAAACGATCGACAGCGGTGCGCTCGTCGTACAACCGGAATTTTCGTGGGATGCCAAAACGGGTGTACGCCGTCTGCAGGGCTATCTCGTCGCTCGCACCGTGCGGGTCCGCTTGCTCGATCTCGACAAGCTCGGCGTCATTTTAGAGCGCGTGGTCAAAGTGGGTGCCAATCAGATTGCGCCACCCCAGTTTGCTTTGCAAAACGAAAGTTCGCTGCGGCGCGAGTTGCTCACCGATGCGACTCGCGATGCTAAGCGCAATGCCGCTGCCGTCGCTGCCGGACTCGACGCCGAGCTTGGAGCGGTGCTCCGAGTCGACGCCATCGAAGCCGAGACGCCGGCGTTCGCTGCGCCGATGTTGCTGCGGGCCTCCGGCGTTGCCGCCGATGAGGCAGGGGTAGCCGAGAGTTATCGACCGGGTGATATCCGCATGCGCGTCACCGTAAAGGCCAGCTTCGCCATCGCACCGTGACCGGTTTCTATCGTCGCTACGTTCTGCCGCCGTTGCTCGATCGCGCGATGAGTGATCGACGGATCAGTCGTTATCGACGACCGGTGTTGGCTTCGGCTACGGGCCGCGTGCTCGAGATTGGTTTCGGCACGGGTGCCAACCTCGCCCATTATCCCGAGTCGGTTCGGCAGCTCGAGATCGTCGAGCCGGACGCGGCACTCCAAGCCCGTGCCCAGCGTCGACTGGCGAAGAGTGCGCGTGAGGTCATCGTGCATGCACTGTCTGCGGAGCAGCTGCCGTTCGATGCCGATAGCTTCGATACCGTGGTCAGCACGTTTACGCTGTGCTCTATTCCCGATGTCGACTCGGCGCTGCACGAGATTCACCGGGTGCTCAAGCCCGGCGGGCAACTCTTGTTTCTCGAACACGGGCTGTCACCGGAGGAGGGCGTTGCTCGCTGGCAACATCGGCTGACCCCGATCCAGAAAGTCATCGGTGGCGGGTGTCATCTCGATCGCCCGGTACGATCGCTCATCGAGCGAGCGGGTTTGCAGGTTCAAGCCAGTGGTTACGAGGAGCGTTACGCACCGAAATTGCCGAAGATCGTGGCGTGGTTGACCAGTGGAGTCGCCAAAAAAACGACCGGCTAACCAAGATGACGGATACGTCATCTCGAGAGGCGTATGATGCCGGCCCACTTCGATGTCCACGCAGTCCAAATCCCGGGTTTCTTTGCCGCTACTCATCGGTGCGATGGGTGTGGTGTTCGGTGATGTCGGCACGAGTCCGCTCTATGCCTTCAAAGCGGTCTTCACCGCATCCGAGCTCGACCCAACTAATCTCGAGAACGTCCTTGGCGTTCTGTCACTGATCTTCTGGTCGATCACGCTCGTCGTCGGCATCAAGTACGTCGCGATAGTGCTGCGGGCAGATAACGACGGCGAGGGTGGTGTGCTCTCGTTGATGCAGCTTGTGGCGACGCGAGTGTCTTACCGCTGGTCATCGATCGTCTTCGCCTTGGGTGTTGCCGGCTGCGCACTGTTTTTTGGTGATGGCGTGATCACACCGGCTATTTCCGTATTGAGCGCCGTCGAGGGTCTCGAGCTCGTCGCGCCGGCGTTGCACCGCTTCATCGTGCCGATCGCCGTGGTGATCCTCATCGGATTGTTCTTGGTGCAACGCAAAGGCACCGAACAGATTGGACGATTGTTCGGTCCGGTAATGCTCGTCTGGTTCGTTTCGCTGGGCGTGCTGGGGTTGCTGTCGGTGCAGCAGAACCCGCAGGTGTTGGCTGCGATCAATCCAATCTATGCCGAACACATCATTGTTCAGCATCCACTGGTTGCACTCTCGGTCTTTGGTGCTGTCT
This sequence comes from Klebsiella pneumoniae, assembly GCA_945873095.1. Lineage (GTDB taxonomy): Bacteria > Pseudomonadota > Gammaproteobacteria > Steroidobacterales > Steroidobacteraceae > UBA964. Next base: position 982 of record CAMCBU010000056.1, on the reverse strand, counting down.
TCCTGTGTGTCACAGGTGGTGAAGCTTTGTACGCCGATCTCGGCCACTTTGGGCGGCCCGCGATTTCTCGTGCTTTCGTCGTTCTCGTCTACCCGGCGTTGTTGCTGAACTACTTCGGACAGGGTGCGTTGGTGTTGCGCGATGGCAGCGCGATCGAAAGTCCGCTGTATTTGCTCGTTCCGACACCGCTGTTGTTGCCATTCATCGTGCTTGCAACGCTCGCTACCATCATCGCCTCACAAGCTGTGATCTCAGGGGTTTTCTCGATAACGCGCCAGTGCTTGCAAATTGATTTGCTGCCCCGCATGAAGATCCAGCATTCCTCGGCCGAGTCGATCGGTCAGGTTTATGTACCGTTCCTGAATTGGATGATGTGTTTTTTCACTCTCGCGCTCGTGATCGGCTTCGGCTCGTCCGAAAGTTTGGCGGGCGCTTATGGTGTGGGTGTGTCGATCACCATGTTGATTGACTCACTGTTGATGGTGCTATTCCTTAGCAGCTCAACTCCGCGATGGCGTCGTTTGCAGATCACATTGCTCGGATTCATCGTGTTGATCGAGGCGGCATATTTGCTTGGTAATTTGCAAAAAGTCGCCGCCGGCGGATGGGTGCCTTTGGTATTCGGCGCCAGTCTGTATTGGATCATGCGAACTTGGCAGTCAGGTCGCGACGCCATTCACGCGATCACGAGTCGTGACGATTACACGGAAGCCGAATTTCGGCGCTTGCTGGCCGAGGTGCAGCCGCAACGCGTCGACAAGACGGTGGTCTTCCTGACAAGCCATGGCTCACGAATTCCACGCACGCTCGTGCGTAATATTCAGATCAATCGCGTAATCCACGCCCGTACGATCATCATGACGATCGGTGTTGCCTCGACTCCGAGAGTCAGTATCGGAACTCGAACCAAGGTGACCGAGACGAGTGAGGGCTTATTGCGCGTGCACTGCACCGTCGGCTTCATGGAGACGATCAATGTGCC
>CAMCBU010000055.1 GCA_945873095.1 Klebsiella pneumoniae | reverse complement strand
GGCATTTCCGGGCGCTTAGCGAGCTACTTTCTCAATAATCAACTCACGCCGTTGTTGGCTGTGGCCGCGATGCTGCTCGGCCTGTTTGCCGTGTGGGTCACGCCGCGCGAGGAAGAGCCGCAGATCGATGTCACCTTCGCGAATATCTTCATCCCGTTTCCGGGTGCGACTTCCACGGAAGTCGAGTCGCTGGTCGTCGGGCCGATGGAGCGGATGCTCGGCGAAATCGCCGGTGTGAAGCACATCTATTCCGTCTCGCGCCCCGGCATGGGGGTGGTCACGGTGCAGTTCGAGGTCGGCGAGGCGCGCACCGAAGCGGTGGTCCGACTGTATAACGCCATCTACTCGAATCAGGATTGGCGACCCGCAGGCTTGGGCGTGCTGCAGCCGCTGGTGAAACCCGGTGGCATTGAAGACGTGCCGATCTTGACGCTGACCCTGTGGAGTCGCGATGCCTCGCGTAGTCCCGATGCGCTCGCGCAAGTTGCACGTTCGTTGCAGACGGAGATCAAGCGCGTTCCCGGCACACGTGACGTCTACACCGTCGGCGCACCAGATCATTTGGTGAAGGTCGAGCTCGATCCGCGGCGCGTTGCCGGTCGAGGGCTGACCTATGGTGAGATCATCCAATCCCTGCAGGCCACCAATCGCGCGCTGCAAGCCGGCGCGGTCGTCGGTGATGGCGCATTGGCCCCGGTTCAGGTCGGCAGCTTCCTTGCCGATCGCGACGAAGTCGCCGCGCTCGTGGTGGGCGTCGCCAATGGGCGACCGGTCTATCTCGAGGACGTCGCAGATGTCCGCATGGGTGCAGAGCAGTCCGAACAGTATGTGAGCTTCAGCACTGGGCCCGCGTGGCAGGGTAGCGAGGCGAGCGGCGCGGTGCGCGGTCACAGTTCCGTGACCATCACGATTTCCAAAAAGCCGGGTGAGAACGCGATCGACGTGGCGGGGAAAGTACTCGAGCGGGTTGGTGTGTTGCGCAGCGTCTATATCCCGGATGACGTCGAGGTCACGGTCACTCGCAACTACGGTGAGACCGCCAACGAAAAAGCCACGCAGTTGATGCAGAAGCTGCTGTTCGCGACGATCTCCGTCGTGCTGCTCGTGATGCTCGCCATGGGGCGACGCGAGGCGATCATGGTCGGAGTGGCCGTCGTCGTGACCTTGGCGGCGACGCTGTTCGCCTCCTGGGCTTGGGGATTCACACTCAATCGAGTGTCGTTGTTCGCGTTGATTTTCTCGATCGGTATCTTGGTCGACGATGCGATCGTGGTCGTCGAAAACATTCATCGTCATCGCTTGCTGTATGCCGGAACGCTCGAGTCGTTGATTCCGCGTGCAGTCGACGAAGTGGGTGGGCCGACGATTCTCGCCACCTTCACGGTGATCGCAGCCTTGCTGCCGATGGCCTTCGTGAGCGGCTTGATGGGTCCTTACATGAGCCCGATCCCGATCAACTCGAGTATGGGCATGTTGCTCTCGTTGTTGATCGCGCTGATCTTCACACCGTGGCTGTGTCGCAAGCTGCTTGGCGGTCATCACGAGTCCGACGGAACGCCGGTGGAGTCGAGCAAATTCGATCAGCGCGTCGCGGCGTTTTTCGAACGATCACTGCGACCTTTCTTAACGGGCGATGCTCCGCGTGCGCGTCGGCACAAGCTTTATGCGGGTATCGGCATCGCCATCGTCGCGGCCATCGCGCTCGCGGTGGTGCAGTGGGTGGTTTTGAAGATGCTGCCCTTCGACAACAAGTCGGAGTTCCAAGTGGTTCTCAACATGCCCGAGGGTACGCCGGTCGAGACAACCGCCAAGGTGCTCGACGAATTGGCGAGTGTCATCGAAACCGTACCTGAAGTGACCGACTATCAGCTCTACGCTGGCACCGCAGCGCCAATCAACTTCAATGGGCTCGTGCGGCAGTATGGTCTTCGGCGCAGCGCGGAATTGGGGGATATCCAAGTCAATCTGTTGCCGAAGTCTGAGCGAGACCGTTCCAGCCACGAAGTCGCTGCTGCGGTTCGAGCGTCGTTGGCGATGATCGGCCAGCGGCATGGCGCCGCGGTGCAGGTGGTCGAGGTGCCGCCGGGTCCGCCGGTGCAGGCGCCGATCGTGGCCGAAATCTATGGTGCGAGTGCGCCGGAACGTGCCGCGCTGGCGCGCGAGGTGCGCGCGGTGTTTAACGCGACGGAAGACATCGTCGATGTTGATGACACCATGCCCGCATCGGCGCGGCGTTGGGTACTCGAGATCGATCGCAACAAGGCTGCACTGCTCGGGGTGAGCCAACAGCAAATCGCCGAGGTCATCACCGCCGCGGTGGGCGGTGTCGATGTCACCTACCTTCGCGTCGGTGGCGGTCAGGAACCGGTGCCGGTGCGGCTCGAGCTGCCCTTTGGAGATAAGGCACGAGTGCAAGACTTGATGGCGCTGGAGTTACGATCAAACTCAGGTGCGCGGGTACGACTCGGTGCTCTCGCGGCGGCGCGGGAACTGCCTTGGGATGAGGATATCCATCATAAAAATTTGCTGCCCGTCACCTATGTGACCGGTGATATGGCGGGCCGACTCGACAGCCCACTGTACGGCATGTTCCGCATTATTGGTGCGCTCGATGGGCGCAAAGTGAATGGCGTCGAACCCGTCCATCATTTCATTTCGCCACCAGAGGACCCGTCGGAGCTTGCGATCAAGTGGGACGGCGAGTGGCAGATCACCTATGAAACCTTTCGCGATATGGGTGCAGCCTATGCCGTGGGGCTGGTGCTGATCTATCTGCTCGTCGTTGCGCAGTTCGGCTCATACTTCGTGCCGCTCATCATCATGGCGCCGATTCCGCTCACCATCATCGGTGTAATGCCAGGTCATGCGCTACTCGGTGCACAGTTCACGGCCACCTCGATGATCGGCATGATCGCGCTCGCCGGTATCATCGTGCGCAACTCCATCTTGCTCGTCGATTTCATCAACGCTGAGCGTGCGGCCGGCCGCGATCTGGCCGATGCGGTGGTGGCAGCGGCGACGGTGCGTGCGAAACCCATCGCTTTGACAGCGCTCGCGGCGATGATCGGCGCGTTCTTCATCCTCGATGATCCGATCTTCAACGGTCTCGCGATTTCATTGATCTTCGGCATTTTCGTCTCCACCATATTGACGCTCGTCGTCATTCCGGTGGGGTATTTCGCCTACCTCTCACGGAGGACTTGATATGGCTCATATCGTCATTGTCGGTGCTGGAATCGGAGGCGTCCCGGCGGCTTTTGAACTACGCAAGAAGCTCGGCAAGGAACACCGGGTGACCCTGCTCGGGTCTTCTCCTTTCTTTGAGTTCACGCCCTCGAATCCGTGGGTCGCGGTGGGATGGCGCAAGACCGAACAGGTGCGAGTCGAGATGCGCGAACCGCTCGAGTCGAAGGGCATTCAGTGGATCGCGGAGAAGGTCGTTGCCATCGATGCACCCGGCAACAGCGTCACGACGAGCGCAGGCCATCGCCTCGCCTACGACTATCTCGTGATCGCAACCGGCCCCAAGCTGTCGTTTGAGGAGGTACCGGGCCTCGGCCCCCATGGCGGTCATACTCATTCGATCTGCACCCACGAGCATGCTGAGACCGCGTGGGCGGCCTATCAGGAATTTTTGAAAAACCCAGGCCCGATCGTGATCGGTGCGGCGCCGAGTGCGAGTTGCTTTGGTCCAGCCTATGAGTTTGCGATGATTCTCGATGCCGACCTGCGCAAGCGCAAACTGCGCGATCAAGTGCCGATGACCTATGTGACGAGCGAGCCTTATATCGGCCACATGGGTTTGGGCGGTGTCGGCGACAGCAAGGGGCTGATGGAGTCGGAACTGCGTCAACGTCACATCAAATGGGTGACGAACGCCAAGATCACCGCGGTGAACCCACGCGAGGTTTTGCTGACGGAGGTGGATGAGGACGGAAAGCCCAAGAAAGAGCATGCTTTGCCGTTCAAATTCTCGATGATCTTACCGGCGTTCAAAGGCGTCGATCCGGTGGCGGCCGTGCCCAACCTGTGTAACCCGCGCGGGTTCGTGTTGATCGACGAGCATCAACGCTCGAAGGCGTATCGAAACATCTTCTCGGCGGGGGTTTGCGTGGCCATCCCTCCCGTCGAAGCGACGCCAGTGGGTACCGGCGCACCCAAGACCGGCTACATGATCGAGTCGATGGTCAGTGCGATTTGCGAGAACATCGTCGCCGACATCAAAGGCCAGCCAGCCGATGCGCGGGCCACCTGGAATGCGATCTGTCTGGCCGATTTTGGCGATACCGGTGCCGCGTTCGTGGCGCTTCCCCAGATCCCGCCGCGTAACGTGACCTGGGCCAAGGCAGGGAAGTGGGTGCACTTGGCGAAGATCGCTTTCGAGAAATATTTTCTGCGTAAAGTGAGGACCGGGTCTTTGACGCCTGTTTACGAAACGTATGTATTGAAGGCGCTCGGTATCGTTTCCTTGCGAGAGAAAAAATCCTGATGCGACGTTCAGTGCTTCGAACCGGGCTTTGGTTGACGGTGGCGAGCTTGTTACCCGGCGTGGGCAACGCGAGTGAGTCGTTGTCGCAGGCGTGGACCAAGGCACTGGCAGCCGACGCGGGCTTGGCTGCGGTGAGTCTCGATGCGGATTCGGCGCGCGCGAACGAGCGCGCGGCTAGGGCTGCTAGGTTGCCGCAGATTGAGCTCAGCGCGTCGTACACGAAGATGGCCGATGCGCCCGCGCTGTCGGTCGTCACGCCGGAGTTTGCCTTCGTCTCGCCACGCATCTTCGATGACGATGATTTCGTGATGCGCAACGCGCAGCTGAGCTTGCCCATCTTTGCCGGTGGAAGTTTGTCGGCTGCGGTGACGGCGGCAGGTGCCGCGAGCCGAGCAGCGGAGGCTGATGAACGGCGCGCTCGAGCCGATCTCAAGCTCAGCGTGGCAGAGGCTTACCTCGGCGTGTTGCGCAGCCAACGCGCCTTGCAGGCTGCCGAGGTCAGCGTGCTAGCACTCGAAGCGCACATGCAGGATGTGACGGCAATGGTGGAAGTCCAAGCACGAGCGAGTACGGACCTACTGGCGTCGCGCGTTGCGACTTCTGGCGCCAAACAGCAACTGGCTCGGGCGCGTCTTGGCGTCGCCACGGCACTGGGTCACTACAACCGGCATGTGGGTGAGCCTCTCGCTCGTGTGGTCGAACTCGAGGCCGTGCCGCCGGCGGTGCTGGAGGTGACCGATTCCTCTTGGGAAGCGCTGCAAGATCGTGCCGTGACTCAGCGAGGCGAGCTCGCGGGGCTCGCCGCCCGAGCGGATTCACTACAAGCCGCCTCGCGTGCCGAGTTTGGCAAGATGCTACCAACGATCGCCATGACAGCGAGTTATCAGCAACTCGAGAACACCGTGCTCGATCGCGAGGAGTTCACGATGGTGGGCGTCGATTTTCGTTGGGCGTTGTTCGATGGTGGTCAGGCGAGGCATCGCGCCGCCGCGTTGCGACGCTCGAGCGATGCGCTGCGCCAACGGCGCAACGAGTTGGAATCGATCGTCCGGCTCGAGGTCCGGCAAGCGCAACTCGGCATCGAAGCGGCGGATGCGCGCGTGACCTTGACTCGGGAGTCGATTGCCGAGGCCAACGAAAACTTGAGGATCACGCGTGAACAGTATGCGGAGAGCCTCGTCACCAACACCCAGGTGTTGGAGGCGATCGCGCTGCAGACGGCCGCTGAGGGACAGGCAGCCGATGCCGTTTTCGATGCATCGATCGCACGTCTGCGCTTACTCAAAGCCATCGGAGAGCTGTAGTTCCGATGACGTCGCTAGCATCAAGCTCGACGTTGCCGGCCCAGGTTTATCGTGATGCCGACGTGGCTCGTCGCGAGCGCGAAGCG
>CAMCBU010000054.1 GCA_945873095.1 Klebsiella pneumoniae | reverse complement strand
TCTTCGGTGATCTGGCGAATGACCGCGCCACCCTTGCCGATGACATCGCGAATCTTCTCCGGATCGATCTTCAAGGTGATGATCGAAGGCGCCCACTCCGACATCGTCTGACGCGGCGATGAGAGAACTTTGTTCATCTCACCGAGGATGTGAAGTCGGCCGGCCTTGGCCTGCTCGAGTGCGACCTGCATGATCTCAGGGGTGATGCCCTCGACTTTGATGTCCATTTGCAGCGTCGTCACGCCGGTCGCGGTGCCTGCGACCTTGAAATCCATATCGCCGAGGTGGTCCTCGTCACCGAGGATGTCGGTCAGAACCTTGTAGCGACCGCCCTCGAGCACGAGGCCCATGGCGACACCCGCGACCGGCGCCTTCAACGGCACACCCGCATCCATCATCGCGAGCGAGGCACCGCAGACGGATGCCATCGATGACGAACCGTTGGACTCGAGAATCTCGGACACGACGCGAATCACGTACGGGAACTTCTCCATCTCGGGCATCACGGCCTGCACGCCACGACGAGCGAGGTTGCCGTGACCGATCTCACGACGCTTCGGGCCCGACATCATGCCCGTCTCACCCACCGAGAACGGCGGGAAGTTGTAGTGCAACATGAACGGTTCGCGACGCTCACCTTCGAGCGCGTCGATGATCTGCGCATCGCGGCCCGTGCCGAGCGTCGTCACGACGAGCGCTTGGGTTTCACCACGCGTGAAGAGCGCCGAGCCGTGCGTACGCGGCAGCACACCCACCTTGATGGTGATCGGACGAACCGTCGTCGAATCACGACCGTCGATGCGCGGCTCACCATTCAGGATGCGCTCGCGAACGATTTTGCTCTCGAGCTTGAAGAGCTGATCATCGACATGATCGGCCGAGAACTTCGGTGTCTCACCGGCCGTCAGCTGCTCGATGACCGACTTCTTGATCTCGCCGACACGCGTGTAACGCGCCTGTTTCTCGATGATTCGATAGGCTTCGGATAACGGCGCGTGTGCCACATCGGCCACGGCCTTTTCGAGCTCGGCGGTGGCCGCACTCGGCTTCCAATCCCAACGCGGCTTACCGCATTCTTTGACCAGCTCGTTGATCGCCTGAATGGCAACCTGCATTTGTTGGTGGCCGAACACGACCGAGCCGAGCATGACCTCTTCCGAGAGGCCACTGGCTTCCGACTCGACCATCATCACGCCGTCTTTCGTGCCGGCGACGACGAGGTTCAAAGCCGAGGCCTTGGTTTCTTTGGCCGTCGGATTCAGGAGGTACTGGCCATCCTGATAACCAACGCGAGCGGCGCCGATCGGTCCGTTGAACGGAACGCCCGCGAGCGCCAGCGCCGCGGAGGCGCCAATCATCGCCGGGATGTCGGCGTCGATTTCCGGGTCGAGCGAGACCACGGTCGCGACGACCTGCACCTCGTTGTAGAAGCCGTCCGGGAAGAGCGGACGAATCGGGCGATCGATCAACCGCGACGTCAGCGTTTCTTTCTCGGTTGGGCGACCCTCTCGCTTGAAGAACCCACCCGGGATTCGGCCGGCAGCGTAGGTCTTCTCTTGATAGTTGACAGTCAGGGGAAAGAAATCGCGACCGGGGGCCGCTTGCTTGGCAGCGACCGCGGTGCACAGCACGACGGTGTCACCGAGCGAGGCGACGACGGCGGCTGAGGCTTGACGAGCCATTTCGCCGGTCTCGAGTTTCAGAGTGTGGGAACCATACTGGAAAGACTTTTTGAATACGGTCACGGAGTAACCCTCGCGAAATAAAGGATAGAAGCAAAAAGGCCGCGCTGCTGGGGCGCGGCCTTCGCTGCGGACTGCTTAACGACGTAGTCCGAGGCGCTCGACGATTTCCTGATACTTGGCCGGCTTGCTGGCCTTCAGGTAGTCGAGCAACTTGCGACGCTGGTTGACGAGTTTCACGAGGCCACGCCGCGAGGAATGGTCACCCGCATGCGAGGCAAAATGCTGTCCGAGCCCGCTAATGCGCTCCGACAACAAGGCGATCTGCACTTCAGGCGATCCGGTATCCGAGGGACCGCGGCGGAACTCCGTCATCACTCCGCTCTTTTTCTCTTGGCTCAGAGGCATTATGAAAAATCCTTTGAATCTTGATAGTTACGACTTTGTTTAAGGGGGCGCATTCTACTCATGCGACCCCTGCCTCACAAGTCGTTTGGCAGCGATCCGCCCCACCCCCGCCACTCGGCCGAGGCCCACAAATCCGCCCGAACTGTCCTCCAGCCGTAGCACCTGATCAGGCGGCGAAGCCAAGCCGGCGACCACGACCTCCTGACCTTGACTGATCCGTCGCGCGCCGGCTGCATCGAGCGTGACCAACGGCAGATGAGCCACGGCAGCGGAGAGCCCGATGAGACGAGCGGTGAGACCGGGCGCTGCACCCTCCCGCGCGCACTCCTCGAGGGCTGCGAGAGTGACCATCTGCGCAGGATCGAACGGCGCCACGCGCTCGCGCCGCAGCGAACTGACGTGACCCACCGTCCCGAGTTTTCGGGCGATATCCTCGGCCAAAACCCGCACGTAAGTGCCCTTGCCGCAGGTCACCCGACAATCGAGCGCGTCGGGCTGCTGGCCGACGAGTTCGAGGCGCTCGATCCGAATAGTTCGAGGCTGGCGCTCCACGGTTTTACCCGCGCGGGCGAGCCGATAAAGCGGCTGACCGTCCTGCTTGATCGCCGAGTACATCGGCGGGATCTGCCGCGACTCGCCGAGGAAGTCCGCCAACGCGCCTTCGATATGCGCCGCCTCGAGTACCGGCACCGGCTGCGTTGCGACGATCTCGCCCTCGCGATCACCCGTCGATGTGGCCGCGCCTAGGCCGATGGTGAACCGGTAAACCTTGTCGCCCTCGAGAATCTCGCCGGCAAGCTTGGTCGCCTCGCCGAGACACAACGGCAACATGCCGCTCGCGAGCGGATCGAGGCTACCGACGTGACCGACTTTGTCGATTCGCAGTAAACGCCGCACGCGCTGCCCCGCCGCCGTCGAGGACATCCCGAGCGGCTTATCGAGCAGCAACACCCCGTCGATCGAACCTGGGGTCAAGCGGGATCGTCTTTGTGCTGATCGTCGCGCACCGCGCGATCGATCAGGGAGGTGAGGCGGATCGCCTCGCCGATGCTCGAATCGAACACGAACTCGAGCCGCGGCGCGTGCCGAAGGGCCAGTCGACGACCCACTTCGCCACGCAAGTATCCGGCCGCGCGCTCGAGACCCGCGCCGACTTCGTCGGCCGGGTGCCGATCGCCGAACGGCACGAAAAACACCTGCGCGACGCTCGCATCGGGCGAGAGCTTCACCGCTGTCAGCGTCACCATGCCGACGCGCGGATCTTTGACCTCCCGAGCGATCAGCTCCGACAGGACGCGCTGGATTTCCGCGCCGATGCGTTGCTGCCGAGCCTTGCCAGCCATCGCGAAAAAGAAGTCGGTCCCGCTGCGATCACTCGATCGCGCGGGCCACCTCAACGCGGGCGAAGCATTCGATCTGATCGCCGACACGCACATCCTGGTAGTTCTTCACACCGATACCGCACTCGGTGCCTGCGCGCACCTCGCCGACGTCGTCCTTGAAACGACGCAGTGATTCGAGCGCGCCCTCGAAAATGACCACGTTGTCGCGCAAGACACGAATGGGATTGTTGCGCTTGACCGAGCCCTCCATGACGAGGCAGCCGGACACGACGCCGAACTTGCTCGAACGGAACACATCGCGAACCTGCGCCGTACCGACGATCTGTTCTTTGATCTCCGGTGCGAGCAAGCCACTCATGCGCTGTTTGATATCGTCGATGGCTTCGTAAATGATCGAGAAATAGCGGATGTCGACTCCGCTCTCTTTGACCGCTTCACGGGCCGCACCATCGGCGCGAACATTGAAGCCGAGCACCAACGCCTTCGACGCCGCTGCCAGCTGCACATCCGAGGCCGTGATCCCGCCGACGCCACTTGCGACGACTTTGACCGTGACTTCCTCCGTCGAGAGTTTGGTCAGCGCATCGCGCAGGGCCTCGGCACTGCCCTGCACATCCGTCTTGATGACGACGCTGATGACGCCTGCCTTTTCTTCGGTCATCTGCGAAAACACATCGCCCACCGCCGCAGCTTGCTTGGCGAGCTTCACATCGCGGAACTTGCCCTGACGGTATAGAGCGACCTCACGCGCCTTGCGCTCACTCTCGACCGCCAGCATTTCATCGCCCGCGTTCGGTGCTCCCGACAACCCGAGCACCAGCACCGGCATGGAGGGCGTCGCCTCATCGACGGACTTGCCCGTCTCGTCGAACATCGCGCGGACGCGACCGAACTCTTGTCCGGCGATGATCGGATCGCCGGTACGCAAGGTGCCGCGCTTGACGAGCACCGTCGCCACCGCACCACGTCCCTTCTCGACGCTCGCTTCGATAATGAGACCCGAGGCAAGCCCCGTAGCGGGCGCGTTGAGTTCGAGTACTTCGGCTTGCAGCAGAATGGCCTCGAGCAACTGATCGATACCGGCACCGGTGTGTGCGGATACGTTCACGAACATGTTCTCGCCGCCCCACTCTTCGGGGATGACTTCCTGCTTCGAGAGCTCGGTGCGCACACGATCGGGATCGGCCGACGACTTGTCGATCTTGTTGACGGCCACCACGATCGGCACACCCGCAGCGCGCGCGTGCTGGATCGCCTCGACGGTCTGCGGCATGACGCCGTCGTCCGCTGCCACCACCAGAATGACCACGTCCGTCGCCTTGGCACCACGAGCACGCATCGCCGTGAACGCCGCGTGACCTGGCGTGTCGAGGAACGTGACGGTGCCTTTGGGCGTTGGCACTTGATAAGCGCCGATGTGTTGCGTGATACCGCCCGCCTCACCCGCGGCGACCTTCGCCTTGCGGATGTAATCGAGCAGCGATGTCTTGCCGTGATCGACGTGCCCCATGACCGTGACCACCGGCGGACGCGGCAGCAATTCGAGCTCGCTGCCCTCGGCACCTTGCAGGCCCGTCTCGATCTGGTTCTCTTGCAGAACCTTGCCCTTGTGGCCCATCTCTTCGACGACGAGCAGCGCGGTATCCTGATCGATGGGCTGATTGATGGTCGCCATCACGCCCATGTTCATCATGACCTTGATGACTTCGGTCGCCTTGACGGCCATCTTTTGTGCAAGTTCTTGTGGCGTGATCGTCTCACCGATGCTGACGTCACGCACCACGGGTGCCGTCGGCAACTCGAACGCATGACGCGTCTCGACGCCAACGGCGCTGCGGCGCTCACGCACCTTCTTTTTCTTCTTCAGACGCGAGCTGGCGTCCGTGCTGACATGCAACTGCTCGCGGCCGTATTTGGTACGTCGATCACGATCGTTCGCAGCCGCCGGTGCCGGCGCAGCCGCCGTCGGTGTCGAACGTGAACGCGCGGCCTCAGCTTGTTCGCGCTCGCGTTGTTCGGCTGCACGCCGCGCATCTTCCGCAGCACGCCGCGCAGCGGCCTCTTCTTCGAGACGGCGGCGGTTCTCCGCCTCCATTCGCTCCGCTTCGCGACGCTCGTTTTCTTGTCGCTCGCGCTCGAGGCGCGCAGCTTCTTCCGCTTCGATGCGCTTCGCTTCGGTGTCGTCACCGCCGTGCGCCTTCGCCTGCTCCTCGAGCACGTCGCGCTTGACGTAGGTGCGCTTGACGCGCACCTCGACGTTCACGGTACGCGCACGACCGGCACCGCCCGCGAGTTTGATCTCGCTTTGCTGCTTGCGCTGCAAGGTGATCTTGCGTGGTGCCGCCGCAGCGCCGGCTTCCTCGTTGGACTGCCCGTGACTGCGGCGCAAATGACTCAGCAACTCGAGCTTAGCCTCGTCGCTGATTTTATCGGTCGGTCCTGCCACCTTGATGCCGGCCTGATCGAGCTGCACGAGCAACTTCTCGACCGGAACCTTCAACACCTCGGCGAATTGGGCAACTGTTACGTCTGCCATCTGTCGCGCCCCCCTAGGCCATCAGCCGTGACCCGGGGCGAA
>CAMCBU010000053.1 GCA_945873095.1 Klebsiella pneumoniae | reverse complement strand
ACTCGGCCTTGCTGCGCTCGGCGTCGGTATCTTCGATGCGCAACAAGAATCGACCGCCATCTCGTCGCGCGAGCAGCCAGTTAAAGAGCGCCGTTCGCGCATTGCCCAAATGCAGTTCGCCGCTCGGACTCGGGGCGAATCGGGTGGTCGTCGTCATGCGTACATGTTACCCGACCGAATACCCTAGAATGCAGCCGTGTCCCACCTCTTCGTCTCAGATCTGCATCTCGATGCGAGCGCTCCGGCGACGGTGCAGCGCTTCCTCGGGTTTCTAGAAGGCGACGCTCGAGCAGCGGATTCGCTCTACATCCTGGGCGATCTGTTCGAAACTTGGATCGGCGATGACGACCCTGATCCGGTACGCAGCCAAGTCTGCGACGCGCTGCGCGCGCTTACCGCGAGCGGCGTGCCCGTCTACCTCATGTGCGGCAACCGCGACTTTCTGTACGGTGACGCTTTCGAGCACCGGACCGGAGTCCGACTGCTCGCGGATCCGACGGTCGCCACCCTAGATGGGCAGCGGATCCTGTTGACCCATGGCGACCTACTTTGCACGGACGACGCGTCTTATCAGGAACTGCGCTCGACGGTACGAAACCCCGCATTCAAGGATCGCGTCTCCGCGCTCTCGATCGAGGCACGCCAATGGATGGCGGCGGCGGCCCGTGCTGGCAGCCGTGCGCATGTCAGACAAACCGCTGCCGACATCATGGACGTGAACGCGAAAGCGGTGATCGCCGCCTTTGAAGCGACCTCAACACTGACCATGATCCACGGTCATACCCATCGTCCAGCGGAGCATCATCACTCAACGGCGAATGGCGTTGCGCGACGCATCGTGTTGGCGGCGTGGGATGAGCACGGTGAGTTCTTGGTCGTTTCAGATAAAAATTGGTCGCGACAGCAGGTGAATTGAGTCGTTGTTTTGTGTAGATTCCTGTGTGGAGGTTCACACATGGCTACCAATCTTTCGATTGATCCCGAGTTGATAGACGAGGCGCTGGCGCTCAGCGGTGAAAAAACCAAAAAGGCAGCCGTTACGCGCGCTTTACAAGAATTTATTGCCCGTCGGAAACAGAAACGTCTGTTGCAGTTGATGGGCACCCTAGAGTGGGATGACGCCTTCGATTACAAGGCAGAGCGCTCCCGATCGTGATACTCGTCGACACCAGCGTTTGGTCGATTTTCTTAAGGCGTGATCACTCGACCGGCCCGCACATCGAAAAACTGAAAACGGCGCTAGCGCTAGGTGAAGGTATTTATTCGACTGGCATCATCCTCCAAGAGCTGCTTCAGGGGTTTAATGGCCCAAAAGCCAAAGACAAACTCGTCGATTTCTTCTCGGCAGTCCCGTTAGTGGTACCGAGTCGAGCTGATCACATTGATGCGGCAGAACTTCGCAACACTGCGCGTCGTGGTGGAATTCAAGTCGGCACTATCGACGCGCTGATCGCGCAACTATCGATACGGCATGGCCTCACCATACTGACGACGGATGGTGACTTCTTGAACCTGAAAAAAATCTCACCCGTTCGGGTATGGCAACCCTGAGTGAAACCTAAACTCGGGATCTGGTGAAGTCGCAAGCTCGGCCTCGATGATGGCGAGCTCTTTGAGGCGCGACTGCCACGACTGCGATTTTTCGGCCTCTGGGTTCGACTTGCAATGCGCTTCGGCAAGGCGCAAGTACAACTCAAAGTGCCGAGCCTCAGAGGCCTCGAGACCCTCGTAGATACTCGCGACCGCCTCGGGCAATCCCTGGCCGGCTGGACGACCCGAAAGCAGCCGAAAGCGCTCACACGAGCGTGCCTCGATGAGCGCGCCCGTCAACAACAAATCGAGCTTACGAAAAGGCTCATGCGTCTTCATGGCGGCACGCAGACCCGAGGCGTAACGACCGGGCTTTTGCCGAAGGTATCTCACCCCTTCGGTCTGCATGAGCTTGTCGACCTGCTCGAAGTGCCGAAGTTCTTCACGCGCAAGCTTCGAGAGGCGCGTCGCGAGCGCGCGATCCTCCGGATACGCAAACATCAGCGCAAGCGCGGTGGAAGCCGCCTTCTTCTCGCAGTTGGCGTGATCGGAGAGCAACTCGGGCCAACGACGCACGGCCTCATCCACCCAAGCCTCTGGCGTCGCCGCTTTCAAAGGACCGAAGATCGACGACGTCATCAAAGTATCGGCCATCAAACGCCGCGTACGACCTTCAGGTTGCTCTGCGCAATGCGACGACGCGCCTGGGCAGCATCGGATCGCTCGTTGCGCAAGCGCTCGAGATATTCCGGCGTCACATCACCCGTGACGTACGTCCCTGAGAAACACGATGTATCGAACTCACTGACGCGCGCATCATCGTGCTGGCACGCGAGCACGAGATCTTCGAGATCCTGGTACACGAGCCAATCGGCGCCGATCAAATCGCGCACTTCATCTTCGGTGCGACCCGCCGCCACGAGCTCACTCGCCGCTGGCATGTCGATGCCGTAGACATTCGGATGGCGTACCGGCGGCGCTGCAGAGGCGAAGTACACCTTCTTCGCACCCGCCTCACGCGCAAGCTCAATGATCTGCGCCGAGGTCGTGCCGCGCACGATCGAATCGTCGATCAGCAGCACGTTTTTATTACGGAACTCGAGGTCGATCGCGTTCAACTTCGAGCGCACCGATTTTTGGCGCTGCTCTTGGCCGGGCATGATGAACGTGCGACCGATATAGCGGTTCTTGATGAAACCTTCGCGGAACTTCAACCCCAGACCTTGCGCGAGCTGAAGCGCTGCGGTGCGGCTCGTATCGGGAATCGGGATGACGACGTCGATATCGTGATCGGGACGAAGGCGACGGATCTTGTCGGCGAGTCGATCCCCCATGCGCATGCGAGCGCGCTGCACCGACACATTGTCGATGATGCTATCGGGCCGCGCGAAATACACATACTCGAAAATACAGGGCGTATGCCCCACGGTCGCGACACACTGTTGCGTGTTCAGACGGCCGGCTTCGTCAATGAATACCGCTTCACCGGGGGCGATGTCACGCAGGGTTTTGAAACCGAGCATATCGAGCGCGACCGACTCGGAGGCAAGCATGTACTCAAGTCCTTTGGGCGTCTCGCGCGAACCGAGAATGAGCGGACGAATGCCGTTCGGATCGCGAAAACCCAGGATGCCGTGACCGATCACCATCGCGACGACCGCATAGCCGCCGCGACAACGACGATACAGCGCCGTCACTGCAGCGAAAACGTCAGCAGCGGTGACACGCGGTGTACCCACGCGCTGCAACTCGGAGGCGAGCACGTTGAGCAACACTTCGGAATCCGACGTGGTGTTGAGATGCCGTCGCTCTTCTCGAATGAGCACCTCGGACAACTCGGCCGCATTCGTGAGATTGCCATTGTGACCAAGCACGATGCCGTAAGGCGCATTCACGTAGAACGGCTGCGACTCCGATGCACCACCCGCTCCCGCGGTGGGATAACGCACGTGACCGATACCGATGTTGCCGCGCAGCTCCACCATATCCTGCTGACTAAACACATCGCGCACGAGCCCGGAGCCCTTGCGCATCGAGACAAGACCATCGACGGCCGTGACGATGCCGGCGGCGTCCTGCCCGCGGTGCTGCAGGATCGTCAGCGCGTCATAGAGTCGCTGATTGACCGGTCCGGTACCTACGATGCCTGCAATGCCACACATGAGTTATTCCTCGGTCGGAACCTTGGGAAGGTCGACGAATGTTTGCGAGCGCATGAGCGCATCAAAATCCACGAGACTGTCGAGCAGGTCGGCGGCGACGGTCGCCGAGGGCTGCAGCTTTGCCGCCTGCCACCAAGGTTCATCCTGCAAACCGAACTGCAATCCGATCAGAACGACCACCGCGATCACGATCGCACCGCGTGCCGCACCAAACAGCAAACCCAACATACGATTGAGAGGCCCGAATACCGAGGCCTGAATCGAGCGACTCAAGAACACGCCCGCAATCGAGACGACCGCATACGCCGCAATGCCGACCGCGACGCACGCCATCAAGCGACGCACCGTCACGCTGTCGATGCTCGATTCAAGCCAAGGAGCAACGGCTTCACCGTAGTGGGAACCGAGATAGAGGGCCGCAACCCAAGCGAGGATGCTGAAGACTTCGGCGACGAGACCGCGCACCATTCCCCAGACCGCGAAAATCAGAAAGATCGCGAGGATGAGGTAATCCAACGCCGTCATGCCAGGTCCCTAGGAAGGCGCGCGAATGCGTGCATGAATTCTACCGGATCGGGATGGCCTCAGGGCGCCGAAACGACGCTGCCCTTGTGACCCGCCGAGGCGAGACGCTTGGCGAGCGCCTCAGCGGCCTTCCGATCAGCCTCCGGCCCCACGCGCACGCGATGCAGTGGCTTCGCCTCGTCGATTTTCGTCACGACGACGGCGAATTTCTTCTTGCGCAATTCGGTCGCCAGACGATTCGCGCTCGCCTGGTTCGAGAACACACCGATCTGTACGAAGTAGCCCGTTTCGGGCGCCGGGACGGGCTTAGACGCCGTCACTGGCTTGGGTTCGACGGCCGGTTTTGATTCGACCTTCGGCGGCGTGACTGCCACCACCGGTGCTGCGGGCGGTGGTGTCGCCGGCGTCGTGATGGTTGCGGCAGGGGGCAGCGATGGCGGAACGGTCGATGCCGGGGTCGACGCAGGAGCTGGCGTCGGCGTCGATGCGGGCGCTTCGACGTCAGGCGGCGGAACCTCGGCCTGTTCGCTCAGATCGAAATCGTAGGTCTGGACCGGCTGATCGACCCCAGCCACGGTTTCGGTCGGCACCGATCGAGCACCGCCCTCCCCGGTCAACATCTCCGGCAACAAAATCACCGCTAGCAATATCAGCAGCGCGGCACCGGTGAGACGATTTCGAAGGGCTGTATCCACCGGCGAAATTATACGCCAAGCCAGTCGAGTGCCGGCCCGACGACATGAAAGGAACCGAGCACAACGATACGATCGTTCGGCCCGGCGATCGCTCGCGCCAAGGCGCAGGCCTCATCGACCGACGGTGTCATACCGATCACGTTCGCGGACGGCGACAACTCGACACGAAGTTGCTCGGCCGTTCGACCGCGTGCGCCGCTCAAGCCACAGAGCACCCAGGCGTCAATGACGGCCGCGAGCTCGCTGACAATCTCCACTGCATTCTTATCCGACAGGATGCCGACGACCCCGATCACGCGCGCCCTCGGCGGCAGCGTGGCCAGTGCCTTGGCCAACTCCCGAGCCGCATCGGGATTGTGCGCGACGTCGAGTATCCACTCGCAAGTGCTCCCCAAAGGATCTGCGATACGCTGGCAGCGACCGCGCAGCTGCGCCGATTGCAAGGCGCGCGCACGCGCTTCGAAAGATAGCGGCGCTTGCAAACCCAGTTCCGATCTCTGAGCAATCAAAACCTCGAATGCCGAGATTGCGGCGGCCGCATTCAGACGCTGCACCGGCCCGGTGAGTGCCGGCTCAGGGATAGCGCTCCAATCATGAGGCGGCCAGATCACCTGGCAATCGAAGATGCGTAGCGCATCGTGCACGCTCTGCGGCATGTCTGCACTGCCGAGGACGACCGGCGATCCAGCACGAAAAATCCCGGCCTTTTCTCGACCAATGTCTTCACGTGTCGGCCCGAGCCACTCCATGTGATCGAGTCCAACCGATGTGAGCACGGCGACATCGGCATCGATGATATTGGTCGCATCCAAACGACCCCCAAGACCGACCTCGATGATCGCGATATCCACCTTCGCTTCGATAAAAGCGAGATACGCCGCCAACGTGCCGTATTCGAAAAACGTCAGCGCCACATCATCACGCGCTGCCTCGATCCGTTCGAACAGCCCGATCAACGACTCATCGTGGATCGGCGTTGCGTCGATGGTGATGCGCTCGTTGTAGCGCTGCAGATGCGGCGACGTGTAGGT
Organism: Klebsiella pneumoniae; assembly: GCA_945873095.1. Taxonomy (GTDB): domain Bacteria; phylum Pseudomonadota; class Gammaproteobacteria; order Steroidobacterales; family Steroidobacteraceae; genus UBA964. Next base: position 272 of record CAMCBU010000053.1, on the reverse strand, counting down.
ACCAACACGAAGCGACGAGTGACGCGCCAACGCGGTCAAATAGGCGACCGTCGAGCCTTTCCCGTTGGTACCGCCGACGATCACCGAGGGAATACGCCAGGGCAAAATGCCCAGTCGCGTAGCGACCGCACGCACGCGGTCGAGGCCGAGTTCTATCGCGTTGGGATGTTGCGCTTGCTGATGCGCGAGCCAATCATCGAGGCGCATCGGACGACGGCGCGGGCTCAGGAGCAGGCTGCCGCATCAACATACGCAGTGACTGCGCGAGACGC
>CAMCBU010000052.1 GCA_945873095.1 Klebsiella pneumoniae | reverse complement strand
GTCGGCTTTTCGTAGAATTCCCGACGACGCAGCTCCGTCAGCACCCCCGCTTTTTCGCAGGCGCGCTTGAAACGGCGCAGTGCAGCGTCGAAATACTCGTTTTCTCGAACACGAACGCTCGGCATCTAAAACCTCAACCCCTTGATTAGGAAGGAATTCCCAGAACGTCCTGCAGAAGCAGGGGCGGGGATTCTAATGATCCTCGCTGCAAAAGGCAAAATTCCCGGCAAATGCGCATCTTGGCCATCGAATCTTCCTGCGACGAATCCGCTGCCGCCGTGCTCGACAGCCGCGAGGGTTTGTTGGCTCATGAGTTGTTCTCGCAAGTCGAGTTGCATCGGATCTACGGCGGCGTCGTGCCCGAGTTGGCCTCGCGTGATCACGTGCAGCGGTTGCTGCCGCTCGTGCAGGCTGCGCTCGCCGAGGCCAAGACCAACCCTAGGCAGCTCGATGGTATCGCCTACACGGCCGGCCCCGGTTTGATCGGCGCTTTGTTGAGTGGCGCCGCGCTCGCTCGTTCGCTCGCTTACGCGTGGCAGCTGCCGACGGTTGGGGTGCATCATCTCGAGGGTCACTTGCTCGCGCCGCTGCTCGAGCCGGATCCGCCGACCTTTCCGCATCTCGCGCTCCTCGTCTCGGGCGGGCACACGATGCTGATCGAGGCGCGCGGCGTCGGCGATTACGCGCTACTCGGCCAGACTCGTGACGATGCCGCGGGCGAAGCGTTCGACAAGAGTGCGAAATTGCTGGGGCTGCCGTATCCCGGTGGTCCCGAGCTCGCTCGACTGGCTGAACAGGGACGGGCCGGTCGCTTCGAATTCCCGCGGCCCATGCTGGATCGACCGGGGCTCGAATTCAGTTTTTCAGGTCTCAAGACCGCCGTGCTGAATGCGGTGCGCGCGCTGGGTACGCCGAGCAGCATCGACCAAGCCAACGCTGACAAAGCCGATATCGCCCGCGCCCTACAAGAGGCGGTCGTGGATACGCTGGTCGGCAAATGCGTGCGGGCGCTCGAGCAAACCGGCCTCGATGCGCTGGTGGTTTCAGGCGGAGTCAGTGCCAATCTGCGCTTGCGCGAACGCCTCGGGCAGGCCGCCGCTCGCCGCGGCGCGCGCGTGTACTATCCGCGCCTCGAGTTCTGTACCGACAATGCTGCGATGATTGCCGTGGCAGGCTTGGCACGACTCGAGGCCGGCGAGCGGGATGGTTTGCGGATCGCCGCGCGAGCGCAGTGGCCGCTGGAATCCGTGCGGCCGCCGCAGAATTCTTTGAATACACAGGACACATCGACAACATCATGAGTGCTCGTCAACCTGACAAGATTTTTCTCCGTGGCCTCGAGGTCGAGTGCATTATCGGTTTCATCGACTGGGAGCGGCGCATCAAGCAGAAAGTCGAGATCGATCTCGAGATGCCGGTCGATTGCGCGCGGGCAGCGCACAACGATGACGTCGTCGACACACTTGATTACAAGCAGGTCGCCAAACGTGTGATCGCTTTCGTCGAGGGCTCGCAGTTCATGCTAGTCGAGACGATGGCGCACAAGATGGCTGTGATGATCCTCGAAGAATTCGGCATCGAATGGATAAGGATTGCGATCAATAAGCCCGGTGCGATCCGCGGCTCGCGTGACGTCGGCGTCGCGATCGAACGCACGCGCGCCGATCTCGGTTGAGCGCGATGACCGAAGTTTACGTTGCGGCCGGCAGTAACATCGAGCCCGAGAGCAACCTTCGTCTGGCGGCCAAAGAAATCGACCGAGTGTTCCCGGGGGCTCGTTTCTCTGCCGCGTATAAAAATGCCGCCGTTGGGTTCGAGGGCGCGGATTTCATCAATTTCGTCGTCGGCTTCTCGACTGCGCTGCCGATCGAGGCCGTCATCGCCGAGTTGCATCGCATCGAGGGACTTTGCGGTCGATTGCGCGATGCACCGAAGTGGGCGCCGCGCAGCATGGATCTCGACATTCTGCTCTTCGGTGATCGTGTTTGCGATCTGCCCGGATTGGTCTTGCCACGCCCGGATTTATTGAAGCGGCCGTATATGCTCGGACCGATGGCCGAGCTTGCTCCCGAGTTCGTTCACCCTACGCGCCGATCGACCATGGCGCAGTTGTGGGCGAGTTTCGATCGTGCTGCGCACCCGATGCTGCGGGTTGAGTTGGGGCTCGTTTCGGCGACCGCGTGAGACGACTGCGTGCGAGAGGTCGAATCGTCACCAACCGACACTGCGGCCGCCGTCGACGGCCATGATTTGACCGGTGATGAATGGCGCATCCGCTGCGAAGAACAAGGCCGTGCGGGCGATGTCCATGGCCGAACCAGATCGCTTGAGCGCCGTTTTGTCGATGATTTTTTTCTGGAGAGCCGGATCGGCAACGCCGTCCGCAGGCCACATCACGGGGCCAGGGGCGATCGCATTGACTCGAACCTCTGGGCCAAGTTCGCGGGCCAAAGATTTCGTCAACATAATCAGACCGGCTTTGGCGATGGAATAAGTCGGATAGCGCCGCAACGGTCGCATGCCGTGGATGTCGACGATGTTCAGAATCAGACCGTTCGACATCCGCAACGCTGGTGCCGCCGCTTGCGAGAGAAACAGCGGCGCTTTGAGATTCGACCCGATCAGATCGTCCCAGTGCTCGAGGGTGATCTCTCCGACGGGTGTCGGGTAGAAGGTCGATGCGTTATTGACCAGAATGTCGAGCTGACCAAAGTGCCGGTGGGTTGCTTCGACCAGCGTGCCGAGCGAGGCGACATCGAGCAGATCGGCAGTCAGTCTGAGCGTGCTGTTTGGTCGCGATTGCTCGAGCTCCGCGCACAATTTTTGAGCGGCATCGAGCGATCGATGGTGATGAATGACCACGTTGGCACCCGCCGCATGCAGCTCGCGCGCAATCGCAGCGCCGACTCGACGGGCGCCACCGGTGATGAGGGCGATTTTGCCGGCGAGGGGGAGGCGTGCAGCGTCGGTTGTCATGGTGAATCATTATGACCCATTTACCGAAACCGCAAGCTCTGGCGCTCGCTCACTCGAGGCGTGTGTCCGAGTGCATCGCCGAGCGATTGGTTTTGGCCCGCGGCTGGTTGTCGTTCGCCGATTACATGCGCCTCGCGCTGTACGAGCCCGGTCTCGGCTACTACAGCGCTGGGGCGAGCAAGTTTGGCAGCGCCGGCGATTTCGTGACCGCACCGGAGATCTCACCGCTCTTCGCCGAGGTCGTCGCAGGGCAAATCGACATCGCGCTGAGACAGATCGGGCGAGGCGATCTGCTCGAGCTTGGTCCCGGGACGGGAGCCTTCGCAGTTGGTGCGATCGCCCAGTTCAATCGATCCGGCACACCGCTCGAGCGGTACCGCATGCTGGAGGTCTCGGCTGATCTGCGCGAGCGGCAAGCCGAGCGCCTAGCCGGCGTTGGCGAGAGGGGCCCGCCACTCGAGTGGTGCGATCGCTTACCAGAGACGTTTTCGGGCGTGATTTTCGGTAACGAAATTTTGGATGCGCTGCCTTGCGAGCGGTTCGTGACGCGGGGCGAGCAGTATTGGCGCTTGGGTGTCGGGCTCGCGATCGAAGCCTCCTCGAGAGAGCCGTATTTCGAGTGGCGAGTTCGGCCGGCCGACGGTTCGGCGCCGGGCGATGACGAGTTCCAGCGCGAAGCGGCGCATTTGCAGCGGAGCTTGCACGCACAGGGTATCGAGTTGCCGGATGAGTACTGCGGCGAGTGGCAGGTAGGACTCGATGGCTGGTTTGGGTCGCTGGCAGCGTCACTGCACGAGGGCGCCCTGTTGCTCGCCGATTATGGGCTGCCACGCGCTCAGCTTTATCATCCCGATCGCGTGCGCGGCAGCTTGCGTTGTTACTACCGGCATCATGCGCACGACGATCCATTTCTTTGGCCGGGTCTCAACGACATCACGGCATGGGTGGATTTCACTCGCGTCGCCGAGGCGGCCGAGCGCGCGGGGCTGCAGGTGCAGGGGTTTACCATGCAGATGGCGTTTCTCGCCGGCGGTGGCATCGAGCAGGCGTTCTCGCGTGCACTCGAGGCGACGAGCTCGGCGCCCTCCGGTGCGACCGTGGCCGAGCAGACCAAGCTCGCAGCTGGTCTGCGACGTCTGCTGATGCCCGGCGAAATGGGCGAGTCAGTCAAGTTCGTGATGTTGGGTCGCGGCGACGAGATCGATCTGTCGGCGTTCGCGTTACGCGACTTGCGTCACACGCTGTAGCGTCACTCGACGGTTTGCTTGATCGCGGCCAAGCGCAGGGCGCGCAGCCGCTCACCGATTTGCGGACCCTCGAGGCCCGCGCGCTCGCGATCACCGAACACCACGGCACGCGCCGCCGACCAAGCCGATTCGAGACGCGTTCGTTGTGGATACGGCCGGTCCTGCAAACCGAGACGCCCGCGCGCATCGCATTCGCACACTTCCAGAAAATCGGCGAATCGCTCCGGCCGACGGAACGCATCGCTCTGTTCGAGCAGTTCGAGAATCGTGGTGGCGCGAAGTTCGAGTCCGCGATGCACGTGCGTGTGATAGCGGCTGGTGAGAACTGCGAGCTCTCGGTAATCGAGTGGCACGCGCAAACGAGTGCACAGCTCGTCGATCGCACGGACACCGAGCTGCTCGTGGCCGCGATGGCGCGGCCACTGATCCTTGGGCGTCAGCGCCTTGCCAAGATCGTGCATCAGCAGCGCGAATCGGATCGGTGTGCTCGCGCCGCGCGCTGCGGCGACCTGCAACGTCAGCAAGGTATGTTCGCCGGTATCAATTTCCGGATGCCACTCGGGCGGTTGCGGAACCCCGAAGAGCGCATCGACTTCGGGCATGATCACTTGCAACGCACCGCAGTGTCGCAACAGCTCGATCGCGGCGCGTGGCTGTGGTTCGCTCAGAGCACGATCGAGTTCACGCCAGATACGCTCGGGGACGAGCGCATCGACTTCACCCGCCGCGACCATCGTGCGCATGACATCGAGAGTTTCCGGGGCGACCTCGAAGCCTAGCGGCGCATACCGTGCGAGAAAACGCGCCACGCGCAAAATACGTACTGGGTCTTCTGCAAAGGCGGGCGAGACGTGTCGCAGCCGCCGGCGGTGCAAATCGTCTTGTCCCCCGTAAGGATCGACGAGCGTGCCATCTTCGGACCGCGCCATCGCGTTGATGGTCAGGTCACGCCGCAGGAGATCCTGTTCGAGCGTGACCTCGGGTGAGAACTCGGTGGTGAACCCGCGGTAGCCCGGGCCCGTTTTTCGCTCGAGTCGTGCGAGCGCGTATTCCTCGTGGGTATCCGGATGCAGGAATACCGGAAAATCACGACCCACCGGACGGAAGCCACGCGCCGTCATCTCCTCGGGAGTGGCGCCCACGACCACCCAGTCTCGTTCGTGCACGGGACGATCGAGCAGGGAATCGCGAACTGCGCCGCCGACGAGGTAGACCTTCACCCGCGCATCGTACTCTAGCGATTTGCCTATCGCCGCGATGCGGCGTGACGCTTTTGACCTCGCCGAGCGGTGCCGAGGTAGGTCGGCGCGATGGTCGCCAGTGAGGTCGGCGTAATCCCGAGAGCTTGCAAGCCCGACGTCGTCGGGGCGTTGTCTCGGTGCAGCGAGCGAAAGTTGTCGGACGAGAAGGGTCGCCCGGGTACGAAATCCAGGATCGCCGCTTGTAATCGACCAAGGAAGTCCGGCAACGCAATGACTTTGGCGGGCGTTCCTGAGAGCGTGCCGGCGAGTTCGACCAGATCGCGCAGCGTCAGTGTTTCGGGGCCGCCCAAATCGAAGCTGCGCCCGATGGTGGAGGGGTCGATCAAGGCGCGCTCGAACGCCGCAGCGACATCACTGACCCACACTGGTGCGAAACGCGTTCCGGTTCGCGCGAGGGGAATCCAGCCCCCCGACAACGGCAGCAATTGCGCAAAGCGGTTGAGCAGCGAGTCGTGCGTGCCAAAGATCACCGATGGGCGAAAGATCGTCCAAGCCAATGCGGCGGGCGCCGCGCGGACATGTTGTTCAGCCTGCCCCTTCGACTGCAGGTAGAAGCTCGGCGCATTGAGATCGGCGCCGAAGGAGCTCATGTGCAGCAGCCTCGGCACGGCTGAGGCGACACAGGCGGCGACGACTTTACGGGCAAGCTCGGCATGCGCGACTTGGAAGCCGCGCCCGCTGAAACCGTTCTCGTTGAGGATGCCGACCAGGTTGATGACGACGTCGCTTCCTGAGAATTCCCGTCGCAACGCCGCTTCGTCGTGCACATCGACGCGGCGAGACTCGAGATTTGGCAGCACAGCCAGACGCGCGGGTGTCCGTGACCCACGCGTCAACAGGCGAATGCGATGCCCGTGGCCACTGAGGCGCGCGACGAGCTCGCTGCCGACGAAGCCGCTACCGCCGAGTATCGTGATGAGCATGGTGGGAGACGCCATTAACGGAGTACGAGGATCGTGATGTCGCCACTGCGACGCACTTGTAGCACGAGGGTGCTGCCGCCACGTGCGGCAGCGGCGCGCCATGCGGTGCTCAAGGCGGCCGCGTTGGCGATCCGCACGCCGTTGGCAGCCACGACGACATCGCCCTGACGCAGCCCCGCACTGGCTGCGCGACTGTTCGCTGCAACGTTGCGGACGAGCACGCCGCCGCCATTGTCTGGTGCGTCGTCGAGCTCGGCGCCTTCGAGGCTGCGGTGTTGCGCGCCCTCAGGCAACGAGCCCGGCTCGTTGCTCGCCGCCGCGGTCGCCACGGCGGCCGCTGGATCGGCGATCTCGGCGGTCACGCTGCGAGCCTTGCCTTCGCGCAGCAGGGCGATCTGTACTTTGTCGCCAACTCGCAGCAAGCCGATGGCGTTGCGAAGCTCCGCTGCCGATTTCACTTTGCGGTTGTTGAGCGCTGTTACGACGTCACCCGCTTGTAGGCCTGCGCGTGCGGCGGCCGATTCTTTGGCCACCTGCGTGATCAAGGCGCCCCCGTTGCTCGCGATGCCGAGCGCTTGCGCGATATCCGGTGTCACCGGCGCGATGGTGACGCCGAGTTGCCCGCGTTTGACCGAGCCATACTTGATCAGCTGATCCATGACGCTGCGCGCCATGTTCACCGGGATCGCAAAGCCGATGCCGATGTTGCCGCCCGAGCGCGAGAGAATCATATTGTTGATGCCGATCAATTCGCCGCGCAGGTTGACGAGCGCACCGCCAGAGTTGCCCGGGTTGATCGAGGCGTCGGTCTGGATGAGGCTCTCGAAACCGTCCGGGTTCATCCCGGAGCGCCCGAGCGCGCTGACGATGCCGTACGACACCGATTGTTGCAGGCCAAACGGATTGCCGATCGCGGCAACATAATCGCCCGGTTCCAGTGCGTCCGA
>CAMCBU010000051.1 GCA_945873095.1 Klebsiella pneumoniae | reverse complement strand
GCTCGGTTGCGCAGCGAACTGCTCGACCGTGAAACGAGCGCCTGGCAGCGACTCGGCACTCAACTCGGTCTCACCAAACCCCCAAGACCCGCTCGGGGTCTTTATCTTTGGGGTAGCGTCGGTCGAGGCAAGACTTGGCTCATGGATCTGTTCTACGAGAGCCTGCCGTTTCGGGAAAAGCGCCGCGCCCACTTTCACCGCTTCATGCAGTCGGTGCATGCCGGACTGCAGCAACACCGCGAGATGGAGGATCCGTTGCGCGCGGTTGCCGCCGACTTGTCAGCCGAAGTGCGGGTCATCTGCCTCGATGAACTGTTCGTGACCGATATCGCCGATGCCATGCTGCTAGCGGGATTGTTCTCGCACCTGATCGAGCGTGGGGTGGCGCTGGTCTTCACATCGAACGTGCCACCCGCCGGGCTCTATCGCGATGGTCTGCAACGGCAGCGATTTTTGCCTGCCATCGACTTGCTCGAGCGGCATTGCGAGATCGTCGCTCTAGATGGCGATACCGACTATCGGCTACGACAACTCACGCAGCGATCCATCTATCTCGATAGCGCCCAGACCGATACGACCAAAGCGTTGGAGACACTCTTTGCCGGGTTGAGCGACGGATCTCGCATCGAGGCGCCCTCGATCGAAATCGAAGGGCGCGACATCCCCGTGGTGAAGCTCGCCGAGAGAGTCGTTTGGTTCGAGTTCAAGGCGCTGTGCGAGGGACCACGCAGCCAGAACGATTATGTCGGCCTCGCACGCGAATTTCAGACGGTGTTGGTGGCGAACGTACCGGTCTTCGACGCCACGACCGAGAACGCCGCCCGCCGTTTTATCGCGATGGTCGATGAGTTTTACGATCGTCGCGTGAATCTCGTCGTGTCGGCGGCTGCGCCACCGACCGAGCTTTACCGCGGCGAGAAACTCGCCTTCGAGTTCGAGCGCACGGCGAGCCGCCTGATCGAGATGCAAAGCGAGCACTACCTCGCGAGCGAGCATCGGCCGGGCTAGTTGACCGAGTTACTGCCCGGGACTTGCTGATCTGGCGAGCCGAACAGCCGCGCGACATCGACCGAATCGAAGCGCCAAGGCTTGTGACAGAACTCGCAGGTCACGGTGACAGCGCCCTGCTCGGCGATGATGGAATCGACCTCGGCAGCGCCGAGCGAACGCAGCATGCCGCCCACTCGATCGACACTACAGCGACAGCGAAAACGAACCGGTTGCGCATCGAACAAGCGCAGATCGAGCCCGGTGAAAACGCGCTGCATGAGATCCGTCGCCGAGCGGACCAGCAATTCATCTGGTGCGATACCTTGCAAACTCTTGCAGGCCTGTTCGTAGCTCGTCCACGATTCCGCCTCGCGCACGGCGCTCGCCGTACTGGAGTCTGCCCCGACGATGCCACCCTGCTGAGGCAAGCGCTGGATCAGCACACCAGCGGTACCGGCGTCGTCAGCGGCCAGCACCACTCGTGTCGGTAATTGCTCAGAGCTTTCGAAATAATGTTCGAGTGATGCCGCCAACGATCGCGAGTCGATCGGTACGATGCCTTGATACCGCGAGGCGTTGCGCTCCGCTTCGATCGTCACGACGATCTGGCCAGTTCCTGCGAGTGCTGCAAAATCGGTCGCTGCTGCGGTGCGCTCTCGATCGAAACGCGCGACGGCTCGAACCTGAAAATCGTGGGTGCATTGAGCAACGAGCAGGCGAACCGCGCCATCGCCTTGCATCTGCACCGTCAACTCGCCTTCGAACTTCAGCGTCGAGGCAAGCAACACCGCGGCTGAGACGGCCTCACCCAACAACTGACGCACCGCCTCGGGATAGTCAGCATGCTCGCGTAGCTCTAGCCAAGCGGGCCCGAGACGCACCCACTGGCCTCGCACCGCCTGATGCTCGACGGTGAAGCGTCGAACGAGGTCAAAATGTTGCTGCAGTGCGCTCAACCGGCCAGTTTCTTCTTCAAAAGATCGTTCAACTGCGCGGGATTCGCCTTGCCACCGGTGGCCTTCATGACTTGCCCGACGAAGAAGCCAAACAATTTGTCTTTACCCGAGCGGTAGTCGGCAAGCTGTCCCGGACTCTTCGCCATCACCTCATCGATCGCTTTCTCGATCGCACCGGTGTCGGTGATCTGACGCAAGCCCTGTCGCTCGATGATGGCATCCGCTGACTCACCCGAGGCCCACATGGCCTCGAACACATCTTTGGCGATCTTGCCCGAGATGGTGTTGTCGACGATGCGAGTCACGAGCCCCGCGAGCGCTGCGGTGTCGACCTTGGATTCGCCGATCTCGAGGCCATCTTTGTTGAGGAAAGCGGCCAAGTCACCCATGACCCAGTTGGCACAGAGCTTCGGCTCGCTACCGACTCGAGCAACCACCTCTTCGTAGTACGCACCGAACTCGCGACTGGCTGTGAGCACGCCCGCGTCGTATTCCGGCAAACCGTAATCGCGAGCGAAGCGCGCCGCTTTCTCATCCGGCAATTCCGGCAACGAGGCGCGCACGGTCTCGATGAGGTCACCTTCGAGCACCACGGGCAACAGATCCGGATCGGGGAAGTATCGGTAGTCGTTGGCTTCTTCTTTCGATCGCATCGAACGCGTCTCACCCTTGTCGGGATCGTAGAGACGCGTTTCCTGGACGACTTTGCCGCCGCTCTCGATCAGCTCGATCTGGCGTTCAATTTCGTAATTGATCGCCTTTTCGACGAAACGGAACGAGTTCAAATTTTTGATCTCGGCGCGCGTGCCGAACTTCGCTTGACCCTTCGGGCGCACCGAGACGTTGGCATCGCAGCGAAACGAACCTTCCTGCATGTTGCCGTCGCAAATCTCGAGGTAGCGCACGAGCGTGTGGATCTTTTTCATATACGCCACCGCCTCTTTGGCGGAGCGCAGATCGGGCTCGCTGACGATCTCAATCAAAGGGGTGCCCGCTCGATTCAAATCGATGCCGCTGTGCCCGGGCAGGCCCTCGTGCAGCGACTTGCCCGCGTCTTCTTCGAGGTGCGCTCGGGTAATGCCGACTCGCTTGCGCGCGCCGTCATCGAGCACGATGTCGATGGACCCTTCGGCGACGATCGGCAGCTCGTACTGACTGATCTGATAGCCCTTCGGGAGATCTGGGTAAAAATAGTTCTTACGGGCGAACACCGAGCGCGGCGCAATTCGTGCGCCGATCGAGAGACCAAAACGCACAGCCATGCGCACCGCCTCGGCGTTGAGCACGGGCAGCACGCCGGGATAACCCAAGTCGACGAGATTGGCTTGCGTATTGGGCTCGGCGCCGTAAGCCGTCGCGGACCCGGAGAAGATCTTCGAGCGCGTGGCCAATTGCGCATGGATTTCGAGGCCGATGACGGTTTCCCATTCCATGGCGAATCCTCAGGCAAACGCCGCCGGCAGCTGCAGGTGCCAGTCGGTCTCGAGTTGGTAGCGATGCGCCGCATTCAACATGCGCGCTTCGGAAAAATGGGGTCCGATCAACTGCAAGCCAACGGGCAAGCCGCCCACGAAACCGCAGGGCAGCGACATGCCGGGCAAACCCGCGAGGTTCGCGCCGATCGTGTAGATGTCGTTGAGATACATCGTGATCGGATCGTCGCACTTCGCTCCGATCGCGAATGCCGGCGTCGGGGAGGTGGGACCGAGCAGCAAATCGACCTCGCCGAAAGCGCGCGCGAAATCGGCACTGATCAACTGCCGCACCCGCTGCGCTTTGAGGTAATAGGCGTCGTAGTAGCCTGCCGAGAGCACGTAGGTGCCGGTCATGATGCGGCGCTTGACCTCGGCACCGAAGCCCTCGCCGCGCGAGCGCATGTAGAGATCGGTCAGGTTCTTCGGCGAATCGCAGCGATAACCGAAACGCACGCCATCGAAGCGTGCGAGGTTCGATGAACACTCGGCCGGTGCGACCACGTAGTAAGTCGGCACGGATAACGGCAAATTCGGGCAGCTGACCTCACGGAATGTCGCGCCGAGCTTTTCGTATACGCGCATAGCATCGCGGATGCGCGATTCGCAGTCGGCATCGAGACCCTTATCGAAGAATTCTTTGACGATACCGATCGTCATGCCCTCGAGCGAATCGCCGAGCGTGCGCGTGTAATCCGGCACCGGCGAGTCGACGCTGGTCGAATCTTTCGGGTCGAACCCCGACATCGGCCCGAGCAGCAGCGCCGCATCTTCGGCGCTGACCGTGATCAGGCCCGCCTGATCGAGACTCGACGCGAAGGCGATCATGCCGTAGCGGCTAACCCGCCCGTAGGTCGGCTTGATGCCGGTGACGCCGCAGAGCGCTGCGGGCTGGCGGATCGACCCGCCCGTGTCGGTGGCCGTCGCCGCCGGCACGAGGCGCGCGGCAACCGCGGCGGCCGAGCCGCCCGAGGAGCCACCCGGCACCATCGCCACGTTCCACGGGTTTCGCACCGGTCCGAAGTGGCTCGTTTCGTTCGACGAGCCCATGGCGAACTCGTCCATGTTGAGCTTGCCGAGCATCACGGTCCCCGAACGACGCAAGCCACTGACGACGGTGGCGTCGTAGGGCGAGACGAAATTCGCGAGCATCTTCGAACCGCAGGTGGTCAACACGCCCTCGGTGCAGAAGATGTCCTTGTGTGCGAGCGGTACACCGGTCAACACACCGGCCTTGCCAGCGGCACGGGCGGCATCGGCCGCAGCGGCCTCGGCGAGCGCAGCCTCTGCGGTCACCGTAATGAAGGCGTTGAGCGCGGGCTGGGAAGTCTGGATGCGATCGAGGTAACTGCGGGTCAGCTCGACACTCGAAAAATCGCCTGCGGCCAAGCCCTTAGCGAGCGCAGCCACGGTAACAGCCGGCGCGCTCATTCGATCACCTTCGGCACTACATAAAGCCCGGCCTCGACCTTGGGCGCATTCTGCTGGTAGAGATCGCGGTGGTCGGTCTCGCTGACCGTGTCAGCGCGCAGACGTTGGGCCAGACCCGGCAGCGGATGCGCCATCGGGCTGATACCGGTGGTCGGCGCCCGGTCGAGCTCGCCCACGAAGGCGAAGATGCGGGAGAGCGAGTCGACGTAGACGGGGATTTCCGCTTCGGTCAGTTGCAAACGCGCGAGCCGCGCGATGTTTTCGATGTCGGCACGGGTGAGGCTCATGAAGCGACCCTGAGGTTGTCTGTGGAAGTTGGTTGCCGCGGTGAAAACCCGCTGTGAACCAAGCCACACATGATAGCACCGTCGCCTTGTGGAAGCGGCCGCAGGTTGTTAAATTTGCCGACGTTTTCCGGCTCGGCGCTATACCCATGTTCAAACGCTTGCGCGGCTATTTTTCCAGCGATCTGTCGATCGACTTGGGAACAGCCAATACCCTCATTTACGTGCGTGATCGCGGCATCGTCCTGAACGAACCCTCCGTGGTCGCAGTCCAGGACGACTACAGCCGCGGTGGCAAAGTCATCGTGGCCGTCGGCGCCGATGCCAAGATGATGCTCGGCCGTACGCCGGGGAACATCACCGCCGTGCGTCCGATGAAGGATGGCGTGATCGCCGACTTCACCTACACCGAGAAGATGCTGCAGCACTTCATCAGCAAGGTGCACGACAACCGCCTGCTCAAGCCCTCACCACGCGTGCTGGTCTGCGTGCCGGTGGGTTCGACCCAGGTCGAGCGTCGTGCGATCCGCGAATCTGCCGAGGGCGCCGGTGCACGCACCGTGGCGATCGTGAGCGAACCGATGGCTGCTGCCGTCGGCGCCGGCCTGCCGGTGCAAGAAGCACGCGGTTCCATGGTTCTCGACATCGGTGGCGGCACCTCGGAAGTGGCCGTGATTTCATTGAACGGCATCGTCTATGCGCAGTCCGCTCGCATCGGTGGTGATCGCTTCGACGAAGCGATCATGAACTATGTGCGGCGCAACTACGGCATCCTCATCGGCGAAACCACGGCCGAGCGTATCAAGATCGAAATCGGCTCGGCCTATCCCGGGCAAACCGTGCGCGAAATCTCGGTCAAAGGTCGTAACCTCTCCGAAGGTGTGCCGCGCAGCTTCACGCTCAACAGCAACGAGATTCTCGAAGCACTGCAGGAGCCGCTGCAGGGCATCGTGGGCGCGGTCAAACAAGCGCTCGAACAAACGCCGCCGGAGCTCGGTTCCGACGTCGCAGATCGCGGTATCGTCGTCACCGGTGGCGGCGCCTTGTTGCGTGACATCGACAAATTGATCACCGAAGAAACGGGTGTCCCCGTCGTCATCGCCGAAGATCCGCTCACCTGCGTCGCTCGCGGTGGCGGACGCATCCTCGAATTGATGGACGAACTCGGCCCCGGCCATTTCGGGCTTGAATAGCAGCGACGCCAGCCGCTATCTCTCCACGCGTGGCGCGCCAGCTGGCCTGCGCTTCGTCATCTACGCGGTTCTTGCGCTCGCCTTGATGTACCTCGACCAGCGCGGCCGCTGGTTGGAGTCCATCCGCTACGGTCTGCAGGCCATCGCCTACCCGATCGAAATCGCACTGAACTCACCGGCTGCTGCTTGGCAATGGTCGCAAGAGATCTTCGAAGATCGTGCCGCGTTGCAAGCAGAGAATCGCCAGTTGCGTCAGCGCTTGCGCGAACTCGAGCAGCTTGCGCTACGACGAGAGAGTCTCGAGCGAGAAAACGCGGCGCTGCGCGCAATCGCGACTCCCGCCGTCGATGTCGTCGAGAGATATCTGCCGGCGCAGATCATCGGCAGTGAGCTCAACTCGCAGCAGCAGCGACTGACGCTAGATCGCGGGGCCATCAACGGGGTCTTCGACCGCCAGGCTGTCGTCGCAGCCGGCGGTGTGCTCGGGCAAACGATGCGGGTGGGGCACTGGAGCAGCGAGATCATCTTGGTGACCGACTCCGAACATGCGCTGCCCGTGCAAATCCTGCGCACCGGCGTGCGCACGCTCGCTATCGGCACCGGTCGACGTGAGCAGCTCAGCGTGCCGTTCCTGCCGTTACAAACCGATATTCGCCGCGGCGATCGACTCATCACTTCCGGTCTCGGCGGTGTGTTTCCAGCGGGTTATCCCGTGGCGGTCGTCACGGATGTCAAACGCGATGGTGGCGCGCCGCTCGCGCAAGTGCAGGCACGCACTCTCGCTCGCGTCGATCGCGATCGCATCGTGTCGCTGTTGTGGTTCACACCGACGCATCCAGCCGCCCCGGTGAGTCCCGCTCAAAATTCAGGCGGTGATCCGGCAGCCCGTGCGATCGAGGTGACGCCGTCAAGCACGACGCCACCAAGCGCGACACCGCCAAGCGCGACACCGCCAAGCGCGACACCGCAAGGCGAGACCACATGAGACGCTGGGGCTTTCAACGGCGCGCGGCAGTGGGTCTGTTTGCCGCGTTCGTCTTGCAAGTGATGCCACTGCCTGCCGTGCTCGGGTGGTTTCGACCGTCTTTCGCGGTCATCGCCGTGTTGTACTGGTCGATCGCCGCACCCGGTTGGGGCGGCGTTGGCCTCGGCTTCGTGATGGGGCTCGCGCTCGACGCCTATCTTGGCGTCGTGCTCGGCCAGCACGCGCTCGCCACGGCGCTCATCGCCTACATCGCGATTCGCCAACATCTCATCATTCGTAACAAGTCGATGTTCGA
>CAMCBU010000050.1 GCA_945873095.1 Klebsiella pneumoniae | reverse complement strand
GATCGAGCAGGTGCGCGCGAAGGTGACAGCGCTCTGCCGGCGATTCCCGGTGTATCAAGCCTGATCTGAGTTATGTATTGCCCTTTTTGCGGCCACGAAGAGACCAAGGTCAACGACTCGCGTCTCGCCGCTGAAGGGCGACAGATCCGTCGTCGGCGTGAATGTCTCGCCTGTGGTGAGCGTTTCACGACCTTCGAGACTGCCGAGCTCGTCATGCCACTCGTAGTCAAAAGTCACGGTAGTCGTGAACCCTTCGACGAGCAGAAGCTGCGCTCGGGTCTCATCAAGGCGCTGCAGAAACGACCGGTCGAGCAAGATCGTATCGAGGCTGCGATCTCGCGGATCACGCACCGGCTGCGCAGTCTCGGTGAGCGCGAAGTGCCCTCGCGGCAAGTCGGCGAATTCGTGATGAACGAGTTACGTCATCTCGATGAGGTGGCCTACGTTCGATTTGCCTCGGTTTATCGTAGCTTTCAGGACGTCGATGCCTTCCGCGACGAAGTCGACAAGTTGAAAGTACGTCGTCGTCGCGAGCCGCTCGAGGGCCAGTTGTCACTGCTGTCGGCGGAGGACGTGGCCGCCAAGGACGCTGCTGCCAAGGACGCCCTCGGCAAGACCAAAGGCGGCAAACGTGACTGAGCGCTGGAGCACCTTCGAGCATGCCGCCATGGGCCGCGCCTTGGACCTTGCCGCGCAGGGACGTACCTCGACGCAGCCCAATCCGCGCGTCGGCTGCGTGATCGCCGTCGGCGAGCAGATCATCGGCGAAGGTTGGCATCAGCGCTCGGGTGAGCCCCATGCCGAAGTCTTTGCACTGCGCGAGGCGGGCGAGCGCGCTCGCGGTGCCACCGCTTTCGTCACGCTCGAACCTTGCAACCACCACGGCCGCACCCCGCCTTGCAGCGAAGCCTTGATCGCCGCTGGTATCGCGCGCGTGATCTTTGCGAGCGGGGATCCGAATCCACGTGTGGATGGCAGCGGGGCGGCGCGCTTGCGCGAGGCCGGTGTCGTCGTCGAGCAAGGGTTGCGCGCGTCGGAGGGCGAGGAGCTCAACCTCGGTTTCTTCAGTCGCATGCGTCGGCAGCGACCTTGGGTGCGATTGAAAATGGCCGCGAGTCTCGATGGTCGCACCGCCACGGCGAGCGGTGAGAGTCAATGGATCACGAGTGAAGCCGCGCGCGAAGATGTGCAGCGCTGGCGAGCCGAGAGTGCCGCGATCTTGAGCACGAGTGCCACGGTGCTTGCCGATGATCCTCGGTTGTCGGTGCGACTGAATTCGGCTCGTCAGCCGCTACGCGTGTTGCTCGATCGCGATGATCGAATTCCAAAGAGCGCCCGGGTGTTTGCCGAGCCCGGCGAGGTGTTGCATCTGACCGCGAAGGAGATCGCGCTGGAAGCGAGCGGCCGACTGTCGCTGCCTGCCGTGTTGTCGACCTTGAACGCGCGTGAGATCAACGAAGTGTGGACCGAAGCCGGTGCCACGCTCGCGGGTTCCTTGATTGTGGCGAATCTCGCCGATGAGCTCGTGATTTATCTCGCGCCCATGCTGCTCGGTTCCGAGGGGCGCCCGCTCGCAGCACTGCGGATCGGTCGTTTGCTTGATGCCTCACGCTGGCATACCACGGATCTTCGCCAGATCGGCCCTGATATCCGTATCATGCTGCGCCCACTGCGGAGTGCCTAAGTCATGTTCACCGGAATCGTGCAGGACGTCGGTCGCATCGTGTCGCTCGAACGACGCGAGGGTGACGTTCGCCTGCGGATCGCGGTGACGGGTTTGCGGCTCGATCACACCTCACCGGGCGATAGCATCGCCGTCAGCGGCGTGTGTCTCACGGCGCTTGAGCTTGATAAGACGCCCGGCGCACAGAGTTTTGCGGCGGATGTGTCGAACGAGACCTTGTCGCTTACGACCTTGGGTGCCTTATCGATCGGGTCACGCGTGAATCTTGAGCCGGCGTTACGGGCAGGTGATGCGCTCGGCGGACACCTGGTCTCCGGGCATGTCGATGGCTTGGGTGAAGTGCGGTCGATCGAGAGCGATGCGCGTTCGGTGCGCATGAGTTTCGGTTGTCCGCCGGCGCTCGCGCGCTACTTTGCGCGCAAGGGCTCGGTGGCGATCGATGGCGTGAGTCTCACCATCAACGAGGTGGGTGCGGCTGATTTTGGTGTGAACCTGATTCCGCATACCCAGACTGTGACGACGCTCGGTGAATTCACGGTGGGACGTAAGGTCAATCTCGAGGTCGATCAAGTGGCCCGATATGTTGAGCGATTGCTCGAGAGTGTGCGTGCATGACTGCCAAAACTTTTGATTCGATCGAAGACATCCTCGCCGACATTGCCGCAGGCAAGATGGTCGTCATTGTCGATGACGAAGATCGCGAGAACGAGGGCGATCTGCTCATGGCAGCCGACAAGGTGCGCCCCGAAGACATCAATTTCATGGCGCGTTTCGGACGCGGCCTGATTTGTCTGACCTTGACGCAAGAGCGCTGTCGTCAGTTGCGACTGCCCTTGATGGTCAGTGATACGCATCGTGAGCATCGCACCAACTTCACGATCTCGATCGAAGCGGCCGAGGGCGTCACGACGGGTATTTCCGCCTACGATCGAGCGCACACGGTGCGCACGGCGGTGGCGCTCGATGCCGAGCCGCAAGATCTGCGTCAGCCTGGGCATATTTTCCCCATCATGGCGCAGCCGGGTGGTGTGCTGACTCGCGCCGGTCACACCGAGGCGGGTTGCGATCTCGCGCGGCTTGCTGGTTTGCAGCCGGCGGCGGTCATCGTCGAGATCATGAACGACGATGGCACGATGGCGCGCCGCCCGGAGCTCGAGCGGTTTGCGCGCGAGCATGGTCTGAAGATCGGCACGATCGCCGATCTGATCCGATATCGCTTGCGCAAAGAGCGCTCTGTCGAGCGCTTGGCTGAAAAAGAGATCGATACCGAGTTTGGCCCTTTCAAGTTGATCGCTTATCAGGATCACGTCCATCGCGATGTGCACTTGGCCATGGTGCGCGGTGATCTCGCCTCGGTTGCCGCGCCGCTGCTGCGGGTGCATCTCACCGACACCTTGCGTGATTTGTTGGCGTTGCAGGGCGAGTCGCGCCGCTGGACGTTGCGTGCTGCCCTCGAGCGTATTGCCAAAGAGGGTGTGGGTGTCGTGGTGTTGCTGCGTGAAACCGAGACGCCCCGCGACTTGGCCGATGCGATCCTGGGTATCGAGGCTACAACGCCCGCTGCTTCACCGGCGGCGCCGGTGTTGCGCACTTACGGGATCGGCGCGCAAATCCTGAAGGACCTCGGGATTTCCCGAATGCGTGTACTATCCGCGCCAAAGCAATTGCATGGGCTTTCTGCCTTCGATCTCGAGGTGGAGAGCTATGTGGACCGTGAGTCATGAAACTCGAATCCCGCCCGCGCGAACTGCATCCCGAAGGTCTCGCCATCGCGATCGTCGCAGCGCGCTTCAATGAGCCCATCGTTCAACAATTGATCGAAGGGGCGATGCTGACTTGGCAGCGCTTGGGTGGTCTGCCCGAGTCGATCGAATTGCACCACGTGCCTGGCGCCTTCGAGTTGCCGCTGGCTTGCGAAGCGCTGGCGGCGACGGGCAGCTACAGCGCCATCGTTGCACTCGGTTGCGTGATCCGCGGTGATACGGCGCACTTCGACTACGTGGCCGGTGAGGCGGCGCGCGGCATCATGAGCGCAGGTCTCGCCACGGGTGTGCCGGTGATCTTTGGTGTGCTGACGGTCGAGAATCGTGCGCAGGCCGAGGAGCGCGCGGATCCGACTCGCATGAACAAGGGCGGGGAAGCGGTAGAGGCGGCTATCGAGATGGCGACCTTGCTGCGTGGCCTCGATGCCGGATCGGCCGACTGATGAGCACCAAACGCGATCCGCGCTCGGGCGCGCGTAGCGTGGCGCGCAAGCTTGCGATGCAGGCGCTGTATCGCTGGCAGCTCAACGAGAGTCCATGGCAAGACCTCGTCAGCGAATTCCAAAGTGATGAAGACATGGCTCGCGCGGACGCCGACTATTTCCGCGAGCTCGTGCAGGGCATCGGGACGCGTCGCGTCGCCCTCGATGACGCACTCGAGAACTATGCCGATCGCAAGGCGAGTGAGCTCGATCCCGTCGAGCATGGCATTTTGTGGATCGGGCTCCTCGAGCTCGAAGAGAGACCCGATGTGCCGTGGCGCGTGATCGTCAACGAAGCCGTTTCGTTGACGCGAAAATACGGCGCCACCGACGCGCACAAATACGTCAACGCCGTGCTCGATAAGGCCGCACGAACGCTGCGCCCGCACGAGAGCTGATGCTCGGCGAATTCGATCTCATCGATCGATACTTCCGCGATGCGACGGCTCACCGCGACGATGTCGTGTTGGGTGTAGGGGATGACGGTGCGCTGCTGTGCCCAAAAGCCGGCCTTGATCTCGTGATGGTCACCGACACGCTCGTCGAAGGGACGCACTTCAAGGCGGGCGCTTCGCCGCACTCGATCGGTCATCGAGCACTCGCGGTGAATCTCTCGGATCTCGCCGCGATGGGGGCTCAGCCTGCTTGGGCGCTACTCGCACTGACGCTGCCTGCCACAGACGAGTCGTGGCTCAAAGAATTCGCCGATGGATTTTTGAGGCTAGCCCGTCGGCATAATCTCGCGCTCGTGGGTGGCGATACGACCCGAGGCCCGTTGAGCGTGACCGTACAGGTCATAGGCTACGTTCCCCACGGCTGCGGCCTGCGCCGCAGCGGAGCGCGAGTCGGGGATGTGGTGTTGGTGTCGGGCACACTCGGTGACGCAGCGGCAGGGTTACACGACTCCAACTACTATCTACGCCAGCGCTTCGATTATCCGACGCCGCGAATTGCGCTCGGTGAGTCTTTGCTCGAGGTCGCTTCTGCGGCGATGGATGTGTCCGATGGGCTTTTGGCGGACCTTTCCAAGTTGACCGCCGCGAGCGGTGTCGGTGCGACACTCGAGATCGAAAGCCTGCCGCTCTCGAATGAGTTGCTTGGCGCGAAGGGTCTTGATGACGCGCGGCGGCTTGGCCTCACAGGGGGTGACGATTACGAGTTGCTCTTCACGATGGCGCCTGCGCGTTGGGAAGCGTGGCAGCGAGCTTTGGCCAACATCGTCGCCGCCGATCAGCCGGTGGCCATCACTCCCATCGGGCACATCGACGCGTCTGCGGGGTTGCGAATGACCCTAGCCGGCAAGTCGGTCGATCGCGCCGCACTTCGCATCGAGCGCAGCGGCTGGGATCACTTCAAGGGTTAAGCTGCGACGCTAACCGCTCTCGATGAGCGCGTAAGCCGAGTGGTTGTGGATCGACTCGAAGTTCTCCGCTTCGACCACGAAGGCCGCGATGCGGGATTCCTGCCGCAAGCGCAACGCGAGATCGCGAACGAGGTCTTCGACGAATTTCGGGTTGTCGTAGGCGCGCTCGGTGACGTACTTCTCATCCGGGCGCTTGAGAATGCCGAACACCTCGCAAGAGGCCTCATCTTCGGCAATATCGATCAACTCTTCGATCCAGACGTGCTCGCGCAACGCGGCCGTGATCGTCACGTGCGATCGTTGATTGTGCGCCCCGCGATCGGAGATCTTTTTGCTGCAGGGGCAGAGGCTCGTCACCGGCACCACGACCTTCACGCGGATCTCGGTTTTACCGGCGCGTCGGTCACCGATCAACGTGACCTCGTAATCCATCAGACTCTCGACACCGGATACGGGCGCTTTCTTCATCACGAAGAATGGAAAGCGCATTTCGATATGCCCCGCTTCGGCTTCGAGTCGTTGAGTCATCTCTTCCAACAGCTTTGGAAAGTGCTCGACCGAGATTTCGCGTTCGCTGTGCAGAATCTCGACGAAGCGCGACATGTGCGTGCCTTTGAAATCGTGCGGCAAGTTCACGTACATATTGAAGGTGGCGACCGTATGTTGTTCGCCGTCCGTGCGATCGCGCAGTTTGACGGGATGCCGAATATCCTTGATGCCGACTTTGTCGATCGCGATACGCCGATGGTCAGCGCGCGATTGAACGTCTTCGACAGGAGCGGTCATTGCGGAGGACATCAGATTCCTTTCAATTGGCGGCAGAGCGTCGTAAAACGGCGGATTGCGTCGACCAGAAGCGCTCGATCTGCTGGGCGATGCCGGCGGTATGCAAACCCGCGGCCTCGAGACAATCGTCACGGCTGCCGTGTTCGATGAAGCGATCCGGGATCCCGACATGATGGATCGGCAAGCTGATACCGAGTTCAGCGAGCGCTTCGGCCACCGCGGAACCCGCGCCACCGGCAACCGCATTTTCTTCGACCGTAATGAAGGCTGTGTGACGCCGTGCGAGTTCGCGTAGGCGATCGATGTCGAGCGGCTTGATGTACCGCATATTGACGAGCGTCGCATCGAGCTGCTCAGCGACCGGCACAGCCTTCGCGAGCAAAGTTCCGAATACGAGAATCGCAAGGCCACTGCGCCCTTCGCGGCGCAGCTCGGCTTTACCAACCGGCACGACGCTCATCGCGGTTTCGATCGTGACACCCGAGCCCTGCCCGCGCGGATAGCGCACGGCCGAAGGGCCGGCTAGCGTCGTTGCGGTGTAGAGCATCTGCCGACATTCGTTCTCGTCGGCGGGCGCCATCAGCACGAGATTCGGGATACAGCGCAGGAACGAGATGTCGTAGGCACCCTGATGAGTGGCTCCATCGCCACCGACGAGACCCGCGCGATCGAGTGCAAAAACGACCGGCAAGTTCTGTAGGGCGACATCGTGCACGAGCTGATCGTAGCCGCGCTGCAGGAAGGTCGAATAAATCGCGACGACGGGTTTGAGCCCTTCGCAGGCGAGGCCCGCTGCAAAGGTCACCGCGTGCTGCTCGGCGATCGCGACGTCGAAGTAGCGCTCTGCAAAGCGCTTGGAATACTCCACGAGCCCAGAGCCTTCGCGCATCGCGGGGGTGATACCGATGATCGCAGGGTCTCGCTCGGCCATGTCGCAGAGCCAGTCACCGAAGACCTGTGAGAATGCAGGGCCTGCCGCCTTTTCTTTGAAGATCGTGCCGCTTGCCGGGTCGAAGGGACCAGGTCCGTGCCACTTGATCGGATCGCCCTCGGCTGGCGCATAACCTTTGCCCTTGCGGGTGACGACGTGCAGAAACTGCGGTCCTCGCAACTGACGTTGATTGCGCAGCGTACGCACGAGAGCGTCGATGTCGTGCCCGTCGATCGGGCCGATGTAATTGAAACCGAGTTCTTCGAAGAGCCCGCCGGGCAGAACCATGCCCTTGAAATAAGCTTCCGAGCGACGCGCGAGTTCCCAGGCGGTCGGCATCTTGCGCAGCACCTTCTTGCCGGTTTCGCGCAGCGCCGAATATTTACGGCTCGAGAGAATACGCGCGAAATAATTGGATAGCGCGCCCACGTTCTCCGAAATCGACATGTCGTTGTCGTTAAGTACGACCAGCATGTCGGTGCCGAGCGAACCCGCATTATTCAGCGCTTCGAAGGCCATGCCCGCCGTCATGGCGCCATCACCGATGACGGCGACGGTACGACGGGTGGCACGCTCAAGCCCTTGCGCCTGCGCTTCGCGTTCGGCAGCGACCGCCATGCCAAGTGCTGCGCTGATCGACGTGCTCGAGTGCCCGACACCAAAGGTGTCGTACGGGCTTTCGCTGCGCGTCGGAAAGGGTGCAAGGCCGTCCTTCTGTTTCACCGAAGCTAAGCGATCGCGTCGATTGGTGAGCAC
>CAMCBU010000049.1 GCA_945873095.1 Klebsiella pneumoniae | reverse complement strand
GAGAGGTCGTAGAGTTTCTGACCGTCAACCAGTGCGACGCGCAGTTCTTCCTGCTGGGTCGCGTTTACCAACATTCTTTTCATGGGCCCCAAATCTCCTGGATGGGGCCGACAGTGCTCCGACGGTTGTCCACGTGGACACCACTCGCGGACCGGTGCGAACACACGGGCGAGCGGGCAGAACCCGAGAGGTAGTGAGGGGCGCGAGCAGGGAGAGGAGGATGTAAATCACTGTCGTCTGCGCACCGCGAACCGAAACCTAGGCTCGTATCTGTCAACCGACGGCGTGACCGGATGGCCACGGCGACTATCGGCCGGATTCGATGGCCTCGTTGCCGAGGACCAACTAACATGCGTTACCCACCGACCGGCGGGCATCGCGCTATGTCTGCGAGGTGTCGCCACCCGCGGGCGGCGCTCTCTAGACAGCCCTGATAGTATGTCGAAGCTCATGGAAAAACAAGATCTTACGAAACACTCCGGGAAACTCTCGGTACGTCACCTCACGGTGGACGGCGAGGATGCCGGAACCCGCCTCGACAAGTTCCTTGCGCGCCAGTACCCCGAGGTGCCGCGGACGCGGCTGTTCCGTCTCGTCCGCAAGGGCGAAGTTCGAGTCAACGGCAAGCGCGCCGGGATCGACACGCGGCTCGTGCAGGGCGATGACGTCCGCTTACCGCCGGTGCGCGAGGCGGTGGCGGAGACGGCCGTCGAGCAAGGCAATGGCCCCGGTGCGGCGAGCGGTACCGCCCGCGCCCTGACCCGCAAGGTCCCCTCGAGTCTGCAGACAGCGGTGACGGCCTCGGTCATCCACGAGGACGAACGGGTCATCGTCGTCAACAAACCGGCGGGTATCGCCGTACACGGTGGCAGCGGCGTGAGCTTTGGCGTGATCGAAGCCTTGCGTGCGGCCCGTCCCGACGAGGCGGAAAAACTCGAACTCGTGCACCGGCTCGATCGCGATACGAGCGGCGTGCTGATCATTGCCCGCAAGCCTTCGGTGCTGCGCATGCTGCATGCGGGTTTGCGCGAGGGCGAAGGCTTCGAGAAGCGTTACCTCGCGCTCGTCAAAGGCAGTTGGCAGCTCGGCAAGAAGCGCATCGAGGCGCCGTTGCGTACCGATTTGCGCGTCGGCGGCGAGCGCACCGTCAAGGTGGCGGCGGGTGGCAAGGCCGCCACCAGCGATTTTCGCCCCGTGCAGAGTTTCGGCAAGTTGGCCTCGTTGCTCGAGGTGTCGATCCTGACGGGGCGCACGCATCAGATCCGCGTGCATGCCGCTTACGCGGGTCATCCCGTGGCGGGTGATCCGAAGTATGGTGATCGCGAGTTCAACGACGAGATGCGCGAGCACGGGCTCGAGCGCATGTTCCTGCATGCTTCGAGCATTTCATTTCTTTGGCCGGATCGTGGTACCGAATTCAGCGTGAATGCGCCGTTGCCGCCGGAACTCGCGCGGGTGATCGATGCGCTCGCGGGGCTCAAGCGTCCAGGGCGCGCAAGGTCCCGGCGACCCAGATCATCGGCAGGCCGATAAGCGCGGTCGGATCGACGGTCTCGAGTCGCTCGAGCAATGTCATGCCGAGCGATTCGCTCTTGAAGCCGCCGGCGCAATCGGTGGCGGGCTCGGCCTCGACATAGGCCTCGATGTCTTCGGCTGACAAGGCACGAAAGACGCAGCGCGTCTGATCGAGATGCTCGTAGCGGGCGCCACCCGGACCGACGATGCTGACGGCCGTGTAGAACTTGACCGTTTGGCCCGCGAGCCGCTCCAGCATGCGGCGTTGCCCCTCCGGCGTGCCGGGCTTGCCGAGGCAATCGGCCCCGAGGGCACACACTTGGTCCGAGCCGATCACCCAAGCCTCGGGGACGATTCTCGCGATGGCCTCCGCCTTAGCGCGCGCGAGGCGACGGGCGAGGGCGTCTGGGGCTTCGCCGGGCAAGCGGGATTCGTCGATGTCGGGGGAGCGGTGCTCGAAGGGCAGCCCCAGCCGGGTTAGGAGCTCGCGGCGGTAGCGCGAACTCGAGGCTAGCCACAGCGGGCGGCGCAACAGAAACAAAGGCTTACCCGACACTGGTTTTGACTCGAAGGGGGGTGATCCCTATTATACGCGCCCCATGCCGGCCGACTGGTCCCGACCTGTTGATGTGGAGCGTCTGGCCGACGCGGGGGAGCGTCGTGAGAACGACTTGTCGCTCGCCAGTCTGCCGCGCCTCGCGCCGGATCTGGCGCTGACCGACGGCACGGTCCACGCACGCATCGCGTTTGCGCGAGAGCGCAAGCAAGCGGTGGCCGACATCGAGGTGCGCGCGCGTCTGCCGCTGCGCTGTCAACGATGTTTGCAGCCGATGTGGCTCGATGTCGATCAACAATCGCGCGTGTGGTTGGTGACCGATTTGGCCAAGGTGGATCGCGACGAGATGGGGCTCGAGCCGATATTGGCTCCCGAAGGGCACATCGCGCTGCGTGATCTCGTCGAGGAAGAACTGTTGCTCGCAGTGCCGCTGGTGCCGCGACACGAGGACGAATCGGATTGCACAACCGGTTCGGCCGAGTCCGAGGAAGAAGAAGTCGTGCAGAGACCGTTCGCAGGGCTCGGTGAGCTCCTGAAACGCCAGCAGTAGTTTTAAGAGGTTCATCATGCCTGTTCAAAAAAGTCGCAAGACGCCGTCCAAGCGCGGCATGCATCGCTCGCACGACGGCCTGTCGAAGCCGGCTCTGTCGGTTGATCCGCAGTCGGGTGAGACACACTTCCGTCATCGCATCACGCCGGATGGTTTCTACCGCGGCAAGCGCGTGATCGAGAAGCCGGCTGACGACGAAGCGGCGGGCTAAGTTTTCGATGGCGGGCCGTTCGAGCCCGCCCGCTCCCGTTCTCGGGGCACACCCATGACTCTGATCGCGCTCGATGTGATGAGCGGCGACCTCGGCGCGCAGGAGTGCGTGCCGGCGGCGTTGCTGGCGCTAGAGTCCGATTCGTCTTTGCATTTGAAGCTCGTCGGGCAAACGAGTGTCATCGCGCCCTTGCTCGAGGCGGCCGCTGCTGCAGCTAGCGTCCGTGATCGCCTCGAACTCATCGAGGCGAGCGAGATCATCACCATGGCCGATGCGCCGCGCGAGGCGATTCGGCGCAAGAAGCAATCGTCCATGCGTATTGCCGCGGATCTCGTGCACGACGGGCTCGCCGCAGGCATGGTCAGCGCCGGCAACACCGGGGCGTTGACGGCGATCTCGCACTTCGTGCTCAAGTGTCTACCGGAAGTCGAACGCGCACCCATCATGACTTCGATCCCGAATCGACGCGCTTTCACGCAGCTGCTCGACGTCGGCGCGAATCTGCGCGCGACACCCGTGCAACTGCGGCAGTTCGCCATCATGGGGGCGATTGTCGCCAGAGACGTGCATGGTCACGAGCGCCCTCGTGTGGGCTTGCTGAACATCGGCGAGGAAGAAACCAAGGGGCACGATCTCGTGCAGGAAGCCCACGCGCTGCTCAAAGATTTCCAAGTCGCGTTCGATTACGTCGGCTTCGTCGAGGGCCAGGATATCTTCTCGGGTGACATCGATGTGGTCGTGACCGACGGCTTCACGGGCAACGTCGCACTCAAGACCATGGAAGGCGTCGCCGGTCTCATCGGTGATCGATTGAAGCGCGAGTTCACGGCCGATCTGCCTAGCAAATTGGCCGGCTTGGCGGCCCGACCGGTGCTCAAGCGCGTCTCGGGCTCACTCGATCCGCGTCGCTTCAACGGCGCGATCATGGTGGGGCTCAAACATATCGTGGTAAAAAGTCACGGTAGCGCAGATCGTTACGCGATGGCGCAAGCCATCGCAATCGCCGCCACGGCGGTGCGGAAGCGACTCGTCCAACATGTTTCACAAGCGCTCGGTTCTGGGGATCACTCGACATGCTGAAGTATTCGCGCATCGCCGGCACCGGCAGTTACCTGCCCGAGAAAGTCCTCACGAACCACGACCTCGAGTCGATGTTCGAGACCTCGGACGAATGGATCCGCGAGCGCACGGGGATCCGCAAGCGACACCTTGCGGCGCCCGATCAGACCACGGTCGATCTCGCCTACATCGCCTCCCTGCGCGCGCTCGAGGCGGCGGGTGTGGCGGCCGAAGAAGTGGATCTAATCGTCTTCGGCACGACCACTCCGGATCTGGTGTTCCCGAACTGCGGCGCGCTATTGCAGGATAAGCTCGGCATCCGCACAGCCTGTCCGGCGATCGGCCTCGAGGCGGCCTGTAGCGGGTTCATGTATTCCCTCTCGATCGCCGACAAGTTCATCAAACTCGGTGAAGCGCGGTGTGCGCTCGTAGTCGGCGCCGAGACCTTGAGTCGTATCGTCGATTGGACCGATCGCAGCACGGCCATCATTTTTGGTGACGGCGCCGGTGCGG
This sequence comes from Klebsiella pneumoniae, assembly GCA_945873095.1. Lineage (GTDB taxonomy): Bacteria > Pseudomonadota > Gammaproteobacteria > Steroidobacterales > Steroidobacteraceae > UBA964. The sequence goes on along the minus strand of CAMCBU010000049.1, from coordinate 3,743 downwards.
CCGTGCTCAAGCCCGCGGAAGAGCCGGGCATCATCTCGACGCATCTGCATACCGACGGCACGTACAAAGATTTGCTGTACTGCTCCGGTGGCCCGTCACGCGGCTTCAAGCAGGGGACGGACGGTCGCATCGACGCGTTCATCCGCATGACCGGTAACGAAATCTTTAAGGTGGCGGTCAAATCGTTGGGGGCGATCGTCGATGAGACGCTCGCAGCCAACAACCTCGATAAGTCCGCCATCGACTGGCTGGTGCCCCATCAGGCCAACATCCGCATCATTCAGGCGACCGCCAAAAAGCTCGACATGCCGATGGAGCGTGTGATCGTCACGGTGGACGAGCACGCCAACACGTCGGCCGCTTCTGTGCCGTTGGCGCTCGATGCCGGTGTGCGCGATGGTCGTATCAAGCGCGGCGATCTGATTCTGCTCGAAGCGTTCGGTGGTGGCCTCACCTGGGGTTCGGCGCTGATTCGCTACTGATCGCAAGCACTCACAGCGGCATCAAAAAAAACGCCGCGCTGTGGGCGCGGCGTTCTCTCGCACGAAGCGAATCGACGAGCGATTACTTCGAGATCGAACGCTTGAACATGCGGTCGACCTTCTCGTTGGTCGCATCGCAGCAGGCCTGCGAGCCCTGAGCGGCCGACAGCGCCTGGTTGGCGGTCGACTGAGCACCATTGGCAGCCGAAGCGGCCGAGGCAGCAGCGCCGTTGGCGGCGTCAGCCGAGCTCTTGGCGGCAGCGACTTGCGTCTGCAAGCTCGAAACTTGGGTCTTCAGGCTGTCGATTTCGGCCTGGAGCGGCTTCAGATCCGTGCAACCGGCGAGGGTGGCAACGGCGGCGACAGCGACGATCTTGGCGACGATCGGGGTCTTCATAGTGTTCATGTCCTCAAATGAGATTGTTGCTGGTTCGGGTCGTTGGCGAGAGGCCGCCATTCGGTCGACCCCAACGGCAATATTATAGCGGTACCGGAGCGCAAAGGGGACTACGGCTCGGCTGGAATGCGCCGATACGGGCGAACCCGCATCGAGTGGTTGTGCGCATAATGCCCGGTGTGAGTGCTGCCTCTGCGACTGTGCTGTTCGTCCCTGTCAGTGGCCCAAGTGGTATGGGTGAGTTCGCGCGGGCGCGCAGCATCGCCGATGCCATGCTTGCGCAGCATCCTGGCATCGGGATCCATTTCCTGCTGCATCGCGCAGCGCCGTACGCCACAGGCTTCCAGCATCCGGCCACTTTGTTGCCGGCGTCGCCGACGCTGTGCACCCGTGAGGTCATCGAGGTCATCGAGCGACTGCGGCCACGGATCGTGATCTTCGACAACGCCGGTCGAACGCCGCAATTGCGGGCGGCGAAGCGCGTCGGTGCGACTGTCGTCTACGTGAGTTCGCGTTCGAGGCAGCGTTACAAAGCGTTTCGGCTGCGTTGGATGCGCCTGATCGACGAGCACTGGATTTCGTATCCGCAGCTGATCGCCGGCGCACCGACACTCATCGAGCGTTGGAAATTGCGTTGGCTGGCACGCCCTGCATTGCATTATCTCGACACCGTGCTGGCACCGGCGGAGGAATCTGCGGCCGATGACTTGCTCGCCGATTTTGGTCTGCCGGATATCGTGATCGTCCCGGGCGGTGGCAGTCAGTTTCACGATGCGAGCATGACGCCGGCGCGATTTGCCGAGTGGGGTGCGGCTCTGGCCACCCGAGGCCATCGCGTGGTGTTCGTCGCCGGGCCCTCATTCACTCTCGAGTTGCCGCAGACGAGCCACTTCAGAACGGTACGCAGTGTGCCAGGTGGTGCCTTGCACGCGTTGCTCGCGCGCTCGCAAGCCGTGCTCGTGAACGGTGGCGACACCTTGTTGCAGGCGCTAGCCCTCGACAAACCCTGCATTGCCATTCCGATCGCGGGTGATCAAGCCGAGCGCATCGCGCGCTGCGCGGCGCAGGGTGTGGTGTTGTCGCCGAAGCCGGATGAGGTCGTTGCAACCTGCGAGCGTGTGCTCGGCGATACGGCGCTCCGAGACGATCTGGCATCGCACCGACAGGCACTCGCGCTCCATGACGCCCTACCGCGCATCATCGAGCGCTTGGGGCGTCACCTCGCGCCTCGATGAGTTCGCGATACGCTTGCAGCGTTTCGCGCACCACGTTCTCCAGATGATAGGCAGACAAATCGTGATCCACTCGTGCCGGTCTCTGCGTAGCCAGTGATCGCAGTGCCACGCTCATCGCAGTCACATCATCGATGGGTACCAACGTGCCGGGGTAGCGCACCAAGATTTCCGACGGTCCCTGAGTAGCTGTTGCCAGCACCGGCGTGCCTGCATCGATCGCTTCGAACAAGACACGTCCGAGCGGTTCACTACGTGAGGGACTCACGAACAAATCGAATGCTTGATAGAACGCCTTGGCGTCGGGGCGAAAGCCGAGAAAGCGGACTTTGCTGACTGGGTCGCGCTGCGCGAGTTGCTCGAGGCGTTGGCGCTCGCGACCATCGCCGATGATCACGAGCTTGGCATCGGGAATGGCCGCCTGCTCGAAGGCGCGGATGAGCGTGTCGAAGCCCTTCGACTTGGCGAGTCGACCAACGCCGCCGATCAGAAACTCGGTTTCTTCAGCGCCCGCTAGTTCGCGCAAGTGGCGGCGCTGTTCGGCGCCGACTTTTGGCGTGGGGATCAAAGATTCGTTGATATCGAAGATGCGACCGCGATAACGCGCAAGATCTCGCTTTTGCCATTGGGCGATGACGATGAGGCCGTCCATCGCGAGAAACTGCGGGCCGTTCACCCACATGTGCAAGGTGGCGATGGTGGCGCAGGGGGGTTTCAAGCGCGCAACCAGTCGCGTGCTCTTGCGCAAATGGGTGTGGATGATCTCCGGTCGATGATCGCGGATCGCTCGCGCGAGCCCCCAACCGGGAAACCAGCGACTCACCTCGATCACGCGTACTCGATCATCCAGATGATCGCGGATCGAAACCCCATTCGTAGCGCGATGCTGTTTTTGCAATACGAGCGTGACCTCGTGTTCGCCTGCACAGGCATTGCACATTTCCGCCGTGGCTCTTTCGGTGCCGGCGAAGCCGCGTGAAAACAGGGTGTGCATGATACGCATGGGTGGTCCGTTCAAAGACGACGATCGCGGAGAATCTCACGCGCCGCATTCGAGCCCGGCAACCCCGTGACGCCGCCGCCCGGATGTGCGCCAGAGCCGCACAGATACAGACCGCGCACGGGTGTGCGGTAATTGCCATAGCCGAGCGCCGGGCGTGCGGCCCACAGCTGATCGAGTCCGAGCGAGCCGTGGAAGATATCGCCACCTGCCAGTGCGAACCGCTGCTCGAGATCGAGCGGCGAGAGCGCGAGCACGCCCACGATGCTGCGACGGAAGTTGGGCGCGACAGCGTTGACCGTATCGATGATCGAATCGATCGCGGCTTGTTTCTCCGTGGGGTCTTGCCAACTGCGAGGCGCCTCGAGTGTGCCCGGCAGGTTGTAGTCGAAATGCTGGCAGAAGAGACTCGCGACATGTGCGCCGCGGGGTGCGAGCGTGTCATCGAGCGTCGAAGGGATCAACATCTCGACGATCGGCTCACGCGCGCAACCGCTGAGTCTCGCATCGGCATAAGCACGATCCATGTAATCGAGTGAGGGCGCGATGATGATGCCGGCACCGAGGTGGGTTTCATCACTGCGCGAACGGCGCGCCTCGAAACGCGGCAGCTCGCTGAGCGCCACGTTCAT
>CAMCBU010000048.1 GCA_945873095.1 Klebsiella pneumoniae | reverse complement strand
GAAGGCGGCGCGAGTCTCATGGTCAAAGAAGGCGTGCTGGAGCGCTACAAGCCGGAGGCCGTGTTCGGTTTGCATGTCTTTGCCAACATGCGCACTGGCATGATCGGCTATCGCGGTGGTCCCTTGATGGCGGCGTCTGATTCGTATCGTATCGTTGTCAAGGGGCGTCAGACTCACGGTGCGCGGCCTTGGGGCGGCGTCGATCCGATCGTCGTCTCGTCACAGTTGGTCGGTGCGCTGCAAACCATCGTCTCGCGACAAACCGACATTACGGCGAACCCCGCCATCGTGACGGTCGGTGCCATCAAGGGTGGCATTCGTCACAACATCATTCCCGACGAAGTGGAAATGGTCGGCACGATTCGCACCTTCGATGCCTTGCAACGCGCCGACATCCTGAAGAGCATGCAGCGCATGGTCGAGAACATCGCCGAGGCCAGCGGTACGACCGCGACGCTCGAGATCGATCCGGGCAGCAACCCTGTGGTGAACAACGATCCCGATCTGACTCGTAAAGTGGTTCCTACTTTGCAGCGCATCGCTGGTGAGGCGAACGTGCGCACTGTGCCGTTAGTGACAGGTGCCGAGGATTTCGCCTTCTTTGCACAGAAGGTGCCGAGTTTCTTTTTCTTTGTCGGCGTGACGCCATCCGACAAGGTGCTCACGGCTGCTTCCAATCATTCACCGCTCTTCCTAGTGGATGAGACAGCGATACCGACGGCAGCTCGCGCCATTGCGAACGTCGCCGTCGATTATCTAGCTGCCGGAGCGCCTTAAGCGCTTAGCGATTTACTGATCGGCAGACGACGGATTCTTTGGCCAGTGGCCGCGAAGATCGCGTTGCAGACGGCTGGCGCGATCGGCGGCGTTCCTGGCTCGCCGATACCGCCGATCGGCCCGCCGCTCGTCACGATGTGTACATCAATGGCCGGTGAGTCAACCAGACGAAGCACGCGATAACCGTCGAAGTTGCCTTCGACGACGCGGCCGCCCTCGATGTTGATTTCACCGTCGAGGGCTGCGGAGAGTCCGTAGAGGATGCCGCTTTCCATCTGAGCGACGGCCTGACTTGGATTGACCGCAAGCCCACAGTCGACTGCGCAGGTGACGCGATGTACGCGTGCCTTGCCGTTGGTGACGGATACCTCCGCCACCTGGGCGACGATGCTGCCAAAGCTCTCTTGCAGCGCGATGCCGTGAAAGTGTCCCGTGGGTAGCGTCGTCGTACCCCAGTTTGCTGCGGTGGCCGCGCGATCGAGCACCGCCAAGTGACGCGGTTTTTCTTTGAGTAGCTCGCGTCGATATTCGTACGGATCCCTACTGGCCAGCACTGCGAGTTCATCGATGACGCTGTTGGTTACGAACCCGGTGATGGAGTGCCCGACGGATCGCCACCAGAGAATCGGGACTGCTTCGCGGGTGTTGTGCACCTCAACACGAAGATTCGGGATTGCGTAGGGCATGTCCGCTGATCCTTCGATGGTGGAAGGATCGAGACCCTCTTTCGTGACTGCCATTTTTCCCATCGCCGTGTTCGCGAGTACGGGTTTGCTCACGGTGACGTGATGAATGGCTAAGGGCATACCGTCGGCGCCGATGGCTGCTTTGATGCGGTTGAAGCTCAAAGGACGGTAATAGCCGCCACGCATATCGTCTTCGCGGGTCCAAACTACTTTGACCGGCTTGCCCGCCGCTTGGGCGACGAGCGCCGCTTCGACAGCGAAGTCCGACACCGCGCTTGCCCGACGACCGAAACCACCACCCAAGAACATGGTGTGGATACGCACCTTCGAGGGCTCTATCCCTAAGGCTGCAGCCACGAAGCGCGCGTCCTGTGATTGAGACTGTGTGCCAAGCCAAAGTTCACAGCCCTCGGCCGTTACTTCGGCCACGGCGTTCAGGGGCTCCATACACGCATGCGCGAGATAGGGCAGCTCGTATTCGACGTCGATCGAGCGTGTCGCCGAGCGGAAAGCGGCGGCTACATCGCCGACATTCTTGCCAACCAATCCTGGGCGTTTGGCGAGCGCTCGCCATTCCTGGCGTAGTCCTTCGCTCGAGAGTGCGTTGCTGCTGCTCGTATCCCAGTCGATCACGAGTGCATCTCGGCCGCGCAGTGCCGCGTAAGTGTGTTGGGCGATGACGGCGATACCACTCGGTACGGTCTTGACCTCGACGACACCGGCGACGGCTTTGGCCGCCGTCGCGTCGAAGCCGCGCAAGCCGGCGCCGAACGCAGGCGGTCTGGCGATGACTGCGGTCAGCATGCCGGGTCGCATGACGTCGATGCCGAAGGTGGCGCTACCGGTGACCTTGATCGGGCTGTCGAGTCGACGCTGTGGCTGACCGATATATTTGAAGGTTGAAGGATCTTTGAGCGTGACAGCGGCCGGATCAGGCAGCGGCAGCCGATTGGCAGCATCGACCAATGCGCCATAACGCAGGCGACGACCACGCGAATCACGAACGACGCCGTTGTCGGTCGTCAGCGTGACGAGCTCGGCATTCCATTGATCGGCGGCCGCGGCAAGCAGGGCAGCACGTGCTTGGGCACCAACTCGACGCAGCGCATCGTAAGTTGTCATCACGCTCATGCTGCCGCCGGTGAATTGCGCCGGCAAAAACGGGTGATTGAAGACGGAGTCTACGCCTGCGATCTCGACTTGCACGGTTGTCGGATCCACATCGAGTTCTTCGGCGAGGATCATCGGCAGACTGCCGTACACGCCTTGTCCCATTTCACTCTTGCCGATGATGACCGTCACGGTGTCATCCGAGCGAATTCGAACGAAGGCGTGGGGTTGAAAGTCCGCGGGTGGTCGATCGACATCGGCAGCGCCGACCAACCACGGGCGCAGAGCGATACCAGCGGCCGTGCCACCGGCGACGACGCCGATACCGATCAAAAACTGGCGTCGCCCGTTGTCGCTCATACCGACTTGCCGCCTCGCTTGATTTCCGCGGCGCGTTTGATGGCCGCACGAATACGCGGATAGGTACCGCAACGGCAGATGTTGCCGTTCATGGCCACATCGATATCGGCGTCGCTCGGATTCGTGTTCGTCTCCAGCAGCGCGACTGCCGACATGATCTGACCCGACTGGCAATAACCGCATTGCACGACGTCGAGCTCGATCCAAGCCTGTTGGACCGGATGCAGTTCCTCGCCTTTGGCGACGCCTTCGATGGTGGTGATGCGACCGCCGACCGCCGCCGACAGCGGCACCGAGCAGGAACGGATGGGCTGACCATCGAGATGTACGGTGCAGGCGCCGCATTGTGCGATACCGCAGCCATACTTCGTCCCGGTGAGTTGCAGGATGTCGCGCAGTGCCCACAAGAGGGGCATGTCCGCGTCAGCTTCGACTTCGCGTTGGACGCCGTTGATGTTCAAACTGATCACGAGTGCTCTCCGGTTCACATCTGCTCAGGTAGAAGCACCACAATATACCCAAACACGTCGCTGATCGGGTGTCGGCGCGCAGGGTTCAGGAGAGCTTGCCCATGGAGATCGAGTTTTACGGCGCAGCCGGTGAGGTGACCGGCTCTTGCCATGTGCTGCGGCATGGTGGGCGGAGCGTGCTCATCGATTGCGGCATGGTGCAGGGTGGCCGCGCGTCGGCAAACCGCAATCGTGAGGATTTCCCCTTCAACCCCCAGTCGCTGGAGGCGGTTTTCCTCACCCACGCCCACATCGATCACAGCGGGCGGTTGCCGTTGCTCGTACAGCGCGGCTTCCGAGGACCGATCTACACCACGGCCGCCTGTCGAGATCTGCTGCCGATCCTGCTGGAGGACAGCGCCGACTTGGCGTTGCGGGAGGTCGAGCGCATCAATCGGCAGCGTGAGCCGGGTGAACCTGAGGCGACGCCGCTCTTTGATCTCGATGATGTCGAAGAATGTCTGCAGCTGGTGCGCGTCGTTCGTTACGACACCGAATACGCCCCGTTTCCCGGCATGACGGTGCGCTTGCGCGAAGCGGGGCACATACTCGGATCAGCCAGTCTCGAGTTCGAGTTGCGCGAACTCGAGACCGTCAGGCGCGTCGTTTTCAGCGGCGATCTTGGGCAATACGATTCGCCGATCTTGCGCGATCCGCACCCCTTCAAGTCGGCTGATCTCGTCGTCATGGAGAGCACCTATGGCGATCGCGATCATCGTGATCGCTCTGCCACTTTGGCGGAACTCGGTGAAATCATTGATCGTGCGGATCATGATCGCGGCAATATCGTCATCCCAGCCTTCGCCGTCGGCCGAAGCCAAGAACTGCTCTACCTGCTCGGCCTACAGTCCAAGCAGTGGAATTTGCAGCGCTGGCAGATTTATCTCGATAGCCCCATGGCGATCAAGGCGAGCGAGATTTATTGGCGGCATCCCGAGCGTTACGATGAGGAAGCCGCTCGTTTGCGAGATAGTTTCGGTGCGATGCCGAATTTGTCCAACCTGCAGCTGACCCGAACGGCGACCGAGTCCCGCCTCATCAACTCGCGACGCTCGCACGCGTTGATCATCGCCGGCAGTGGCATGTGTAACGGCGGGCGCGTGCTGCACCATTTGACACACAACCTACCCCGCGCCGAATGCCACGTCATTTTCACGGGGTATCAGGCGCCCGGAACGCTGGGACGAGCCTTGGTGGACCACGCGCCCCGGGTCAACATCCACGGTGTCTCCATACCGGTACAGGCGACGATTCATACCGTCGGTGGTTTGTCGGCGCACGGTGGGCAACACGACCTGTTGCGTTGGTATGACAGCTTCGAGGGTCATCCCGCCGTTTGTCTCGTGCACGGCGAACCAGAGCCCGCAAGGCTGTTGCAATCGGCTCTGCAGCAACGCGGCGCGCATATCTCCATCCCCCGTCGAGGGGATATCATCGATCTGGTGTCGATGCGGTTGGGGAGAGTCGATCGATGAAATTCGGCTTGCAGGGGCGCGTGCTCGCTTTGGCAGTGTCGCTTTGCGCATGGTTTGCCGCCAACTTCGTCGTTGCTGCGGAGCCGAGCAGCGCGCAGGCCCGAACGGTGCTCGTCATTGGCGCGACCGGCAGAACCGGGCGTGAAGTGGTCGTGAAATCTCTCGAGGCGGGTTACCGAGTTCGCGCACTCGTGCGCGACGAGCCGCGTGCTCGTGCCTCACTCGGCAGCGCAGTGACCCTCATCGTGGGCGATGTGCGCACCGGTGAGGGAATTTCCAAAGCGGTCGAGGGCGCCGATTTCATCATCTCGGCCTTGGGATCGAACGTACGTACCGATCCATCCAACACGCCCGAGCTCGTCGATTTCGGTGGCATTCGTCGTTTGGCGGAACACGCCGTCGCATCGAAAATCCGGCACTTCATACTCGTATCCTCGATGGGCGCCACCCATCGGGATCATCCCCTCAACCGTATGTACTCCAATATCTTGACCTGGAAACTCAAGGGTGAGGATGCGCTGCGAACATCCGGAGTTCCGTACACGATCATACGACCAGGTGGTCTGACTGAAGCGCGCGGCGGAGAGTTCTTGCCGATGATGATGCAGGGTGATGATCTATCACGCCAGGGGCGCATCGCGCGGGCGGATGTCGCTGCCATTGCCGTCGCGGCGCTCGATCGCTCCGCAGCGATGACAAAAACCTTCGAGGTCATCGCGAGCGACACACCAGGCGAGCCGGATTGGGCGACTCTTTTCGGGAGTTTGAACGTCGATGCAAAATGAAACGGCGCTACAGCGCCAGTTGTTGCGCTTTGCCAAGGTCGAGCCCCGCGAAACAGCCGCTGTAGTCGCTGCGTTTTGTCTGTTTTTCTTCGTACTCGGCAGCTATTTCGCCGTTCGTCCCGTTCGCGAAACGGTGGCGACTCTGCTTGGTCGTGATCGCGTCGCAGATCTGTGGCTCTACACGGCACTGTTCGCGATTCTGATCGTGCCGTTGTATGGCTGGCTGATCGCGCGCTTCCGTCGCAGCATCTTGCTTCCTTGGGTTTACGGAACGGTCGCCGTCATTCTCGGTGTCATTGGTTTCAACATCCAGATGGATGAATCCAACCTCCGGGTCGGCACCTTCTTCTATGTCTGGATCAGTGTACTCAACTTGATGCTGGTTTCGGTTTTCTGGAGTTTCCTGCTCGAGATGTTCTCGGCCGAGCAGACCAAGCGCCTGTTCGGATTCATTGCTGCCGGTGGAACGTTCGGTGCATTGGTCGGCCCTTTGATCGCGCGCCTGTCGGTCGAGTCGATCGGCAACTCGGGCGTGCTCTATGTGGGGTCGGTCGGATTCTTGGGTGCCATCGTCTGCCAGCGCATCCTGATCGGCATTTGGAATCGCGAGCGCAGCGAGCGTGTTGCCGGGACAGCCGATGGATCCGTTGTCGCCGCCGATGCAGGGCTGGGCGGAAATCCGCTCGCCGGTATCTTCATCGTGCTCCGCTCTCCCTATCTGCTGGGTATCGCCTCTTTCGTCGTGTTGTTATCGGCGGTCAACACGTTCCTCTACTTCGAACAATTGCGCATCGTCACGGAGACCTTTGAGGATACGACGCGTCGTACCGAAGTGTTCGCCACCATCGATTTTGTCGTGCAGTTCCTGACGATTTTTTCGCAGTTGTTTCTCACGGGTCGCATCGCATCGAAGCTCGGCGTTCGAACCTTGCTCACCTTCGTACCGGTGTTGATGGTGGTCGGGTTTCTGCTGCTCTCGATGTTCAACGTCTTCGGCATGATCGCAGCCTTGCTGGTGCTGCGACGCTGGGGCGAGTACGCCTTCATTCGGCCGGGCCGCGAGATGCTTTGGGGCTCTCTCGATACCGAGTCCAAATATAAGGCCAAGAGTTTCATCGATGTACCCGTGTATCGCGCTGCCGATTATGTCGGCGCCCAAGCCAAGACGGCGCTGGATGCAGTGGGTACTTCGCCGAGCGGCGCGGCCTTGATTGGAGCCATCTTGGGCGTGCTGTGGGTCGCGAACGGTTGGCTACTCGGCCGTAAACACGATGAATCATCAAAGGAGAAAAATACAACATGAGCCGCTGGTCAGAATGGTTTCGACTCGACGAGCGGGAAGAGGCCGCCAGTGCCGACAGTCCGCACGCCCCTTTGAGTAACGAGCAGCGACGCGATGCCCTGCCATTACTGACACTGGCTTTTGGTTGGGGGTTTTTGGTCACCGGCTTGTTGGTCGGTAGCTCACTTGGCGCAGGGCTTTATTTTCCCGATTTGATTCGCAATGCCTTGTGGGGCAACACGATCAATTTCATCGTCGGCGCCTTGGTCGGCTACATGGGCTACAAGACCGCTTGTAATAGCGGCCTGCTGTATCGGCTCACTTACGGCAACGTGGGTGCTTATCTGCCGGTATTGTTCCTGGCAGCGTTGACGATCGGCTGGCAGGGCATCGTGGTCGGTGCGATGGGGTTGACGTGGGCGGGCAGTTTCGACAGCCCGCTCTTTTACCCGATCGCGATCTTTGCCGGATTGCTCTACACGGCGACGACCTATCTCGGCGTCAAAGGACTCGAGCGTGTCGCGGTGCCCTCGACGGTGGTGCTGGCATTGGTCGGTTTGTACGCCGGCTGGTTCAATGTCGATCGTGCCGGTGGTTGGGATGCCTTCCTCGCCTTGTCGGCGAGCGCCTCGGCGGCGAGCCCTTTGACCGACAATCAGGCGATCAATCTCGTGATCGGCTCTTGGATCGTCGGTGGCGTCGTGATGGCCGAGTACACTCGTTTCGCACGCAAGGCTTGGGTCGCGATCGCCATCCCGTTCATCGTCTTGATCGTCACGCAGATTTTTCTGCAAGTTATTGGCGCTATGGGCGGCATCGTCTCGGGCAGCTTCGATTTCAGTGCTTACCTCAAAACGGCAGGTCCGGTGATCGCATTCGTCGGCTTGATCGCCATGAGTTTGGCGTTGTGGACCACCGGTGATACCAATCTCTATCTCCCCTCTATCCAGACGGCGAGCGTCTTCAAAGTACCGAAGCGCGTGACGATCGTCGTGTGTGGCTTGATCGGCACCATCTTGGGTCTCGGTATCTACCAACACTTCATGGACTGGATCAATCAAATCGCCAACCTCGTACCGCCACTCATCGGGCCTGTCATCGTCGATTACTACCTCTTCCAACGCGGGCACTACGACACGACACGCCTACCAGACTTGCCGAGCTGGAACCCGCCCGCCGTCGCGGCTTTTGCCGCAGGCGTCATCGCCGCACAGGCGTTCACTCCGCCGTGGATCGCCTCGGGCCTCTGGGGTTTGCTCGTGTCGATGGTCGCTTACGCGGTGATTTACGGAGCGACACGAATGATGGGCTTGAAGTTGGGCTACGCAGCCGTCGCAGAGCGCGAGCGTAAAGCGGGTTGATCGGTATGCGCATACGTGTCGGCCTGCAACTGCTCGTTGTCGTTTTCTTTGTCGCCATCGGGTCGCTAGGTCGAGCGGAATCGGTCACGGGTGCGCAGCGTCAAGCGGCCAGTGATTACCTACTGGCCGTGTCGCGTAACGATCCTCAAGCGATCGCGTTTGCAATCCATCCCGCCGAACTCGATCGTTTGCGTTTTGGCGTGCTGCAGAAATTACGAGAAGAGTCGGCAGGTGGCGGCAATGCGATCCGCGAGCGCTTGTTCGGGGGTGCGATGCCACTATCGGATATCGAACGACTGACCAGCGCAAATCTCTTTCGTGCAGTAGCCCGCCGTTGGTCGCGCCCCGTGCGTACCCACGACAGTCTCGAGGGTTTGAGCGCAACCCGAGAGGGCGAGCGCGTACACGTGCTGGTCAAGCAACGGCCCCCCAAAGACGGTGGGCGCATCGAAACGCTCGAAGTGGTGACGCTGCTGGCTTACGGACGCGAGTGGCGCGCCGCATTGCCACCGGAGTTCGAAGCGCTCGTGGATGACTTGGTGAGCGGGCGTCAGTCGCGCGCGATCGTCGCTCAAACCCCAGCGACGATCGATACGCCGCCGGTTCTGCGTGGCGCGGCCCAAGCGCCGCAACGTAACCCGTCCGACATCGTCACGATGCTCGAGGCAGCAGAGAAGGCGCTGGTCGATGGCCGGTGTGACCGGTATTACAAAGAATTCTTGACGCCGGAACTTCAGCGCAGCCTCGCCGGTCGTACCATGGATTCCCTAATCAGCGGTTGCCGGCGCAGCATGGCCAGTCGTGAGCTGTTGATCGCAGCGTTGCGGATCGTCAAGCGCACGCCCGCAACTATCGACAATGGTGGCAATCGGGCGGTGTACGATGTCACGGGTCAGGGTTTGCCTTTCGATCGGTATGTGCTGGAGCGGGTCGAAGGGCGCTGGTACGTGGCCGAGTAACCTCAGCTCACTCAGTCGGAGCAGTCAGTCATGCGTAATGCCTCAGGATCGTGGTCGCGTCGTACGGGGTGGTGGGTCTTGGCCTGCGCCGTGTTGCTCAGTGGCTGCGGTGTGAATCCGCAGAAAGTGACGGTGCCGGTCGTACCGGCGGTCGACCTACCGCGCTTCATGGGCCCTTGGTATGTGATCGCGGTCATTCCGACCTTCATCGAGAAAGACATCTACAACGCCGTCGAGTCCTACGAACTTGCAGCCGATGGCACGATCCTCACGACCTTCACCTTCAATAAGGGCGCGCTCGATGGCCCGGCCAAGGAGATGAATCCGAAAGGCTTCGTCATCCCGGGTACCAACAACGCCATCTGGGGCATGCAGTTCGTCTGGCCGATCAAGGCCGAGTACGTCATTTCCCATGTGGATGCGAACTACACCGAGACGATCATCGCCCGCAGCGCCCGCGACTATGTCTGGATCATGGCTCGCAGCCCGTCCATCGACGAGGCTCGCTATCGCGAGCTGGTCGGCAAGGTCGGCGCCATGGGTTACGACGTCAACCAACTGGTGCGTATCAGCCACCGCCCTGCGGCTGGCCGATGACGATCTAAATCGTTGATTTAAAACAGGAAAATTTCCGACATCCTGTCCTGCGGGCCCGGCCGTCGTCGCCAACTCGCCGCTGATCGCCCCCCTTGCTAGACTGCCGAGGTTTTTCGCC
>CAMCBU010000047.1 GCA_945873095.1 Klebsiella pneumoniae | reverse complement strand
CGGATGAAGATGCGGGTCTCACCGGACCACGCGTCGATGACCCCATTCGCAGACGCTATCGCAGCCGACTCGAGCGCACGCACGACCGTCGTTCCGACTGCGATCACCCGCCCGCCGGCGGCACGAACGCGCGCGATGGTGGTTGCGGTTTCAAGCGGGATTTCAGCATATTCCGCATGCATCACGTGCGCGTCGATGTTGTCGCTACGCAGCGGCTGGAACGTGCCCGCCCCGACGTGCAAGGTGATCGTCGCTTGTTCGATGCCCGCCGCAGCGAGTTGCTCGAGCAGCGCGTGATCGAAGTGCAAACTCGCCGTTGGCGCGGCCACGGCACCAGGCACCCTAGCCAGAACGCTCTGATAGCGCTCGGTATCGTCGGCCACCGTCGCTCGCGCAATGTAAGGCGGTAGCGGAATCTCGCCATGTCGACCAAAGAACGCAAGCGCAGGCTCTGGGAGCTCGACTCGGAACAGATCATCCTGCCGACCGAGCACCCTCACCGGCCCGCCGGATGTCTCGATGATCGAACCCTCGCGCAGCGGTTTGCTCGCCCGCATATGCAGCAATGCCGCGCGCCCCTCGAGTGCGCGCTCGAGTAGCATCTCGACACTGCCACCGGTGGGTTTGCGACCGCGCAGTCGCGCGGGGATCACGCGAGTATCGTTGAACACCAGCAGATCACCCGGCCGGAGCCATTGGCCGAGCTCACGGAACTGCGCATCTCGCCAGGTGGCCGTTTGGCCGTCGACGACCAGCAGGCGTGATGCCGCCCGGTCGGGCAACGGAAACTGGGCGATGAGGTCCGCCGGGAGGTTGAAATCGAAGTCTGAGGCACGCACCGCGCGCATGTTAGGCAAGCGCGGGCTCGCTTTCACGTATACTTGACTCGCATCCTCAGCCGGGATGGCGGAACTGGTAGACGCGCCGGACTCAAAATCCGGTTCTGGCGACAGAGTGTGGGTTCGATTCCCTCTCCCGGCACCACCTGATCACTCATGAACTACTGCAGCAATTGTGGCACCGCCGTCGTCGTGCGTATCCCCGAGGGAGAGCACCTACCACGCCACGTGTGCCCTGCCTGCCACACAGTCCACTACCAAAATCCCAAACTCGTCGTGGGTTGCATCCCCGAAGACGAGCACGGTCGTATCGTGATGTGCCGGCGAGCGATTGAACCTCGCCATGGATACTGGACCTTCCCCGCCGGGTTCATGGAAAACAACGAGTCGCTGCAACAAGCGGCCGCGCGCGAGTCGTACGAAGAGGCGCTCGCGGATGTGGAAATCGGCTCGCTGCTGGCGATCGTGCATATCTTGCACGCGCAGCAGGTTCACGTATTTTTTCGCGCCAAGCTACGCACGCCGCAGATCGGTGCGGGTCCTGAGAGCCTCGAGGCACGCATGATTGCCGAGGCGGATATGCCTTGGCGCGACATCGCCTTCGCGAGCACGGAGTTCGCCCTGCGACGATTCTTCGAGGACCGGGCAGCGGGCGTCGAACGTCACCACTTCACGGATATAGACCGGCGGGTTTAGAGTCTCGCCTTCAGATTAGATCGGGGTTGCCCATGACGTTCGTCGTTACCGAGAACTGCATCAAGTGCAAGTACATGGATTGTGTGGAAGTGTGTCCGGTGGATTGTTTCCACGAGGGCCCGAATTTCCTCGTCATCGATCCCGATGAGTGCATCGACTGCACACTCTGCGAGCCGGAGTGCCCGGCCGAGGCGATCTATTCCGAAGACGAGTTGCCAGCAGGGCAAGACTCGTTCAAGGCGCTCAATGCCGAACTGTCACGCAAGTGGCCCGTCATCACGGAAAAGAAGGATGCACCGGCCGACGCCAAAGACTGGGACGGCAAGCCCGGCAAACTGAATCTGCTCGAACGCTGAGGCTCGAAAGCCGACGGACGAGCGGCCTTAGCGCTGAGCCGCCGGCGGCTCCAAACGACGAATCAGCATCGCGGGCGGCACATAGCCCGCCAGTAGTTCTCCATCTTCGAGAATGATGGCCGGCGTTCCGCGTAAACCGATTTCTTGGCCCAGTTCGTAGTCGCGCTGCACGATCGACGAAGCGTTGCATTTGCTGCCTTTGAGCGACTCGCCGCGTTTCGCGCGCGTCATCGCCTCGGCCTTGTTGGCCGCGCAGGCCACGGCTTCGGCTTTATCCCAACCTTCGGAGTCTGGACCCATCCGCGGATAGTAGAGATAGCGAACGCGGATACCGAGCTTGTTGTACTCCGACATTTCCGAATGCAGTTTGCGGCAGTAGCCGCAATCGATGTCGGTGAACACGGTGATGGTGTGCTTGGCGTCTTTGGCACCGAACACGACCATCTGCGCCTCGGGCACCTGCCCGATCAGCGCCAGGCGTGCCTCGCGACGCCGGATCTCCGTTAGGTTGTTCTCCGTCGCCAATTCGTAGAGATCGCCATCGAACGCAAATTTTCCGTCGGCGCTCAAATAAATCACGTCAGCGCCACGCGCGTACTCAAAGATTCCGGGCAAGGGTGAGGGCCGAAAATCGCCGAGCTTGCTGCCCGGCATTCTCTTGACGAGCTCCGCGCGCGGATCAGGCTTCTTCGCGGCGCCTTGGGGCGCGGTTTGCGACCACGCCGGCAGGGCGCTGAGCGCGGCCAGCACGATCAACGCGCCGCGGCGACGCAAGGCCCAAGTTATCTGCATTTTCATGCGGCGAAGTTTAACACTCAGCCTCGCGGATGATGCGTCTCGTGCAACGCCTTCATGCGCTCGCGCGCCACATGGGTGTAGATCTGGGTGGTCGATAAATCGCTGTGCCCCAGCAGCATCTGCACGACTCGCAAGTCCGCGCCATGATTCAACAAATGGGTCGCGAACGCATGTCGCAGCGTGTGCGGCGAGAGCGGCTTGTCGATACCCGCGCCGCGCGCGTGACGCTTGATCAAATGCCAAAACGCTTGACGCGTCATCGCCTCGCCCGCGCGGGTCGGAAACAGATGCTCGCTGGCGCGTCCCTCGAGCAAAGCGGCACGCCCGCGCTGCTCGAACTGCTGCAGTGCCTCGGCCGCGGCAGCCCCAATCGGCACGAGGCGCTCGCGATTGCCTTTGCCCGTCACGCGCACGACGCCTTGATTCAAATTTACTTGCGTGTAGCGCAAGCTGATCAACTCGGAGACCCGCAAGCCGGTGGCGTAGAGCATCTCGAGCATCGCTCGATCACGCAGTGACCGTGGCTCATCGCCCGAGGGCGCCACAAGCAAGGCCTCGACCTCCGCCTCACTGAGGGACTTGGGCAGCCGCCGTCCGAGTCGCGGCGCCGCGATGTCGAGCGTGGGATCGAGGCTGCAATGTCGCTCGCGCACGAGATGACGATAAAAACGACGAAAGGTCGACAACTGACGCGCCGTCGATCGCGACTTCGTTCCTTGTTCGGCACGTACCGCCAAATACGCCAGCAGATCCGCCCGCGAGGCTGCCGTGATATCGATCGCACGAGCTGCGAGCCAGCGCTGCAGCGCCAGCAGATCGGCGCGGTAGGCCGCTAGCGTGTTCTGCGAGAGACCACGCTCCATCCACAAGACATCGAGAAATCGCAGCACGACAGGATGGATTTCGACACCCGAGGGCTCGAGTGCATCGACGGCTGGATGTGAGTTGTCGTTCATTGACTTTGTCGCGCTCGCGCCCAAGGATACCGCGCCATGTCGGAAGGTCGAGACAACCTGCAGCGTGAGTCCGCCCTCGCCTTGATGGGGCGGGTGCTATACGGCTCCTACGCCTGGGTCGTCTTCGTGCTGATCGCGCTCGGTTTGTTGTTGTGGCTGCTGTTCGTGCCGAACGTGCAGCGCCGTCGGCACTATGCCGGCGTCGCCGCGCGACTCGTCATGCGCGGAAGCTTCCACCCGCTGCACGTCACCGGGATAGAGCATCTGCCGCAAGGCCGGTGCGTCGTTGCAGCGAACCACGCAAGCTACATCGATGCCATCGTGATCAAGGCGGTGCTGCCTGATCGATTCGCGTATGTCGTCAAACGTGAAATGGCGGCGGTGCCACTGGCGGGTTTGTTGCTCGAGTTGCTCGGTACCGAATTCGTCGAACGTTTCAATCGTCATCGCGGCGGACTTGATGCGCGCCGCGTGCTTCGGACCGTCTCCGGCGGTCAAGCGCTGCTGTTCTTCCCCGAAGGAACCTTCGTGGGTGAACCCGGTTTGTTGAAATTCAACAATGGCGCGTTCAAAAGTGCCGTCGCCGCCAACTGCCCGGTGGTTCCTTGCGTCCTGCGCGGCACGCGTCAAATCTTGCCGAGCCCCCGATTTTTTCCAAGACCCGGCCGTGTCGAGGTTGAGTTTCTCGATCCCGTGGCGCCCGACGCCGACTTGTCGCCCGAACAGCAAGTGACCGCCCTGCGCGAGCAGACCCGGGCGGCCATCCTGAGTCGTCTCGACGAGCCGGATCGAGGCTAACCGGCCTCGCTCGAAGGCGGGGTGCGCGGGCGGTGTCGCTTGGCTACACTTGGCGGCTCTCCCAGCCTCCCCAGCCGTACAGGTTCAGTCATGTCCGATTCCGTCTTGATCCTCGCCGCGCAGCGCACTCCGATTGGCGCTTTCCAAGGCGTTCTCTCACCCGTCACCGCACCACAGCTCGGTGCCGTAGCCATCCGAGGCGCCATCGAGTCGGCGGGAATCACCCCGGAACAAGTGGACGAAGTCATCATGGGCTGCGTGCTACCCGCCGGCCTCGGTCAAGCACCGGCTCGCCAAGCCGCGATCGCCGCCGGTATTCCGACCTCGGTGCCCGCCACGACGATGAACAAGATGTGCGGTTCGGCGCTCAAGGCCATCATGATGGCGGCCGATCAGATCCGTGCCGGTGAAGCGGGCGTGATGGTGGCGGGCGGACTCGAATCCATGACCAACGCACCTTACCTGCTGCCGAAAGCGCGCAGCGGCTATCGCATGGGTCACGGCGAAGTGCTCGACCATATGTTCTATGACGGGCTGCAAAGCGCTTGGGATGGACAGATGATGGGTTGTTTCGCCGAAAACACGGCGGGTCGCTATCAGTTCAGCCGCGCCGACCAAGACGCCTTCGCTGCCGAGTCGGTACGCCGCGCACTCGCCGCCGTGGAGTCGGGCGCATTCGTCAAAGAAATCGTGCCCGTCACGGTCAAGGGCCGCAAGGGCGAGGTCGTGGTCGATCGCGATGAAACGCCGTTCACCTGCGATATCGCCAAGATCCCGCAATTGAAGCCCGCTTTCCGCAAAGATGGCACCGTGACCGCCGCCAGCTCCTCGTCTATCTCCGACGGTGCTGCCGCCGTGGTGCTCGCGAGCGAATCGGCCGCTGCCAAACTCGGCGCGAAGCCACTCGCCAAAATCGTCGCATACGCGAGCCACTCGCAGGAGCCGGAGTGGTTCACCATCGCACCGGTCGGTGCCATCCAGAAAGTGCTTGCGCGCACCGGCTGGAGAGCGAGCGACGTCGATCTTTTCGAAGTCAACGAAGCCTTTGCAGCCGTTGCGATGTCCGCTGCCAAAGATATCGGGATCTCTTCCGACAAGCTCAACGTCAACGGCGGTGCCTGCGCACTCGGTCATCCGGTGGGCGCCACTGGCGCTCGCATCGTCGCCACCTTGCTGCATGCGCTCATCGCTCGCGGTGGACGTCGCGGTATCGCCTCGCTGTGCATCGGCGGCGGCGAAGCCGTCGCTATCGCGATCGAGCGAGTCTGAGCATGGATATCCGCGCTGCGAAAGCCGTCGTCACCGGCGGCGCTTCCGGTCTCGGTGCCGGTGTCGGCCGTTATCTCGCGAGCCGCGGCGCGCAAGTCACACTCGTGGATCTGCAGGCTGAAGCCGGTCAATCGACTGCCGCCGAGATTGGCCCTGCCGCCCGTTTCATCCTATGCGATGTCACCCAAGAAACTGCGGTTGAGAAAACCATGCAGGCCGCAGCCGATGCGATGGGCGGTATCAACTTGCTCGTGAACTGTGCCGGCATCATTGGTGCGGGTCGCGTGCTCGGGCGGAACGGGCCGATGGCGGGCGACTTCTTCACGAAGGTCATCCACGTCAACCTGATCGGTACTTTCCTTTGCGATAAAGCCGCCGCGTCGTTGATGCAACACAACGCTCCGAACGACGATGGCGAGCGAGGCGTACTCATCCACACCTCCTCCGTCGCCGCCTTTGAGGGCCAGATCGGTCAAGCAGCTTATTCGGCCACCAAGGCAGCTCTCGCTGGCATGACGCTGCCGCTCGCGCGTGAATTCGCCGCGTTTGGCATTCGCGTGATGTCGATCGCACCGGGCATCTTCCATACGCCGATGGTCGGCGGTATGACGCCGGAAATGCAGGCTTCGCTGGCGAGTCAAATCCCGTTTCCAAAGCGCCTCGGCCAAGCCGAGGAGTACGCGCGCCTCGTTGAATCGATCTTCACGATTCCGATGCTCAACGGCGAGACCATCCGTCTCGACGGCGCGATCCGCATGCAGCCGAAATAGCGCCATCGAGGGGGTTATCGATGATCGAACGTGACGTCATGGAGTACGACGTGCTCATCGTAGGTGGAGGTCCCGCCGGGCTCGCTTGCGCGATTCGCTTGAAGCAGTTGCAAGCCGAACTCAATGTGGGCGTGCTGGAGAAAGCTTCGGCCATCGGCGCGCAGGCGCTCTCGGGTGCCGTGCTCGAAGCGGGCCCGCTCGATGAACTGCTGCCCGGTTGGCGCGACGATCCGCCCGGCATCTGCATTCCGGCCAAGCGCGATGAATTTTCGCTGCTGACCAAGACCGGCAAAATCAAATTACCGGTGCCGCCGCAACAGCACAACGACGGCAACTTCATCATCTCGCTCGGGCTTTTGACCCCGAAACTCGCCGCGCAGGCGGAATCGCTCGGGGTGGATGTGTTCTCGGGATTCTCGGCCGCAGTGCCGTTGTTCAACGACGACGGCTCGGTCGCCGGAGTGCAGATCGGTGACATGGGCATCGAAAAATCCGGTGAGCCAGGCCCGAACTTTGCGCCCGGCCCCGAGGTTCGTGCCCGCATCACCGTGCTCGCCGAAGGCTGCCGCGGCAGCATCACCAAACAACTGATCCGGCGTTTTGCGCTCGATGCCGATTGTGACCCGCAAACCTACGGCCTCGGCTTCAAAGAATTGTGGCAACTGCCGGCCGGGCGAGTCGAGCCCGGCCTGATCCAGCACAGCGTCGGCTGGCCGCTCGACACGCGCACCTATGGCGGCAGCTTCTTGTATCACCTCGACAATGATCGGGTGTATGTCGGCTACGTCGTCGGTCTCGACTACGAAGATCCGCGACTGCAGCCCTTCGAAGCGTTCCAGCAATTCAAACATCACCCGAGTATCAAAGCGCTGCTCGAGGGCGGTGAAATTCTGGCTGCGGGCGCGCGCACCATTTCTGCGGGTGGTTGGCAATCGATGCCGAAGCTCGAGATGCCGGGCGCGCTGCTGATCGGCGATGCCGGCGGCACGCTGAACGTCCCGAAGATCAAGGGCATACATCAGGCCATTCGCAGCGGCATGCTCGCTGCGACGCATATCGCCGAGCACGATAGCGCGGCAGGTTTCGATGCACGCTGGCGCGCCTCGCCTGGTGGCCAAGAACTGCACAAAGTTCGCAATATCAAACCGGGCTTCAAGCGGGGCCTGTGGTTCGGCTTGGTGAATGCCGCACTCGAGACCGTGCTCGGTGGTCGCACACCTTGGACGCTGCGCAACACCGCTGCCCACGCCGCGACCAAGCAGCTTGAGGAGTACGACTCACCTGATCGAAACTGGGTCGAGCGAAACTTGCCGCCTCGAGATCGCTTGGCTTCGGTCTTCTTCGCGAACAACTCGCACGAAGAGAACCAGCCGGTACATCTAAAGGTTCGCGACACCGCCATTTGCGCAACCACCTGCGCGACCGAATACGGTAATCCCTGCCAAAACTTCTGCCCAGCCAATGTCTACGAAATGGTCGACGATGGTGCCGGTGGCAAGCGCCTGCAGATCAACGCGGCGAACTGCGTGCACTGCAAGGCTTGCGATATCAAAGATCCTTACCAAATCATCGACTGGACCACGCCCGAAGGCGGATCGGGGCCCATCTACCAGTCGTTGTGATGTGTAGCTGATCAAGACGCTGTCGGGGGACGATCAGGTGCAAGAGATACTCTGGAGCCCCTCCCCTGCGCGCATGGCCGACAGTCACCTGCGTCGTTTCATCGATTGCATCTCGGCGCGGCGCGATCTGCCAACGGGTGATTACGCGTCACTGCATCGTTGGTCGCTCGAACGGCCAGACGCCTTCTGGTTCGAGGTGGCGCACTTTGCCGATGTGAAGGCCGATTGGGCTACAGCACCGGTCCTCGAGAATGGCGATCGGATGCCGGGAGCGCGATGGTTCCCAGGCGCCCGGCTCAACTACGCCGAGAATCTGCTGCACTATCGCGATGATCATCCGGCGTTGATCGCCTACAACGAGCGCGGTCAACGCCGCGTGTTGTCTTATCGACAGCTCGGTGCGGAAGTGGCTCGTGTTGCCTCTGGTCTCAAAGAAATCGGAGTCCAGCCTGGTGATCGTGTCGTGGGCTTTTTGCCGAATATCCCCGAAGCGGTGATCGCCATGTTGGCCACGACGAGCCTCGGGGCCATTTGGAGCTCCTGCTCGCCGGATTTCGGTATCGCGGGCGTGCTCGATCGGTTCGGACAGATGGAACCCAAAGCCATCTTCACCGCTGACGGCTATCGCTATGCGGGCAAGACACTCGATTCGATCGCGCCGATGGCGGCTGTACTGACTTCGCTGCCCAGCGTGACGACCATTATCGTCATCGCGCAGCTGAGCGGCGCGCCCGATCTTGCCGCCCTTGAAGCCAACGGGCGACGAGCGCGACGCTTCGAGCAATTCGGCTCGCCGCAGGCCAAGCTGCAGTTTCAACGCCTGCCCTTCGATCATCCGCTCTTGGTGATGTATTCCTCTGGCACCACGGGCAAACCCAAGTGCATCGTGCACGGCGCCGGTGGAACGCTGCTGCAGCATCTGAAAGAGCACCAACTGCACGTCGATCTGAAACGGGACGACCGCCTGTTCTACTACACCACCTGCGGTTGGATGATGTGGAACTGGCTGGTCAGCGGTTTGGCCTCGGGTGCCGCACTCGTGCTCTACGATGGTTCGCCCACACACCCTGATAGCGGCATGCTCTGGCGCATCGCCGACACGGAGCACATCAGTATTTTCGGCACGAGCCCGAAGTATCTCGCCGCGTTGGAGAAGGCGGGTTACCACCCTCGCCTGCAGCATGCGCTACCCGCGCTGCGCACCGTCATCTCGACCGGTTCACCGCTCGCGCCCGAGAGCTTCGATTTCGTCTACGACAACATCAAAGCCGATGTGCAGCTCGCGTCGATTTCAGGCGGCACCGATATCCTCAGCTGCTTCGCGCTGGGACAACCCTTTGCCGAAGTGCGCCGCGGCGAGCTGCAATGCGCAGGACTTGGCATGGCAGTTGATGTCGTCGATGAAAAAGGTGACTCATTGCCACCCGGCGAGAAAGGCGAACTCGTTTGCCGCCAGCCGTTCCCCTCCATGCCGCTCGGCTTCTGGGGCGATGCAGATCAAACGCGTTACCGCGCAAGCTACTTCGAGCGCTTCCCTGGGCTTTGGCATCACGGCGATTACGCTGCGCGCACGGAAACCGGCGGATTCATAATCTTCGGGCGATCCGATGCGGTGCTGAACCCGGGCGGTGTCCGCATCGGTACGGCCGAGATCTATCGACAGGTCGAACAACTGCCGGAGATTCTCGAATCTCTGTGTATCAGCCAGGAGTGGCAAGACGATGTTCGCATCGTGCTGTTCGTCAAACTGCGCGCAGGTGTCGATCTCGATGATTCACTGCGACAACGGATTCGCGATCAAATTCGAAGCCATACGACGCCGAGACACGTGCCCGCCAAGATCCTCTCGGTCGCCGACATCCCGCGTACCCTCAGCGGCAAGATCGTGGAACTCGCGGTTCGCAATGTCGTGCATGGCTTACCGGTGACCAACACCGAGGCGCTCGCCAATCCGGCCGCACTCGATCTGTTCCGGGATCTCGACGAGCTGCGCAACTGACGATGTCGCACGACACTCTGCTGCAACTCTATCGATCGGCACTACAGGAGTCCGGTCACACGGAAGATCCGAAGCAGCGCCATGCTCTGCAATCCTTCGCTCGGTTGCGCAGCGAACTGCTCGACCGTGAAACGAGCGCCTGGCAGCGACTCGGCACTCAACTCGGTCTCACCAAACCCCCAAGACCCGCTCGGGGTCTTTATCTTTGGGGTAGCGTCG
>CAMCBU010000046.1 GCA_945873095.1 Klebsiella pneumoniae | reverse complement strand
GTTCGTGTTCGAGAAAACGAGTATTTCGACGCTGCACTGCGCCGTTTCAAGCGCGCCTGCGAAAAAGCGGGGGTGCTGACGGAGCTGCGTCGTCGGGAATTCTACGAAAAGCCGACCCAAGAGCGTAAGCGCAAAAAGGCTGCGGCCGTGAAGCGCCACATCAAGCGCTCTTCGCCCCGTATCGCCCGTCCCCGCTGACGATGTCGCTCAAAGAGCGCATCACGCAGGATATGAAGGATGCGATGCGCTCCGGTGCGAAGGAGCGCCTTGGTTACATCCGCCTGCTGCAAGCTGCCATCAAGCAGCGTGAAGTGGACGAACGCATCACCCTCGACGACACCCAAGTGCTCGCGGTCATCGAAAAGATGATCAAGCAGCGTCGTGAAGCCATCACGCAGTTCGAAGCGGGCGGTCGAGCGGATCTAGCGGCCAAGGAACTGGCCGAAGTTGCCTTATTGCAGACCTACATGCCCGAGCCGCTCTCGCAAGCCGAGGTCGAGGCGCTGGTTGCCGAGGCGATCACCGAAAGCGCAGCGGCAACGGTCAAGGACATGGGCAAGGTCATGGCGCTGGTGAAAACCCGCGCGGCCGGCCGAGCCGACATGAGCGCGGTCAGCGCGATCATCAAGAGCAAACTCGGCGCCGCGGGCTGACGCTCGAGGCCGTATCCTAATCGCCCATGAGCGGGCGAATTCCTCAAAACTTCATCGACGAGTTGGTCGCACGGACTGACATCGTCGAGCTCATCGGCGCCCGCGTGCCACTCAAGAAAGCCGGTCGCGAGTTCAAGGCTTGCTGCCCGTTCCACGATGAAAAAAGCGCCTCGTTTTGGGTAAGCCCAGATAAGCAGTTTTATCACTGCTTTGGTTGTGGTGCGCACGGGACGGCACTCGGCTTTCTGATCAATTACGACCGGCTGAGCTTCCCCGAAGCGGTGGACGAACTCGCCTCGCGAGCGGGGCTCGAAGTGCCCCGCGAAGCCCGGGCCGACGAGGGTAAGCAGCAAGAGGGCGCGGACCTCGCAAGCCTGATGGGTCGCGTCGCGCAGCATTGGTCGATGAGCTTGCAGGGTGACTCGCGGGCATCGGAATACCTCGATCGACGGGGCCTCGAGCCTGCGATCCGCGAGCGCTTTCAGATCGGTTATGCCGCTAATTCGTGGAATGACGTCCTTAATCGTTTCGCTAAAGATACAAAAACCCGTGCAGACCTGCTCGCCTGCGGACTGATCATCGAACGCGAGGGCGCAGGCGATCGCTATTACGACCGCTTTCGCGACCGCATCATGTTTCCGATTCGCGATGCACGCGGCCGCGTCATCGCCTTCGGCGGTCGCGTCATCGACCAAGGCGAGCCGAAATACCTGAATTCACCCGAGACCGCACTTTTCCACAAAGGCCGCGAGCTTTATGGCCTCTACGAAGTGCGGCAAAGTCGCGCGCCATTGAAGCGACTGATGATCGTCGAGGGCTACATGGATGTGGTCCGGCTTCATCAGGCTGGCGTGCACTACGCCGTTGCCACCTTGGGCACTGCGACGACACCGGAGCATTTGAAGCGCGCCTTCAGACTCGTTTCGGAAGTGGTGTTCGCGTTTGATGGCGACCGCGCGGGTCGCGCCGCGGCGTGGCGAGCCCTCAACAACGCGCTGCCCGAATTACGTGAAGGACGCCAACTCCGGTTTCTCTTCTTACCCGACGGGCACGACCCGGACACACTCGTCGGCGAAGAAGGGCGGGACGCCTTCGAACGGCGGCTCGAGCAATCCTCGCCGCTATCCGAATACCTCGTTCAGGAGCTCGGCTCGCAAGTCGACCTAGGAAACGCCGACGGCAAGGCACGTTTTGCCGAACTGGCGCGACCGCTGATTGCGCGAGTGCCGGAGGGTGTTTATCAGGAACTGCTGATCGCCCGTCTCGCCGAGGCCATTCGCCTGCCAGCTGATCGGCTGCGGGCGCTTTGGCAAGGTGAAGCGGCGCGATCGTCGGCCAAACCCGCCGCCCGTTCGAGCGCCGACCTGTCGGGTAACCTGACTGGCCGCAGCGCCGGCCGCGGCGGCCTGATGCGCCAAGCGGTGATGATGCTCGTGCATCACCCGGCGATCGCGGCGCAGCTGGGCGCAACAGACCTCGCCACCTTGGCTACGATCGAAGCGCCAGGTGCCGATATTTTGCGAAGGCTGATCGAGGATTTGCGCCTCGAACCTTGCACGAGCACCGCGCAACTGCTCGAGCGCTGGCGAGACCAGCCCGAACAGGCCCGCCTCGCCCGCCTCGCCGCGACCGAAGCACTCATCACCGCTGCCGAGGGCGCTCGGCGCGAGCTGCAAAACGCGATCGGCCGCATGGGCGAGGAGGCCCGTCGACACCGCCTCGACGCGCTGCTCGCCAAGGAACCCGAAAGCGGCTTGTCCGCCGAGGAAAAACGCGATTTACAAGCGCTGATGTCTGGAAAAATCTAGGCTTTCCCCGTATTCTCGCGGGTTCGATTCCCCGGCCCGGGCAGCCCCCGAAAGGCATCCAAACATGAGCAAAAAGTCGAAGGCTACGGCCAGCAAGAAACCTGCGCGCCCGGCGGCCGCGAAAGCATCCGCCAAGAAGGCTGCGCCGAAGAAGGCGACGCCCGCCAAGCCGGCGCCGAAAAAGCCCGCTGCCAAGGTCGCCTCGAAGTCGCCGGCGAAGCCAGCCCCGAAGAGCACGGTCAAGCCGGTCGCTAAACCAGCCGCCAAGTCCGCTCCGAAGGCGGCTCCCAAGCCCGCGGCTAAGCCCACGACCAAGGTGGCCGCGACGCCGGCGGCCAAAGCGCCTGCCCCCAAAGCAGTGAAGAAAACCGCCAAGGTTGAACTTGCGCAACCGACGAGCCCGGTCGTTGTTACGCCGCCCGTAGTGCCGCCCGTAGCGCCGCCGGTCGTTGCGGCGGAAAAACCCACAGTCAAGCCGACGACCAAACAATCCAAGGCCGCCAAAGCCGCTGCGAACGATGGCAACAAACCGTTGAACCTGCCGGAGCGTCGCCCGCTGGCCATGCCAGAGGAGCGCCAGTCGCAATTGAAACAATTGATTGCACTGGGCAAGGAGCAGAGCTACCTCACCTATTCGCAGGTCAACGATTACCTGCCCTCGGAAATCGTCGACCCCGAGCAGATCGAAGAAATCGTCAACACCATCAACGATATGGGCATCCCGGTGTACGAAAAGGCACCGGAAGAGTCGCTGCTCGCGCCTGAAACCACTGCGCCGTCGGACGAAGAAGCCATCGAGGAAGCAGCGGCGGCACTGGCTGCGCTGGATGCCGAGCTCGGTCGAACCACCGATCCCGTGCGTATGTACATGCGCGAAATGGGCACCGTCGAACTGCTGACGCGCGAGGGTGAAATCAGCATCGCCAAGCGCATCGAAGAAGGTCTCGATGCCGTGCGCACGCAGATCTCGCTGTATCCGCCGACTTACGACTTCATCCTGAGAGCCTACGAGCCGGTAAAAAGCGGCGGGCGCTTAGCCGACATCATCGTCGGCTTCATCGACCCCAACGCACCGGATGTCATCGCGCAACCGCAGAATCCCACCAAGGTCGATCCAGCTGCTGCCGCTGCCGAAGAGGCCGACGACGCGGAAGGTGGTGACGACGAAGAGGAAGCCGCCGATACGGGCCCCGATCCGGTCGAGGCCGCCAATCGCTTCGCCTCGATCCAAAAGCTCCACGCGCAGTGCTTGGGTTTGCTCAGCAAGACCGGCCTCGATGACCCGAAAGCGCAGAAGACACGCGGCAAACTCTCGGGCGAATTCATGGAGCTCAAGCTCGCGCCCAAGATGTTCGAGGCGTTGATCGGCAACCTGCGCGAACACATCAACGAAATCCGTCAACTCGAAAAAGAGATCATGGTCATCGCGGTGCGCGATGCCGGAATGCCGCGCAAGGAGTTCATCACTTCCTTCCCGCGCAACGAGACGGACGAGCGTTGGGTCAGCAAGCACGTCAAGGCCGCCAAGAAGTGGTCTGCGGGTTTGGCGAAGCTCAGCGACGAGATTCTGCGTCGTCAGGCGCAACTACAGGTCATCGAGAAGCGTCACTTCCTCTCGATCAGTCAGATCAAAGATATCAACCGCGAGGTTTCGATCGGCGAGGCCAAAGCCCGTCGCGCGAAGAAAGAAATGGTCGAGGCGAACCTGCGTCTGGTCATTTCGATCGCCAAGAAGTACACCAACCGAGGGCTACAGTTCCTCGATCTGATTCAGGAAGGCAACATCGGCCTGATGAAGGCGGTAGACAAGTTCGAATATCGTCGCGGCTACAAGTTCTCGACCTACGCAACTTGGTGGATTCGCCAAGCCATCACCCGCTCGATCGCCGACCAGGCGCGCACGATTCGCATCCCCGTGCACATGATCGAAACGATCAACAAGCTCAATCGCATCTCGCGACAGATGCTCCAAGAAATGGGGCGCGAGCCGACCCCGGATGAGCTCGCTGTGCGCATGGAAATGCCCGAAGACAAGGTCCGCAAGGTGCTCAAAATCGCCAAGGAGCCCATCTCGATGGAGACGCCGATCG
This sequence comes from Klebsiella pneumoniae, assembly GCA_945873095.1. Taxonomy (GTDB): domain Bacteria; phylum Pseudomonadota; class Gammaproteobacteria; order Steroidobacterales; family Steroidobacteraceae; genus UBA964. Next base: position 7,066 of record CAMCBU010000046.1, on the reverse strand, counting down.
GTGATGACGAGGATTCCCATCTCGGCGATTTCATCGAAGACACCTCGGTGGCCTCGCCCATCGATCAAGCCACCGCCGAGTCGCTCCGCGAAACCACCCACGCGGTGCTCGCGCAGCTCACGCCGCGAGAAGCAAAGGTTCTACGGATGCGCTTCGGTATCGACCTGAACACCGACCACACGCTGGAAGAAGTCGGTAAACAGTTCGACGTTACGCGTGAACGCATTCGGCAGATCGAAGCGAAGGCGCTACGCAAGCTGCGGCACCCGAGTCGCTCGGAACAGTTGCGTAGCTTCCTCATCGAGGATTGACCAACATGCAGCGTCGCGCGTTTATCCAGAGAGCGATCGGATCGGCTGGTGCAATCGCGCTGGCCGATTCGTCGGTGACTGCGGCTTTCGCAGCCGATACGCCCCACTACGATTTCGTGATTATCGGCGCCGGTACCGCCGGGCTTCCGGCGGCCGTTTTCGCCGCGCGTCGTGGCGCCAAGGTGCTGTTGATCGATGCAGCGCCCGATATCGGCGGCACGCTGCATCTGGCCAACGGTCAGGTAGCGGCTGCCGGAACACGGACTCAGGCCGCCAAAGGCATTGTCGACACGCCCGATGCGCACTACGACGATGTGATGCGTCTCTCGCGAGGCTTGGCCGACAAGCACGTCATTCGTCGTACGGCCGATGAAGCGCCGGCTACCATCAATTGGTTGCTGGACGCAGGGCTCGTACCGCTGCCCGATCATCCGGTCACGGGCGACAACCCGGGCCGCAAGGCTTACAACACGCCACGATATCTTTGGGCCAAGGACGAAGGGCGCGCGATTTTGGCGGTGATCCGTCGTGAGCTCGCCCCGGAAGTCGCCAGTGGGCGCGTCACGTTGCAATTGAACACGCGTGCCACCGGCTTGCTGTTGAGCGATAAGGGTGAAGTCCAAGGCGTGCGCGGCACGGTCACCGAGTCACAGAACGGCGCGACCCGCGAGTTCACTGCTCGCGGTCGGCATATCCTGCTCACGAGTGGCGGCTATGCGATGAATCCGGATCTGTTCGAGCAGCTCTGTGGCGTGCCCGCCTACGCAGCAGGCTCTTACCCCTACTCGCAAGGCCAAGGGCTCGCAATCGCCACCTCGATCGGCGGCTGGATCCGTGGCCAGGATCGGCACCGACCCGGCAGCGGCTCCGTTCTGACGTCAGAGCAGTTCCCAGCGAAGGTCTATGCGCGCTTCGATATGTCGCCGCGACGCTTACCCTGGGAGATCTGGGTCAACAATCAGGGTCGGCGATTCGTCGCCGAGGACTCGCCCGACTCCTACGAACGAGAGCGTTTGCTGCTGCGACAAGACAAGCTGCGCTATCAGATTTTCTTTGATCAATCCATTCTCGACAAGGCGCCGCCAGCACTGCCGAAATTCTCGCGCGAGGAGTTTTTGGCACACTTCGACAAACACCCCATGTTCCACCGCGCCGACTCCCTCGAAGCGCTCGCCACCAAGGCGCGCATCGAACTCGACGGCTTGCGCGCTTCGATCCGCGACTACAACGCAGCGACCAAAACCGGCGGCGACGCGCTCGGTCGTCAATACTTCCCGATGTCTATCAGCGAGCGCGGCCCGTATTTCGCCGTGACGCACCTCGGTCACTCTGCGACATCCTCCGCAGGCGTTGTCGTTGATGAGCAGCTGCGCGTGGTGCGCGGCAACGGTGAGCCTATTCCGAACTTCTACGCTGCAGGCGAAGTGCTCGGTAGCGGTGCAACACTCGGTAACGCCTTCGCGCCGGGCATGATGCTGACGCCAGCGCTCGCGCTCGGTCGATGGCTCGGAATGACTCTGCCCGTCAGTTGATATCGTCAACGGGTCCGACGCGCACATGAAATTGGCTCAACTGCGCTACCTGACCGCGATCGTCGATGCCGGCTTCAATATCTCTGCCGCCGCAGACAGGTTGCATCTCTCGCAGCCGGGCGTCAGTCGACAGCTTCGCTTGCTGGAGGAGGAGCTCGGCTTCGAACTCTTCGTCCGCGAAGGCCGCAATCTGCTGCGACTGACCGCGGCCGGACAGCGCGTGGTGGAACGCGCCCAAAAAGCGTTGCGTGAAACCCAAGCGATCAAGGCCATGTCGCTCGACGTCCGCGATGCGGCACGTGGGTCACTCTCCATTGCGACGACGCATACTCAGGCTCGCTACGTACTACCTGCGGTCATTTCGCAGTTCCGACTCAAATATCCGCAAGTTCGCTTGCATCTGCATCAGGGCACGGCTGAGCAGATCGCCGATATGCTGAATGCCGGTCAGGTCGATATCGCGATCGGCACGGGCTCTCGTGACCACCAGCCACACTGTGTGCTACTACCTTGCTACGAGTGGCATCGCCGGGTGATCGTGCCGCTCGAGCATCCGCTGGCTAAAGCGAAAACATTGACGCTGGCCAAGCTCGGTCAGTACCCGCTCGTCACCTACGTCTTCAACCTCTCAGGTCCCGCCTCCCTACCGCAGGCATTCGAGTCAGCCGGTATCGAGCCCGATATTGCGCTAACCGCCCGAGACGCCGACGTCATCAAAACCTATGTGCGGCTCGGTCTCGGCGTCGGCATCATCGCGGCGATGGCCATCGACCCGAAAGAAGACGCAGATCTCATGTCGTTCGATGCGTCCCACCTCTTCCCCCGTCACCTGACTTGGGTCGGATTCCGTCGCGGTGGCTATCTACGGCGATACACCCTCGATTTCATGCGCTTGTTGGCTCCGCATCTCGATCACGCGCGGGTACACAAGGCCGAACGAACGACGCGCCAGGAAGAGGTCGATACCCTGTTCGCGGACGTCCGCCTGCCTCTGCACGTATGAGCCAACGACGCTGGTTTTGGCTAAAATGAATCGAACGACGTTGGCTTTATTTCTTTTGTGAGGATTCCGTCATGGCACTCATCTCGATGCGTCAATTGCTCGATCACGCCGCCGAACACGGCTACGGCGTACCGGCGTTCAACGTCAACAACCTCGAGCAAGTGCAAGCCATCATGCAGGCTGCCGACAAAACCGACAGTCCAGTGATCATGCAAGCCTCGGCCGGCGCGAGAAAATATGCCGGTGAGCCATTTCTGCGCCACCTCATCGAGGCCGCCATCGAGAGTTATCCGCACATCCCCATCGTGATGCACCAAGATCACGGCGCGAGCCCGTCCGTCTGCGTGCAGTCGATTCGCTCCGGCTTCTCGAGCGTCATGATGGACGGATCATTGAAAGAAGACGGTAAAACTCCAGCGTCATACGAATACAACATCGACGTCACGGCCCATGTCGTGAAAATCGCCCACGCGGTCGGCGTCTCGGTCGAAGGCGAACTCGGTTGTCTCGGGTCGCTCGAATCCGGCAAAGCCGGTGAAGAGGATGGGCACGGCGCTGATGGTCACTTGTCGCACGACCAGCTGCTGACGGATCCCGATCAAGCCAAAGATTTCGTCGCCAAGACGGGTGTCGATGCGCTCGCCATCGCCATCGGCACATCGCACGGGGCATACAAGTTCACGCGCAAGCCGACGGGCGACATCCTAGCCATTGACCGTATCCGGGAAATCAACGCGCGGATCCCGAACACGCATCTCGTCATGCACGGCTCGTCGTCGGTTCCGCAAGAGTGGTTGCAAATCATCCGTGAAAACGGCGGCAACCTTCGCGAGACCTACGGCGTACCGGTCGAAGAAATTCTCGAGGGCATCAAGCACGGTGTTCGTAAAATCAACATCGATACGGATATCCGCCTTGCCATGACCGGTGCCATCCGCCGCGCGATGACCAAAGATCCAGCCGAATTCGATCCGCGCAAATACATGAAGGAAGCCATGCTCGCTGCACGCGAGATCTGTGTCGCGCGCTACGAAGCCTTCGGCTGCGCCGGCAAGGCTGCGACCATCAAGCCTCTGTCGCTCGAGGTGATGGCGAAGCGCTACGCCGCGTGAGCTGATCGACCGCGAATCAGTAACGCGAGACTCTCTAGGGTGTGAACACCGCTCGGTGCTCGTTGATGAACTCAGCGAGCCCGATCGGGGCGCGGCCCGTCACCTGCTCGAACGTATCGGTGACATCCACCACATAGCCCGCCGCGATCTCGGCAAAGATGTCGCACACCGCGTCAAGGTGCCATTGGCTGCTCAAGAACTTGCCGAGAAAGGCCTTGTAGGCAGCCGGGTCCTGCGGAACATAATCGATCTTTCGACCCAGCACCTGAGTGAACACCGCCGCTACCTCGTGAAAGCTCAGACGATCACGACTGGTGATGTCGTAGCTCTTGCCTTCGTGACCGTTGGTCGCCAAGCAATGCGCGACGAAGTAGCCGGCATCGCGCGAGTCGGTCAATACAGCGGCGCCGTTCTCGCCGAACGGGTAATAAAACTTGCCCTCGGTCTTGATCGTGTAGGCATTCGATAAGAAGTTCTGCAGGTAGAAGCTCGGACGAACCATCGTCCACGCCTTGCCGCTCGCCCGAATGTGCTCCTCGGAAGCCCAATGCATCTGGTGAGTTGCGTTGTGCGCCGTCGGCAGCGCTTCCATCGAAGAGAGTTTGACCAGGTGAGCGACGCCCGCCTCGACGCCGAGATCCACGAGCTTTTTCTCGAGAGACAACTGCTGCTCACCATTCGGCAGGATGATAGCCATCTTGGTAACACCCACGAGCGCTGCACGCACCGCAGCCGTGTCGCTAGCATCACCGGTCGCGATCTGCACGCCGGCTGCGATCAGCCCCTCGGCTTTCGCGGGATTTCGCACTAGCGCGCGCACGGGAATTCCTCGCTTGGCGAGCTCGGTGGCCGCCCTGTTACCCGTTCGCCCCGTCGCACCCGTAATCAGAATCATCCCGACCCCCGATAGATATATTGCTGCGGCATAATACCGAAGCCCGTGGATACCACACTCAGCGGACTCCGACCATGACGCGCAGCATCTGTGACCTTTCTGATGACCACCCACAGGTCGTCCAAACTGGCGAACCCGTGTTTCGTGACTTTGGACAGCTGAAGAGTTTTCACGGGCAGATCAGCACGATTCGCTGCTACGAGGACAACCTCCTCCTGCGACAGGTCTTATCCACTCCCGGAGATGGGCGGGTCATGGTGGTCGATGGCGGCGGCTCTCTACGCCGCGCACTCATCGGCGATCGGCTGGGTAGTTTATTAATCGACAACGGTTGGGCCGGCGCCATCGTGTACGGCGCTGCTCGTGATGTCGAAGTGCTCCGCACGATGCCGCTCGCCGTTCGCGCACTGAACATATGCCCAAGCAAACCATTTCAGACCGGCAGCGGTGAGCGCGACGTCGTGGTCACTTTCGCGGGCGTGATCTTCCGACCGAACGAATGGCTTTACGCCGACGAAAATGGATTCATCGTCAGCCCGACGCCGCTCACTTGAGATCCCTTCGACTACGGCCGGCGTAACAGCAGTATTGGTAGCCAGCCACGCAGAGCGCCGCTTTGTACGGGAAGATACTCTCCCGCTACCGCACCGACGACAACCAGCTCAGCCTCCTGCCCGAGCTCGGTAAGCGACACGCCTTGATCCGAGGGCATCGCACGAAGCACCAAGCCACCAATTTTAGGAACGACGACCTCACCGATGGAAAAATCGGCGGTAGTGGTGGGCGCAACCGGCTGACTGTTGGAATGACGGGTTGGCAGCCGATGTCTGACGGTCGACACCAGCGCATTGAAATTGGTGACCAACGACGAGGCGATCAACTTTCCTTCAGCGGTCTTCCCATACCCCTCGAACGACGAGTATCCACCCCGACCGAACATCCAGGCACTCAAAGATAAGTCCGCCTTTCGAGTCGTACTCTCGGCTGCGCCGACTTGTACACCGGTGCGAGCATCCACCAAAGTCAACCCGGTTTGCGCCTCTTTGAATTTGACGCCTGGCGTCAGCGATGTCCATCGTGAACCGATGAAATCGCCAAGCCCAGCGCGCATGCCGCCCGCATCATCGTTGGAAAAAATCACCGACGGCGTGAGGATGTAGTCCGCGGCCACCAGCTGCCCTTCTCCCATCGCCGAGCCGCTACGCAATTGACCTCGCGCAGCCAACTGACGCTCTTGCAGAACGGCCTCGACCCCAACACCACGCTCAACCACGGTAAAACAACCAGATTGCTGAATGACCATGCGAAGCAACGGTCCGGGTGAACGCAGACGATATCGCCACAAGATCTCGAGCGCGTACGCATCCAACTCGACAACGGCAATGTAGCCCAGAGGGGCATCACAGAGAACGACGGACGGCTCTTTCGCAAAACTCCACTGCGGTAGAAAAAGACCGACAGCTGCGATCAATAGGGATATGGATCTGGCGAACATGGTCGACTCCTGTAGGTGAGGGTTGGCGCTAGGCTAGCCAACGAGCCAACCGGAGTCGTTCGACAAATTCGATTTTATTGAGTGCTAATGGATCAGAGCCAGCTCGTCCGTGCTTCAAACTCCGCCGGCCTGACGGGAGCCTTGGACGCTGGTCGCCCAACATGCACGAACCCGATGATTTGATCGCTTGCTCGCAGACCCAGCGCGATCTTCACTGCGGCGTCGTAGGCGTGGCTGCCGGTCTTCCACGCCGCTCCATAACCCATCGAGTGGGCAGCCAACCAGAGATTCTGGACGGCAGCACCCACGGCGACCAGTTGCTCCACTTCCGGGACCTTGGGGTGTGTTTTGGGTTCTGCGACGACGACGATCAGCACCGGCGAACGCCATGCCTTCGATGACTCTCGCTCCAACGCCTCGGCGTCGGCATCCGGCATACGAATTTGTAACGCAGACCGCATTGCTGAGCCGAGAATCGCGCGTGACTCGCCCTGCAGGACGATAAACCTCCACGGGGCCAGCATGCCATGATCCGGCGCACGCACCGCCGCCGCGAGCATCGTCTCAATGTCGCTCCGGCTGACGATTTCATCGGAAAACTTTTTCGCCGAACTCCGCGAAACGATCGCTTCGATCACCGGATTGTTCGAACTAGTCGTCTCAAGGTGTTCCATCAAACCCTCTGCTCCCCGGGATGGGGAGCAGAGGATACCGAAAC
>CAMCBU010000045.1 GCA_945873095.1 Klebsiella pneumoniae | reverse complement strand
AGTCGCTGATCAACATCGCCGCTGCTGCCGGGCGTATCTTGCAAGTGGGGCATCTCGAGCGTTTCAATCCGGCGATCGTCGCCGCCGAGGCGCGGTTGCGCGGTGCCCGTTTCATCGAGTGCCAACGACTCGCGCCGTTCAAGGAGCGCGGCACCGACGTGAACGTGGTGCTCGATTTGATGATCCACGATATCGACATCGTCCAGAGTATCGTCGCTCGACCGGTGGAGTCGATCGAAGCGGTTGGTACTCCCGTGTTCTCAGGCGCGGTCGATATCGCCAACGCCCGGCTGCGCTTCGAGGGTGGTTGTGTGGCCAATGTCACCGCGAGTCGTGTGAGCCTCAAGACCGAACGCAAGATGCGCGTGTTTCGCGATGACGCCTATCTTTCGATCGACTTGCAGCAGCGCATCTTGACCGTCATCGGCAAGCGCGCTGCCGGGCCAGCGCCCGGCGAGTTACCGGTCACGATCGAGGAGAGCAGTTACGATCAAGGCGATGCGTTGCGCGCCGAAATTCACGCCTTCCTCGATTGCATCCGCGAGGACAAAGCGCCGCTCGTCTCCGGTGAAGATGGTCTGCGAGCGCTCGATATCGCCATTCGTATCACGAGCATGTTGACACCGGAGTCGCGGTCATGAGCACCTCGCGCCGAGTGACCGTGGCAAGCACGCAGTTCGCGTGTTCGATCGACCGAGCGACCAACATCGAGCGAGCTGAAGCCATGGTGCGTCGGGCCGCAGCTCTGGGCGCGAACGTCATCCTGTTGCAGGAGTTGTTCGAGACACCGTATTTCTGCATCGATCAGGATGTGCGCCACTTCGCGCTCGCAACGACGGTCGATGAAAATCCGGCACTTCGGCATTTTGCGCCCATCGCGCGCGAGCTCGGTGTGGTGCTGCCCATCAGTTTCTTTGAGCGAGCCGGCCAGGCTTTCTTCAATACCGTCGCGATGCTCGATGCCGATGGTCGTGTGCTCGGTACCTACCGAAAATCACATATCCCAAACGGGCCTGGCTATCAGGAGAAGCAGTATTTCAGCCCGGGTGATACCGGCTTTCGAGTGTGGTCGACGGGCTTTGGTCGGATCGGGGTGGGTATCTGTTGGGATCAGTGGTTTCCCGAGTGCGCGCGTGCCATGGCGCTCCAAGGTGCGGAATTGCTGCTCTACCCCACCGCCATCGGCAGTGAGCCGCCGCCGGCACCGCCACTCGATTCGCGTCGTCACTGGCAGCGCACTCAACAAGGCCACGCCGCAGCGAATGTCATGCCCTTGCTCGCGGCGAATCGTTGGGGTGTCGAGCGGTCGATCCAACGGCCCGATGAGGTGTTCATTCGCTTCTACGGCTCGTCGTTCATTGCCGATGCGAGCGGGGCACTCGTCGCAGAGGCCGGTGACGACGGCGATGCCGTGTTGACGGCCACTTTCGATCTGGCTGAGCTCGCCGTGCAGCGCGCGAGTTGGGGCGTCTTTCGCGATCGACGACCCGAACTGTATGGCTCGATCACGGGCTTTGATGGCGCGTGAGCGGCGCTCCGATTCCGGTCTGGGTCGTCGCCGGCCCGTTGGGCTCCGGCAAGACGACCGTGTTATCCCAGCTCGTCGCGACTCAGCCCATCGCAGAGAATTGGGTGGTACTGCTCAATGAATTCACCGATGCGGGTATCGATGCATTGACGGTGGCGTCGGCTGCGACTGGCCCGTTCGATGTTCGGCTCGTGCCGGGTGGTTGTCTGTGCTGCGCGGGTGAGGCGGATTTTCGTCGCACTCTCAACGAACTCGTCACCACCACGCGACCCGATCGGATTCTGGTCGAACCCTCGGGCCTTGGGCATCCGGCGGGGATCATCGATGAACTGTTGGCCCACCAAGCCGCCGGCCGAATCTCGCTCGATTTGATCATCGGTCTGATGACGGCCGCGGATCTTGCCAAAGTGGACGACGATGAGATCACGCGGGCGGTGGCCGAAATTGCCGATGTGCTCTTGCTCAGCAAAAGTGATTTGGCGTCGCCCGAGGATCACGCGGCCTTCGTTGCGTTTGCCGCGACGCTGTTTCCCACCAAGCGTGCGAGCGGCAGTTGGCATCACGGCGAGTCTGTTTGCGCGTGGTTGCCGTATGCGGGGGCGGGCGAGTCACCGCGCTCGCGGGTTCCGCGATCGTCCTTGCACGACGCCGAGCGTCACCGTCATGCGGCGCATCCACATCGGCATTTGGGTGACGTCGTCGCGATCGGTCCGGGCGCCGAGCGGCGTCTGATCGAGGTGTTGCAGCGCCAAGGTGCACGGTGGATGTTCGATCGGTCGTATGAGTTTTCCGAAGCACGCTTGATGGCGACGCTGTTGGCCGATAGCGAAGTCAATCGTGCGATCGAGCGATTCAAGGCCGTTGTCCGCGTGGGCGAGGATGAGTGGGTGTTGCTGCAACGCGTCGGGGCGGGTCTGCAAGCCTCGCCGACCTCGTGGCGACGCGATCATCGTCTCGAGGTACAGAACCTACCCGGGATGCCATTGGATCTGTCGCACTGGGACGCGCTGTGGATGCGTTGCCGATCGACGCGATAGCGGCAGATCGCGCGTGGCTCGCCGGGGCCTTTTCGGCGGCCGTCGAGTCGGTGCATCCGCGCGTGGCGTTAGCGCATCGCCGGTACTCGATACCCGAACCCAATGGGCTCGGACGCCGCCGACTGATTGCGATCGGTAAAGCGGCGGGTGCCTTCGCCCGCGCCTTCGTCGAGCGATACCCGGTCGATGATGGCGTCGTGATCGCGCCACCGGATGCGCCCGCCTCGGTTGCCGGCTTGATCGACGTGCCCGGGGATCACCCGGTGCCAAATGCAGCCAGTCTCGCTGCCGGTGTGCGTTTGTGGGATTTCATTGGCGATGCGAATGCCGATGATGTCTACATCGTTTTGTTGACCGGCGGTGCCTCGGCCTTGTGTGTTGTACCGATCGCGGGCGTCACACTCGAGCAGAAGCGTCAGGCGACCCTGCAGTTGATGCGCACGGGCGCCTCGATCGCGCAGTTGAATCAGTTGCGGCGTCAGCTGTCGCAGATCAAAGGGGGCGGGCTCGAGCGACGCTTGTCGCCGGCACGCTGTATCACGCTCGCCATTTCAGACGTGCAGGGTGATGACCCCGAGGTGATCGGCTCGGGTCCGACGGTGTCGTCGGCAGCGTCGCTGGCCAACTACGTCATCATCGCCACTTTGGACGACGCGCTGCGAGCGGTGCGGGCGTACGCGGCCGCAGCGGGTATCGAGGTCGTTGACCTGGGTCGCACGCTGTATGGCTCCGTTGAATCGGCAGCGGCACGCATCGCGGCCGAGATTCACCGGTGCCGTGCGGCAGCGCGTTTCGGCGATCGTTCAAGATTGCTGCTCGCCGGCGGTGAGCCGGTGATCACCGTGCAGGGCGATGGCTTGGGCGGGCGAGCGCAACATCTCGCTTTGGCGGTGGGTGCCAAGCTGGAGGGGCTCGAGGGTGTCGCCGTCCTCGTGGGCGGCACCGATGGGATCGACGGACCGACGCCGGCTGCGGGTGCGTTCGCCGATGGAGCGACCGTCGAGCGATTGAGGGCTCGAGGCCTTGAGCTGGCTGATATTTTGGCGCGTTGCGATTCGCATTCGGCACTGACCGCCGTCGGTGATTCTTGGGTGACGGGCCGCACGGATACGAATGTCGCGGATATCGCCATGGCCTTGGTTCGTCCGGCTAGAATGTCGCCATGACGACGGATACTCGAAACATCGCCGTGATCGGCGGAACCGGGCAGCTCGGCGCTGCGATCGCGCGTCGGCTCGCGAAGGCGGGCAAATCCATCATCATCGGTTCGCGTGATCCGGTAAAAGCGGAAGCGGCTGCTCGTCAGCTGGGCGCAGAGCTCGGTTGCGAAGTCGCCTTCGGCGGCAACGTCGCCGCGGCGGATGCGGCGGAGGTCGTGATTTTGACCGTGCCGTTCGCATCGCAGCGCACCACGCTCGAGGATATTCGTAGCAGTGTCGCTGGCAAGATCGTCGTCGATACGACCGTGCCGTTGATGCCGCCCAAAGTCATGCGTGTGCAATTGCCGCCCGAGGGCAGCGCGGCGCAACGGGCGGCGGATATCTTGGGCGAGGGAGTGCGGGTCGTTTCGGCCTTCCACAACGTCGCCGCCCACAAGCTGATCACCGATGCATTGGTCGAGTGCGACGTCTTGGTTTTCGGCGACGACAAGGCAGCGCGCGAAGTGGTGGTGTCACTCGTCGACGCCTGTGGTTTGCGTGGTTTACATGGCGGCGTGTTGGCCAATTCCGCAGCGGCCGAGGCGCTGACCTCGGTACTGATCTTCCTCAATAAAAATTATTCAGTCGATGGCGCTGGCGTGCGCATCACGGGACAACTCGCGGTCCCCGTCACTCGTTAACCCCATGGCGGCCTTGGAGCTGCGGGCTCTGGCGGGGATACCCGAGATCGGTCCGGGCGACGAACTCGCCGAGATTCTGCCCGCGGCGCTGCGTGACAACGCCATCGAACTACAGCCGGGTGATGTGCTTGTCGTCGCACAAAAAATCGTCTCGAAAGCCGAGCGTCGTTTCCTCGACCTGCGCGAGCTGAAGCCCTCGGCGCGCGCGATCGAGATCGCCGACCGCATCGGCAAAGAGGCGTCGTTCGTCGAAGCGGTGCTACGCGAATCGAGCGACGTCGTGCGAACGGCGCCGAATACTTTGATCACGCGGCACCGAGCAGGCTATGTCATGGCGAACGCCGGCATTGATCGATCCAACGTGCCGGGCGATGAGCATGTCGTGTTGCTGTTACCCGAAGACTGCGATGCCTCGGCGGCTCGTTTGCGCGCTGCATTTCCAGAGCCCGCGCCCGGCATCATCATCAGCGACAGTTTCGGTCGGCCGTGGCGCGAGGGCGTGGTCAATGTGGCGCTTGGGGTGGCCGGTGTCGTCGCCTTGATCGATCGACGCGGTGGGGTCGATCGGCAGGGCAGAACCTTACAGGTGACGCAGATCGCACTGGCCGACGCGATCGCAGCGGCCGCCGGTATCGTGATGGGCGAGACGACCGAGGGTACGCCGGTCGTTTGGATACGCGGTCTCGCAGGCTACGGCACCGACCAGGACCTTGGATCGGCTGCCTTGTTGCGGCCACCGACACACGATCTGTTCCGATGATCGCGCCACGCGTCGTGCTGCTTTGCGGCGGCGTCGGTGGCGCAAAATTGGCGTTGGGACTGGATCGATCGTTGCCGCCAGGTGACCTCGCGATCATCGTGAACACCGGTGATGATTTCGATCATCTCGGGCTGCGTATTTGTCCCGATCTCGATACCGTGCTCTACACCCTCGCGGGTGTCGTGCACCCAGAGCAGGGCTGGGGCCGCGCCGAGGACACTTTCGTGATGCTCGATGAGCTCGTTCGCCGCGGGGGTCCCGCTTGGTTTCGGTTGGGCGATCGGGATTTGGCGTTGCATCTGCAGCGCAGTCTGCGTTGGCGTCGGGATGATCGGCTGACGGAGATCACGGCGGATCTTGTCGCGCAATTCGAGGTTCGCTCGACGATCCTGCCGATGACCGATGGCATCGTCGCCACACGCCTTGAAACCGACGCGGGGCTGCTCGATTTCCAGGACTATTTCGTGCGTCGTCGCTGCGCGCCCGTGGTGCGAAAGATTCACTACGAGGGTGCGCGCTCGGCGGTGATGTCGCCCGAGGTGTTGCAGGCGCTGTCGAGCCCTCGACTCGAGCGGATCGTCATCGCGCCATCCAATCCGCTGTTGAGTATCGCGCCGATCCTCTCGATGCCCGACTTGAGCGAGCAGCTGCGCTCATCGGATGTGCCGATCATCGCGGTTGCGCCGTTGATCGGGGGGCGCGCCATCAAGGGGCCGACCGTCAAGCTGATGCAGGAACTGGGCATGCGAGCGGACGTAGTTGGTGTTTACGAGTTCTACACCGATCGGTGTGCCGATTTACTCGATGCCATGCTGATCGATACGGCGGATGGTCAGCAAGCGCGCAAAATCGGTTGCGTTGTGGCGTGCACCGACACCTTGATGCAGACTATGGCGGATCGCCTGCGCGTCGCGCAGAGCGTGCTCGAGTTATCGGTCAAAGGGGGTCGACCGTGACGCGAATCGTGGCCGTTGTGCCAGTCCGTTCCTTGTCGGAAGGCAAATCTCGCCTTGCCGATGTGCTCTCGCCGCGCCGGCGTGCGGCTTTGATCGAGTCGATGCTTGCGCGCGTGCTCGCTTCGTTGCGCGCCGCCACCACGATCGATCGGATCGTCGTGGTCAGTCCTGATACAACCCTGTCACTTCCGGTCGGTGTCGAGCGCCTGTGTGATCGCGGCGTGGGTCTCAACGAAGCGATCGCGTTCGCGCGTCAACGCCTCGCTGACACGGCCGGAGCGATGCTCGTGGTCGCAGCGGATGCGCCGCAAGTGACGGTTGCCGAGATAGACCGACTGGTCGAGCGGGCGCGTGATGTCGAGGTTGCGATCGTGCCTGACCGCCATGGGCAGGGCACGAATTCACTCTGGATGCGACTGCCGACCCGTTTCGAGCCGCAGTTCGGCGCGCACAGTGCGCAGGCACACGTTGCTGAAGCGAAGCGTCTCGGTCTCAGTCATCTCGTGCTGCCGGTTCCCGGCTTATCGCACGATGTCGATGTCGAGAGCGATCTCGATGGCGAGCCCATGCCCGATGACGTCGCGCGCTTGCTGGCGGATGAAAACGATATGCCGGCTTTGTTGCGACGGGCCGAAAAGCTCACGGTCGCAGGGTTCGGCAGCCGCGTCGGTTATTCACGCAAAGTCTTCATTCCGTTGACCCATTGGTGTCGCGACGTTTGTCACTACTGCACCTTCGCCGCGCCACCACGCAAGGGTTCGCGGGCATTCCTGACGATGGATGAAGTGCTCGAGATCGCTCGTGCGGGTGTCGCTGCGGGTTGTGACGAAGTGTTGTTCACCCTCGGCGATAAGCCGGAGTTGCGCTACAAGGCTGCCCGAGCCGAACTGGAGGCGCTCGGCTTTGCGAGCACACTCGACTATCTCGCACACTGCGCGGCCCGAGTCTTCGAAGAGACGGGTTTGCTGCCGCATCTGAACCCGGGTTTGATGAGTGCTGACGAACTCAAGATGCTGCGTCCGGTGTCGGCCTCGATGGGCATCATGCTCGAGAGTGCCGCGAGCCGGCTCTGCGAAAAAGGCGGTCCACATCATCGCTCGCCCGACAAAGACCCGGCACGGCGACTCGCCACCATCGAGGCTGCAGGGGCCTTGTCGATCCCGTTCACCTCGGGCTTGTTGATCGGCATCGGCGAGACTCGCGCCGAGCGCATCGAGACCTTGCTTGCCCTGCGGGCGAGCCACGCGCGCCACGGGCATCTGCAGGAAATCATCCTTCAAAATTTTCGCGCGAAGTCCAAAACGCGCATGGCCGAGGCGCCCGAGCCCTCGCTGGAAGACTTGCAATGGACCATCGCCGTCGCGAGGTTGATTTTCGGTAAGACGATGTCGATTCAGGCGCCGCCCAATCTCTCACCCGGTGGCCTGCGCGCCTTGGTGGCGGCCGGCGTCAATGATTGGGGCGGGGTCTCGCCGGTCACGCCGGATCACGTGAATCCCGAGGCGCCGTGGCCGACTTTGCCTGCATTGGAGCTGCAAACGGCCGAGGCAGGTCGGTGGTTGGTGCAACGACTACCGATCATCCCGTCATACGCGCTCGAGCCCGTCCGTTGGCTCGACCCCGCTTTGCGTACCACCGTGCTGCGGCGCATCGATGCGACCGGTTATGCGCTCGAGCGAGATTGGCGTGCAGGCGCCGGCGATTTGCCACCGCGCCGTTATCGCGCTCGGCATCGCCGTTGGTTTTCCCCGAGTGTGCGGCAACGCGCGTTGCAGCAATCGGTGCAACGTTGTCTCGAGGGCGAGGCACCGAACGAAATTGCATTAGCTCGGTGGTTCGAGGCGGACGGTGATGACTTCGGGCTGTTGGTTCGCGCCGCTGACGACTGCCGACAGCGAGTCAATGGCGAGCAGGTGACCTACGTCGTCAATCGCAATATCAACTACACCAACATTTGCACCCACTCCTGCGGCTTCTGTGCGTTTGCCAAGGGGCGCAGCGCGCGCTCGCTGCGTGGCCCGGGTTATCTGCTCGATCTGGATGAGATTGCGCGGCGCGTGGCCGAGGCGAGTGATCGCGGCGCCACCGAAGTGTGCTTGCAGGGCGGTATCCATCCGTCATTCAACGGGCAGACTTACCTCGATATCGTGCGAGCGGTGAAGGCGGCGGCGCCCTCCATACACGTGCACGCGTTCTCGCCGCTCGAAGTCACCCACGGTGCGCGGAGCTTGGGATTGAGTGTCGGCGTGTTTCTCGAGCGTTTGATGGCCGCGGGTCTGCGTAGTTTGCCGGGCACGGCCGCCGAGATTTTGAGTGACGATGTTCGCGAGCTGATCTGCGCCGACAAGGTGACGACGGAAGAGTGGCTCGACGTCATGCGCACGGCGCATGAGATCGGCCTGCGCAGTACCGCAACGATTCTGTTCGGCCACGTGGAGCGGCCAATTCATTGGGCGCGCCACCTGCTCGCGTTACGCGCACTGCAGGAGCGTACCGGCGGCTTCACCGAATTCGTGCCGTTGCCGTTCGTCCATATGGAAGCGCCGCTGTGGCGCCAGGGGCGCTCGCGCAGCGGACCGAGTTGGCGCGAGTCGATGTTGATGCATGCCATCGGACGACTCGTCCTGCAGCCCTCGTTTCGAAACATCCAATGCTCTTGGGTGAAACTGGGTCGCGAGGGCGCCTTCGAGGCTCTGCGCGCCGGTGCCAACGATCTCGGCGGTGTCTTGATGAACGAGTCGATCACGCGCGCTGCGGGCGGCGTCAACGGTCAGGAGATGGGCGAGAGCGACTTGATCAACCTCATTCGCGCAGCGGGCCGAGTGCCGCAAGAACGAACGACGCTGTACGGCGTGCCGTCATTACCAGAGTGGCGGGAGCCGTGGTTGCGGGCAGGTTGTCTCGGCGAGACGGCCTTCGGAGTCAGCGCAAGCGCGGGATGACGTGCTGACCGATGATGTCGAGCGCGTCCATCGGATCGTCATGCAGGCGCAGGGCACACTCGGTGAGCCCCGCCGCCGCAAACATCTGAAAGCGCGCGATCTCCCGCTCGAGATCTTCGAGACCGCCGGTCGAGGTGAAGTATTCACACAGACGGTTCGAGATGGATTCCGGCACTTCCTTGACGTGTCCTGAGCGGTCGAACCACGCAGCGACGTACTTGTCGTAGTGGTCTCGAACCAGCTGCGCTTCATCTTCGCTGAGGCACTGTTGGATCAGTTCTTTCTGCAACTTGATCGCACGCCAAGGCAGTTCGCGACGGGATTCTCGATAGCCTGCGGCTCGTTCGCGCTTCAAGTGCCAAGCCCAGAAAGTATTGGTCCGCAGCGGTGCCATGCCGGTCTCGCGCTTGGCTGCGCCTTCGTTGACTTCGTGCATGGCGTTGGCCATGACTTCCGGCGGCGTACAGCCGATGAAGACTCCGTCGGCGACGCGTGCTTCCATCCGCATCATTTGGCCGCGATACGCGGTGCCATAGACGAGCGGCGGATTCGGCGCATGCACCCAGTCATAGGTGCAGGGCAGGTTGATGACGAAATCCTCACCTTTATAGCCCTGCTTGAGCTTGCCATAGCCGGCACCGCGAACGATCTCGATTCCCTCGCGAGTGGCTCTGACGATTTTCTCGGGCCGCTGTATGCCCATCGCATCGATGTTGCCCTCGCCAGCACCCATGGCGATGACGGCGCGACCGCCGGCGATTTCGTTGAGTGAGAGCAAGCTGTTGGCGATCTTGAGCGGGTGCATCTCGAACGGGCTCACCGCCAACGGGCCGAGCAGCATTCGTTTGGTTTGTTGTGCGAGCGGCACCAACGACAAAAAGCAATCCCAGTGTGCGAAGAAGTTGGAACTCCACAGCGCACGCACACCGTAACGTTCGGCTTTGACGCCGATTTCAGCGACCTGGTCGGGGGAAAGATCCGGCTCGAGGATGATGTCGATTTGCATGCGCCGGAGGTTATCAGGCGCAGAAGATCCGATGCAGCGTTTCGACCACTTGGGCTGCAGGTCCGTCCGCCAGGGAGTAATGCACGGTTTGGCCGTCGCGTCGGGTTCGCACGATGTCCGCGTCTCGCAAGACGGCCAAGTGCTGCGACAGCGCTGATTGGCTCAAGGGCAGGCGTTCGTTCAGTTCGCCAACCGACAGCTCGGTGCCTGAGAGATTGCACAGGATCATCAGTCTTTGTTCGTTGGCCAGGGCCTTCAACAGGCTTGAGGCCGCGATCGCGTGGGGTCGCATCGCATCGGGCATGGCGGTGGGAGGTTTGCGCTTTCGAGCGCGGCTGGCGACGACTTGCATGTCGGGAAGATTACATCAGGTCTTGCTAAATAAGCAAACACTAATATAATAACGACCATGGACACCGCCAAGCCGACTGTGACCCCGTTTTACGATCCGGCGACTTCGACGTTCAGTTACGTCGTCGCCGATCCGACGACCTTGGCGGCCGCGATCATCGATCCGGTGCTCGATTACAACCCGATCACGCGCGAATCGGGTACGCATTCGGCGCGCCAGCTGCTCGATTTGGTCGTGCTCCACGGGTTCAAGGTGCAATGGATCCTCGAGACCCACGCGCACGCAGACCACTTGAGTTCGGCGCAATGGCTGAAAGCGCAGCTCGGTGGGCAGCCGAGCATCGCGATCGGCGCGCGAATCCGCGAAGTTCAACACACCTTCAAGGCTCGTTTGTCGTTGGAGCCGGACTTTGCGGTTGACGGCAGTCAGTTCGATCGATTGTTGGAAGAGGGCGATCGATTGGCGCTCGGTTCGATTCCCATCGAAGTCATCGCGACCCCGGGTCACACGCCGGACAGCGTGACCTATCTGATCGGGGATGCCGCTTTTGTCGGCGACACCGTGTTCGCGCCGAGTTACGGCACGGCGCGCTGCGATTTTCCGGGTGGCGACGCGCGGACGCTGTATGCCTCGATACAACGCCTGTTGTCGCTGCCTGCACCGACGCGACTGTATCTTTGTCACGACTATCCGACCAAAGGGGCGGATCCGCAGTGTTTGTCGGATCCTCTCGCGCAACGACAGAACATCCATCTCAACAACGTCGCTGCGGCGCCGCAATTCGCTGCGCTGCGCGATGCGCGTGATGCGACGTTAGCGCCGCCGAAGTTGTTGGAGCCCTCGCTGCGCGCCAACGTCCGCGCCGGTCATCTGACCGATGCTTTTTTTATGCCAAGCCGTTCTTGATCCCAGAGGAGTTACACCATGAATATTGATCGCTTCGTGCTGGCGTTCGCAGGCGCCGTCGTGCTCGTCAGTCTCTCGCTTGGCATCTGGGTACAAGCGAACTGGTTCTTCCTCACCGCCTTCGTCGGTCTGAATCTCTTGCAGTCCGCCTTCACGGGCTTCTGTCCGCTCGCCATCATCCTGCGCAAGCTGGGGCTGCAGTCGGGCGTGGCCTTCAAATGACGAGTCGTTGCGTCGCGCTGGGCGTGTTGGCCTCACTCGGTCTCGTTGCCGCCTGTAGCTCGGCTGCGCCGCCCGCAACCGTGGCCACGCCGTCCGCCCCGTTCGACGTCTTGACCATCACCTCGACCTCGAGCGGTGATGAGCGCTGGTTGGACGGTCGCGTCGAAGGCGTGGATCAGGCCACGATCGCGGCACAAACGAGCGGCGAGGTCGCCGCCGTAGCCAAGGAAATCGGCGATCGAGTGTCGGCGGGCGATATCGTCTTGCGGCTGCGCGGCACCCAACAGCGCAGCGGGTTGCAGCAAGCGGAGGCGGCTTTGCGCGCGGCCGAAGCGCGTGAGGTGGAAGTACAAGCGCGCTTTGCCCGTATGTCGGCCTTGTTGGAACGCAAAGCGATCGCGAAAGCGACTTTCGACGATGCGCTCGCTCAGCGCGAGGCGGCGGTTGCGCAAGCCGTGGCCGCTCGTGCGGCGGTGACGGCCGCGCGCGAGACCGTCTCCTACACGACCGCAGCGGCGCCGTTTGCCGGTATCGTGACCGATCGGTACGTACGGGTCGGCAGTGTCGTCGCTCCCGGAATGCCGCTCTTTGCGGTGTCGACGACAGATCGGTTGCGCGTCGTGACCGATGTGCCCGAGGAGTTTGCCGCTGCGGTGCGCACGCGTGGCGAGGTGCTGATACAGCACGGTGCCGAGCGGATCACGGGTCTAAACGTGCTCGTACAGCCGCGAACGGGCGAGGGTACGGGTGCCATCGGTCTGCGGGTCGATCTGCCCACGAACGTCAAAGATTTACAGCCGGGGATGATCGTCAAGCTAGCGGTCGTCACGGGTACGGCAGAGCGCATGAGCGTACCGATGTCGAGCGTCGCCACGCGAGGCGAGGTTACAGGCGTCTACGTTTTCGATCCGAACAACGGTCGGATCGCATTTCGTCAGCTGCGGCTCGGACGAGTCGTCGCCGCCAATGCCGAAGTGCTGGCGGGCTTATCGAGCGGTGAGCAGATCGCGGCAGACCCTGTGGTTGCGATGCGGTATCTCGCGCAGGTTCGGAGCGCGCGATGAGTCGCGTGAGCGAGCCGCCGCGGCTTGGCATTTCCGGGCGCTTAGCGAGCTACTTTCTCAATAATCAACTCACGCCGTTGTTGGCTGTGGCCGCGATGCTGCTCGGCCTGTTTGCCGTGTGGGTCACGCCGCGCGAGGAAGAGCCGCAGATCGATGTCACCTTCGCGAATATCTT
>CAMCBU010000044.1 GCA_945873095.1 Klebsiella pneumoniae | reverse complement strand
ATCTATCCCGATGTCATCGAGTCTGCAGGCAGTAAGACCGGCAAGGCGCACGTCATTAAGAGCCATCACAACGTGGGCGGTTTGCCCGCGCACATGAACTTGAAGTTGGTTGAACCGCTGCGCGAACTGTTCAAAGATGAGGTACGTCGTATCGGTGTCGAACTCGGCTTGCCAGCCGAGATGGTCTACCGACACCCATTCCCGGGCCCAGGGCTTGGCGTGCGCATTCTCGGCGAAGTCACGCGCGAAGCGGCCCACACACTGCAACTCGCGGATCACATCTTCATCGAAGAGCTGCGCAAGTCCGGTTGGTACGACAAGACGAGTCAAGCCTTCGCCGTGTTTCTGCCCGTGAAAAGCGTTGGCGTCACGGGCGATGGACGCCGGCATGATCCGGTGATCGCGTTGCGTGCCGTCGAAACCATCGATTTCATGACGGCCCATTGGGCGCATCTGCCTTATGACCTGCTCGATGTGTGCTCACGCCGCATCGTCAACGAGGTCAAAGGTATCAGTCGTGTTGTTTACGATATCAGCGGCAAGCCGCCGGCCACGATTGAGTGGGAGTAGCGGCGACAATGCCATCATGGTGTTCCTGACCATCTGGCCAGCGTCCTCCGTTCCTTTGCTACCGGTATCTGGCACAATCCCGGGGTATGAAGCCATCTGATTCTTTTCGGATTCACCGTGAAGCGCTGCGGGAGATCATTGCCCGCCACGGCGTCACGGGTCCGCGGATCTTTGGTTCTGTCGCCCTCGGTGAGGATCATGACGGCAGTGATCTCGATCTGCTCGTTGAGCCGTCGCCTACGACGACGCTGTTCACGCTAGCGGCGCTGCAGATTGAGGCGGAGCGTCTGCTGGGTGTATCGGTAGATGTGCTGACCCCGAGGGGTCTGCCGCGTGGGTCGCGGGAAAGAATCCTGAAAGAAGCCGTTCCCGTATGACCAGGGCGCATCCCGATCGAGCACGCGATTACCTTCAGCACATCATTGAAGCGATCGATCGTGCATGCGGATATGTGGCTGGAATGAATGCCGCAGAATTCGAGCGTGATATGCGCACACAGGATGCTGTGATCAGATCACTCCAGATCATTGGAGAGGCGGCGAACAAGGCGCGCGTTGCAGACCCAAGCTTGCAAAGCAGCGCTCCGTACATACCGTGGGACGTTATGTACGGCATGCGAAACCGCATCATTCATGATTACTTTGAGGTTGATCTGGATGTTGTCTGGCAGACGCTTCAGGGCGATCTGCCTGTGCTGCGCTCGCAGATCGTGCAACTACTAGAACGGCTTTCGTGATCTCTTCAGCGATGAGGTCAAAGGTATCAGTCGGGTTGTTTACGATATCAGCGGGAAGCCACCGGCTACGATCGAGTGGGAATAATTTCAAAGTTTTATGGGAACCAAGCGCAAATGAAAAAATCCTCAAGTTGGCTTCTAGCCGTGCTCTTGCAGACTCTGTTGTTAGCCACAGTATCAGCAGAGAATAAAAATACAGCCGTACTGCCGTTCCCCTCGGTCGACGACTTCACGCGCGGCGAGGATGGATTTAGCTTTGGCTTGGGTTTGGGGGTGGAGTACGAGTCCGCTTACGAAGGATCGGATGAGTTTGGCTTCGAAGCCAATCCTGCTGGCGCGGTTCAATGGCGCAGGGGCAAGGATATTTTCTACTTCGCAGGCGAAGCCTTGGGTTGGCGCGGTATCCGTGCCGATACGTGGTTCTTTGATGTCGCAGTGGCCTTCGATGAGGGTCGTGAAGAAGGCGATTCTGATGATGGTCGATTGAAGGGTCTCGGCGATTCAGAAGAGGGCACGGAGGTTGTGCTGCAAGTGCGGCGTGCTTTGGATGCGAACTGGCGTTATTGGCTGGACGGCCGCGTCGTAACGGGTGACAACGGCACTCTGGGTCTTTTCGGTGCGGGGCGCCGCTTCGGCGATCGCAGCGACGGAACCGGCTCCGAGCTGGCTGTCGTAGCGGTTTATCACGATGCAGATCGTGCCAACGCAAACTTTGGCGTGACCACAGCGCAATCCGCTGCCTCTGGGTTGCAGGCGACCAACTTGAGTGGCGGGTTTCGCTCGATTGGCGTCAATTACACCTACCGTCAATTCATCAATCAGAATTGGCAGGTTTTCGGCGAGGCACTCTACGAGCGTTTCAGTAGTGATGTGACGCGCAGTCCCATCGCGCGCGCGAACTACGAGGCGGAAGTCGGCATCGGATTCATCTACATTTTCTGAGTTGGGTGACTGCTCAGCACGCCATTACAGAGACACGCGATTGGGTCGAGCGGGTCGTCATCGGCCTTAAGCTCTGTCCTGTCGCGCCGTCGAAACTATCGATTTCATGACGGCCCATTGGGCACATCTGCCTTATGACCTGCTTGATGTGTGCTCGCGCCGCATCGTCAACGAGGTCAAAGGTATCAGTCGGGTTGTTTACGATATCAGCGGGAAGCCACCGGCTACGATCGAGTGGGAGTAAACATCGGTCAGATTCGGTCTGATCCGTCAGGCCATCAAGCCGCAACGGTGCCACGCTGCACGATGGGACGCACTTTGCCGCGAAACTTTTTCTTGGCTTGCCACAGATCGTAGTAGACCTGCATGCCGTACCAGAATTCTGGTGATGTACCGAGCGCTTTCGATAAGCGCAGTGCCATCTCCGGGCTGATGCCGGTGGCGCCATTCAGTAGGCGCGAGAGCGCCACACGACCTACGCCTAAGCGCTTGGCCGCATCAGTCACGCTGATGTCACTCAAGGCTTCCTTGAGTACTTCGCCCGGATGGCAAGGGTTATGCATTCGGCTCATATGGCAGTTCCTAGTGATAGTCCTCGTAGTCGAGCAGCACTACGTCAGTCTGCTCGAAAGTGAATGTGAGTCGCCAGTTCCCGTTGACAGTGATTGACCATCGGCCCGCTTGATCGCCCTTGAGTTCGTGCAGACGCCAAGCCGCAATGGCTCCGAGGTCCTGACGCCCAAGGATTGCCGCGTGGCTCTCGTGAGAGGATCCTGAGAGAGGCTGTTCCCGTATGACGAGCCTTTCGCGGCCTATCGGCACCAAGCGGGACACTCTGCATCTGGCGTCATGACTGGCTGAAATAGCGATCTCGCAGACCGCTGCGGTCGCGGCACCGGCCACATTACCGGCCAAGATTGTCCCTTTTTATGGTGACAAAGCATTTTTTATAGTGGATTATTCCGGCCATGGAACCGGCCAAAATCCATGTCTTCGGGAGTCTGTCTTGACCCCCTTGGCCGCCGAGCCGTTCATGCCGGCCGAGGGTACGGCTGTGCTCGAGAACCTGGCCTTCGACCTGGCCCGGGAGGCCAGCGAGCTGTCGGCGCAACTGCACCCCGTGGTTCGGCTGGCCGTCGCCGATCTCGTGCGGTCGATGAACTGCTACTACTCAAATCTCATCGAGGGCCATAACACCCATCCTCGCGATATCGATCGTGCCTTGTCGGCTGACTATTCCAGCGACCCGCATCGCCGCGACCTGCAGCTTGAGGCGAGGGCGCACATCGAAGTGCAGCGGATGATCGACGAGCGTGCGGGCGAGATGCCGCGCCCGCCCGCGTCGCGCGCATTCATCGAGTGGACGCACAGGGAATTCTGCGGGCGGTTGCCGGAGAGTTTGCTGGTCGTCGAGAGCCCAGACACGAGGGAGCAGATTCCTGTTGTCCCGGGGCAGATGCGTTCTCAAAGCGTGGCGGTAGGTCGGCATGTCGCACCCGACGCCGGGGATCTCCCGGCTTTCATGGGGCGGTTCGAGGAGGCGTACGAGGCGGCACGGCTGACGAGGCCGCGGCAGGTGATCGCCATTGCCGCGGCTCATCATCGGTTCCTTTGGATCCATCCTTTCCTGGATGGCAACGGCCGCGTTGCGCGCTTGATGTCCCACGCGCTGCTCCTCGATATCGGAATCGGCTCAGCGCTCTGGTCCGTGTCGCGCGGACTGGCGCGCAACTCGGGCGAATACAAGCGTCTTCTCATGGCGGCGGATGAGCCTCGCCGGAATGATCTCGATGGACGAGGGGCGCTCTCGCACGACGCATTGGTCGAGTTCTGTAGGTTCTTTCTCGAAATCTGCCTCGACCAGATTCGCTATATGCGCGAGTTGCTCGACCCTTCCGAACTCCAGCGCCGGATGGAGCTGTACGTGCGCGATGAGGAAAGCGCGGAGCGATTACCGAAGCGCAGCGTCGCCGTTCTACGCCAGGCGCTGCTCGCGGGAGAACTGGAGCGCGGTCGCATTCCTCAGTTGATCGACACGAGCGAACGCACGGCGCGTCGTGTGATTTCCGCTCTGATCGACAAGCGACTGTTGATCTCAGGCTCGCACAAGGCGCCCTTGCGGCTGGGCTTCCCCATTGACGTCGTCGAGCGTTGGTTCCCGAAGCTGTATCCGGTGACGTGATGGGCGGGGCGATCGACGCTGCGGGACCATTGAGAGGGAGTGATGTTGCGTCATATCACCGAGACACGTGATTGGGTCGAGCGGGTCGTCATCGGCCTTAAGCTCTGTCCTTTCGCGCCAGCGCCGGCGCTCAAAGATTTGATCCGGTATTCGACGAGCGATGCGACGACTCCGGAGGCTTTGCTGGAGGATCTAGCGGTAGAGTTGCAGCGGCTCGCCGCATCGTCGCCTGAGGAGATCGAGACGACCCTGTTGATCCATCCGCAGGTTCTGCAGAATTTCCAACACTTCAATGATTTTCTAGACGTGGCCGATGAATTGCTGCGGATGTTGGGGCTCGAGGGTGAGATCCAGATCGCGAGCTTCCATCCGGATTATCAGTTCGAGGGTACCGAGTCCGATGATATCGGTAATGAGACCAATCGATCGCCGTATCCGACTCTGCACTTGTTGCGGGAGGAGAGTATCGCGCGGGCGGTCGACTCTTTCGGGGATACTAGCAGCATCCCCGCGACCAACCTCCTGACGCTTCAGCGACTGGGTCGAGAGAGGCTGCAGGCGTTGAAACGCGGCGCTCCCTAATGATCAACGCATCAACCAACGCCTTGAGTCCGAAGAAACTGTTGCACACGAAGTGGACGGCCGTGACGCCGCGCAACAAAGAAAAGCACTTCCTCGTGACCAAAGTGATTGAACCGATACCTCCGGGGTCGCCTGTGGTCTCCATCGAGATCGAGGCGGTTCATTCCAAGCGCGTAGAAGTCATTGCTTGGCGCGAGCTCAAGAATGCATTGCAGTGGCGGCGTGGATGGGTTTGAGCAGCGGTCGATTTCAACCGCTCATGACGTCGATACCGAGATCATGTAACCCCGCTGGACGAATTCACGAAGCCGACACGACTTACCGCGCGTCAGCTGCCGCCAAGCCAGACTATGAGAAACACCGTGATGCCGGAGCCCAACGCGGCACCGAGCAGTGCCGTTGCCGCCAGCAGCCGCCCCATGCTTCGCTCGGCCTCGATCTGCCCCGGCTGACTCGGGTTCAGAGTCATGAGTTCAGTGCGCGGAATCTCCAGCACGGCACTCAACGCCGAGACCGTCTCGTTGGAGGCGACCGATTGGCTCTCGACCCGCTGCACGGTGCGCAAACTCAAGTTCGCAATTTCAGCAAGCTGCTGTTGGGTCCAGCCGCGTGCCATGCGTGCCTCGCGTACCTTCTCGCTCGAGATCTCCATCAGGCGCGCCCCGCAGGCGATTCGAGTTGGACGGTCATTTGAATGTGAGTCCAGCTAGGTAACCGAAGCCGATACCAACGGCGAGGCCTAGAATCAAAGGCAGGGCTAGGTTCTTCAGCGCATGTTTCCAATCCAGTTTCCCGGTTGCCGGATCAATACGGATGCCAGTGGTATTGATCTGGTCGGAATCGATTAGCACCCCGTTACGGTACAGCTCGACGCCCGCCCCGCCGAAACCCACGCTAAGTGAGACAAGGTAGTGCTGGCCGTTGCGCTCGAAGGCGTGAGGTGTTTTGAAACGCCAACTGCGCTTATCCGACACCACGACCTTGTCGTCGCCTTGGTAAACCGTGACGACCTCGCGACCCGTCCAGTTCGAACACCAGACGTGGAGGGTGATGTCATCGACATCGAACCAAGCCTCGATGCCGTTTGTCATGTTTATTTTGATGCGGGTGTCCCCGTGTGCTGAGTGCCTGGTACGGGCTGTTCCCGGTCTACGTTGCGTATTTTGATTCATCGTGGATACCCAAGGTGTTACGCCCAGTGCGTGGAGCCAATTAGAGGCCGTGGCCTCGGGCACGAAAACGACAGCCTCAGGCCAGGGAGACGACAATGACCCGCCAGCGACCCGGATAGGAGGGGCTGGAAACGACTTTTTTCCAGTATCTGGTGAATAAGTCTTGACTATTTTCCATAGAACTAGAAAATTGTCAGATGCAGCGTCTTATCGAACCTCTCATTGAGCGCGATCTCGCGCGCAAGATGGTTTTTCTGACGGGGCCTAGGCAAGCCGGCAAAACTACGTTGGCAAAATCCATCGCGAGCCGACGCTCGGGTGCTCAGCTACTCAACTGGGATGTGCTCGCAGATCGGCGCGTCATGCTCGCTCAGACATGGGTACCGGATGCGCCGCTACTCGTGTTCGATGAGCTTCACAAGATGAAGGACTGGCGTCAGTGGCTCAAAGGAGTCTCCGACGGACGCCCTTCGAGTCAAAGTATTTTGGTTACCGGTAGCGCACGGCTGGATGCCTTCCGCCGGGCTGGTGAGTCACTCGCTGGGCGTTATTTTTTCTGGCACCTGATGCCGATCACGGTGAAAGAGTTTGTCGCGACGGCGGGTATGTCGCCTGACGATGCACTCAGTCGATTGCTGGTACGAGGTGGGTTCCCTGAGCCGTTGCTCGCCGAGACGGATACCGAGGCTCAGCGTTGGCGGCAGTTGTATCTCGATGGCCTGATTCGCGATGACATCATGGAGTTCTCGCGTATTGCTGAAGTGCGCGCGATGCGGATGTTCGTCGAGATGTTGCGAGCGCGTGTTGGCTCGCCGGTATCGCTCGCCTCGATTGCCCGTGACCTCCAGATTTCGCCCATGACACTCACGCGCTACTTGGAGATTCTCGAGTCTCTGTATGTGGTTTTTACGGTGAGGCCGTACCACCGAAATATCGCCCGTGGTCTGCTGAAGGAGCCCAAGATCTATTTCTACGATACCGGACTCGTTCAAGGTGATGACGGTGCGCGATTCGAGAACGCTTGTGCAACGATGCTGTATGCCAGTGTTCAGCAGCGCCGCGATGCAGAGGGTGTGGATTCAACCCTGCACTACATCCGCGACAAAGAGCATCGCGAGATCGATTTCGTCATATGCGAGCAAGGGAACCCGATCCAGTTGATCGAATGTAAGTGGGCAGATCCGAAAATTCCCTCTTATCTCGCTGCTACGGCCGCGCGTTTTCCCAGCACCGAGGCGATATTATTGCTCCGCCATGCGCGTCAGCGAGAACAGCGCGGTCTTGTTGCCGTCGAGTCGGCAGCGGATTGGCTAGCAAGACTGCCATGACGTTTCTCGTTGCACGACCCACTTCAAGCGTTAACTTCGAGGCAGAAGCGATGTTCCTCACAGTGAATTCGATCAGACAACTGCACGGACTTATTTTGACGATGCTCGTTTCCATCGCCGCGCCGATGACGACGGCGCAGGAGTCGCCTCTCAAAACTGAACGTTACACGCTCAAAGTAGAGACGGTTGCCAGCGACCTGACAATGCCTTGGAGTGTGGCGCTATTGCCCGATGGCTTGACACTCATCACCGAGAAGGCCGGTAATCTTCGCGTGGTTCGCGAGGGTCGGTTGCTCGCGCAACCGGTGGCCGGCTTGCCCAAGGTCACGCCGCGCGGTCAGGGCGGATTGCTCGATGTCGTTGCGCATCCGGGGTATCGCCAGAATCAGTTGATCTACTGGACCTACTCGGCTGGCGACGCTGAAGCCGTCGGCACCGAGGTCGCGCGCGGTCGACTCGTATGCGAGGCAGATCAATGCCGTATTACCGATGTACAGGTGATCTTCACGCAGCAACCTAAGGTGAACACCGGCCACCATTTCGGTTCACGGCTCATCTGGGGTCGGGATGGCAACCTCTTCGTCACCCTCGGCGATCGGGGTCGTCAGGACGAAGCTCAAAATATCGGTAACCACTTAGGCACCGTTTTACGACTCACGGAAACCGGGGCCGTCCCGGCGGACAATCCGCTCGCCAAGCGCGAGGGGGCGATGCCGCAGATCTTTACCTACGGGAATCGTAATGTGCAGGGCGCGGCCATTCATCCGCGCACGGGCGAATTGTGGGCGCATGAGCATGGGCCGCAAGGCGGCGACGAACTGAACATCTTGCGCGCGGGCCGTAATTACGGCTGGCCGGTGATCACGCACGGGCGTACCTACGGGCTGGGTCGCACCATTGGTGAGGGCACCGAGCGCGATGACATCCCCAAAGCGTTGAAGATATGGCTACCGCAGTCGATCGCGCCCTCAGGCCTCACGTTTTATACGGGGAAGCAATTTCCGCAGTGGCAGAGCAGTCTGTTTCTCGGCTCTTTGCGCGAGCAAATGCTGATTCGTCTGACTTTAAATGGCGATAGCGTTACGGGAGAGGAGCGCATCAGTGGTTTCGGTCGGGTGCGCGATGTGCGCGAAGGGACCGATGGTGCGCTTTATGTCTTGTCGGAATCGATGGGCAAGTTGTTCCGTTTGACGCCGATGAAATAAGCGATCGAGCTCACTGCGCCCGGCAAGTGGTGCCCGGCAGTGCGCGCCATTCGTCCTTGCCACGTTCACGCAGGAAGCAGCCTTTGCCGTCCGTGACGAGCTCGAAGTAACGCGGCATCGCTGGGCTGTTGCCCTCGAACGGTCCTGGTCGGGGCGGCAGTACCGAGATCAAAGAATCACGTGTAAGATCGACGGGGCCGAGCGTGATCCGTCCCGATCCGCTCAGATCCTCAATGGTCTTCAGCAGCAGCGCACGAGTCTGCTCGTTTGGTTCGATCAAGACCGCGGCTCTCAAAGAGTCACCGCCCAGCGTCTGACAGGCGCCGGCACTTGCGGCAAGACCTAGGATCAACGCGATCTTGCCCGGGTGCGAGCGCATTTCAACGGGTTCCCGCGCGCTCCGATGGCAGCGTCATGTCGTAGTTGGTTTCCATCAAGCCGCGCGCCGGCAGCTCGAGTGGCAGCCCCGAGACACTCTGTCGAATCATCTTTGACGCTGCTTCGCCCGCGGGCTGCACGGGGCATGTTCCGTTGACGCGAAACTGTAGCGCGGCGGCGAGCAAAGCCTCGTTCGGCTCGCCGAGCTCGCGTGTCAAGTCATCCGCTACTTCACACCCGGGCATGCGCACGCCGAACTGCGTCGACGAGTTGTTCGGCAAGAAGCCATCGGCGTAATCGCCAAAGGACTTGTCGTTAGTGGTCTGGAACTGGATCGTGTAGTAAGTCTCGCCACAGTTATCCTGCGGATAAAAACCATATGGTTTGCCACAGGTCTTCGTGCCGATCAAATTGACTTCGATATCTGCGCCCCGAAGTCCATTGATCACCGCCTCGCTCGCGCTACAGGTATCTCCGGTGGAGAGGACGAACACACGTGCGAGATTGAGCGCAGGCAAATCGGTGCCGCTCGTCAGTGTGAAGCCGAGGGTCTGCGAGTAAAACGGGGTTGGATTGTTCGCACTGCCGGTCACCGGATTCAGTGACCCCGAACCCTGATTGAAGCGCAACTTCGAGAACGACTTGCCAGCGGTGCGATTGGCACCTGCGATCATGTACGCGAGCTGCGACGAGACGGCTAACAGTCCGCCGCCGTTGTAGCGCAGATCGAGCACGAGATCCGTCACGCTGTTGATGCGAAGCTCGGTGATGGCTTGCACGATGGCGCGTTCGCTCTCGAAAGGGCTAAACGTATTGAAGAGAATGTAACCGACCTTACCCGTTGGGGTGTTGATGATGCGGGTGCGATTGACCGGGCTCGGTGACAGCGAAATCGACGTCATCGTCACCGTGCGATCTGCGGTCGCGCCCGGGTCTCGAACCACGAAGGTCGTACTCACGCCGGCGGTGGCGGGGAATAAACCCGCGTTCAGCTGATCGATATCCGCTTGGGTGTTGCCGTTGACGAGATCAACGCCGTTGACTCGTAGCAGACGTGAGCCGCGCACGAGATTTGCTTGGCCGTTGTTGACAGCTGCGGCCGGCGACTGCGGTTCGGTGTACCCGACGCGATAATCACGCGGTGGCCGTGTCGAGAGCGCGATCAGATCGGCACCGAACGTCGCGCGCGGCGCGGAGTTTTGTCGCTGCTGATAAGCGACGGTCGACTCGCTGAAATGAAAGTCGTCTTTTTCTTTGCCCGATGGGGTGACCGCATTGGTTTTGAGCACGGCAAAATAGGCGGTCCGACTCGTGAAGTTGGCCGGATTTTGATCGGTCACTTCGGTATTCCAAAGATAGGTCTCGCGCGTCCACGAGCGCAGCCAAAAACGCTCCTCGACGGCGGTTCCGGCTCTGTCGGGAAAAGCGCGGTTATTCAGATCGACCCCGGTGCGCGGTACCTCGCAGCGATCTTTGAAGGTGCTCGCTGCGGCGAAGACGCCGGACGACCAACTCGGGCCACTCGGCGGCGGGGGTGCAGGCGGCGGGGGTGGTGGGGGAGGCGCTGGGGGTGGACCGACGACGGTCGGCGGCGCCGGGGTCGTGCCGCCGCCACCGCCACCACCACCGCACGCGCTGAGACTCAGTGCGCTGACGCAAACTGCGGCGGCGAGTAGCCTCGCGCGAGCGCGCGCAGTGGAATCGAAATCGACAGTGACAGACACAGCGTTCCCCCAAAGAATGGCTTACCCTCGAGCCGCTCTAAGATTATGCAGAACGGTAGGGCGCCGCAACGCCTGACGCTGCCATATCGGCCGTTGCGCCCGCTATGGTTCAGGCCGCCGCAGCTTCGACCGGCGGTGCGGAGCTTCGAATCAGATAATCGAAAGCGCCGAGTGCCGCTTTGGCCCCATCGCCTGCGGCGATGACGATCTGCTTGTAGGGCACCGTAGTCGCATCACCGGCGGCAAAGACGCCATGGGCATTGGTGGCGCCGTGGTGATCGACCACGATTTCGCCGAAGCGCGACAATTCGATCGTGCCTTTGAGGAACTCGGTATTCGGTACGAGGCCGATCTGGACGAACACGCCCTCGAGCTCGATTCGACGCACCTGACCATGTGCGCGATCCTTATATGAAAGGGCATTGACCGTCTTGCCATCACCGTGGATCTCGGTGGTTTGCGCGTTCAGGACGATCGAGACGTTGGGCAGGCTCTTGAGCTTGGAGACGAGCACGGCATCGGCCTTCAGTTGATCCATGAACTCGACCACGGTCACATGGCCCACCACACCCGCCAGATCGATCGCCGCTTCCACGCCCGAGTTGCCGCCGCCGATCACGGCGACGCGCTTACCCTTGAAGAGCGGGCCGTCGCAATGCGGGCAGTAGGCGACACCGCGATTTCGATACTCGGATTCGCCCGGCACATTGACGTTGCGCCAGCGCGCACCGGTTGCGAGGATCACCGAGCGCGAACGCAAGGTTCCGCCATGATTCATGACGACTTCAACCAGATCGCCAGGCTTGGCAGCGGGGATAAGTTTCTCGGCGCGCTGCAAATTCATGATGTCGACATCGTAGTGGCGCACGTGCGCCTCGAGGTCGGCTGCGAATTTCGGTCCGTTGGTTTCGAGCACGGAGATGTAGTTCTCGATGCCGAGCGTATCGTTCGTCTGACCCCCAAAGCGCTCCGCGGCAATGCCCGTTCGCAGTCCCTTGCGCGCGGCATACACGGCGGCGGCCGCTCCGGCAGGTCCACCACCGACGATGAGCACGTCGTAGGGCGCCTTGGCGTCGATCTTGGCGCGCTCTTTTTCGGCGCTGTTGCCGTCGAGCTTGGCAAGGATTTCTTCGAGGCTCATGCGGCCCGAACCAAAGAGCTCCCCGTTCAAAAATACCATCGGCACGGCCATGATCTGGCGAGCCGTGACTTCATCTTGGTAAAGCGCGCCATCGATCACGACCGTTTCGACGTTCGGGTTGATCACCGACAGCAAGGTCAGTGCCTGCACGACATCCGGGCAGTTGTGGCACGAGAGTGACATGAACACTTCGAAGCACAGCGAGGCTGACAGACTGCGGATCGACTCGATACTCGCCTCGTCGACTTTGGGCGGATGACCACCGCTCCACAGCAGTGCGAGCACCAACGAGGTGAACTCGTGCCCGAGCGGCACGGCCGCAAAATGCAGCGAAGTTGGGGCGCCCACTCGCCGAATCTGGAACGAGGGGCGACGGGTTTGTTGACCGTCCAGCCTGACCGACACCTTGTCGGTCAGGCTGGCGATCGTCTCGAGCAGGGTGCGCATTTCCTGCGCGCCCTGTGACTCATCAAGAGAAGCAATGAGCTCGACGGGTTGGACTATCTTCGTGAGATAAGCCCGTAACTGGGACTGGAGAGTTTCGTCGAGCATCATGTTCTTCCGATGAGCGGTAGTGGCGAGCGGTAGCGCGGTTTAGATCTTGCCGACGAGATCGAGCGAGGGCTTCAACGTCTCGGCACCCGGAGTCCACTTGGCCGGGCAAACCTGACCCGGATTCTTGGCAACGTACTGAGCGGCCTGGACCTTGCGCAGCAATTCCTTGGCGTCACGGCCGATGCCGTTGTCATGGATCTCGCACAGCTTGATCACGCCGTCCGGGTTGATCACGAAGGTGCCGCGCAGGGCGAGACCCTCTTCCTCGATCATCACATCGAAGTTGCGCGTGATGGCGCCGGTCGGATCGCCGATCAGCGGATAGTTGACCTTGCGGATGGTGTCCGAGGTGTCGTGCCACGCCTTGTGCGTGAAGTGCGTGTCGGTCGACACGCCATAGATCTCGACGCCGAGCGACTTGAAGGTATCGTAATTGTCGGCGAGGTCGCCGAGTTCCGTCGGGCAGACGAAGGTGAAGTCGGCCGGGTAGAAGAAGATCACGGACCACTTGCCCTTGAGCGACTGGTCGGTGACTTCGACGAACTTGCCGTTGTGATAGGCCTGGGCCTTGAAGGGCTTGACGGTGGTGTTGATGAGGGACATGAGACTTCCTATCGATAGTGAAGAAAATGTTGCAAAGCACCGCAACCTCGCGGCGCGGGGCGAATGATGGGACGGAACTTAGAATTAGTCCAATCGACAGAACGGATGCTCTTGATAGACGTCGTCTATCGATCGGTGCGTGAGGACGGGCGAGAATAATGACGATCATGATTCCGACCACGAACACCCATCAGCGGCAGGCGATTTCGAGGGTGGTCCGTTGATCGCTGACAGCGAATTCATGCGCGAGGC
>CAMCBU010000043.1 GCA_945873095.1 Klebsiella pneumoniae | reverse complement strand
GCGGCGCTGTGCAGCCAAGATGGCCGCGTGACGGTCATGATGCCGCATCCTGAGCGGGTGTTCCGCAACGTGCAGATGTCTTGGCGCCCGGCAGGCAACGGCGAGTATTCCGGCTGGATGCGCGTTTTCCGCAATGCGAGGGCGTGGCTCGGCTAGTGCGTTGCTCTAACGCAACACTGTGTCGGCTTTGCTTGACGCCGATTTCCCCGAAGGAATAGTCTCCGCGACTAGGTCTATCAACAGGTCTCGGGAAGGCCGTCTTTACCCTGTGGGAGGGTTGCTAGTGAGTACATCGAATCCGCTCGTTCGTCGCACTGTCGCACAAGTTCTTTACGGTTCCGTGGCGTTCGCTGTGCCCGGCATGCTCCTCGCTCAAGAAGCGAGCTTGGATGAAGTCGTTGTTACCGGTACGCGTATCGCGAAACCGGACCTCGTTTCCAATAGCCCCATCTCGACGGTGTCGGCCGAACAGCTCGAAGAGCTGAACGTCATCAACCTCGAAACCCAATTGCGTCAGCTGCCCCAGTTCCTGCCGGGCGCGACCGAATTCATCAACAACGGTAACCCGGGCGCTGCGACGATCAACCTGCGTGGCCTCGGCTCGAACCGCACCTTGGTGTTGATGGATGGCAAGCGTCTGCCGCCGTTCGGCACGAGCGGTGCCGTGGACATCAACCTGATCCCGAGCGCGATCGTCGAGCGCGTTGATATCGTCACCGGCGGTGCCTCGGCCGTGTACGGTTCGGATGCCGTGTCGGGCGTTGTGAACTTCATCACGAAGAAGGATTTCGAAGGCCTGCAGGCCGACTACAACGCCTCGCAGTATGGCGAGGGCGATGGCCGTGTGATGAGCGCCGCGCTTACGGCGGGCGCCAAGTTCGCGGACGATCGCGGTTCAGCGATCCTCTCTTTCGGTTACACCAAGCGCGATGAAGTGCTGCAGGGTGACCGTGCTTACTCGAACTACAACCTGTTCGCCGCCGACGGTTATCGTTACGCCGGCAGCTGGTACGCCTATTCGTCGGATATCTTTGGTGCCGACCGTCAGCTCGGTTCGAGCAACGCCGGCGCGACGCGCGCGGCAATCCGCACGGCGACGGGCGGTTTCTCGAGCCGTTATTTCACCCCGGATGGCAAGCTGACCACCCGCGGCGGACTCGGTCAGTACGCGCCGAACGCAACCTTCAACTACAACCCGTACAACTACTTCCAGGTTCCGCAGGAGCGCTGGTCGGCCTTCGGTTCGATCGACTTCGATATCAGCGACTCGACCGAGATCTACGGCCGCGTGTTTGCGGTCAATTCCGACGTGCCGACGCAGCTCGCCTCTTCGGCGTTCTTCGGTGGTTCGACGGCGACCTTCAAGGTCAACCTCGACAACCCGTTCCTCACCGCCGATCAGCGCACGGCCTTGATCGCGGCGTACAACAACGAGGCTGCCTTCCCGATCGCGGGTGAAGTGCCACACGGCGTCTTCAATCCGAATGCGACTCCGGGCACCCAACTCGTCACGGTCAACGGCTTGCGCCGTCGTCTGATCGAGCTTGGACCTCGCGTCGGTATCTCCGAGTCGAAGACGATCCAGTTGACCGCGGGCGTGCGCGGCGACATCGGCGCTTCGGATTGGACCTACGACGTCTCCTCGCAGTTCGGTCGTGTGTCGCGTCTCGATGGTCTGCAGAACGACGTCAGCATCGATCGCGCCCGCAAGGCGATCGTGGCGATCCAGACTCCCGATGGCATCAAGTGCGTCTCGGGCGGCACCTGCGCTCCGGTCAACATCTTCTCGGGTAACGGTAGCGTCTACCGCGACAGCGGCGTGCCGATGACCGGTGCGATCTCGCAGGCGGGTCTCGACTACATTCGCGCCAGCTACTACTCGACGCAAGTCACCGAAGCCAAGACGGCCTCGGCGATCATCTCGGGTCCGGTGGCAGGCATCCAGTTGCCGGCTGCGGATTCACCGGTCGGCCTCGCCTTCGGTGCCGAGTGGACCGAATTCAACGCGGACTTCCGCCCCGACGATCTCACCCAGTTCGGTGGTGCGATGGGTCAGGGTGGCACGGCACCGCCGCTCGCCGGCCGTGTCGACACGCTCGAATTCTTTGGCGAAGCCTACGTTCCGTTGATCACGGGCAAGGCGGGTGTCGAGAACCTCGCGCTCGACCTCGGTCTGCGTGCGTCGGAGACGAACCTCGCCGGCTCCTTCGAGACCTGGAAAGCCGGCTTGGAGTACACGCCGGTCGCGGGTTACCGCTTCCGTGCGATGTTGCAGAAGGCCGTCCGCGCGCCGAACATCGGCGAGCAGTTCGCGCCGCTCTCCTTCGGTCTGACCGAAGTGCGTAGCGATCCTTGCGCAGGCTCGGGCCCGGTCACCAACGCGACGCTGCGTGCGAAGTGTATTGCCCAGGGTGCTCCGGCATCGCAAATCGGTTCGATCGCGCCGCCGGCTGCGCAGCAGGCTGCGAGCATCGGCGGTGGTGCCGTCTCTCTCGGTATCTCGCTCGAGGCCGAAGAGGCAGACACCTTCACGATCGGCTTCCAGATGACGCCGGAAGCGCTGCCGGGCTTCACCGGCTCGGTCGACTACTACAAGATCGAGATCGATGGTGGTATCGGCTCGTATGGCGCGCAGGAAGTGCTCGACAACTGCTTCAACAACAACATCACGAGCTTCTGCAGCCTCATCAAGCGTAACTCGCTCGGTGAACTCGAGGGTGATGGCTTCGGTATCGTCCAAGAGACTCGCAACCTCTCGACGCTGACGGCCGAGGGTGTCGACTACGCCTTCTCCTACGCGTTCGAGTTGGGTGAAGTCGGTCTGACGGCCGGTATCTCCGGTTCGCACACCCTCGATAGCTCGTTCAAGTCGAGCCCGGCTTCGCCGCTGATCGAGTGTCAAGGCGTTTACGGTGATACCTGCGGTACGCCGACGCCGAAGGATCGCGCGAATCTGTCGCTTTCGGCAGATTGGCGCGCCTTCTCGGCTTCGGTCTTCGTGCGTCACCTGTCGTCGGTCGATGTACAGGCTCGCAACGACGATCCGGATCAGGTCGGTCGCAGCATCTACCTCGTGGAGAACATCCCCTCCTTCCAATACGTCGACCTCTCGGTCACCTGGAAGTGGAACGATGCGCTGCGCGTGACTCTGGCTGCTCAGAACGTGACGGATGAAGATCCGACCGTCGTGGGTAACATCCCGGGTGGCAACACCTCGGCGAACGCCTACGTCGATATGTACGATCCGCTCGGACCCCGTTACAGCGTCGGTGTCTCGTACAAGTTCTGATCTCGACGATAACGTTGATAAACAAGGGGTGTCGCTCAGGCGGCACCCCTTTTTTTTGAAGTGAGCGATTCATGAGCAACGTGCAGCAGTGGTGGCGTGAGGCCAAAGAAGCAGAGGCAGCAGGCGACAAGGCCGCTGCAAGACGCGGCTACGAGGCTATTTTGGCAGCGCAGCCTTCGGCAGCGCGTGCGGTCATCGCCCTGTGCCGCCTCGACTTGGAGGCCGGCCGCGCCACGGCTGCCTTGGAGTTGCTCGAGCGGGTGCAGCCCCACGAGATCGAGCCTGATGTACTGGTCGATTTTGGTTTGACGCGTGCGGCGAGCTTGCGTTTGCTCGGTCGCTACGAAGACGAGTTCGAGGCGTTGCAAGCCACGCTCGCCATCGACCCCTATTGTTGGCCCGCATTGCTGCAAAAAGCGGATCTAATCGAGCGGCAGGGTAAGCCGAAGGCGGCCGCGCTCGTCTATCGCGATGTGCTCAAAATCTCGCCTCCTGCGGAGTATCGACCGGAGTCGTTTCGTCGGCCTCTCGCGCACGCCGAGCAAGTGGTCGCGATGTATAGCGAAGCGCTCGAAGCGAGTCTGCTACAGGCTGTCGATGGTCTGCCGGGTTTGAGCGCGCGGTGGCGCGAGGCGATCTCGATGTTGGCTGGGAGATCCAAGCCGTTTCTGTCGCAGAGCAATCAGCTCGGTGTGCCCCGCTTGCCCGCGCAACCGTTCTTTCGGCGCGAAATGTTTGATTGGGTCCCCGAACTCGAGCAGCGTACCGCCGATATTCGCGACGAAATGATTGCCGCTTTGAGTGAGGCCTCCGCCGAGTTCACGCCGTATGTCCAGTACGGTGCCGGTGATCCGGTGAATCAATGGGCGGAGCTCAATCACTCGCGCGCGTGGACGAGTTTTCATCTGTATCGCGGTGGCGAGCCGGTCGAGGCGAATCTCGCGCGTTGCCCAAAGACCGCCGAAGCGCTGAAGTTGATCGACTCGGTGAATCTCGCGGGCACCTGTCCCAACGCGATGTTCTCGGTGTTGGCGCCGAAGACGAAGATTCCGCCGCATCATGGCGAATCCAATGCTCGCCTTGTTGCGCATCTGCCCTTGGTCGTCCCCGAGCCGTGTCTGTTCCGAGTGGGCTACGACAATCGCCGCTGGGTCGAGGGCGAAGTGATCGTGTTCGATGACACCATCGAGCACGAAGCGTGGAACGACAGCGATGAGATTCGGGTCGTGATGATCTTCGATGTCTGGAATCCGTTACTGTCGCTCGAAGAGCGACAGATCGTGCAACGCATGGCGGCCGCAGAGCGCCAGTTTCGCTTGAGTTGACCGAGTGCGACTCGGCTCCACTTAGGCGGGGTGTGGATAGCCGCGGCGCGGCACCACATCGAAAGCGATCGTGATGCGCTCGCCTTTGCCCGCAAAGGGCTCGACGCCATGCCACTGATACGACGGGAAAAGCGCTAGCGTGCCGCTTTTGGGTTGCACCCAGCCACTCGGTGCGAAATCTTTGATCGGATACGGCGGATCGCCAAAGCGCAACCATCCGCCTCTGTTCGGATCCTGTGCGATCGTCTCGGGGACTTCCACGTAGTACGCTGAGCTGAGCCAACCGCGCGGATGGATGTGGCTGACATGCTTTCCCGAGCCACCGCGTAGGCGTACGGTCCAGCAGCCCGAGAAGTGAAAATCCTCAGAGGCTCTCGAGTGCAGTCGTCTCGAATGCAGCGGGTGAGTGGCATCCTCGGGCATCGAGGCGATGACGCTCGCGATCGGTGCGCGAATCATCTCGAAGAACTCGCGAAGAATCGGATCCGTCTCGGCCTCCGGGAGGATTTCGACCTGCGTCCCTTGGCGCACCGAATTCACGAGCGGATGCGCAGCGAGATTGTGTCGTGCGCGCAATCGATCGGCGAGCTCGGCGTTGAACGCCTCGATCGATGCATAGCCAGCGGGCGGCGCGAGTACGCGGGTGTGACAAACCGCGCTGGGGTCGGCGAGGCGCCGCCACTCCGCGTGCGCGGCGGCGCGTAGCGCACTCGTGTGCAACGCCCAGGCGAATTGCCCGAGCGGTCGTCGACTCGTCAGCCACTGCGTATGCGTCAAAGCGACATCGGGTTGCTGGCGGCACAGTGCCACGATGGCCGCATGCTCGCGTACCAATTCGAATTCGGGTGCGATCAAAAAGGCCGTTTCGATCCACTGTGCCGCCTCATCGAGACGATCCGTTTCGGCGCAGCGCAGACTGAGCAGCGAGAGAAAATGCGGATCGTTGGGGCGCAGCAATTGCCCGTCGCGAAGCAGGTGTTCAGCCTCATCATGAAGGCCCGCATTGCCCAGCGCCGTCACCAAAGCGAGTCGTAGTCCGCTGTGAGTGGGCCGCTCGGTGAGTGCTTTTCGCATCGGGTCGGCGAAGTGACGATGATCGCCCATCATCCACGCGAGTCCGGCGTGACGACTCTGCAACTCGATGCTGTGCGGGAATTGCTGAATTCCTTTTTTCAAGATCTCGAGCGCATTGACCCAATCGCGCGACATGACGCGAACTTCCCCGAGAGCGAGCATGGCGGTCGCGGCATCCGGTGTGGCGAGCAGCGGCAGCAGCGCGGTCTCCGCTTCTTCGAAGCGTCCGAGGGCGGCGAGGCGCGATCCGAGCGCCACCCAGAAACTGCTGCGCGTCTTTTCGACCTCGGTCACGGCACCGAGTGCATTCAGCGCGGCCTGACGTTCGCCGAGTTGCGCGAGCGCCTCGGAACGGATGAGCACCGCGAGTAAAGGTGATGATGCGCCGGTGTGAGTCGCGATGACCTGCAAGGCGTCTTCGGGTCGCTCGAGTTCGAGCAGCGCGCGCGCAAGCCCGATCGCAGCCTGCGGCATGGCGGCAAGTTCGATAGCGAGTTCATACGCCGCCGCGGCAGAGGCGGGGTAGCCGGCGCTGCGCAGCAGATTACCGAGGTTGTTCGCGTACTCCGCGCGGGCGCGTGGCGTCGTGCCCGGCAGCTCCAGCGAGCGGCGCATCAGATCCTCGGCTCGAGAGAGATCACCCGCGGCTTTGGCGATCAGACCCGCCAGATGTACGGCCGGCGCCCAAGCGGGGAGCCGCTGCAGCAGCGTCTCGACCAGAGTGAGTGCCGTATCGAGTTGCCCTTGCGTCAGCGCGGTGTGCGCGGCGGCGAGTTGCTGTCGGTCGTTCGGATTGGGTGCGGATGAGATCGTCACGAACCGTATTGTTCTCCCTCCGGCGCGCGATGGCCATAGGTCGATGAGCCGGTTAGCATCGAGACATGCGTTGCGATGAACGAATGCGACATCTCGGTGAGGTGGATATCACCGGATTCAAGGCTTGCCTGCTGCAGCAGCCTGAGGACTTGTGGGATGCCGATCAGGAGTTTCAGAAGCGTCTGGCGCCGTATCGTAAAAGTCGGACGATCTATCTGCTCATGACGGTGGGTGGGCCCACCATGCCGACGCGTCGGCTCACGGGTTGGGCGCCTTTGCACGCGGCATTCGAACCCGTTGCGCAGCGCATCGCCTCGCTCTATCCCCGTCGGGGTCGAGTCTTGAATGCACAGGTCGCCTGTCTGGGGCCCGGTGACGATATACCCGAGCACGAAGACTATGGCCCGACGCTCGAGGCGACGCATCGTGTTCACGTGCCGCTCGAGACGCATCCCGATGTGCAATTTTGGGTCGAAGGCGAGGACATCAAACTCGCCGTCGGTCAGGCCTATGAGCTCGATAATCTGCGTCGGCATAGCGTTCTCAATGCATCGCCGGTGCGGCGCATCCACTTGATCGTCGATTATTTTGAAGAGCCCGCCTGAGCCCGGCTGTCCCGCGTGACCATCATCTCGCATCAACATCGATTCGTGTTCGTAGCGGTGCCCAAAGTGGCGAGCCACAGCATCCGCTTTGCTCTGCGGCCGTGTCTTGATGACAACGACGAGGAGCAGGTGTCGTTGTTCGTCCGCAAGCGCATCGATCGGCCAGCGTTTTCGACTGTAGAGCACGGCCATCAGCTCGCTCGCGAGATCCGTGACGCCTTGGGCGCCGAGGTCTGGTCGCGTTATGTGTCGTTCGCGGTGGTTCGAAATCCGTGGGCACGATTCGTCTCGTATGTCGCCTTCATGATGCGTCACAACGGCTTGTTCACGAGTGACCCGCAAGCAGCGATGCGACGCGTGCTCGCCAATCCACAGAATCAGAGCCCCGTCCATTTTCGCGCGCAGGCGGATTTCGTCACCGACGAGAGCGGCGCAGTGATGGTGTCGCATCTCTTGCGAGCCGAATCACTGCAAGCGGATTTCGATGCGCTGTGTGAAGCGCTGTCTTTGCCGCAAGTGGCTCTCGAGACACGTAATGCGTCCGAACATCGCGATTATCGGGAGTACTACGACGAAGACTTGGCACAGCGCGTCGCCGAGCGTTATCGGACCGATATCGCCTTGTTCGGCTATCGCTTCGACGGCGAGTCGAATGCTGGCACGTCCGGATAGCTCGTCAACACCGCACCGAGAGCGCCCTTGAGTGGCGCAAGCCAAGGCTCGAAGTGGCGCCAGTGATCGACGCCTTCGCGATAGATGGGTTTTCGCACTTGCTCGGAGCTTGCGGTGCGTACGATGCGCTCGGTTTCGTGAAAGCGCAGGCACTGTTCCTCGAACGGCACGCCGCAATAATCGAGTAAGCGCCTGATCTCGTTTTCGGTGTCGGCGACCATATTCTCGTAATACACGCGATGGACTCGGCCCGGCAGCACCTCGTCGAAGTGCGCCATCAACTCCACGTAATCCCGATAAAAGCGGCCGATGTTCTCGAGACCGTAGGAGAACAACTGCCCGAGCGCAAAATGCTGCTTGAAGTTCGAGAAGCACGACGCCATCGGATGGCGCCGGGCATCGATGATCTTCGCGTTCGGCAAGATGAGATGGATGAGCCCGAGGTGCGTGAAGTTGTTCGGCATCTTGTCGATGAAGAACGGACGCGTCGTCTTGCGATAAATCCGGGTGCCGCTGAGGTATCGCTCACCGAGGGTCTGCCACTCGTCGGCGGCCAAGCTCGGAATCAGCGGCAGGTAGTCGTAATCGGCGTCGGTGCGTTGTCGATCGGCGATGCTGCGGGCGATGTCCGTGATGTTCGGCAATTCCATCGTGCCTTCGATCAGCGAGTGGCTCGCGAGAATCTGTTCGATCAGTGTGGATCCGGCTCGCGGCAAGCCCACGATGAAGATGGGATCGAGCGCCTTCGCGCCGCAGTCTCGGCGCTCGGCAAAGAAATCACGGGTGTAAATCGCTTGGCTGCGACGCAGATTGACCGTTGAGCTCTCCGCATCATAGGGCGCCATGCGTAGACGCAGACGATTGCCAGCATCGTAGTGTTGGAACGAGGTGTCGAACTGCGCGAGATCCTCGTGCGCTTTACCAAGGGAGAATTCGAAGTGCAGCCGATCGTCGTCGGTCAGATCGCCACGCGCTAACTGCGCGGTCATGGCAGCGATGTCATCCGCCGATAGCTTGACCGTCTTCAGGTTGGCGAGACTCCACCAAGCCTCGCCGATTTTCGGCTCAAGCTGCGTCGCTTTTCGGTAGGCCTCGATGCTCTCGGGCTGTCGACCTGCGGCTTTCAGCACGTGCCCAAAACTCATCCAGAGCGTGGCTTGGCTTGGGAACTCGTCGGTCAGTCGCGCATACAGTTCGAGCGCACGCTCGACACCCGTGGTTTTGGTGAGCGCGGCGGCGAGCAAGGCGCGACAGGCGGGGTTATTCGGTTGTCGCTGCAGTTCGGTTTCAAGATCTGCTTCCGCTTCGACGGGCTTGCCGGTGCGGTAATAGGCGAGGGCGCGCGAGAATCGCGCACCGGGTTGATCCGGTGCGAGCTGCAAACATTCGTTTAACAGCGCAATCGAATCGCCATCCTTTTGACGACGAAACGCCGTCTCCGCAGCCAGTTGCAACACGAGCGCATCCGGCGGGTTGCGTCGTCGGTGATCCTTCAGCAAAAAATCGGCTTCGGGCAGGCGTCCCTCGCCGAGTTGCTCGGCGGCTCGTCGCGCGGGCCCGGCGGGGCAGCGACTGCGCAGAAAGTGACCATAGGCGTGGCGCGCCGCCTCTAGCTGACCTGCCGTGGTGAGATCGTAGTGTAAGGCCAGCCATGCTTCGCTGTGCTCGGGGTCGCCATCGGTCAGCGAGCGGAGCTCGGGAATTGCGGCCTCAGTCCACCAAATGCTCGGCAAGGGCTTGCGCTCAGTGCTCATGGCTCGTTAGCGTACTCAGGGTGGAGACATTGCTCAAACGAATGCGGAGGCACGTGGCCATGAAGTTCGCTCAGAAAGTTTCGACATCGCTGCTGATCATGACGAGTGGGTTGATGACGCTGCCGGTGTTCGCCGCCGATCCGCCTGCCCCAGTGAGCGCCGCGCCCTCAAGTGTCGCACCGGCAGCGCCGGCCGCCGCCGCTACGACGCCCGTTAGCGCGACGCCGGCCAGCACAGCACCGGTTGCCGCCAAAGCCGAAGACAAGACACCGAAGGTCAAGTGTCGCGAAGAAAAAGTCACCGGCTCAAGCTTTCGGACTCGCAAGGTTTGCACGACCACCGAGTCGCAGAACGGCTCGGGTGAGTGGGTGCGCGAACAACAGCAGCGCGGTTCGATCGGCGCCTCCGCTATTTTGAACGGCGGCGGCTGATCCTCAGCGCGTCAGCGGTTTGTACCGGATGCGGTGCGGACGCTCGGCGTCCTCGCCGCGGCGTTTCTTGTAGTCCTCGACGTATTCCTGATAGTTGCCTTCGAACCAGACCACTTCCGAGTTGCCTTCGAAGGCGAGGATGTGGGTGGCGATGCGATCGAGGAACCAGCGATCGTGCGAGATGACGACCGCGCAGCCCGGATAAGCGAGCAGACCCTCTTCGAGCGCACGTAGCGTTTCGACGTCGAGATCGTTGGTCGGTTCGTCGAGCAGCAAGACGTTGCCACCCGACTTCAATACTTTGGCCAGGTGCACGCGATTGCGTTCACCGCCCGACAGTTCGCCGATGAGTTGCTGTTGTTGCGTGCCCTTGAAGTTGAAGCGTCCGACGTAACCGCGTGAGGGTGTCTCGTAGTTGCCGACCTTGATCAGATCGAGACCGTTCGAGATTTCCTGCCACACGCTGTTCTTGTCGTTCAACGCTTGGCGTGATTGATCAACATAGGCGAGCTTCACACTCGGACCGACACGGAATTCGCCGGAATCGGGCTGTTCGACACCGGTGAGCATGCGAAAGAGCGTCGTCTTGCCGGCGCCGTTCGGGCCGATGATGCCGACGATGCCACCGCGCGGCAGGTTGAAGTTCAGATCATCGAACAGCAACTTGTCGCCAAAGGCTTTGCGCAAACCCTTAGCTTCGATGACGAGATCGCCCAAACGCTCGCCGGGCGGAATGTAGATCTCGTTCGTCTCGTTGCGCTCCTGGAATTCGCGTGAGGCGAGCTCTTCGTAACGCTGCATACGCGCCTTGCTCTTGGCCTGACGTGCCTTCGGATTTTGACGCACCCACTCGAGCTCGCGCTCGAGCGTTTTGCGCAGAGCATCGCGCTCGCGCTCTTCCTGGGCGAGGCGCTTTTCCTTTTGCTCGAGCCAAGTCGAGTAGTTGCCTTGGTACGGAATGCCATGACCCCGATCGAGTTCGAGGATCCACTCGGCAACGTTGTCGAGGAAGTAGCGATCGTGGGTGACTGCGATCACGGTTGAGGGATATGCCTCGAGATACTTCTCGAGCCAATGGATCGATTCGGCATCGAGGTGGTTGGTGGGCTCATCGAGCAGCAGCATGTCAGGCGCTGCGAGCAGCAGACGGCACAGCGCCACGCGGCGCTTTTCACCACCGGAGAGATTTTCGATTTTGGCATCCCACGGCGGCAGGCGCAGCGCGTCGGCGGCGATCTCGAGCTTGCGATCGAGTTCCCAGCCACCGGCGGCATCGATGTCATCCTGCAGCTTGGCCTGCTCCTCC
Source organism: Klebsiella pneumoniae (assembly GCA_945873095.1). Lineage (GTDB taxonomy): Bacteria > Pseudomonadota > Gammaproteobacteria > Steroidobacterales > Steroidobacteraceae > UBA964. The sequence continues at coordinate 2,160 of CAMCBU010000043.1, read as the reverse complement.
AGGAGCTTGTTCATCTCATCGTCGGACATAGGCTCGGCGAAGGCTTCGCTGATCGCATTGAAGCGTTCGACTTTGGCGAACATGCCGCCGATCCCGGCGATGACTTCCTCGCGCACGTTTTTGTTGGGATCGAGTTCCGGCTCCTGCGGCAGGTAGCCCACGCGGATCCCCGACTGCGGTCGTGCCTCGCCCTCGATGTTCGTATCGAGACCGGCCATGATTTTCAGGAGCGTCGATTTACCCGAGCCGTTCAGACCGAGCACGCCGATCTTGGCGCCCGGGAAGAAGGAGAGGCTGATGTCGCGCAGGATGTGACGTTTCGGGGGGACGACCTTGCCCACCCGGTTCATCGTGTAAATGTATTGAGCCATGGGGTTGATTATCGCCTGTGCTAGGCTTCGCCGCATCTTCGGGAGGGCAGGACGATGTCCGAAGTTCTGGTCGTCGCCGGCGAGCGGCTCGCCCGCTACGGGTTTGGTGCGGGGCATCCTTTCGGCCTCGACCGTCACGATGCCTTCTACCGCGAGTTCGAAGCGCGTGGTCTCGAGCGGCGTTGCCGCATCGAAGAGCCTCGCCGCGCGAGCGCCGAGGAGCTGGCGCTGTTCCACTCCCCGTCCTACCTCGCCTTCCTGCAACAGCGCTCCGCGACTGGCGAGGGCTATCTCGACGGCGGTGACACACCCGCCTTTCGCGGCGTCTTTGAAACCGCCTCAGACGTCGTCGGGGGCGTTTTGCTGGCGGGTGCCGAGATCATGCAGGGGCGAGCGCGACGGGCCTTCGTGCCCATCGCAGGTCTGCATCACGCCGCACGGCGTGGTGCCGCGGGCTTTTGCGCCTTGAACGATTGCGGTGTTCTGATCGAATGGTTGCGCCGCGAGTGCGGCCTGCAACGGATCGCCTATGTCGACATCGATGCCCACCACGGCGACGGGCTCTATTACGGCTTCGAGACCGACCCGGGCGTCATATTCGCCGACATCCACGAGGATGGGCGCCATTTATACCCGGGCACGGGCTCAGACGATGAAATCGGCAAGGGCGCGGCGACGGGTACGAAGCTCAATCTGCCCCTGATGCCCGGTGCCGACGATGCCGTTTTCGAGCCAGCCTGGCAGCAGGTGCTGCGTCACCTCGATGCGTTCGCGCCCGAGTTCATCATCCTTCAGGCCGGTGCCGACAGTGTGGCGGGCGATCCGTTGACTCACTTGCAGTTCTCCCCGGGCGCCCACGCGCGCGCGACGGCGGATTTGCGCGACATGGCCGAGCGCTTCGGTCACGGCCGTCTGCTCGCCACCGGTGGTGGCGGTTATCACCGCCCGAACATCGCCTCTGCCTGGAACGCCGTCGTCGAGCATCTTTTCGCTTGATTGCAAGACGAGCGGGCCGGCGAGCCGTCGCCTTCGGCTAAAATACGCCGCCCACCGCCACCTGCTTTCCCGAGGCCTCGCCGATGTTCTCCAGACAGATGACCATTGCCGGATTCGACCCCGAGCTCGCCGCCGCGATGGGCGCCGAACGGCAACGTCAGGAGGATCACATCGAGTTGATCGCCTCCGAGAACTATGCGAGCCCGCGCGTGCTCGAGGCGCAGGGTTCGGTGCTCACCAACAAATACGCCGAAGGCTATCCGGGCAAGCGCTACTACGGCGGTTGCGAGCACGTGGATATTGCCGAGCAGTTGGCGATCGATCGCGCCAAGCAGCTCTTCGGTGCCGACTACGCCAACGTGCAGCCGCACTCCGGTTCGCAAGCGAACGCCGCGGTGTACCTGGCCATGTTGAAGCCGGGCGATGCCATCCTCGGCATGAGTCTCGATCACGGCGGTCACCTCACCCACGGCGCGAAGGTGAACTTCTCCGGCAAGATTTTTGCAGCTTCGCAGTACGGCATTCGTCCCGACAACGGCGAGATCGACTACGACGCGCTCGAAGTGCAAGCACTCGAGGTCAAGCCGAAGCTCATCATCGCCGGGTTCTCGGCTTATTCTCGTTTGCTCGATTTTCCGCGTTTTCGTGCGATCGCCGACAAGGTCGGTGCCTACCTGCACGTCGACATGGCGCACGTGGCAGGTCTCGTTGCGGCGGGTGAGTATCCGAATCCGATTCCGTATGCGGATGTCGTGACCACCACGACCCACAAGACGCTGCGCGGTCCGCGCGG
>CAMCBU010000042.1 GCA_945873095.1 Klebsiella pneumoniae | reverse complement strand
GTTGTCGTTGAAGTCGTAGGCCAAGCGGATCGTGTAGGTCGTCTTGCTGTCGCTCGAGCTGTCGCTGAACGGCACGACCGGATGCAGGAACTGCAACGGGTAGAGCGCCAGCAACGGATTACAGAGCGGGCCCGTCAGAGCGCCGAACGGCGCCGGCGGACGGAAGCAAGGGACGACCGTCCCGTCGGCCACGCTCGCCTGATCGGCAAACTGGCTGGCGAGCGAGTCAGGCAGACCGGCGCGGAGCAAGCCCGCCCGGATTTGCGCGAAACCCGCCGTGACGAAGTCGAGGCTCGAGAACACTTCGTTCGAGAACTGACGGAAGGCGACGTCCTTCTGCGTGTCCGTCATGGCGACGCCCGTGGTCAGCGTCAGCTGCTCGGTGAGATCGAAGTCGAGCTGGCCGAACAGCGTGTAGGCGTCGGTGTCCTGCTCGGTTTCGATCTTGTTACCCGTGCCCGAGCGGAACAGTGAGCCCGAAGGCAAACCAAACGCCGCCTCAAGTCCGGGCAGCGTCTGCAAGCCCGCAGCCGGGTTGGTCGGGTTGGTCAGCACGCCTGCGTAGTTACGGAAGCCAGCACCGATTTGAATGGTGTTGTCGTATTCGACTTTTTCGGTCATGTAGTACGCGCCCAGCAGGCCGCGCACCTTGCCGCCGCCGTCGTACGACAAGCGCAACTCTTGCGTCACCGTGCCGATGTCTCCCTCGTTCAGGTTGACCGAGCCGAGATCGCCGCTGGTGAAATCGAAGTCGTAATCGAAGGCGCTCTCTTGGTTGCGCGATGCGGTGATCGAGGTCATCTGCCAATCGCCGAGATCCCAATCGAGGTGCACCGAGATACCGCTGTTCTTGACGACGTTGATCGGTAACTTGTTCGCGTAATACTTACGATCGAAAGGTTTTGCGGCATAGATCTGGCCGCCGACGAGTGGCGATTGAATGATGCCGCCGGTCGGACCATTGACGAGGTTGGATACGCCGCAACACACCTCGCTGATCGTGCTGGTGTCGCCGATGAGGCGCAGCTCGAAGTTGTCGCTCGCCTTCCACAGCAGCTGGGCGCGTACATCCGATCGATCACGATCGTTGATCGCAGCGCCACTCTTCAATTCTTTGAAGTAGCCATCGCGCTCGTTACGCACGGCCGAGAGGCTGAAAGCCACGGTGTCACTCAAGGGCCCCGTGATCTTCGACTTCAAAATATTCGAGTTGTAGTTGCCCACCGTGCCTTCGACGTAACCACCCCACTCGAACGAGGGCTTTTGCGTGATGATGCTGATGACGCCCGCCGAGGCGTTCTGACCGAACAGCGTGCTTTGCGGGCCACGCAGCACTTCGACGCGCGAGACATCGACGAGATCGCCGATCGCACCTGCTGAGCGTGAGCGATACACGCCGTCGATGAAGACGCCGACCGAGGGCTCGATACCCGGGTTGTTCGCGCCGTTGCCGAAGCCGCGGATGACGAAGTTGGTCTGCGTCGAAGTCTGCAGCGTCGTGACGCGCAGTGACGGGATGATGCTCGCGAGATCGGTGATGTCCTTGATCGCGGCTTTATTGATGGTCTCGACCGGCGTCACGCTGACCGCAACCGGCACGTCTTGCAACGTTTGCTCGCGCTTGGTCGCCGTAACGATGATCTCTTCGAGCTCGGCCGACTCCTGTGCGACGGCGCCTGCAGAGAGCAGGGTGGCCGCGACCGCCAAGCCGACAGCGGAATATGACTTCATTGTAGAGTCCCTCAGTAGGTTTGATCTCACGAGCCTTCAGGCCCCGTGGACGGTTTTTGTCCTTCAGGGCTGATTCTAAACCGAAAATCAGGAAATAAACTCCACCGGTGTAAACCCTGCCGGAGGAGATCCCTGCCGCTCAGGGCTTAGGGCTCGGGTGCTTACGGTTCGGGTGCTTAGGGTTCGGGACTGGGGTGCGCTTCGTCTGTACCGAAGTGGCGGGCGATGCCTCGAACCACATCCTGAATCTTGGTCGCCCCGTCATCCGTCAGTTCGATGTATTTGCGGCGCCGGTCCTTCGGATCGAGCGAATAGGTGATGAAGCCGGTTTCGAGCAGCCGCTCAATTCGGCGTAACGCGGTGGTCACCGGGCTCTTGGAGGCGAGGCACAGGCTGGTCACTGAAATACGGCGGCGAATGAGGCGCGCTCGCAACAGTTCGGTTAGCATGCTCCAGGTGGCGTCGGGCTCAACGATCCCATCCAGTGCCCGCAAGCGGAAATCGTCGATATCGTGCAGGATTTGCAGTACTTTTAGCTCTAGCGGCGGCTCTCGGCCAACTCCATTTTTGGCGGGGTTTTGCGGGCGCTCGAGCACCCGTGGCGGCGCTCTGAGCGGCTCCCGTTCAGAGTAATGCTCGTATCGGCGGCCGGCCTCGACGACGGCGCGTAACAACACGCTGCGCGTCAGTGGCTTAGCCAGAAAGTCGGCGGTGTCGAGGTGGAGGTAGTCTGTGCCGCGGTCACCGAGGCGGGGGTCGGAGACCAAGACGAACTGCAGCGAGGGCCGGTGGTTCGCATAGCGCGCATGCAGGTTTCTGAACGACGTGCCCGCAGACTCACGACAACTGCGCGGATCAATAACCACCACGTGGATATCTTGGCGCAGATCCAGCAACCCGACGGCGCCTTGAGAGCCGCCGACTTGGGTGGTGGCGATGACCTTCAGACCCGCTTGGCTCAAGGCGCGCTCGATGAACTCCAACGACGAGGCGTCCGAATCCACGATCAGGACCGTGGACCTCAGTGTGGGAACACGGCCTGCGGTGTCATCCTTCACCGCCGCGCCGTCTTCAACTTCAGGTGCCACCACCGGCTAACCTCTGGAGACGAAAATATAGGATCTAGTTTTTACTGCATGCGAGTTCCAAATCGCACAAAACTTGTTCCGTTACGGAAGTGTAGGTCTGTGGGGTCAGCCCGTTCAGGGCCGAAAGTGCTTGGCTGTTTCGGTAGGCATCGGTCATACCGAGTCGTTGTGAGAATCAAACAATTCGTGCCTTGAGCCACGCACCAATTTCCTGTGTAATCCGGGGTTCTTATTCGGACGAAATGTCCAGGGAGTTGTATATGAACAACAAGCTGATTGCGGTGTTCGTGGCCGCTGCCTTGTCTCAGGCGGCCGTGGCACAGAGTGGGGCGGACAGTGCCGCTGGCGCCGATGCGCTCGAGCAGGTGGTCGTGACCGGTACTCGCGTCGCCAACCGTTCGGCGCTCGATACCCCGGTGCCCGTCGATGTGATCCCGGCCGAGACCCTACAAAACCTCGGTGTGACCGAAATCAACCAAGCGTTGTCGGTGGCTTTGCCGTCCTTCAATTTCCCGCGCCCGGGTCTGACGGACGGTACGGACACCGTACGTCCGGCGACGCTGCGCGGACTCGCACCCGATCAGACGCTGGTGCTGGTCAATGGCAAGCGTCGTCATTCGGCTGCGCTCGTCAACGTGAACGGCACGGTCGGCCGTGGCGCGGCCTCGGCTGACCTCAACGCGATTCCGAACAACGCGATCAGCGCCATCGAAGTGCTGCGCGACGGCGCTTCGGCGCAGTACGGCTCGGATGCGATCGCGGGCGTCATCAACTTGCGTTTGCGCGAAGCGCGTGACGGTGGTGAAGGCACCATCAGCTACGGCTGGCGCGAAACCGAATACCAAACTGAAACCGGCACGCCGCCGACGGGCGCCAATTGGTCGGCGCCGCGCGTCTTGCAGCGCACTCGCTCAGATGGCGAGACGCTCACGATCAGCGGTTGGAAAGGCTTTTCTTTGGGCGACACGGGCTTTTTGACCGTGTCGGCCGAGCTGAAAGAAGGCGAGCGCACCGAGCGTGGTGGTTGGGACTTCCGACAGCAGTATCCGAGAACTGCGACGGGCGGGTTCGATCCGCGCGAAGCGACGTTTCAGCGCTTCAGTGCGTGGTACGGAGAGCCGGAGCTCTCGCAGAAGACCCTGTTCCTGAACTCGGGTGCCGAGTTGTCCGAGGGCGTCGACATCTATGCATCGGCTAGCTGGCAGGATCGGTCTGCCACCTCGGCGGGTTTTTATCGCCCTGCAAGCGATGCGCGCAACGTAGCGCAAATTTATCCCGACGGCTTCTTGCCGCTGATCTCGCCCGACGTGACGGACTTCTCCGCTGCGGTGGGCTTGCGCTGGGCTTTCGCCGGTTGGGATATGGACACCTCAGTCGTCTACGGCAAGAACAAGATGGCCTTCACCATCGAGAACACCTTGAACCGTTCACTCGGCACCGCCAGCAAGACTTCGTTCGATGCCGGTGGTTTCGATTACGACCAGGGCGTGCTCAACATTTCGGGTGTGCGCGGAATCGAAGTGGCGGGACTCGCTTCGCCGCTCAACGTTGCTCTCGGTCTCGAGGCGCGTCGTGAGGGCTACGGTATTTTCGCCGGTGAGCCGGATTCCTACCGCAACGGTGGCGTGCAGTTGAACGGCGCCCCGACAGCATCGGGCGCGCAGGTGTTCCCGGGTTTCCGTCCGGGCAATGTGGTCAACGAGCATCGCAGTGCCGTCGGCGCCTATCTCGATCTCGAAGCCAACTTGACCGATAACTTCCTGGGTTCAGCGGCGATCCGAGTGGAGGAATACAGCGACTTCGGTAACAACGTCTCGGGCAAGATCTCGGGCCGCTACGACTTCAGCGACGCCTTCGCGCTGCGTGCCTCGGTCTCGAGCGGTTTCCGTGCTCCGTCGTTGCAGCAGCAGTACTTTGCGACAACCTCGACGAACTTCATCAACGGCATCCCCTTCGACATCACCACCTTCCCGGTTTCGGATCCGGTGGCGGTGGCACTCGGTGCGAAGCCGCTCGAGGCGGAAGAGTCGATGAACTTCTCGGTCGGTGCCGTGATCCGCACGGGCGATCTGAGCCTGACCATCGACGCCTACCGCATCAATATCGACAACCGCATCGTGCTGTCGGAGAACCTCACCGCGACCAACGTGCGTGACTTCCTGACCTCGAAGGGTTTCATCGGTATCGGTGGCGGCCGCTTCTTCATCAACGGTGTGGATACCAACACCCGCGGTGTCGATGTCGTCGCGAACTATCCGGTGCGCTTCGACAACGGCAGCAAGATCGACGTCACGGCGACGGCGAACTTCAACTCGACCGAGGTCACTCGGCTGCCGACCATCTCGCAGATCGCACAGCTCAACCCGACCTTGTTCGGTCGAGTCAACGTGCTGACCTTCGAAGAGGGCAATCCGAAGAACAAGTTCGGCTTGTCGGGCGCTTGGTCGCATGGTCCGTGGGGCGCCACGTTGCGCGCCACGCGCTATGGTGATGTGTTGTCGCCGGGTACGACGGCCGCGGCGGACTTCGTGTTGAAGGCCAAGACGCTGGTCGATCTCGAGGCTCGTTACGAGGTGAACGAGAGTGTGAAGGTGGCTCTCGGCGCCGACAATATCCTCGATAAGTATCCGGATGGCTTGCCGCCGTCTTTGAACACGACGGGTGCGACTGCGTTCTCGAACTACTCGCCGTTCGGTCGTTCAGGTCGCTTCATCTACGGACGTGTCACGGTCGGGTTCTGATATCGACCTAGCCACCGAAGTGGCGCCGGAAGTCGTGCTGTTGCGCGGCTTCGCGGCGACCACCGCTGAATATGCCGCCGCGGTCGACGTTGTCGCCGCGGCGGCGCCGTTTCGGCATCTGCAAACTCCGGGTGGTCGGCCGATGTCGGCCGCGATGACCAACTGCGGTACGCTCGGTTGGCACAGCGATGCCAAAGGCTATCGATACGAGCGCAACGATCCGCTCTCGGGGCACTCCTGGCCTGCGATGCCGTCGATTTTTTTGGACCTCGCGCAGCGAGCAGCGGCCAAAGCCGGCTATCACGACTTTCTTCCCGATGCGTGTTTGATCAATCGGTATGCGGGCAAGGCCAAGATGGGCTCCCATCGCGATGCCGATGAGCGGGATTTTTCACAGCCGATCGTTTCTGTCACACTCGGTACAGCCGCGACTTTTCTTTGGTACGGACAACGGCGTTCCGGGCCAGCTGTGAAAATTCGGCTAGAACCGAAGGATGTATTGGTGTGGGGCCGCTCCGCGCGACGCGGCTATCACGCTGTGGGGCAGGCCGAAGGCGCGGCTGCCGGCGCCGTGCGCATCAATCTCACCTTCCGCAAGGCGGGCTGAGGCTGATCAACCGGTCTTGAGTTCTTCCCGCAAAACTCGTCGTAGCTCTGCCACAGTCAGTGGGGTCGCGGCGCCTCGTGAGCCTCGTTGGTATGCCATCGCTTGACGCAAGGCCTGATTGATCAGCGTTTGATAGCCGGTTCCTTGGCGTTCGCCGGCATTTCGAAAAAATTCGAGCAAGTCATCGTCCAACATGATCGTAATGCGGGTTTTTTGCGACGATGAGATCGCAGCCCCGCGTTTCGCTTTGGAGAAGTCATAGTGCTTTCGCATAGTAACGGTCCGTTTCGCCACGACTGGCCTTGCGTGCGGATATGATCCGAGTGCGGTTACCCCTGTCAGTGTGAACCACCAATAGCACCCGGCCCAGCGAGTCGATTCCGAGAGTGATGAGTCGTTGTTCTTCTAATGATTCGGAGTCTTCGATGGTGAGCGCCATTGGGTCACACAACGCCAATTCGGCATCGCCGAACTTAACTCCGTGAAGCAGGAAGTTACGTCGCGCTTTTGCAGGGTCGAACTCGATGTGCCCAAACCGATTATACATATGCTATGCATATTCACAATCGGTGCGGGAATGGCCAACCCGCATAATCCGGCTTCTTTAGCCGTTATTCTTACACCAGTACGCGTTCGATCCCACCGTCGTTAGCTGCAGCGACGTAGTCGCGCATCCAGTGCTCGCCGAGAACGTGCTTGGCGATTTCGACGACGATGTAGTCGGCATCGAGCGCTGTCTCGTCCTCGTAGCGTTTGAGCCCCTGCAAGCACGACGGGCAAGAGGTCAGCACCTTCACATCGCCTGCGAAACCATCCGCACGAGCGGCTTTGGCGCCCTTCTGCATTTCCTCGGCTTTGCGGAAGCGAACCTGCGTCGACACGTCAGGCCGCGAGATGGCGAAGGTGCCCGACTCGCCGCAGCAGCGATCGTTCTTGACGATCTTGCCGTTGGCTTCCGCGTTCATCAATTCATTGACGACCTTTAGCGGCTCGTATTTCTTCATGGGCGAGTGGCAGGGGTCGTGATAGAGATAACGAACTCCCGTCACGCCCTCGAGGCGCACCCCCTTCTCGAGCAGATACTCGTGGATGTCGATGATGCGACAGCCCGGGAAGATCTTTTCGAACTCATAGCCCTGTAGTTGGTCGTAGCAAGTGCCACAACTGACCACGACCGTCTTGATATCGAGGTAGTTGAGCGTGTTGGCGACTCGGTGGAACAACACACGGTTGTCCGTGATCATTTTGGCGGCTTTGTCAAATTCACCGGCGCCACGTTGCGGGTAGCCACAGCAGAGATAACCCGGCGGCAACACCGTCTGCACGCCGACGTGCCACAGCATCGCCTGCGTGGCGAGGCCGACCTGTGAAAAGAGACGCTCACTGCCGCAACCCGGGAAATAAAACACGGCCTCGGCATCCGGTGCGCTGCCGCGTGGATCGCGAATCACGGGCACATAGTTTTTGTCTTCGATATCGAGCAGCGCGCGTGCGGTTTTCTTGGGCACGCCCGCCGGCATCCGTCGATTGACGAAGTGCACCACTTGCTCCCGAATCGGCGGTTTGCCGACGGTGGCGGGCGGTGCCTTGACCTGAGGTTTGGCCAAGGTCTTGAGGAGTTGGTGCCCCAAGCGCTGCGCCTTGAAGCCCCATTCGATCATGCCCTTGCGGACGAGTTTGATCGTCTCGGGATTGGTCGTATTGAGGAACAGCATCGAGGCCGCCGTTCCCGGATTGAAACGCTTCTTGCCCATACGGCGCAGCAGATCGCGCATCGCCATCGAGACATTGCCGAAGTCGATATCGACCGGGCAGGGCGACTCGCACTTGTGGCACACCGTGCAGTGATCAGCAACGTCTCCGAATTCGTCCCAATGACGAATCGAGACGCCGCGACGCGTTTGCTCTTCGTAGAGGAAGGCTTCGATCAGCAGCGAGGTGGCGAGAATCTTGTTGCGGGGGCTGTAGAGCAGGTTGGCGCGCGGCACGTGCGTCGCACAGACCGGTTTGCACTTACCGCAACGAAGGCAGTCTTTAATCGCACCCGAAATCGAGCTGATGTCCGACTGCTGCATGATCAGCGATTCGTGGCCGAGCAGGTTGAAGCTCGGCGTATAGGCGTGCCGCAGATCGCCGCCGGGTAACAACTTGCCTTTGTTGAAGCGACCTTCAGGATCGATACGCGCCTTGTATTTACGCAGATCCGCGGTTTCTTCGTCGGTGAGGAACTCGAGTTTGGTGATGCCGATACCGTGTTCACCCGAGATGACGCCACCCAAATCGCGCGCGATTTTCATGATGCGCGCGACGGCGGCGTTCGCCTCCTGCAACATTAAGTAATCGTCGGAGTTGACCGGGATGTTGGTGTGCACGTTGCCATCGCCCGCATGCATGTGCAGCGCAACCCAAACGCGGCTCTTCAAGATACGTTGGTGGATCGAAACGATCTCGTTACGAATCGCCGCGAAGGCGTCGCCTGCGAAGATGTCGAACAACGGTTCGCGCAACTCGCGCTTCCAGGAGACGCGAATGCTGCGATCTTGCAGTTCGGCGAAGGTTTGGTCGATTCGGTGCAGCAAATCGCCCCAGTGATTTCGAACCTCGATGAGCACTTGCTTGGCACGGGCAGGACGATCGCCCAGCATGTCTGATTTTGCCAGCGAGTCGAGTTCGGCATCGCCCGTTTTGTTGAGCTTCAGATCGCCACGCAAATATTCTTCGAGGGCATCGATGAGCCGCAGCTTGTTCGTGATCGACAACTCGATGTTGATGCGCTCGATGGCATCGGTATAGTCGCCGAGTCGCGCGAGCGGGATCACGACGTCTTCGTTGATCTTGAAGGCGTTGGTGTGCTTGGCGATCGCGGCGGTGCGCGCACGATCGAGCCAGAACTTCTTGCGAGCATCGGCGCCCACTGCGATGAAGCCTTCACCGCCACGAGCATTGGCGATGCGGACAACCTCGGATGTGGCTTTGGCCACACTGGCATCATCGTCACCGACGATGTCTCCGATCAACACCATCTTAGGCAGCGCGGCGCGCTTGCTCTTGGTGGCATAACCGACGGCGCGCAGATACCGCTCATCGAGATGCTCGAGACCCGCAAGTTTGACACCGTGGGCGCGATCGGCCGCTTCGAGATGCTGCGTGATCTCGACGATCGAGGGGATTGCCTCGCGGGCTTGGCCGAAGAACTCGAGACACACGGTGCGCATATGGCGCGGCATGCGATGCACGACCCACCGCGCCGCCGTGATCAAGCCGTCGCAACCTTCCTTTTGCACACCGGGAAGTCCGCCCAAGAATTTGTCCGTGACGTCCTTACCGAGACCCGCCTTGCGGAACGACGAGCCGGCCATGCGCAGCGTTTCGGTGCGCAACACTCGGGCTTCGTCCGCCCGAGCGCGACCATCTTTCCAAGTGAGACGCCACTCGACCGTCGGCGCATCGTGAATCTTGCCGAGGTTGTGTCCGACTCGATCAACTTCGAGCCAGTTGCCCTCGGGGTCGACCATACGCCACCAAGCGAGATTATCGACGGCAGTGCCCCACAGTACGGCTTTCTTACCGCCCGCGTTCATGGCGACGTTGCCGCCGACGCAGGACGCGTCGATCGAGGTCGGGTCGACGGCGAAGATGAAACCGGCTCGCTCGGCGGCTTCGGCCACACGCTTGGTGACGACGCCCGCTTCCGAATAAACCGTGGGAATCAAACGCGGGTTGTTCTCGCTAAGACCAGGGCTCTCGCCAAGACCCGGCAGTGCCACATGCTCGACTTCGCTCACGCGCTCGAGCTTCTCGGTGTTGAAGACAGCCGAGAGCGGTGTGAGCGGGATAGCACCACCGGTGTATCCGGTGCCACCGCCTCGCGGAATGATGCTGAGCCCAAGCTCGATACAGGCGCGTACGAGCCCCGGGATTTCATCTTCCGAATCGGGGCACAGCACGACGAAGGGATATTCGACGCGCCAGTCCGTTGCGTCGGTGACGTGCGAGACGCGCGAGAAGGCGTCGAATCGAACGGCATCCTCACGCGTGTGCTTGCCGAGGAGCTTGCGAGCGCGACCGCGCAGCTTGGCATGCCGCACGAAGTTGGCCGAAAACGTTTCGACGGCACGCTGTGCGGCATCGAGCAACAACCCGACCTTGCGATCCCGGTCACGGTCGGTCTCGGAGCCGCCGCTCTCGCGGCGCCGCTCGATTTCTTTGAGTCGATGCTCCAGCGCAGCGATCAGTTGCTGACGGCGCTGCGGATTATCGAGAAGATCATCCTCGAGATACGGATTACGTTGCACGGCCCAGATGTCGCCTAGCACTTCGTACAGCATCCGCGCCGAACGACCGGTGCGACGCTCAGAGCGAAGTTCGTCCAGCAGTGACCATGCCGATTCGCCGAGCAAGCGAATGACGATCTCGCGATCCGAGAACGACGTGTAGTTGTAGGGGATCTCGCGGATGCGCGGTGCGGCGCTCTCCGGCGGGGCAAACAACGGCAGTTCGGCGGCTACGGCATTCATCGCAATGGTTTCCGAGGTAGTGACGTTCCGTGTCGACTAACGCCCTCATTCTCCCATCATTGGCCTATCATTTGGGGCTTTATGACAGCCTCTTCCGAACGCAACCCGCAGGCGGCCCAGATGGCCGACGAGTCGATGATTCGCACCTTGGCCAATCAGGCCGAGGCTATTTGGCCGCAGGAATCACGATTGTTTTCCCGTTATGCACTGCCCGCCGGAGCACAGATTCTGGATGTCGGTTGCGGGACCGGCGAGGCGACTTTGCGTTTATCTGCAATATTCCAAGGCGCGAGCCTGATCACCGGGCTCGACCTGATGCCGGAATTGTTGAGCCTCGCGCGACAACGTCTCGTTGATCACGGGACTTCATCGGGTCCGGAAATTCGCTTCGAGCAGGGCGACGGATTCCACTTGCCGTTCGAGGCTGCAAGCATCGATCTGCTCGTCTGCCGGCATGTGACGCAGTTGGTGCCCGATGCAAAGCAGTTGTTGAGCGAGTTCCGTCGGGTGCTACGCCCGGGTGGGTGGTTGCATGTGCTCTCGGAAGATTACGCCATGCTGCACTTTCCGCCGCGCGCAGGGGTCGACCCCGACCGGCTGTGGCACGAGGCCGTCGTACCGTTCACGACGGCGACCGGTACCGACGCAAGGATCGGGCGCAAGACGCTGCCGTTACTGCGTGAACTTGGGTTCTCGCACCTCAGTGTTCAATATTTGACGGTCGACACCGAGCGAGTGCCAAGAGAGATCTTGGCCGGGATCTTCATCGCGTGGCGTGATGGATACGCTGAGGCACTGGCTGAGCATTCGCAGCTTGATCTCGTCGCCGTCCGTCAACTTTTTGATGCGGTTATCGATGGTGTGCGCGATCCGGCGAGCTACGGTGTTTGGCACATTCCGATCGTGGCGGGTCGTAAGGCGTGATCGAGCTGATCGGATTTGATGCGGGGCCGGGCGCGGGGTCGGGTCGGGTTTTCGTTGAAACTCGGATCAACGAGCAGCACCTCGAGCTTGTGTATCGCTGGCGAGGTTGGGTGACGGAGCCAATCCGGCTTCCAAACCGGCATGAGCGCGCGGCAACTCCACAACGTCGCGATGAGCTATGGCGTACCACCTGCGCTGAAATCTTTGTTGCGCTGGATGCTGCGTCCGCCGGTCAGCCGCACACCGGTGGTGCTTACCTCGAATTCAACTTTTCGCCCACGGGCGACTGGGCCGCGTATCGCTTCGACGCCACGCGGGTCGGTATGCGTGCGCACGTCTGGCGCGGAGACGAAGCGCCGCGCATTTCACTGGCAGGATCTACCGACGACTTGACGCTCGAGGTGCAACTGCCGCTCGCGGCGCTGAGCGCGGGCGCTCATCGAGTGGCATATGCCAGCGTCGTCGAGACTTCCACGGGCTTGTCGTATTGGGCTTTGAAGCACCCGACGGACCGACCTGATTTCCATCATCCTGCATCGTTTGTCGCCTTGTTGGAGTTCGCTGCATGAATTTCGGAATCGATCGATTGATGGCCGAGCCGTCTCTGCGACGCCCCCTGCAAGGAAGACGCGTCGCATTGCTCGCGCATCCGGCTTCGACTACGGCATCCGCTGTCCACACTCTCGATGCGCTACATGCCTTGCCCGAGATCACGCTCGCCGCGGCGTTTGGACCGCAGCACGGTCTGCGTGGTGATAAGCAGGACAACATGATTGAGTCGGCCGATTTTCTCGATCCGACTCTCAACATTCCGGTCTTCAGTCTTTACGGCGAAGTGCGCCGACCCACCGACGCGATGCTCGAGCACTGCGATGTGATCATGGTGGATCTACAGGATGTAGGGTGTCGCATCTACACCTTCATCACGACACTGCGCTACGTGCTCGAAGCCGCTGCCCGACTGCACAAGGCCGTTTGGGTACTCGATCGACCGAACCCGGCAGGTCGACCCATCGAGGGCAGCAGTTTACGAGCGGGTTGGGAGAGCTTCGTGGGTGCAGCCGACATGCCGATGCGGCACGGCATGACGATGGGAGAGCTTGCACGCTGGTTCGTGCGACGGTTCGGACTCGATGTGGAGTTGGTTGTGATCGAGATGCAGGGTTGGCAGCCCGATGCGCACCCCGGTTACGGCTGGCCCGTTTTCGAGCGCGCTTGGATCAATCCGAGCCCGAATGCGCCGAATGTGCACATGGTGCGTGCTTATGCCGGCACGGTGCTGCTCGAAGGCACGACACTGTCTGAAGGACGTGGCACCACGCGGCCGCTCGAACTGTTCGGCGCGCCGGATATCGATGCACGCGCGGTGCTCGCCAAGATGATGCAACTCGCGCCGCAGTGGCTCGAAGGTTGCCGCTTACGCGAGTGCTGGTTCGAGCCGACATTTCACAAGCACGTGGGCAAGCTTTGCCACGGCGTGCAGATCCACACCGACGAGGCGAGCTACGACCATTGGGCTTTCCAGCCTTGGCGCCTCCAGGCACTCGCTTTCAAGGCCATTCGGCACATCTACCCGGATTATCCCCTGTGGCGGGATTTCCCTTACGAATACGAACACGATCGACTCGCCATCGATGTGATCAACGGCGGGACGATGTTGCGCGAGTGGGTCGATGATGCCGCAGCGAGACCTGCGGATCTCGATGCGCTCGCTCAGGCGGACGAATCCGCCTGGCGCGAGACGCAGCGGGACGTTTTCAGCGCTTCTTGCTGACCTTCAAGCGGCGACCGCGATTCGAGCTCGCGAGACGCAGCGACAGGCGCAGAGAGAACGCCTTGAAGGTGATAGCGGCAACCGAGCGACCCAAGGCCTTGGCGATCTTGGCAGTCGACATCGTGCCG
>CAMCBU010000041.1 GCA_945873095.1 Klebsiella pneumoniae | reverse complement strand
ACGACATAGCTCCTTGATCGCTACCCCAGCTTCCGCCTCACGCAGTATCCCTACGATCTGCTCTTCGCTGAACCGCTTCTTCACGTCCGACCTCCTGCTTCAGGGTCAGACTCTAGACCGTCCTGTGACTAATTTCCGGGGGGACGTCGCTGGAGCAGCGCGTTGGCCATCGGTATCGGCACGCTGGTCAGATAAACACTTTGTAGGCCGTAACCCGTGGAGCTTTGAATTGGCGCATAGCGGGCCGGCAGCGTCGGTGCGAGCGTCTCGAGATGATCCACCGGCCGGATGCGCTGCTGGAGTTCTTGAAACTGCACATCTACTTTCCAGCCAATCGCACTCCAGTTGAGTCCTGCGGTACCAAATTCTGTCGGCTTCGGGCTCTCGTAGCAGTACGAACGAGCGATACCAATCGCCGCGATTCGTGTGTCAGAGAACGAGAAGATTAGATCGCCGGGGGCGACCTCTCGCATGAACTCATAAAACGGATTGCGATCGCCGTTCGATTTTCGCTTTGGCGACCAGAGGTATCCGCCATGAATCTCATGGCGGTAGGTTTGATTTTGATTGACCCACCAGTACCTCACGCTCTTAGTCTGCCAGGCGCGGTATCCTTCGCCTACTGCTCCGATAATTCGGTGGCTCGAAGGTGTCGAGGGCATACTTCTGACGAGGAGCGCCGCTTGAGTCTCGAGAACTACGCTGACAAATTCACCCGACTGAAGGTCAATACGACCAAAGACGGAGACGGGCGCGTCAGTGCGAGTCCGCACAAGATCTGCATGTTGCTCGCCGTGCTTGATTTGGCCCGTGCCGGCGCCCTCGAGGAAAATCGTATCGAGTATGCGCCGCCGTTGCTCGAGCGCTTCCGCCGCTTCTTTGATGCGGTGCGGGCGCCCGGTGATCATCCATACGCCTACTTGCCGTTTTTCCATCTGACCGGAGATCTGAAGGGGGGCGAGGGGAGCTTCTGGCATCTGCAGCCTGTAGCAGGCCGCGAGGCCGTGCTCGCTGCGCTCAAAACCGTCCGCAGTCATGGCGATGTCACGAATAACATTGCCTATGCGTATCTCGATCCCGAGTTGCATGCGCTGTTGCAGGATCCCGCCAACGTTGACGCCTTGACCGATGCGCTCGGCCGTCATTGGTTCGGTCGCGGGTTGGAAGAGTTAGATACCGTGGTCAAACGCAGCGCCGAGGTGAGTCGCTATGAGCGTCGCCTGCGGATCGGCTTGCCGAGTGCAACGGCGGAGCTCGCTCCTCCGGAGTACATCCGGGATCCGGCTTTTCGACGCATCGTGACGCAGGCCTATGATTATCGCTGTGCCGCGACCGGCGTTCGCATCCTACTCCCGAGCGGCGAGGCGATGGTCGAGGCCGCGCACATCCATCCGTTTGCCGAGGCGGGTGACGATGATCCGCGCAACGGCATCGCGCTATCGCCGGATATGCACTGGGCGATGGATCGCAATCTCATCGCGCCAGGGCCGGACTATCGCTGGCGTGTGAGCAGTCGACTCGATCCACGCATTCCCGACTTGCGCGCGCTTTGCGAGTTGGAAGGACGGGAACTTCTCTTACCCACCGAGCCACGGCTCTATCCCAAAAAAGAAGCGTTGGAATGGCGCATCGCGCAGCTTCGAGACGAAGCCTAACGTTTGTCGCCTCAATAATTGATCCACCGCCGCGACACGCTCGCGGCCATGAAAGGCCACCGCCACTTGCGGCTCGTTTGGCCGCCGCCGATTAAACATCGCAGTCACCCAGGTCGCAGTATCGCGGTGATGGGGCCACCCGGAGCGGGTAAGACCGCGATCGTCGCGGCGCTCGCGGGTGAGTGGTTGTGGCGCGATGAGCATCTCTTGCTCGTCGATACCGCAAAGCCCTCGCCGCATTCTTTGAGTGCCTGGGTCGAAGCGGGGCGCCCTGGGGTGTTCGATGATGTGGCGCTGTTGCGCTTGGATCCCGAAGCGGGTGCGCGCGCCGCTGTCGCTCGAACGATCACGACGGCGAGGGGGTGACGGCGGGTGGTTTGGAGAATCTCGTGCCGAGAAATGGCTTTCGGGTGCTCTACAACGGGCTCACGCGCGAGGATTCTCTACGGGCATTGCGATCAGCCTGTTGTCACAGCGGCATCGGGAGTTTAGGTGCGGCGTTGAGTGAGCGCGTGGCGTATCGCACGGGGAGATACACCGGGCGACCGCCGGCTTTTCAAAGCGCAGGCTCGCGGATCGCCCGAGTGGAGGTCGCGCGTCTCGCCGATGCCATCGATCGGCACTTCGGGCAGCTCGCGCTGATCGAGCGTTGGCAGGCGGAATTTCAATACCCGAAGCAAATCTAGCCAAGATGCCGAGGAATGCGGCGTGCGCTCCGGTTGTTCTGTTGCTCAAATATCTTGTATAGAAAAGGTATGGAATCTATACTGTGTTTGAGTTTGATGAAACAAAAAGTCGGATCAATCGGCTTAAGCACGGCGTTGATTTCGTCATCGCTCAAGAACTGTGGAGCGACCCGAATCTCCTCGAGGTACCTGCGAGAACGACGGACGAAGTGCGGTTTTTGTTGATTGGTCTGATCGAGCGTCGGCACTGGTCAGCGGTGGTCACCTATCGAGGCGACAACGTGCGACTAATTTCCGTTCGTCGCTCGCGCCCTGAAGAGATCAAGTTGTATGAAAGCAAAGAAATTTGACGCCGAGTTCGAGAGCGGCAAGACGTTGATAGGTCACCTAGAGCTGTCAAAGGCTCGGAGGGTCAACCAGCCGCAGAGGCGGGTCAATGTGGACTTTCCTGTCTGGATGATCGATTCCCTTGATCGTGAGGCCAGTCGACTGGGCGTCACGCGCCAATCGATCATCAAGTTGTGGGTGGCCGAGCGGCTCGAAAAAGTCGGTTGAAGTAGCCGCGAGTTATCGTTGCGTGGCGGTTGCATCGAGTAGCGATGCGCGCTAGCGTTACCCGTAATCATTGAAGTTCGCGAGTTTTGTCAGCGGTCTTTGAGCGAGTCTGGCGCTCCCGCGAGGTCGTCGAGGCGCTCGAGCACACGATGAATAACGAATTTGCCACCAAATCCGATATTGCGCTGGTGCGAGCGGACATCGCCCTAGGCCTCAGTCGCCTTGAGCGTCACGAAGAATTAACCAAGGCCGAATTCGCAGCCGTTCGCGGTGAGATGAAGGCCGAGTTTGCAGCCGTTCGGAGCGAGATGAACGCCACGGAGACTAGGCTGGTCATCAAGCTCGGCGGACTGATGATCACGGTGATTGGCGCTGTGAGCGCGATTTCCAACTGGCTTAGTTGACGCGGGGCGGTTCTTGCGCCCCGCCGTGCCTCAGAAATCTGCTTTCAACACCGAAAATCCTTGTATTCCTAAAGTTCAGCGTTAGGATTACTAGGATATGAGTCTCGAGCGCGCTGCCTACCTCGACGCCCTTCGCCAGCGGCTGGCCGAAAGTCCGGTAGTCGCGCTGGTGGGGCCGCGCCAGGCGGGCAAGACCACCTTGGCGCGGATGCTGGCCGCATCCTGGCACGGGATGGTGCACAACTTTGACCTCGAGTCCCCTGCCGATCTCGGCCGGCTGGCCAATCCCGAGCTCGCGTTGCGGCCGCTTGAGGGGCTGGTGATTCTTGACGAGGTACAGCGGCGGCCCGATCTCTTTCCGCTGTTGCGCGTGCTGGCCGACCGCCCCGGCGTACCGGCACGGTTTCTGGTGCTCGGCAGTGCCTCGCCCGACCTCGTAAGATCGGGTAGCGAGAGCCTGGCCGGGCGCGTGGCCTTCATCGATGTGACGGGTTTCGCTCTGGCCGAGTTGGAACCAAAGGCGCTGGCTCCGCTCTGGTGGCGCGGCGGCTTTCCGCGCGCGTATCTGGCACCGAGCGACGATGCGGCCCGGCGATGGATCGAAGATTTCCGCCGCACCTTTCTCGAGCGCGACATTCCGCAACTGGGGCTGCGGGTGCCCGCCGCGACCCTCGGGCGGTTTTGGATGATGCTCGCGCATTACCACGGGCAGGTGCTCAACCAGGCAGAGCTGGCGCGCGCGCTCGGCAGTTCCGAGCCCACGGCGCGGCGCTACCTCGACATCCTCTGCGGCACCTATGTGGTGCGGCAATTGCCGCCCTGGTTTGAGAACCTCAAGAAGCGCCAGGTGCGTTCGCCAAAGATTTACATCCGCGATAGCGGCATCCTACATGCTCTGCTCGGCGTGCCCGATGCACCCGCGCTGCAGGGGCACCCCAAGTTGGGCGCCTCGTGGGAGGGCTTCTGCCTTGAGCAGATCCTTAACGTTTGCGGCGAGCGCGACGCCTATTTTTGGGGCACTCACAGCGGCGCCGAGCTCGATCTGCTGCTCACCCACCGGGGCCGCCGGCTCGGGTTCGAGTTCAAATACGCTGACCAGCCAACCACCACTAAATCGATGCGCGTTGCGATCAACGACCTGCGCCTAAACCACCTGTACGTCGTTCACCCCGGCGAACATCGCTTCGCACTCGACGAGGCCATCACCGCCACGCCCTTACCCATGCTGGTCGACGAACTCCAAAGTTAAGCCCGGCGTTTCGATTCCGCCGTCACGTTTACGACCGGATAGGTCGCCGCTCCCCAGTCGTGCTGCGGGTGATCCATCATGATCTCGATGACGATCGGGACGAGTTTTCCGAGCAGATTGGCGCAATCGCGCACCTGATCACGATTGACCGCGCTGTTCCAGGTCGCACCGCCGTGCATCAGTTGGTTGCGTAGCACGTAGAGGCGCTTCAGCACGATCAGCAGCACCTTCAGCGTGTCGCCACCCGCGAGTGCGAGTTCCGCTGCACGACGCGATTTCTTGAAGCGACTCTCCCATTCGTCGGCCGACATGAGCCCGTTCTGGTACAGCCAAAAGTCCTTGAACACGTATTCGTTCTTGAGCAGTAGTCGAATGCTGCTCGGAAACTCGCGCCAGACGAGATAACCCAGGCGACCTGCGGTGTCGAGCTTGACCAGCTTTCGCAGGAAGGTACGAAAGCTGATCGCTTCGGTCATCTCCGCATCATGGGATTCGGTCGCGTAGGCGGCGTTGAAGGCGATCCACAGAAAGACGAATCGAGCGTCGTCGTCGGAGCGCTCCTTTTCGGCACGCCCGAGCCAGCTCAACGCCCGGTGCACGCGCAGCGTGACGCTCGGCGAGTGGGTGTGTCGCTCCAGCCGCTGGCGCGCCTTGAGTTCTTTGTGGGTAGCCATAGGTGGTCCTGATCATCACCCGGACCGCTGTCGGCATCAATGGCGCCGAATCTGAGGTCATTTTTTGAGCCGATGAGGGACTAGCGTCATCGATACATGCCACTGCTGCAGCGAATCATCGAGAAGTTTCTGGCGCCGAGTCGGTGGGTGCACGGGTTGTTCAATCTTTTGGCGACCTTTGTCGCGATGCTGGTCTCCGAGGCAGTCCTCGTCCGTAACCAAAGCAACTATGTCTACCCGGCTGATGGTGACTCGATCAGCATCCCCCTCATGGGAATGGCGTTCTACAACATCGTCGCGCTGATGCTGCTGCTCATCGGCATGGGGCTCGTTCGCGGTGGGGTAATCGCGCGTTGGTCGGGCTATCTGCTGCTCGCCATCACCGCCCTCGGATATCTCGTCCAGATCATCGATTGGGGCGATCCGCTGCATTATGAGATCGGCCTCGCCCAGGCGAGCCTCGGTGTGATTGTTCTGGGATATCTTGTGCTGGAGATTAGGCGGCGACGAGGAGCTAGGCTCGGGACCGAACAGTCTCGGAATGAAGTTCCGTATTACGAGGATTAAACCCGCTTTATCGCTCGTAAATAGGCAAAAAATGAGCGATAAAGTGCTAAGCTATCGCTCATGCAATGGAGCTGGCAACTCGCCGATTGGCCTGAATTCCAATACCTGCCGTCGGCGTTGGCGGCTCGGGAAACCGCGTTTCTGAAGACCGGCGGAGTGGTGATCGGCACGACGCGTCACCTCGTTGAGGACGAGCGTCAGGATCTCATCATCGAGCTCATCAGCACCGAGGCGCTCAAGACCTCGGAAATCGAGGGGGAGCTGTTGGATCGGGCGAGCGTGCAATCGTCGTTGCGACGCCAGTTCGGACTTCAAACCGACTCGCGACGCATCGAACCCGCCGAGCGCGGCATCGCGGAAATGCTCGCCACTGTCTATCGGGATATGGCGGCGCCGCTCTCCGACGCGATGCTGTTCGCTTGGCATCGAATGCTGATGCGAAGTCGTACGGATCTGCGGAGGGTCGGCGGATATCGTGATCATCCGGAGCCAATGCAGATACTCTCGGGGCCGATCCATCGACATCGCGTGCATTTTGAGGCGCCACCCTCGGAGCGCGTAGCCAGTGAGATGCATCGCTTTTGCGATTGGTTTAATGCGACGGCGCCCGATGGCCTAGCGCCGCTGCCAGCGCTCACACGAGCTGGGCTTGCGCACCTACGCTTCGAGATCATTCATCCGTTCGAGGATGGTAACGGTCGTATCGGTCGCGCGATCGCAGAGAAGGTGCTTGCGCAAAGTATGGGGCAACCCACTTTGACCGCGCTCTCTCTCACCTTGCAAAAGAGGCGATCGGAGTACTACCGCGCGCTAGAGCGAGCGTGCACATCGCTGGATGTCTCCGAGTGGCTCGACTGGTTTTCTGATCGTGTACTCGAAGCGCAGACGCACACGTTCGAGTGGCTCGACTTTCTGATTGCCAAGACTCGGCTATTTGATCGGTTGCGCGGGCAGCTCAATCGTCGACAAGAAAAGGCGTTGCTGCGTGTGATGCGCGAGGGACCCGGTGGCTTCGAGGGCGGTCTTTCTGCCGCCAAGTATGTCTCTATCACGGGAGCCTCTCCCGCGACCGCTCGGCGCGATCTTGCCGAACTCGTTACGCTGGGTGCGCTCGTGCGTAGCGGCGAGCGACGTGGCACGCGCTATCGTCTAGCGTTCTAGCCGCCAAAACGAGGTCATTTTCTGAGCCTATGAGAGGCTAGCGTCATCGGTACATGCCACTGCTGCAGCGAATCATCGAGAAGTTTCTGGCGCCGAGTCGATGGGTGCACGGGTTGTTCAATCTTTTAGCGACCTTTGTCGCATTTAATTGTGACTTCTCGATAAAAGCTTCTCGCGGGTGTATCCTATGTGATACATTTGTTTTGTGATCGAAATCCGTCAAACCGACGCGTATGCGCGATGGTTTTCGGATCTTCGAGACCGCGCGGCGAGACTTAGGATTGATGTCCGGATTAGACGCCTCTCCCTTGGCAATCCCGGCGACGTTCGGTCAGTGGGTGAGGGTGTCTCAGAGTTGCGGCTCGATTTTGGACCTGGCTATCGAATTTATTTTGCCCAACGAGGCGCAGTTTTGATCGTTCTTCTCGCGGGCGGTGATAAGTCGACTCAAGAACGAGATATCCGTCTTGCTAAGGCATTGGCTAGGAATCTCTAGGAAGAAAACGTGGCGAAAACCAAAACCAAAATTTGGGATCCGGCAGAGCATTTAGTCACAGAGGCGGATATGGCCGCGTACTTGGAAGCTGCGCTCCAAGAGGGCGACCCGCGCGTCGTTGCGGCAGTACTCGGTGATATAGCGCGTGCCAAAGGTATGACGCAGATCGCGAAAGATGCTGGATTAGGACGGGAGAGCCTTTACAAAGCGCTTTCCCCGGATGGAAATCCTGAGTTTGCAACAGTCATGAAAGTTATTGCAGCGCTCGGGTTGGAGCTACACGCTACCCGCTCCTCCTAGAAGTCTTTCTCGGGCGACCAGCACATTTATCGTTGATCAAGCGGAACGCCTGTAACTCGGCCTGTAATAGCAGCCGCCAAAACGAGGTCATTTTTTGAGCCTATGACAGGGTATCTTTGATGCCATGGCTCCCGCGTTCTTAATAGCAGCCGTTTCTGCCTTGCTTCTCTCTGCCTGCGGCGGTGGCGGTGGTTCGGCGCCTGCGCCAACGGCGCCAGGCTCGCCCACGATCACGCAGATCACCCCCGGCGATCGTGCGCTGACGGTGGCTTTCACGCCGCCGCTCTCCGATGGCGGCTCGGCGATCTCGCAATACAGCGCGAGCTGTCGCGGCGGCATTCTCGACAACCCCTCTAACACGGCTGCGGCTTCGCCCATCGTCGTCACGGGTCTCACCAACGGCCGTGAATATTCCTGCTCGGTCACGGCGCGTAATGCGGTGGGCGAGAGTGCGAGCTCACTCGCGGTCGCCGCGACGCCCTACACGACGCCGCCTGCACCCACTTTAGGTGCGGTGACGGTGGGCGATGGTTTCATCGAGGTCGCTTTCACGGCGCCTGCAGAGGATGGTGGTAACAAGATCCTCGATTACGAACTCGCTTGTACGACCGAGGGTGATTCAAAAACGGTCTCGGCCGCATTGAGTCCTTTGAAGCTCTCAGGGCTGCGCAACGGCAGCCCGTACGCCTGCACCGTTCGCGCGCGCAACGCCGCGGGCAAAGGTGCCGCGGCCAATCTGCCCACCAGCACACCGCGCACGATCCCGAGTGCACCGACGGTCAGTGGCGTGACCGCCGACGTTGGCAGTCTCGTCGTGGCTTTCACGGCGCCTAGCAGCGATGGCGGTGCGGCGATCACGCGCTATACCGCGAGGTGCATCTACAACGGCATCTCCCGATTCAATCAAGGGGCGACGAGCCCGATCGTCGTCGATGGCTTGCCGAACGGTGTGGCTGCGAGTTGTGCGGTGAGTGCGACCAACGTCGCGGGTGAGAGCTCGTATTCGGTAGCGGTGTCGGGCACGCCGCGTGATTTCGCGGCCGATGCGCAGTTCACCGCTGCGCTCGATAGCGCAGGGCGTCGTGTGACGCTCAGTTTTCGCGATGTGTTCCCAAGCGGCACGCAATATCGCATCGAGTCGCAAGCGGCTGGCGCGAGTTTCGTCTCGCGCGCAGTGATCGATGGCGCAGGCGGTGCGGGGGCGACGCTGTCGTGGAGTGCCGATCTGTCCGAATCGGCCACATTCCGGGTGATCGCGCTGCGCGCCGGGCGCGCGGATGTCGCGCTCAAAACCGCCCAGGGTGCGACGACGACCGTAGTGGCCGTCTCGACGGTGGCGCCTGCCATCGTGATCGATCGAAGCGAACCGCTCACCGGCACGGTGCGCCTGTCGATCGGCAACGGCGTGGCGTATCCGCTCGTCGAGTGGTTCATCAACCTCAATCGTCTTGGCAATGTCGCCGGCACCGCCGGTAACCCGATCAACTGGAACACCGAGTCGATCGCAAGCGGAGAGCATTTGATCCTCGCGCGTATCCAGACCGCGACCAACAGTTTCGTCGAGGTGCGCCGGACGGTGCGTGTCGCGAATGTATCTTTGACCGCGCGTCTCGAAGAGCCGACGGCGGGGGGGATCCAGATCATCGCGCGAGCAAGTTCGACTGCGGGCATCGCGAGTGTCGAAGCGACGATCGATGGAACATCGCTCGGCAAAGTGACCTCGCCCAACTGCTCGACCTGCGCCGCACCCTCGGAGTCTTACCGATGGATCCTCGACAAGAGCCGATACCCCTCGGGCAGCTATGCCATTCGGGTTACGGCTGTCGATCGCGAGGGCATCAGCAAGAGCGTCGATCTGACGTTGCAGGTGCGCAATCCGCCGACGTTAACCCTCGATACACCGGGCGATTACGATATCGTGCACTCGCGACTCACGGTGCGCGGTCGAGTGGGCAGTGATCGACCTGGCACGATCCGAACCGTGATCACGCTCGGCAGCGTCACGGTGCTCGACACCACGAGTGTGAACTTCGAAGCCGGCTTCGATCTCTCGGGCGTGCCTGGTGGCGCTTATTCTTTGACCGCGCGCTCGACCGATAGCGCGGGCGTGCAGCAGAGCGTTGCGCGGCAAGTCATCGTCACCGAGAGTGCCGATCGGCTCTACACGCCGGTGTTGAGTTTGGGAGCGGGTGTGACCTTGCTCTATTCCGATGGCGCGCAGATTCTCTATCGCAATGCAGCGGGCGCTTATCTCTTGCAGGCGTTGAGTGGCGGCGTGCCCGTGACGCTCGCAGGTGCCGAGTCGGTCGAGTTTGCGACCGATTGGCAGATCGCCTCAGGCCGTGTCTATGCGCAAGGTCGCGCCGGCGATTGCACCACGCGCTGCATCTACGAGTGGGACAGCGCCGGTTCACGTCGCAACCTCTCTAGCGCCAATCCGTTCGGTAGTGTTTCGGGTACGCGCTGCTCCGATGAAGATCCGATCGTGCGCGGCAACATCGTGATGTGGGCGAACTGGCTCTGCGGCAAGGGCGCTTACACGCTGTTCGATCGCAG
This sequence comes from Klebsiella pneumoniae, assembly GCA_945873095.1. Classification (GTDB taxonomy): domain Bacteria; phylum Pseudomonadota; class Gammaproteobacteria; order Steroidobacterales; family Steroidobacteraceae; genus UBA964. Next base: position 6,165 of record CAMCBU010000041.1, on the reverse strand, counting down.
TTCAGGTTCGTATTCAAAGATTGATGCGCCGGCCGGCGCAAACTACATCGGCAACAACCAGTTCGACGTCAGCACGAGTGGCGGTTCCGTGGTCGCCTATATCTGGGCGCAGATGGGCGGCGAGGGGATGAGCTCGACGTTCGATGTGTTTCGACACTCAGGCGGTACGAGCACGCGCTTGAGTTCGCCCGGCACGCGCAACGTCTATCCGCGTACCAACGGCACGCGCGTCGTTTGGGAGCAATCACCCATCGGTGGGAATGCCGACGGCTCGGTCGCTCTCGTCAGTGCAGGACCACAAACCATCGCCTCGAAGGTGACGCAATGGGCGCTCACGCCGCAAGTGCTTGCGTGGCGTGAGATCACCTCGGCGACTCCGGGTGAGTTTGGGAACGTTCGCTACGAGTATGGTCTGCGAGCAGAGACCAACGGCAACATCGCCACGATCTCAACGCGCACGTCCGCAGCGCTTTATGCCGCCACTCGCTCGTGGGTGCTCTTTGGCGAAGAAGGCAAGTTCTACCGCTTCGATGCCGCACAAGGCACGCGCAGCCTCGTCATCGAGGCAGGCCCGCAGGGTCTTTGGGCCAATGATGGCGTCGTGGTGTTCTCGCTGGGTGGCGGAAAGATTTATCGGCTGCAGTGAGCGGAGCGCAGAGCCAGCGAGTTAGCGTGAAGTATTTTTGATTTTGGGCATGGTGCGCTCGAGCGTCTGTGCCATTCGAGTTTGCCAACCTGCACCCGTGGCTTTCCAGGCGGCAATAACATTCGATCGAACTCGAATGGATAGCAACTGTTTCGGATTGGCCAATTTAGGTCGGCCTCGCTTGATGAGTTTTTTGCCCTGAAACAGATCCGCCTCGGCGATCCACCGATCGGTGATCTCCGGCGGCTGATCACTGCCTCGCTTTTTCGAATAAGTGCGAGAGGATTTTTTTCGCTTCGCGCTCATGGCAGTGCCTCTAACTATATTAGGGGTAAATGTAGCTACAATAAAAATACTGGTCAATTGGGACTAGTTAGCGATGATCTCAGGATCAATTCCTGATCTATCCCCATGTTTTGATCTCCCCAATCAAAAAGGGAGACGCCCATGAATTCGAAGACCGGTTTGGTTTTATTTGTCGCCGCCACGTCGCTTGCGCAGGGCTGTGCAACCATCACTCGCGGGACGACCGAGGTGCTCGTCATCGAAACAACGCCTTCGGGTGCCGACGTGAGTCTGAGTAACGGCCTGCGCTGTTTCACGCCCTGTGCGCTCGAAGTGAAACGTAAGTCCAACCTGGTCGTCGACATCACCAAGTCGGGCTTCGATCCGGTGCGTCTCAACGTGCTCTCGGAAGTTGCCGGGGCGGGCGCCGCCGGCATGGCGGGTAATGTGATCTTGGGTGGGGTGATCGGCGCCGGGGTCGATGCCGCCACCGGCGCGACCAAACGTCTCGTTCCAAACCCGGTTCGGGTCACGCTGAACCCGGTGGCTCCAAAAAGCGGGGAGTGAGTCGGTTGCGGTAACTGCCCTTTACGGCGTCAATCGGCGTATTTCGAGGCGTGCCTTGATGATGGCCTCAGAGGGAGACTGCCAAAAGTTTCCTCGGAGGGTGCCATGGCATATGCTATTTCCTTGTACGACGCGCTGGTGAGCATCAACGTACCGAAGCCGCAGGCGCTTGCGGTGGTGGAGTCGCTGGAACAAACGATGACGTCCGAGCTGGCAACTAAGACCGACCTGCAGCAACTTCGCGATCACAGCGATCGCGAGTTTGTCTTGGTGCAAGCGGATATCCAGCAGTTTCATGAGCATAGCGAGCGCGAGTTCGTCGCGGTCAGGGCAGACATTAAGCAGTTGCGAGCCGATATGGATCGCGAGTTCGTCGCAGTTCGGGCGGAGATCCAGCAGTTTCGTGAGCACACCGATCGCGAGTTCGTAGCGGTCAGGGCAGACATTAAGCAGCTGCGAGCGGATATGGAGCGCGAGTTCGCCGCCGTTCGGGCGGAGATGGCTCGAGGTTTCGAGGAGCAGATGCAGGGACGAGCGGCAGATGTCGCATTGCTGCGCGCGGAGATGAACGCGGCCATCAGCCGGGCCTCGATGCGCTCGACGGTGTTCATGATGGCCTGGACTTCACTGCTCTTCGCGGCGATGCAGTTCCTCGGTTCTTGATCGGTATCGATTTTGGGGCTCATTTATTGAGCCACCGATTCCGCATAATGGCGACATGACAGCACCCAAACTCTTCGTCGCCATCCGAGCCTTTTTGCTTTGCTTGGCAGTCGCGCTCACGGGATGCTCGCTGACGGCAGACGATGGTTATCTGGCGCCGCCTGATATCGCTGCGTTCAACCGCGGCGCTGCTTTAGAACGGGCTCATCGGGAACTCGGCCCTGCCACCTATCAAGAGCTCACGCAAGATACCGAGTGCCGCGAAGCCTGTGATGTATTTCAACGCGGTTTCGAGCAGGCGCGGCGCTTGCGCATCGTGCTGCCCGCTGAATGCAGCGAGCAATTCGAAATCGGGCTCTGGTCACAGACCGAATACCAAGAGGGCTGTCGTGCTTACGCCCTCGCGGTGCTCGCCTTGGTCGATCGCTACCGCGAGGCGGAGCGGGTCAGGTCCTGATGGCCATGAGCGATTTCAAACTTTCCCGAACCGGGCTCGAGGATTTCATCAAATGCCCTCGCTGCTTCAAGCTGCATCGAGGGAGGGGGCTCAAGGGCCTGCGGATGGTGCCGCTGACGCTGGCGGTTGCCACCGATGCCCTCCTCAAAAACGAGTTCGATCTCGTGCGCGAGAGCGGTGACTCCCATCCGCTTTGGGAACGCGAGCGACTTGATGTGCGTGGCTTTGCGCATCCGGATCTCGAGCTTTGGCGCAACAACTTCAAAGGCATCCGAGTGCTCCACGAGCCTAGCGGTTGCACGGTGTATGGCGCGGTCGATGACGTCTGGCAGCACCGTCAAAGTGGGCAACTGCACATCGTCGATTACAAATCGACCTCCAAGCAGGGCACACCCGATCTCGAGAGCGGCTTTGGTGCCGGCTACAAGCGCCAGATGGAGATCTATCAGTGGCTCTTCCGTCAGGCGGGGTTCGAGGTCAGCCCTATCGGCTATTTCCTCTACGTAAATGGCAGCAAAGAAGGGCGGTTTTATGAGCCAGAACTCCGCGGCACAATGCGGTTCGAGACTACCGTGCTCGCGCACGAGGGTGACGATAGTTGGGTCGAGGAGACGATCATCCGAGCCGTGGCTTGCCTCAAAGACGAGCACTTGCCGGCGAGCGATCCGACCTGCGACACCTGTCGTTATGTGGCCGAGAGATCTTCATTGACGAGTTGAGGGGCTGATGGCGCGCTTCGAGAAACTGCAGGATCTCTTCGGTATCTTCTGTCGTACGCGCGAGACTCGTTCGCTCGCTTCGCTGTGCGATGAGATGAATGCCTCGCAAGCGACGGTGAAGCGGCTAATCAGCTTTCTGCGTGATCAGCGTGGCGTCGATATCCGCTATGACCGGGAGCAGGGTGGCTATCGTCTCGAGCGTAGTCCCGATGATCCCAATGCCGCTGTGTTGCTCGGTCTGACGGGTCGAGAGATTTCGGCGCTGCTCGAAGCCGAAGCCTTGCTCGAGCAGATTCCGCCGGGCTTCGTGCGTGATGAGACCGAGGTCGCGCGTTCGCGTCTCGGTAAGGTGCGAAGACAGGCTTTCGGCAACGGCGATCTCAAAGATCGCGTTCGTTTGCGGATGTCGCAACTGCGCAGTACGAGCGCCGATGCCTTTGCAACGGTGCTCGCGGCGCTACGCTCACGGCGAAGGCTCGAGTTCGTCTACCGCAGTCGAAGTCGCGACGAGGAGAAATCGCGTAGCGCTTCACCGCTGCGGCTCACCTTCTATCGCAGCAACTGGTATCTCGCGGCGTGGTGTCACGAGCGCGAAGAGCTGCGCGTGTTCTCGGTCGATCGTATCGCGAAGCCGCGTTGTCTCGCCGAGACCGTCTATGACCCGCCGGCCGAACATGTATCGGCCGAACTCGACTCGAGTTACGGCATCTTCACCGGCAAGGCCGACAAGGTCGCGGTGCTGCGCTTCAACGAACTCGCCGCTCGGTGGGTCGCCGAAGAGGAGTGGCACCCCGGCGTACGCAACGAACCGCAAAGTGATGGCGGAGTGATCTTGCGCATCCCCTATAAGCACGAGATCGAGCTGGTGATGGACATCCTACGTCACGGGCCCAACGTCGAGGTGCTCGGGCCCGCCTCGCTGCGCGAGGCCGTGGCCGCTGCGCTGTCTAAAGCGGTGGCTCAATACTCAACGAAACCAAACTAAGCTTTGATGCGATGCAACGCGCAGAGCTTGTTGCCGTCAGGGTCTCGTACGTAAGCGAGATAGATTGAACCGATGCTGCCGGTGCGCACGCCCGGCGGATCTTCGATCGACGTTCCGCCGTTGGCGACGGCCACGTCGTGAAACTGCTTCGCCTGTTCCGGTGAATCGCACTTGAAGCCGATGGTGCTGCCATTGGCGGCGGTGGCGGGCTCGCCATTGATGGGCTCGCTGACGCAGAACATGTTGCCGCCGGCTTGATAGAAGAGCCGCATATGACCGGTCGGCGCTTGATTACGCGTAGCGGGCTTGGCGCCAAACACCGCGAGCACGGCGTCGTAAAAACGTTGCGAGCGATCGATGTCGTTCGATCCGATCATGATGTGGCTGAACATGAGGTCACTCCTGGGTATTTATCGGGGGGAGGTTTCAGAAGACTGCGGCCACGGCGTGATTTTTTGCAAAATCTTGCTGAGTTTACGCGCAGCAATTTCGGTATCGTGTGCGGCCTGCGCGCGCAACCAATAGCCATCAGAAAGACCGAGGAAACGGCATAGTCGAAGATCGGTATCGGCGGTAATCGCTCGTTTGCCAGCGACGATTTCGCTGATGCGCTGCGGCGGAACGCCGATCTCGCGGGCGAGTCGATATTGGCTGATTCCCATAGGAAGCAAAAACTCCTCATGGAGTAACTCACCTGGTGTAACCGGAGACAAGGCGCGCATCTGTGAAACCCGTTTTTTAGTGGTAATCGACAATCTCGACCTCTTAGGCACCACCATCGCGCCAGCGGAAACAAATCCGCCATTGGTCATTGACTCGAATGCTGCAGGTGCCGCTCCGAGAGCCGTGCAAAGCGCGAAACAGGCATTCCACGGGCGAGTGCTTCCGTGTCCTTACAACGAAACGATCGAATCATGAGTATTCACGCGCGACGTGATGGCTGTCAAGATCCAAGGCAGGTTGCTTGGATAGAGCCTTTTTACTGCAGCGCGGAACTGATGAAAACGTGAGTTTTGCTGTGCAAACTCACGAATGGCTCCGAGGTTGACGCTGAGTGGGTCACCGTCGATGCGGTGCCCACTCAGCGTCAGGACTGGATCGACGTTTACTTGCCGAAGCTCAAGCGCAGGTCGAGGTAGTAGTGACGACCGTAGTCCGAGTGCACGTCGGACATGTAGCCAAAGTAATCGTCCGCCAGCGGTGCGCGCTCGTTGGTGAAGTTGTTCACGCCGAATCGCACCCGGCTCTTCACGCCCGAGAGATCAAAGCGATAGTCGACCGTGGCGTTGCCCGTGGTCATCGCTGGTAGAACCCAACGCGTGCCGTCGGCCAGCGTCACACTGGTGTCGTAAACGCTGCCGATGCGGAAGCCCGACACCGACGCGCTCCAATCGCCCTTGCGCCAGCTGAGCGTCAGGTTGTGGCGATTGCGCGGGTTGCCATCCATGCCGATGAGGTTGGCGAAACCGTCGACTGGATAGTTACCGGGCAACGTGCCAGCGGCCTGAGCGGCTACGAGATCACCCGCAACTCCACCCGCTGCTTGCTCTAACTCCGTCATGAACGAGGCGGCGTAGCGAACCGAGAAGCGACCGAGATCGGTACGCAGCGTGTAGTCGAGCGCCACGTCGATGCCGGCCGCGGTGCGCGTATCGAGGTTGGTGTAGCGATCGTCGATGAAGTTCACATCGCCCGCCGGGCAGATACCGGCCTTCAGGTAGTTGGCAGGGTCGATGTTGAAGCTCGTGCTCGAGCGAACGACGGCCGGATTGCCCGTGAAAGCACCGCAGTTGGTGGTGCCGTTGGCGATGCGAGCGAGCAAATCGACGAGCGTGTGGTTCTC
>CAMCBU010000040.1 GCA_945873095.1 Klebsiella pneumoniae | reverse complement strand
TTTGCGATATCGCAGCCTCGATCAAGCCCTCCGCCCGCGGAGAACTCGAGATCACCACGGTCAACGCGCACTATCTGCAGCAGCAGCAACTGGCTGTCGAGATCATGGGGCGTGGCTACGCTTGGCTCGATACGGGTACGCACGACAGTTTGCTTGAGGCTGGTCAGTTCATCGCCACACTCGAGAAGCGACAGGGGCTAAAGGTCGCTTGCCCTGAGGAAATTGCTTATCGCTCCGGGTGGATCGATGCCACAGCGCTCGAGCAGTTAGCGCAACCGTTGCTCAAAAATGGTTATGGTCAGTACCTCTTGCAGGTGCTGCGTGAGCGCGCCTTCTGAGCATGCAAGTCACCCCGACCGCCATTCCTGATGTCCTGCTGATCGAGCCGAAAGTCTTTGGCGATGAGCGTGGATTTTTCTTCGAGAGCTTCAACGAGCGCCGTTTCACCGAAGCGGTCGGTCAAATGGTCTCGTTCGTTCAAGACAACCACTCGCGTTCACGTCGGGGTGTGTTGCGGGGGTTGCATTACCAGTTGCCACCGCATGCTCAAGGCAAGCTCGTACGAGTCACGACGGGCGAAGTGTTCGACGTCGCGGTGGATCTGCGCCGCGGCTCACCCACGTTCGGCAAGTGGGTTGGCGAGATTCTCTCGGCGCAGAATCACCGTCAGCTGTGGATTCCGCCAGGGTTTGCGCACGCGTTTCTCGTGCTCAGTGAGACGGCGGATTTTCTCTACAAGACAACAGATTATTACGCGCCGTCCGCCGAGCGCTGCATCCGCTGGAATGATCCGACACTCGCGATCACGTGGCCCTTCGACGGCGCGCCTTCGTTGTCGCCGAAGGACGCTCAGGGCGTCGCCTTCACGGCTGCGGATCTGTTTCCGGAAAACTCATCCCCACGGTGCTAAAGCCACCGTCGACGTAGAGGATCTCGCCGGTCACACCGGCCGCAAGATCGGAGCAGAGAAACGCGGCTGCGTTACCCACATCTTCCTGCGTGACGTTGCGACGCAGCGGTGCGACGTCGGCCACGCGCGAGAGCATCTTGCGAAAGCCACCGATGCCGGCAGCCGCGAGCGTCTTGATCGGGCCTGCCGAGATGCCATTGACGCGGATACCCTTCGGACCCAAATCCGCTGCGAGAAAGCGCACGTTGGCCTCGAGGCTCGCCTTGGCAAGACCCATCACGTTGTAGCTCGGGATGGCGCGCACGGCACCGAGGTAGGAGAGTGTCAGGATCGAACCGGCTCGGCCCTGCATCAAGGGCAGCGCAGCGCGGGAGAGCGCCGTCAGGCTGTAGCTCGAGACATCATGAGCGATGGCAAACGCCTCGCGGCTCGTGCTGTCAGTGAAACCACCTGCGAGCGCTTCGCGCGGTGCGAAGGCGACCGCGTGTACAAGGATATCGAAATGACCCCAACGATCTTTGAGCGCGGCAAAGGCGGCATCGATCTGCGCATCGGAGGTGACATCAAGCGGCAGCACGATGTTCGAACCCACCGACTGCGCGAGCGGTTCGACTCGCTCCTTCAACTTGTCGTTCGCATACGTGAAGGCAAGTTCGGCGCCTTCGCGATGAAAGGCTTCCGCAATACCCCAGGCGATTGAGCGCTCGGTGGCCACTCCGACGATCAAGGCGCGCTTGCCGCTCATGAAACCCATGGTTTATCTCCCTCGGGTGCGAATGGTGAGTCGTTGACCGATCTTGAGCGTGGTTTTGGCCGAGATGCCATTCCATGCGGTCAACTGCGAAATGGTGACGCCGTAGCGCCGTGCGATTGAACTCAACGTATCGCCACTGCGCACTCGATGCGTCATGCGCTTGCCTTCAGAGCTCGACGAATGCGAGCTCGATTCGGCAGCATTGCGCGCTAGGATCAAACGCTCGCCCGGCATCAGCTTGTCACGCATGGTTTTGCCGTTGAGGCGCATCAGTGCCTGCGGGCTCATGTTGTTACGGCGCGCGATCGTCCAGATCGACTCACCCCGACGAACCACATGCACCTCGGGGCGACCGCGACGGGCAGGTGTGCTTTGCTGAGGTCCATCGACGCGAGCGGCGGCGCGTAGCACCTTCTCCGGCAACTGCGTGCTCGCTGAGGGAACGCGAAGGTCCGTGCCAGCCTGAACGCTGTTGCCTTCGAGACCGTTCAGCATACGCAGCGTCATGACGCTCGTACCAAAGCGCGAGGCGATCTCGGCGAGCGTCTCGCCGTCTTTGACGATGTGGTGATTGACGCGCATCAGCTCATCGGGCGTGAGCTGCGCGAGGTTTTGCTTGAAAAGCTCGGCCGAATCGATCGGCAGCAATAGCGCATGCGGACCTTGCGGCGGCGTCGCCCAGCGGTGGAATGCCGGGTTGAGCTCAAAGAGTTCGTCGTGCGTGAGGCCGGCCAGATCCGCGGCGAGTTTGAGATCGATCTGCTGCCCCACATCGACCCGCGTGAAGTAGGGCTCATTCGGAATCGGGCTGAACTCGAGACCGAGCGCCGCTGGGTCCGAGACCAAGCGCTTCATGGCCAGCAACTTCGGCACATACGCGCGGGTCTCGTTCGGCAAGCGCAGATCCCAGAACGTCGTCGGTTTACCTTCGCGCTTATTGCGCGCGATGGCACGGGCCACGCAGTTCTCACCGCAGTTGTAGCCCGCTGCGGCGAGCAGCCAATCGCCCTCGAACTCATCGTGCATGAACTGCAGATAGTCGAGCGCTGCGCGGGTCGCTTCGACCACATCGCGACGGCCGTCGTACCACCAGTTCTGCGGCAGACCGAAACGGCTGCCGGTGTCGGGAATAAACTGCCAGAGGCCCGAGGCGCGTGCCTTGGAGTAAGCGAACGGTTCGAACGCGCTTTCGATCACGGGCAGCAGCGCGATCTCCATCGGGATACCGCGTCGCTCCACCTCATCGACGATGTGGTGCATGTAGAGCGCCGCACGACCGAATACGCGATCGAGATATTCCGGGTTGCGCTGGAACCACGCGAGCTGCACGTCGATCGCGTATTGGTTTTGCTCGGGCAGCCGAAATCCGGCGCGCATCCGATCCATCAGGTCGCTATGCGCGCTGGCGCTATCCGAGAGCGACTGACTCGTCGTCAAACGGCCTTGGCGCTGATCGGGCGGAATGTCGGCGGGAGGCAACCGGATGAGCTTGGAGGCTGCCGGCGTCCCGTTGGCCGTGGAGGCGACCGGTGGCGGCTTGCGCTCGGTGCGCACGGCGGGCGCCGGCGGCGCGGGTTTAGCGGGGGCCAGCACGGGGCGCTTGGCCGGTGCCGGGAAATAGGGTTCGGTCAGCGAGGCGCAACCTGCCAGAGAAAGCAGGACGAGGGCCCCCGCTGCCAGAGTTCGGAATCGGGTCAGCATTGGGCGCGTATTTAACCGGCAAGTGCTCAAAATTGCTATCTTTTCCGCCATCGTGAATGACCCGTCATCTCGCCCCCTCCAAGAGTGGTTCGCCAGCCCGCGCGGCGCGGCGCTGCTCCACTCCGAATCCGCGTTGCTGCGAGAGTCGCTCGAAGACTGTTTCGGGTGGGAGATGCTGCAATTGGGCGCTTGGGGTAGCGACCGTGGTTTGCTAGGCCACGCCCGTACTCGTTCGCAGACTTTGATCGCGGGAATCGACGATCCGTGCGCCGAGCTTCGAGCGCGGCTCACGCAACTGCCGATTCAAAGCGACTCGGTCGATGCGGTACTGCTGCCGCACACGCTTGAGTTCGAGGTCGACCCGTATGCGCTCCTGCGCGAGGTCGATCGCGTGCTCGCGGGCGATGGCAAGTTGCTCGTGCTCGGTTTTGTGCCGATGAGCCCTTGGGGCCTGCGCGCTGCGGCGAGTCGCCACGGGTATCCACCCGGTCTGCGCCGTCTGCTCTCCGAGCGACGGCTACGCGACTGGCTGCGTTTGTTGGGCTATGACGTGCTCGAGGTGCGCCGCTATCTCTATGAGCTGCCCTGGGGTGAGCCGCGTGAGGCGGCGCTACGAGTCAAACGTGGCTGGTTTTATCCGCTGCCGGCGGGGGGATTTCTGCTCAAGGCCCGTAAGCGCTTGCATGCGTTGACGCCGCTGCGCCCAATGCTGCGTGACCGTCGACGTGCCGTACTCGGCGGCCTGGTCGAGACCAACGGATCATGAGCACGGTCGAGATCTACACCGACGGGGCCTGTCGCGGTAACCCGGGCCCCGGCGGCTGGGGTGCCACACTCGAAATGGGCGAGCACTTTCGAGAGCTCTCGGGCGCCGAGGCGATGACCACCAACAATCGCATGGAGCTGATGGCCGTGATCTCGGCGCTTGAGGCCTTGAAGCGCCCCGTGCCCATCAAGCTCTACACCGACTCCGAGTACGTGCGCCGCGGCATTACCGAATGGCTGAAGTCGTGGAAGGCGCGGGGGTGGAAGACGGCCGATCGCAAGCCTGTGAAGAACCAAGACCTCTGGGAGCGTTTGGATGCGATCGCCTCGCGCTATGAGATCGAGTGGCACTGGGTGAAGGGGCACTCGGGCGTGCCGGGTAATGAGCGCGTGGATCGCTTGGCAAACGCCGCGATCGATGCGCTCCTCGGGTAGACTGCGCGCCCATGCGGCAGATCGTTCTCGACACCGAAACCACGGGCCTCGAAGTCTCGCAGGGACACCGCATCATCGAGATCGGCTGCGTTGAACTCGTGAGTCGTCGTCCGACCGGGCGACATTTTCACCGCTATCTGAACCCCGAGCGCGAGGTGGATGAAGGCGCGGTCGCTGTTCACGGATTGACCCTCGCCAAACTCTCGCGCGAGCCGCGTTTTGCCGAGATCGTGCACGAGCTGCTCGATTTTGTGGCCGACGCGGAGCTCATCATTCACAACGCGGCTTTCGATGTGGGTTTTTTGAATGCCGAGCTCTCGCGAGTGGCGAGCGACTTGGGGCGCATCGATCAGCGGTGCCGCGTGCTCGATACGCTGCTGCTCGCGCGCGAGATGCACCCGGGGCAACGCAACAGTCTCGATGCGCTTTGCAAGCGTTACGGGGTCGACAACTCCAAGCGCGACCTGCACGGCGCCTTGCTCGATGCGCGCATCCTGGCGGATGTTTACCTCGCGATGACGGGCGGGCAGAGCGCACTCGCGTTGATCGAGTCGGCACAAACGCGCCAACTGGTCGCGACCGCGCCGATGCAGCGACCGCCGGGTATCTTGAAGGTCGTTCATGCGGCAGCCGACGAACTGAGTGCGCACGAGGCGATGCTTGATCGCATTGCCAAGGCGAGTGGCGGTAAGGCGATTTTTCGGGAGAGTGCGAAAGCATGAAAGCATTGACGGATTCGAACATCGCGATCATCGGTTTGGGATATGTTGGCTTACCGCTTGCCGTCGAGTTTGGGAAAAAGTTTCGAACCACGGGCTTCGATATCAATCCGAAGCGAGTCGCCGAATTAGGTCGCGGTCGCGATTCGACGCTCGAGGTCACCTCGGCCGAGCTGAAATCTGCGAACCGTCTGCAATTCACCAGTAAGCTCGCTGGAATTCGTCGATGCAACGTCTTCATCGTTACGGTGCCGACTCCGATCGATAAATACAACCGACCAGATCTGACGCCACTTGAGCGAGCGAGCGAAAGTGTTGGTCAGGTTCTCAAAAACGGTGACGTGGTCGTCTATGAGTCGACTGTCTATCCGGGTTGTACCGAAGAAGTCTGCGTGCCGATTCTCGAGCGAGTATCGGGTCTGCGTTTCAATCGCGATTTCTTTGTCGGCTACAGCCCGGAGCGCATCAACCCGGGCGACAAGACCCACCGTTTGACGACGATCAAGAAAGTCACGGCAGGCTCAACGCCAGAGGCTGCCGACTTTGTCGATTCGCTCTATGCTTCTGTCGTCACCGCGGGCACTCACAAGGCCTCGTCGCTGAAAGTGGCGGAGGCGGCAAAAGTCATCGAGAACACGCAGCGAGACGTGAACATCGCTCTGATCAATGAGCTTGCTCTGATCTTCAACCGGTTAGGTATCGACACGGAAGAGGTGTTGGTAGCCGCCGGCACCAAGTGGAACTTCTTGCCATTTCGACCCGGCTTGGTGGGTGGGCACTGCATTGGCGTTGACCCCTATTACTTGACACATAAAGCGCAGGAGATTGGGTATCACCCTGAAATGATCCTGGCTGGTCGCCGGATTAACGACAACATGTCGCTCTATGTCGCGAGTGAAGTGAATCGCCTGATGAGCGACAAGCGCATCCTCATCAAGGGCTCTCGGGTTTTGGTTCTCGGCATTACCTTCAAGGAAAATTGCCCAGACATTCGTAACTCCAAGGTTGCGGATGTAGTCCGCGAGCTCGAGAAGTTCGGGGCGAAGGTCGACGTGCATGACCCCTGGGCAAGCCCTGCTGAGACCCGTCATGAATACGGCATCGAGATCGTCGCTCAGCCGAGGAAAGCTCGTTACGACGCGGTCGTGCTCGCCGTATCGCATGAGGAATTTCGCCAGCTCGGGATTCGGGGCGTGCGCGCTTTGTGCAAGTCGCGCCATGTCGTCTATGACATCAAGCACGTGTTTCCGGCGGCGCAAACGGATGGTCGCCTATGAAGATTCTCGTCACAGGCGCTGCGGGGTTTATCGGCTCACACGTCATCCGGCGGTTGTCGGCGGATGGCCACGATCTCGTTGGTGTCGACAACCTCAACGACTACTACGATGTGAATCTCAAACTCGCTCGACTGGAATTGTTGAAGGCGATACCGTCCTTTCAATTCCATAAATTGGACATCGCCGATAAAGAGGCGATGCAAGGGCTTTTCGCAAACGACAAGTTCGAGCGCGTGATTCATTTGGCGGCGCAAGCGGGTGTTCGTTATTCGCTGAGTCATCCGCATGCCTACATCGATAGCAACATCACGGGTACGGTCAACGTGCTCGAGGGCTGCCGCCACAACGGGGTGCAGCACTTGGTCTTTGCGTCGACGAGTTCCGTCTATGGCATGAACACCAACATGCCGTTTTCGCCGCATCGCGGCGTTGATCATCCGTTGTCGATGTACGCCTCGACCAAGCGCGCCGGCGAATTGATGTGTCACAACTACGCGGCGCTCTTTGGGCTACCGGTGACGGCGCTGCGGTTTTTTACCGTGTATGGCCCGTGGGGTCGACCTGATATGGCTCTGTTCTTGTTCACCAAGAACATATTGGCTGGCAAGCCGATCGACGTCTTCAACAACGGGCATCACAAGCGGGACTTCACCTTCGTATCGGATATCGCCGAGGGTGTTGTACGGGTTTGCTATCAGCCTGCCACGTCGAACTCCCACTGGAATAGCGCAGAACCCGATCCCGCGAGCAGTCGAGCGCCGTTCAAGATTTACAACATCGGTAACAGCTCGCCGGTTGAGCTGGTTCGCTATATCGAAGTGCTGGAGCAGTGTTTGGGACGCAAAGCTGATCGCAACTTGTTGCCCTTGCAGCTTGGCGATGTACCCGACACGTTCGCCGATGTGAGCGATCTGGAGGCCGCGGTCGGCTATCGCCCGAAAACGAGCGTCGAAGAGGGCGTGAAGGCGTTCGTCGACTGGTATCGGTCATACTACTAATAGTCGATTTATCCATCGGGAAGCCCCTTGCCGTGACCGACAAAATCCAGGTTCCGCTGCTCGACCTCAAACCGCAGTACCGCGCTCTGAAAGCCGAGATCGATACGGCCATCGAGCAAGTTTGCGATTCGCAGGCCTTTATCTTGGGGCCTGGTGTTCGGGAGCTCGAAGCTTCCGTTGCTGCATATAGCGGTTGCCGTCATGGCATCGGCATGTCCTCAGGCACCGATGCGCTGCTCGCCGCATTGATGGCGCTCGACATCGGCCCTGGCTGCGGCGTGTTGACGACGCCGTACACGTTCTTCGCTACCGCCGGCACGATCGCTCGCGCGGGGGCACGGCCGATTTTCGTCGATATCGACCCCGGTACGTTCAACCTCGATGCCGCTCAACTGGCCGCGGTGCTGCAACGTGATTGCACGGCATCCTCCGAGGGTCTGCGTCACCGTGCGTCGGGCGTGATCGTCAAGGCGATTATGCCGGTGCATCTTTACGGCCAGATGGTCGACATGAATCCGGTGATGCAACTTGCCAAGCAGTATGACCTTCGAGTGATCGAGGATGCGGCGCAAGCGATTGGCTCGGCCGACGGCGAGGGCCGGCGCGCTTGCAGCATCGGTGACATCGGTTGCTTGAGCTTCTTTCCGACCAAGAATCTCGGCGCATTCGGTGATGCCGGAATGTGTGTGACGAACGACGAGGCACTCGCCAAGCGCCTGGCGATGATCCGGGTGCACGGGATGGAGCCCAAGTATTACCACCAGCTCGTTGGCGGAAACTTCCGTATTGATGAGCTGCAGGCGGTGGTGCTCAACATCAAACTCAAGCATCTGGATGATTGGACTCGCCGCCGTCAGGAAAACGCCTGCTTTTACTATGGTGCGTTCGATCGAGCGGGCCTTAAATCGGTGGTGACCCTGCCGCCCGCGTTGCCCGGTGTTCGGCACATCTACAACCAGTTCATCATCCGCGCGCCCCGTCGCGATGCTTTGAAGGTGCATCTCACCGAGGCGGGTGTTGGCAGCGAGATCTATTACCCCGTACCGCTGCACTTGCAGGAATGCTTTGCTGACCTTGGGCATCACAAAGGTGATTTCCCCGAGTCGGAACGAGCAGCGCTCGAAACGCTGGCTCTGCCGATCTTCCCGGAGCTCTCGGAAGTGCAGTTGCAGTACGTCGTCGACACGATCGCGCGTTTCTACGGGGCACACTGATGCGACCGCTGGCGCCGGGTAGCGCAGTGTGGCAACGCCTGCAGCAACTGTCCGACGCCGGCGAGGGCATTGATCTGCCCACACTCTTTCGCGCCGAGTCAGATCGCGAGCAACGCTACACGCGAAGTGCTGCAGGACTGCGGTTCGATTTTTCGCGCCAACGCATCACCGATGTGGTGCTCGCAGAGTTAATGCGTTTGGCTGATGTGATCGAGCTGAGCGAGCGCATAGACGAGATGTGGCGCGGCGATCGCATCAACACCACGGAAGATCGCGCAGTGCTGCATGTGGCTCTGCGTCAAGCGCGGGGTGACGCCATCGGCGGTCCTGCGATCGAAGCGATGGTGCTGCAGGAGCGCGAACGTGTATTGCGATTCGCGGATGCCGTGCGTGCAAGTGGCGACTTCGACGATGTGATCAACATCGGTATCGGTGGCTCGGATCTTGGACCCAAGTTGATTGTCGCGGCGCTCGGTCAGCAGGCGAAGGCGGCTCCTGCGGTTCATTTCGTCTCTAACGTGGATGGATGTGCACTCGTCTCGTTGCTCGAGCGAGTGAATCCGAAGCGTACGCTGTTCGTGGTTTGCTCGAAGACCTTTACGACTCAAGAAACCATGTCGAACGCTGAGCTTGCTCGCGAGTGGCTGGTAGCTCGCTGTGGCGAAGAGGCAATCGCGGCGCAGTTCGTAGCGGTCTCGGTGAATGACAGTGCGATGGATCGGTTCGGCATCGCCACCGATCGACGATTTCGCATGTGGGATTGGGTCGGTGGCCGATTCTCGCTTTGGTCCTCGGTGGGTCTTGCTGCTGCGATCGCAATCGGGTCCACCGGATTTCGTCGCCTCCTCGCCGGAGCGCGCGAGCTTGACCAGCATTTTCGCGAGGCTCCGCCCGCCAGCAACTTGCCGTTTTTAATGGCCGTCCTCGGCTTTTGGAATACGCAGTTTCAAGCGACACACTCCTTAGCCGTTTTGCCCTACAGCGATCGGTTGGCGTTATTGCCAAGTTTCCTGCAGCAGCTCGAGATGGAGAGCAATGGCAAGTCCGTCACGGCGGCAGGTGAACGAGTCGAGTGGTCGACGACGCCTGTGGTCTGGGGCGGTAGTGGTAACGATGCGCAGCACTCGTACTACCAAGCGCTGCATCAGGGCACGGTGTCGGCAGCGCTCGATTTCATTCTCATCAAAGAATCTCCCTGTGGGAAGCCGGCGCTACAGAAGCTCGCGAATGCGAATGCCGCTGCTCAAATCGAGGCCTTCACGATGGGCAATCCGAGTGACGATACGCAGCGGCGGCATGAAGGTTCAAGACCCTCGTCCGTCATCTTGATGAATTCGCTCACACCGGAATCGATTGGTGCACTCATTGCGCTGTATGAGCACAAAGTGTTTGTGCAGAGTTTGATCTGGGGTGTGAACGCCTTCGATCAATTCGGCGTCGAGCTGGGCAAGCGCCTGTGCACGGGTTTCGCATCGGGCGAGTTACAGCCCGTCAGCACTCGATCGTTGTCGTCGGTGATCGAGTGAGTCGAGCGTCACGTGCCATCGCAGGATTGATGCTGCTTTGCGCGAGCTCGAGCGGCCTCGCGCAGGTCAATGATTTCGGCGTTGGTGGCATTCTCGATATTCCGACGAGTCGTATGTCAGAAGAGGGCACGCTCACAACGACCTACTCTCGTAAGGACGTCGCCGATATTTACGCGATCGGCTATCAGCCGCTGCCACGCCTCGAGGCGAGCTTTCGCTACACGATTTTCAATGCGCGCAAGAAGTCACCAGTGCCAGGGACGAGCTGCGAATTCGGCTCCAGTGAGGCGCTCGGCTGTGACGATAATCGCGATAGGTCGTTTGAGGTCAAGTATCGACTGACGGACGAGTCTCAATATCTGCCTGAGATCTCCGTCGGCGTTCGTGATCTGTTGGGTACCGGTGTTTGGGCCGGCGAATACGTCTCCGCTTCGAAACGGTTTGGCAATCTCGACGCATCGCTGTCGATGGGTTGGGGTCGGTTCGCCGAGCGAGCGATCGCAGAGAACCCCTTGACCACGTTGAATGATGGTTTCGGAGTTCGGCCAACCGACTTTGGCCAAGGCGGAACTATTTCATCAGATTCCGTGTTCCGCGGAAGAGACGTTGGGCTATTTGGCGGAGTTCGGTACACGATCCCCGAGCGACGGCTAGCGCTCGTTGCCGCGTACAACAGCGACAGTTATGCGCGAGAGCGTGCGCTGAACACCATTCCGGATGCGGATCCCATCAGTGTGGGTGTTGAATGGGAGGCGTCACCGGGTGTGACGTTGGCCTTGAGCCGTCAGCAGGGCAATCAGTGGGCTTTGCGTCTTTCGGCTCGTCTCGATACGGCTGTGGACGCCCCTCGCAAGAGACCCGAGGGCTTTGGCTCTGATCCTTCGACGACAGCGGTTTCGCGCGATGACCCCGGTTGGGACTGGTGGCTCAGGATGGCCGCTGACGCTGAAGACTCCGGCTTGTTGATCCGGGAAACGGCGACTACTAAGAATACCCTGCAGGTGCGTTATGCCAACCGCGCGTATCAACTGGAGGCTGATGCGATTCGCCGGAGCTTGGAGCTCGTCGATTTGTACGCTCCAGCCGAGATAGAGCGCGTGGAACTGATTGGCGAAGCGCTAGGTCTGACCACCCACACTGTGCGCTACCAGCGGCCGGACTCCCGATTGCCGCCCGTGCTTCGGATCAACGCGCCGGAGGCAGTATCGACCGCTGACGACATCGAATCGCCCGATCGACGGCGGGCTTTTCGCTACCCAAATGGTGAGATCAACCTGGGGCTTAATGCGCGTGCCTATCTATTCGACCCGGACTTTCCGTTGTTGTATCAGATCGCGCTCAAGATCCGCGGCGATTCGGATCTTGGCAATGGCTGGGGTTTGTCTGGCACTTGGTCGCAGAGTTTGAAGAGTCAGTTTGATCGTATTTCTCGAGAGGGTTCATCGCTACTGCCGCCCGTCAGAACGGAGCTCAAAAATTACCTTCAAGAGGGCGAGAGTGGTATCGACGAGCTCTATCTCGTGAAGCGCGGTAAATTGAGCTCGAACGTGTTTTACCAAACCTACGGCGGCATTCTCGAGGAGATGTATTCCGGAGTTGGCGCAGAAATTTTGTGGCGCCCGGACTCACCAGTCGCTTTCGGAGTCAGTCTTAATGGTGTCGTGCAGCGTGAGTTCGACAAGTTGTTTGGCGTACGCGATCTCAAGACGGTGACGGGTCACGCCAGCCTTTACTGGGCGACCCCGTTCCATAACTTTGATGTCACGCTACACGCTGGGCGATATCTAGCGGGTGATGTCGGTGCCACCATCGAGGTACAGAAGCGCTTTGCGAACGGTTGGTCCGTAGGTGCGTTTGCCACTCTGACGGACGTCCCGTTCTCGGTCTTTGGCGAGGGCAGTTTCGACAAGGGCCTGATATTTAATATCCCCTTCGACCTCTACTCGCCGCGCAATACCCGCGGGTCTTACCGCACGATATTGCGGTCGATCAATCGGGACGGTGGTCGAATGCTCGACAACTGGCCAGGCGGTCTCTGGGAGGGATTGCGCCGGACTCACGGGGATCGTCTCAGGGAGTCGGTGCCGAGGATGGTGCCGGGCGATTGATTCGGCCAGGTCCTGGTCAAGGTTGCTTCACGTATACTTGAATGGTGCGATAGCCGAACGATCTACAGGGTGATTCTGAGATGAGACTGACAAGACCTTTGCTGACGCTACTCGGCTTGACGATTTCGATTCTGGGAGCGCCTCCGGCTGTGTCGCAGGTGCCCACATCGCAGCAGCTTGAGCTCTTGCGGTCCTTGAGTCCGGCCGATCGTGAACGTCTGATTGGGCAGCTGTCCGACGGAGGTGGTCTCGAAGACCAGAAGAGTTCTGCGGCTCAAAATGATAGAGAGGTGGTAGACGACAATACGGCCATTGATGCATCGGTGACGCCCGGTCTTCGGGAAGAGAGATTGTCTGCCGGCGACACGGTATTAATTTCAATCGACTATATCCAAGAGCAGCCTGCGCGAACTCAGTTGCTGGGGGAGGGTCTGCCTCCCGTATTTATCCCTGCTAAGCCGGCGCCTGAATACACTAGCGAAGAGCGCGACAAGCTGGATACGGTAATCATGCGGGTGCGTGAGCGTAACCCCTACCAGCTTGATCGTGATGGGGTGCTGCAGTTGCCTGGAATACGGCCGATTCCATTGGCTGGCCTAAACGCGACCGAGGCTTCAACGCGGCTGCAAGCAGAGTCTTCGTTGATGAAGCTCGCGATCGAGTTGAAACGATTGCCTTTGACGAAGCCCGGTGTCGAATCGCTCAAGCCTTTCGGTTACGAGCTTTTCAGTCGACGTGTTTCGACGTTTGCGCCGACCACCGATGTTCCGGTTCCATCCAACTATATTGTCGGCCCGGGTGACCAGCTCAACGTGCAGTTGTTCGGTTCGCAAAATCGGAGTCTCCGGTTGGTTGTTGCGCGGGATGGAATAGTTAATTTCCCGGAGCTTGGTCCGATCAGTGTCGCAGGAAAAAACTTTCAGGTCGCCGCAGCCGATATAGAAGCTCGAGTCGCGCGACAGTTAATTGGGACCCAAGCGAGCGTCGGTATGGGGAACGTTCGCTCAATACAGATTTTTGTCATGGGCGAGGTGGCAAAGCCCGGCGCCTATACAGTGAGTGGTCTCTCGACGATTTCTAGCGCGCTCTACGCGTCTGGCGGCATCCAATCGACCGGTTCGCTGAGAGATGTTCAGCTGAAACGGCAGGGTAGTCTGATACGTCGGCTGGATTTGTATGATCTTTTGCTTCGAGGCGATACGGCCGCCGATGCGGCCCTACTGCCGGGGGATGTTGTTTTTATTCCGCCGGTTGGACCGACGGTCGCTGTTGACGGTGAAGTCAAGCGGCCGGCTATCTACGAGTTGAAAGGGCGTGCGACGATCGCCTCGTTAATTGACCTTGCTGGGGGTCTCACGTCGGATGCCGATGGATCCCGCGTTTCCGTATTACGGTATGGCGAGGATCGGCGCCGAATTGCTGTGAGTATTTCTCTAGATGACGGTGCCTCTAGGTCCTCTGTGGTGAGCAATGGCGATCTCGTTCGAGTCGCTAGACTTCGACCGACGATAGAGTCGGGGGTGACACTGGAGGGACATGTTTTTCGTCCTGGTGTCACGGCTTGGCGGGAGGGTCTTCGCATATCGGACTTGATCCCAACCCTCGACGAACTCATGCCGAACGCTGACGTAAGCTACGTTCTTGTACGCCGCGAGTCCGCGGCCGATAAAGACTTGACAGTCCTGTCGGCTGATCTTGCGGCTGCGATACGTGCGCCTGGCTCTGCAGCCGATCTACTGTTGTCGCCGCGCGATAGGGTGATGGTGTTTGATTATCAGGCGAGTCGACGTCTGCTCCTGGATCCGGTTTTAGAGGAATTACGCCGTCAATCGCGTCTAGACGACCCAACTCGGATCGTGTCCATCAACGGTCGCGTTAAGGCTCCGGGCGACTACCCTCTTGAACCAGAAATGCGCGTTAGTGATTTGCTGAGAGCGGGGGGCAAGTTGGATCCGGCGGCCTACACGGGTACTGCCGAGTTATCGCGATTTCGGCGTGGCGATGGAGAGCGAATCGGTGAGTTGTTGCAGGTGGATCTCGAGGCTGTGCTTCGTGGCGACGCCGCTGCAGACGTCATATTGCAGCCTTTTGATGTTCTAACCATCAAGGAGCTTCCTGAGTGGAGTGTTCGTGAATCAGTGACCCTGCGCGGCGAAGTGCGATTCCCCGGCATTTATCCAATCAGACGTGGCGAAACGCTGCGCTCGGTAATCGAGCGCGCCGGCGGTCTATCAACTTTGGCATTCACCCGCGGCGCAGTCTTTACTCGAGAAGAGTTGCGAGAACGAGAGTCGCAGCAGGCCAAAGATTTGTCTCAACGACTGCGTCGTGATCTAGCAGCAGCTGCTATCCAATCGAGTCAGGTCACGCAGTCTGCCGATGCCGCTCAATCCTCGCTGGCGGCACAGTCGTTACTTGCTCAGTTGGAAGAAACCAAGTCGGTGGGTCGTCTCGTCATCAATCTTGATGGCGTTCTGTCTCGCGGTGTTGGCTCTCGCGATGACATTATTCTTCGTAGCGGCGATGAGTTGGTTGTTCCGAAGATTAAGCAAGAGGTCGCTGTCATCGGCGAGGTCCAAAATAGTACTGCGCATCTGTATCGATCGGGCATTTCAAGAGATGACTACTTAGCTTTGAGTGGTGGCTTCACCAATCGTGCTGATCCGAAACGAACTTATGTTGTTCGCGCCGACGGTAGCGTTATTGCTGGCCGCCGAGGGTGGTTTGGCGGTGGATCCGACGTAGTCATTCAACCTGGCGATACTATTGTTGTGCCGCTAGACACGGAGCGTTTGCCACCATTGCCGCTTTGGCAGGCTGTCTCGACGATTATTTACAACTCCGCTGTCGCGCTCGCTGCGATTCGCGGATTGTGAGTTAAGCCATGAACGATGATCTTTCGAGCTCCACACTCAATGACGATGCCGTCGCAGATCTTGTCGTGCTTTTGAGAAAAATCAGGCGAGATTTTCGAGTCTTCTCTTTCATCGTTATTGGGTTTTTGCTGATTGGCTTTTCGTATGCGTTGCTTGCTCGAGAATGGTACCGGGCGGAGGCTGTTGTCGTTTCGGTCGACGCCCGGACTCTTCCAGGAGCTTTATCACAGTTTTCTGGTCTGGCGAGTCTTGCTGGCGTCAACTTGCCGTCTGGTGGCTCTCTTGAGCCGCTTGCAGTTTTAAAATCCCGATCGTTGATATGGCAGTTTGTTGAGAAGAATAACCTGCTACCGCTTTTGTTTGCGGATAAGTGGGACTCAGGTAAGAAGGTTTGGTTGACTACACGTGAAGACACCCCCGATCTGCGAGATGCTGTCGACCTATTTGAGACAAAAGTCCTTGCGGTCAGTGATGACAAAAAGAGTGGTACGGTCACGATACAGATTTCATGGACTGATCCCGCGTTATCTGCTGATTGGGCGAATGGATTGATCTCCTTGGTAAACGAGCGAATGCGTGCGCAAGCTCTGCGCGATGCCGAGCGAAACGTGGCGTATCTCCAGAAGGAAATCGCAATAACGACGATCCCATCTCTTCAGCAATCGCTCGGGCGCGTCCTTGAGGGGGAGATGCAAAAACTGATGCTTGCTAGAGGCAATGTTCAGTTCTCATTTAAAGTGGTCGATCGCGCCGTTCCGCCTAAACGTCCATTTCACCCGAAGCGCCTTTTGATTTTCTTGGGGTCCGGTGTTTTCGGCGTGCTTTTTGCAGTTTTTGCAGTCCTTTTTCGCGCCCGCGTTAAGAATTAGATGTGAGCGGGGTCTTGTAGCGGCCGGTAGATACCGCCCTTTATCGCGTACTAACTTGCGTTTTTATTGCGACGGCTCACCGCTCTGCGCTAGTTTTTGGCGGAGAGTTGTAGTGGGTTGTAGCGAATGGGTCGTTTTTTTTGCCGACTGCTTGGGCTCCTTGCAATGCTGTTGGCTGCGTTGGTTGCCCGCGCGCAGACGTCTCCGCTGTCGGATTTAGATGCCCTTCGCTATATCGCGAGTTACCCGGACTTGATTGAGGCATACGGGGTTAGTACTGAACAGGGTCGCTCGCATTACTCCAAGTGGGGTGTTAACGAAGGCCGGAAGATCACGTTTGAGCCGTTGTACTACACGGCGAGTCACCCGGATCTGATCGAGGCGTTTGGTCTAGATGAGACCAAGTCGGTAACGCACTACATCCGGTGGGGGTACAAGGAGCGACGTCAGACGACATTCACGGAACTGACATCCCTTCGATATATTGCCAGCCACCCCGATCTCATCGAGGGATTGGGGGCTGACGCCGGTAAGGGTCTCCGACACTACATCCAGTGGGGTTACAAGGAAGGTAGACCGATCACCTTCGATCCGCTGCGTTACACGGCCAGTCACTTTGACTTAATAGACGCCTTCGGCGTCGATGA
>CAMCBU010000039.1 GCA_945873095.1 Klebsiella pneumoniae | reverse complement strand
AGTCCGTTCTGGTCGCGGAACGGAATAACGTTAAATCAGGAGTTGAATATCATGAAGATCTCTTTCGAACTTGCGGCGGAAGCCCGCAATGACGAGGGCAAAGGTGCGAGCCGCCGCCTCCGTCATGCTGGCCGAGTCCCCGCGATCCTCTACGGCGGCAAGGATGAACCGCAGTCGCTGTCCTTCAACCACGAGAAGCTGCTGACGCTGATCGAGAACGAAAAGTTCTACTCGACGATCGTCGGCATCAACGTCGCTGGCAAGGTGCACCCGGTCGTGGTCAAAGATTTGCAGATGCATCCGGCGAAGAACCAGGTTCTGCATCTCGATCTGCAGCGCGTTCTCGACAACGAGAAGATTCGTCTGCGCTTGCCGATCCACTTCAAGGGAGAGGCGGCGGCTCCGGGCGTCAAAACCCAAGGCGGTGTCGTCTCGCACCGTTTGGCCGACATCGAAGTGCAGTGTCTCGCCAAGGATCTGCCGGAGGAGCTCGTCCTCGATCTGTCGGAGATGAAGCTCAACGAGACCAAGCACGTCTCGGATATCGTGCTGCCGGCGGGTGTCGTGGCGACCTTGGTGGTTCAGGGCAAGGATCAGGTCGTGGTCTCGATCCACAGCCCGCGCGCCGAAGAGCCGGAGGCGACTCCGACTGCGGATGTTGCGGCGCCGGCGGCCGATGCCAAGAAGGAAGAGGCCAAGAAGGAACCTGCGAAGAAATAATTTCGCGGTGTTTTTTCATGATGGAGGCCGCCCCCGTGGCGGCCTCCGTTTTTGAGGAGCTCGAGTGGGCGTGCAATCGATCGTGTTGGTCGTGGGTTTGGGTAACCCGGGCGAGAAGTACGCCCGTACGCGTCATAACGCGGGCTTCTGGTTCGTCGATGAGCTGGCGCGTCGTCATGGCGGTTCGTTCCGCGCAGAATCCAAGCACCAAGGTGAGCTCGCGCGCATCAGTTTGACGGTCGCGGGATTGCGACAAGAGCTCTGGTTGTTGAAGCCGACCACGTTCATGAATCGCAGCGGTGGGTCGATCGCGTCGGTGAGTCATTTCTACAAGATTTCGCCGAGCTCGATCCTGGTCGCTCACGATGAGCTCGATCTCGCAGCAGGCACAGTCCGACTAAAACTCGCTGGTGGCCACGGAGGTCATAACGGCTTGCGCGATACCATCGCCGCCATCGGCGCTGACTTTTGGCGCTTGCGGCTCGGCATCGGACATCCAGGGCACAAGGATCTCGTGCTCGACTACGTTTTGCAGCGCGCTGCGGCCACCGACGAACATGCGATCGAGAATGCCATCGGCAAAGCGGCCGATGTTTTGCCGCTGCTGCTCGAGCAGGGCAGCGAGAAGGCGATGAATCGTCTTCACACCACGAATTGATACGGGAACATACTCATGGGAATCAAATGCGGAATTGTCGGCTTACCCAACGTGGGCAAGTCCACTCTTTTCAACGCGCTGACGCGCTCGGCGATCGCAGCGGAGAACTACCCGTTCTGCACGATCGATCCCAACGTCGGCATAGTTCCGGTGCCGGATCCGCGGCTCGATCAATTGGCCGCCATCGTGAAGCCCGAGCGCGTGGTACCGACGACGGTGGAGTTCGTCGATATTGCGGGCATCGTCAAAGGTGCCTCGACGGGTGAGGGCCTCGGTAACAAGTTTCTCGCTAATATTCGCGAGGTCGATGCGATCACTCATGTCGTGCGTTGCTTCGTCAACGATGACGTGATCCACGTCTCGGGCAAAGTCGACCCACTCGCTGATATCGAGACGATCAACACCGAGCTTGCACTCGCCGATCTCGAGACGATCGAAAAAGCGCTGCAGCGCGCCGAGAAAGCGGCCAAGGCGCAGGATAAAGAAGCCATGAAGGCGCGCGACATCATCAAGCGAGTTCGCGACGCGCTCAACGAAGGCATACCAGCACGCGCCGTCGCGCTCGACGATACCGAGCGACCGATCGTGCGCGAACTCCAGCTGATGACCTATAAGCCTGTGCTGTACGTCGCCAACGTGCAGGAGAGCGGTTTTACGAATAATCCGATGCTGGCCGCCGTCGAGGCGCTCGCAGCGCGAGAGGGCTCTCAGGTGGTGCCCGTCTGTGCTGCGATCGAAGCGGAAATCTCGCAACTTGATGATGCAGATCGTGCCGACTTCCTCAAAGATCTCGGTCTCGAGGAGCCCGGGCTCAACCGTGTGATCCGGGCGGGCTACACTTTGCTCGGGCTACAAACGTATTTCACGGCGGGCGTCAAAGAAGTCCGTGCCTGGACGGTCAAAAAGGGTGCGACCGCGCCGCAGGCGGCGGGTGTCATTCATACCGATTTCGAACGCGGATTCATCCGAGCTGAAGTCATTGGATTCGATGACTACATCGCGCTCAAGGGCGAGCAAGGTGCCAAGGAAGCCGGCAAACTGCGTCTCGAGGGCAAGGAATACCTCGTGCGAGAAGGCGATGTGATGCACTTCCGATTCAACGTCTAACTGCAATTCTGCGGCGGTCGGAGAGCGTCCGACATCGGCGCCGTCGGGCTCTATCCTCATCTTTGACCACGTCTCGCGATCACCGCCACGGCGAACGCTGCGCCACTCCACTGTGGAAGATAGACGGAAACCAACGGTACGCAGTTTGATTTATAAATTCTCGTCTCGTTCTATTGAACGTAATATCGAACCTCGCGACTGACTGCCGGTTGGCACAGGGTTGCGTCACGGCACGAAAACTCGAAACCGACAACGTCTACTTTTAAAACTCAGCCAGCGTAGCAAATCCATGACCAAGCCAGCGTATCTAGATCCGACACAAGAGCAGGGACGAGATTTTTTTCTGAGTGGTATCTCAGGCGCCACGACGATGTTAAACCTGCTGAAGTTTCGTGAGATTGCCGACTATTCCCAGCACCGCAACTTGGCACCGCAGGCGCCCATCAGCGGCGAGCAGGCGTATCTTCGATACATGAGACACACAATGCCCTTCTTGCTCGCTTCCGGCGGCGAGCTTCTGTTTTATGGAAGCAGCAAAATGTTTCTCGTCGGGCCTGCAGATGAGTCTTGGGACGCAGCGATGCTGGTACGTCAGTCTAGCCTTCAGTCGTTTTTGGCCTTCGCAACCAATGCAGACTATCTGTCGGGGATGGGTCATCGCGTCGCAGCCCTGGCGGATTCGCGCATCCTGCCGTTGACTCAGCAGGATCCGTTGACATCGGCTAGTGTCGGGGACCGTACATGAACACGGTAATCACCTAGCCATGATCAAACCGCCGCTCTGGTTTACCTTGGTTGCATCGCTGGCTCTGCTGTGGAATATCGCAGGTTTGTTGGCGATCGGAGCAGACTTGAGTCTCACAGCAACCGATATCGCCGCTCTCTCACCACAGCAGCAAGCGATCTACGCGGCGCGTCCAGGCTGGTCGATCGTCGGTAGCGTGGTCGCCGTCACCACGGGCACTTGGGGTTGCGTGTTGCTGCTGATGAAGCGCCGCTCGGCATTTTGGGCATTCACCGCGTCGTTGGGCGGTCTCATCGCTCAAGATGTTGGGCTTTTCTTGGTCGTCGCCGCCGTGCAGCCACCCGACGATGCAGCCATGGCAATGCAGGCGACTGTGGCGATCGTAGCCGTTGCACTACTTCTGCTGACCCGCAAGGCGATCGCCGCGTCGTGGATCAAGTAGCGAAAAGTGCGCAGGCGGAGCGCTCTGGCATGAGCGCCGGGCCACCAAAGAATGCACCGAACAGCAACGTAGTCCCCGTCAGTTTGAGCAAGACGGCAGTTTGCGAGGGGTGCTCGAGACTTCGCGAATGATCAGGTCGCGCCCGCGCCAGTTGGCGGGGTCGACGTTGGAAACCCTTTGGATCCGACGTCCGTTGGGTGTCAGGAACGTCACCTCGACACACACTCGCTCGTCGCTCGCCAAGCCGAAGTGAACCGGTGCCGCTCGCTGCGAGTTGTAGCCGCCACCGGTGACGACCGGGCGAGATGCGAGCACCTTCCCGTTGCGATCGAAGATCCGCACTTCCGCACCGAACCGAGTGTGGTGCCCGCGCGCATCCAGAACCAGAACGCTGAGACTACGATTTCGCTCGCGCCTCGGCATGATGTTGCGGAACAAGAAATGTCCACCTGCCGATCCGTAGGCTTTGGTCAACGAGAGATCGAGTGCCCCGTCGCGATCGTAGTCAATGAATTGCACGCCGTGGTCGCCCGAGTTGATCGGCGAGGAGGCATCGAGCACATCGGTGAAGCCCTTCGCCCCGTCGTTACGAAACAGAGCAGAGCGCGGTACTTGAGCGCCGCTCGGCCCCTCGTAAGCGGTGACGTAAAGGTCCAGATCACCATCGTTGTCGTAATCACCCCAGTCGGCGCCCACGGCACGATTAGAGCGGCCGACGCCGAGTGCCTCGCCGACTTCACTGAATCGGTCGCCGCCTTCATTCCGATACAAAAGATTGCGTCCGTACGCAGCGACAAACAGATCGAAGTCTCCGTCGTTATCGAAATCACCCACAGCACATCCGACACCGCCCTCGGTGGGGAGGCGGGTCGGGCCGCTCACGCCGAGTGCGATCGCAGCGTCGCTGAATGTGGTGCCGTTGTTGCGCCAGAGTGCGTCGGCCGCGCCGGATTGATTGGCGAGGAAGAGATCGAGGTCTCCGTCCTGATCTGGGTCGAACCAGCAAGCTCCCACCGACGGACGCTCGTCCGAAGGCCCGTCTGGCGTGTGCGCCGGAGTGAAGCGTCCCGCGTCGTTACGCAGCAGTGCGTTCGCGCCGCTGCGGTGCGTGGCATACACGTCTAAATCGCCGTCGTTGTCGAAGTCGATCCAGTTGGTTTGACGTGCCGAGCGTCCGGCGAGGGTGAGCCCGATCTCGGACGCCATCTCGACGAAACCCCGTCCACCGTCGTTTCGCAGGACGATGGTGGATTCGCTCGTGCGCGTCGGTCCGCCCAACAGATCCAGATCGCCATCGTTGTCGAAGTCCGCCCAGCTCAGACCGCGCAATTCAGGATGACCTGCCTGTGGCATACCGAGTTGCGCTCCGACATCGACAAAACGACCACGGTCGTTTCGATAGAGCAGGATCTCCCCCGAAACCAAAGAAACGGCGAGATCGAGATCATCGTCACCATCGAAGTCTCCCCAAGCGTTGGAGATCGCTGGGGTATCAGTCGGTCGTGGCTGCGCGGCTGCGATGAACGGCAGGGGCAGGGAAGCGCCAGCGTACGTTTCGGGGTGGAGAGAGGTGCGCTCGACGGTGTTCGCTCGAATCTCCGCGGGTCTCAACCAGAGTTTTCGTAGCTTTTGATTGGCGAGTAGCTCGAGCTGGTCCGCTCGGTGACGAGTTCCCGGCTGCCGCGAATTGCCATAGCTCATCAATCCATAGGCTTTGATCGGTGTCGTGAATTCGATCAACGCGACCCAAGTTTCGCCGTGCTGAGGATACCGATATCCCTCGGCATTGAGCGGACTCCAAGTGACCACGCGAAAAGGACCTAGGCCACCGGTATTGCCATCACCCGGCAAGTTCACCGCTCCGAGCGCGAAACGCGAGACTTCGCCGAACGGTCGATCGATTACACCGTATTTCCCGCGAGTGATGGCGATGGCCTCCCGCAGCATACGCAGGGCTGCTGCCGGATCTTTGATGCCAGAGGGCGTTGATAACGCTCGCGACGGATCGAAGGGAGTGGCGTAGTTCGCCGTGCCGGTGAAATCGGTGCCGGCGAAGAGCCGAGCCCATTCCTCAAACAAAAGGCCGGCTCGACTATCGCGCGAATAATGGCGGTCCCAGTCGCTGAGCAGGCGCACGGCCGCCTGGACGTCAGGATCGCGGTCCTCGCGCGCTACGCGGATCAGATCAGGCAAGGTTCGATCCGCGAGTATGGCGCGCGTCGAGTGCTTCAGTTCCAGCAGCGAGTCGAGAGTCAGTTTGCCGTTTTCCACCATCATCGAGAGCGAGTTTTGTGCACGCATCGAGAGCGCCCCTTCGGCCGCAAGATAGCGCGGGTATCGAGTCGGTTCGATCAGTGTCGGCCATGTGGGAAACCACGGCGGATCGTTGGCATTTTGCAGGAAACCCGTGCGCGGATTGGTAAGGCGCGGCAGATCTTCGTAGTCGTGGACATCTGTCCAGAGGTACTCGGATGAATCACCCGGAACCAGTCCGCGCCAAAACCGAAAATCTCCCGATTTGCGTCGAGGTGCCAAACCGTTGAAGACATATTCGATGTTGCCGTCTCGGTCGGCATAGCTGATGTTGAAAGTCGGAACTTGGAGGCGGCGCATGCTTGCGCTGAAACTCGCATAGCTCGCCGCGGTCACCATGTCGAAGTACTGCTGCAACATGCCGGGACGATCAAGACCGGCGACGCGCAGCGCGACCGTGGTGCCATCCTTGCGCGTGAAGACCGGTCCGTGCACGGAGCGCCGAATTTCCAAGGGTTTCTCGATCAGCGAACCATCGTCTTGGAGCATGCGATAGCGGATGGTCTCGCGCTCGAACGGCTGAATCTGCCCGTCGAAAAGATATCCCTCGTCTTTGAGGGTCAGACGATAGGTCGTCGAGGCGAGCATGCCGTTGACCGTGTTCGAGATTCCCATCTGCTGGTTGAACGCAAAACGGACGATGGGCAGACCGATCTGCGTCGCGCCATAGAGCTCGAACTTCGGCGCAACGAGATGCGCCTCAAAGTAGGTGAAGTAGTTGACGTTCCAACCGAGGTGGGGATTTTGCAGGAGCATGGTCTTGCCACTGGCCGTGCGATGTCCGGAGACCGCCCAGGTGTTCGAGCCGTCCTCCCACGGTGGGTCGCCTTCGCCGCCGAGATTGGGCGAGGCGACATAAATGTAGTTGGTGAGTCGATGCGCATGCGCAATGACATCGATCCCAGTCACCGGGAGCACCTTGCGCACGGCCGCGTCGATCGCGGTTGGGTTTGCCCACGCGTAGTCGTTGATGCCGCGGGCGAAGGCATCAAGGTTGTCGCGGAACTCGGGCGTCTGTGCCGCATACCAAACGCGCGCCCGCGCTGGAATGCCATTCTGTAGCACCCATTTCGTGGTGTCTTCGTATTTGGTACCCCAGTACTCGGCTCCCAAGCCGCGGGCCTCGCCGTATAAGCGCAGGATTTCGTCGCCGTGACTGCGTGCCTGCGCATAACCGAAGCCGTAGAACACGGCACTCGTCGAGCCACCATAGATGTGGGGAACACCGTATCGATCCCAAAGAATTTCATTCTTTCGGATCGGTGACGACCCAGCCGCGCTAGCGCTCATCAGCAGAAGACAAAATGCGAGCACCCCAAGCACACTCATCGTGTAGCGAGAGGCGATCGTCATTTCTTGATTGCTACGCATGACGAACATGTTACCGAGTGGCGACGCCCCGCCGCGAGTCTGCTGCCCTGCAGACCAGCTCGCGTCGAGTTTTCGTTGCCTTAAAATTGGTAAGCCACTCGTCCGTAATAATAGCCACCGTAGGCTCCGTAGGGACCTGCACCGTAAGGTGAGATGCCGATGGTGTTGACCAGCGTCGTTCGGTTCGGATATTCGTCGAACACGTTTAGCGCACCCACGCTGACGGTCACCTCATTCGCCGAGCGCCAGGAGAGTTCGAGATCGGTGATCCAGTCAGCCCCGAAACTCTGATCGTTGGCTGCGACATTGTCGAGAAGTCGGTAACTGTCGTAGCGCGTTTGCTGTAACTGTGCGCCCCAAGGGCCGTACGACCAATCCAGCCCCAGTACCAACTTGGATTTCGGTCCCTCAGTGAACCAGCCTTGGGTACGGCGATCGAACAGCGTGAGTCCGAGTCCGGCCAGTTTCGGCGGATTCGGTGCGATGCCCCGGATATCGTTTTCGTTGCGGTTGTATGCGAGGGTCGACCGGAAGTCACCGAAGCGAGTGCCCGCAGTCAAGTGACTCGCAACGACGTCAACACCGGTTGTACGAGTGTCAACCGCATTGGTAAAAAAGCGCACGGACTGATCACCCGAGAAGCCGTTCGCAACCAAAATGTTACGCACGCCCGTTCCGGAGAGCAGCCCGGTCAGCGTGATGCGGTCATCCAGATCGATCTGGTAGGCATCGACTGCGATGGACAGGTTCGCAGCGGGAGTCAGCGTGAATCCGACGCTGTAGTTCTTCGAGCGCTCGGGATCGAGCGGTTGAGCGCCCAGTGCGTTCGCGATCGACGAGCCGGTCTTGACGACCTTGGTCAAGACCGGAACATACGCACCGCTAACGAGATTGATGCTAGTCGAGGTTTGCGCGAACGCTTGTTGTGCCAGTGATGGCGCGCGGAATCCGTTACTGGCCGCACCACGCAAGGCGAGTGTCTCATTGATCTCGAAACGAGCACTCACTTTCCCGGAGAAAACGCTGCCTGAGCTGTCGTCATAGTCTTCGAAGCGGCCGGCTGCCGTGAGCAGCAATCGATCTGAGACGTCCCAAGCGAAATCGACGTAAGTCGCCACGACCTTACGGGATACGTCGGCGGCGTCTTCCGGTGTCACCACGATGGCGCCTTGGGCGCCGACCTGCGCCGGACGACCGGCGAGCGTCGGCGTGCCGACTGGATAGAAGTAGCCGCCGTTACGATAGCTGTCGATATCGAGAGGACGCGTTTCATAGCTCTCGTGGCGGATCTCGCCACCGAGTGAGACTTGCAGAGCCGATTCTCGAGCGAGCTCGATACGGCGAGTTACATCGAGGTTCGTTGTCCACTGATCGAACTTCGAGGCGAAGGTCTCGAACGAGGTCGGGCTGGCTGAGCCGAGCGACGCATTCAACGAATTCTCTGCGCCGTTGTCGACGTCATTTCGACCATAGGTCGAGCTCAGATCGGCTTTCCATGATCCGAAGTCCGTGCGTACTCCGCCGGTGAGCTGAAAATCGGTCTCCTCCAGTGTGTAGAACGGTGTGAATCCATCCGGATAGATCTGCACAATATTTTGATTGGTGTTCGGTTTGCGACCGGCCTGACCCACCTTGGCCTCGCGATAGCCAAACGTGCCGTCGGAGTAAATCTCGGCATCGCCGACGGGCAGCGATAGCGTTTGTGCGAGCTTCAATTCTTCGATCGCCGGCAATCCGCCAAGGTAAGTTCGTCGGTTGACGGTCGCCTCGCGAGGATCGGGGGTGGTGCCCGACACAGGAAAGTAAAACGTTCCGGGAACGTCGGAGTTGCGAATCGTCGGCTCGGATTTCTTGGCCTCGGCCGAGAGCGTAACAACGCCATCCGTACCGATCCGCAGACCGCGCGAGGCACTGGCCTGCAGCGTATCGCCGTCGTCACCGCTATCGCCGCGGCCGTACCGCTGGCCTAAATCGAGTCGCAGCGTCCCGCCGTCGGGCTCGTTACGCAGGATGACGTTGATGACGCCGGCGACTGCGTCAGAGCCGTACTGAGCTGATGCGCCGTCACGCAGCACTTCGATACGCTCGATGGCGCTCGCGGGAATCAGATCGAGATCTACGGGGTTTCCGCCCGCCGAGGTCGCCCCTGAATTGAAATCGATGATCGAGCTGTTGTGACGACGCTTACCGTTGACCAGCACCAATACATGCACACCCGAGAGACCGCGCAGTCCCGCAGGTCGCGTGAGGCTGTTGAAAGAGGAGCTCCCGACCGTGGTGGACTGAAACGAGGGTACGAGCCGCGTCAACACATCGCGCAACTGCATGCCTGCGGCTAGGCGCTCGATCTGCTCGCCGCTGATGACGTCGATGGCGGTGGGGCTCGAGAGCACGGTACGTGGTTCGCCGCGCGAGCCCGTGACGACCACTTCGGCGAGCGGTTCGCTGTTCGGCGTGGCGGCGGCGATGCCAGCGGATATCGCGGCGGCAACCGCCAGAGAAACAGCAGAACGGTGCAGAAGATTTGTGCGGAACGACATGAACCCGACCTCGTTGAAATAAAAACGGGCGCAGGTTAGCCAAGCAGTCGTCCCTATGCGCATCCATTTAGTTTGTCTGCCATAACAAACCGGTTGGGCGTCTTAAGCCGAGCTTGGAAATTTATCGCGGGTGCGGTTGGCGAACGCCACGAGCGAGAGCATGACCGGCACCTCGACGAGCACGCCCACCACGGTCGCCAACGCGGCGCCGCTCGAGAGCCCGAAGAGGCTGATGGCTACGGCCACCGCCAGTTCGAAAAAGTTCGAGGTCCCGATCATCGCGCAAGGTGCGGCGATGTTGTGCGGCACTCTCCACGCGTAGGCCCACGCGTAGGCGATCGCGAAGATGCCATACGACTGAATGACGATCGGAATGGCAATCAGCAGGATCAGCAACGGGTTGGCAATGATACTCGCCGCTTGGAAGGCAAATAACAGGATGACGGTTACGAGCAAACCGATGACCGACCATGGTTTCAGGCGCGCGGTGAACGCGTCGATTGCGCGCTCGTCACCACTGTGCATGGCGATCAGACGACCTCGAGTGACGACGCCGGCGATCAGCGGGATCACGACATACAGCACCACCGACAGAATCAGCGTCTCCCACGGGACGACGATATCCGTGACGCCTAGCAATAGCGCGACGATCGGTGCAAACGCGACGATCATGACGAGATCGTTCGCTGAGACTTGTACCAACGTGTAGGCCGGATCGCCCTTGGTCATCTGCGACCAGACGAAAACCATCGCTGTGCAGGGCGCTGCACCGAGCAGGATCAGACCCGCGATGTACTGCTGTGCGTCTGCACGCGGCAGCAGATCCGCGTAGAGCCAATTGAAAAACAGCACGGCGACGGCGGCCATCGTGAAGGGCTTGATGAGCCAGTTGATGACGAGCGTGATGATCAGACCGCGGGGCTTTCTACCGACATCACGGATGCTCGCAAAGTCGACGCCAACCATCATCGGGTAAATCATCGCCCAGATCAGCACGGCGACGACGAGGTTGACTTTGGCGATCTCAAGCGAGGCGATCTGTGCAACGGCAGCAGGCGCGAGCTTGCCAAGGACGAGGCCGGCTGCGATGGCGAGTGCAACCCACAGCGACAACCAACGCTCAAAGATTCCGAGCGGCGAGTTGCGGTTGTCGGCGACGCTCATGATCGATTTAGCTACGGCCGATGCGCAGGAGCTCGTGCTCGAGTGCCGCACGCTCCATCGACTCTAGCGGTAACTGCACCAACTGCAGCATGCGATAGCCGATCGCTTGGCGTGTGAGCTCAAAGGCACGACGCTTGCCTTCATCGCCACCTTCGGCATTGGAAGGGTCGGGATAACCCCAGTGAACCTTGATCGGTGGACGTTCGCTCTGCCCGGTAAAAATTGGGCAAGTCTCTGCGGCAGCGCTGTCACATACGGTGATCACGATCGACAGCGGAGCGGCGTCAGTACCGGTAAACTCATCCCAGTCTTTGCTGCGAAAACCGGCGGTATCGACACCGGCATTTCGCAGGACTTCGAGAGCGAACGGATTGATACGACCAGACGGTGCGCTACCCGCGCTGTGTGCTCGCACATCGCGGCTGTGGCGCGCCGCCAAGTGGTTCAGCATGCCCTCGGCGAGGACGCTGCGTGCGGAGTTGTGCGTACAGAGAATCAGAATGTGGACGGTCATCGTATCGCCTTGGGCTTGAGGGCTTTCCCGGTTCGGTTGTAGTCACGCGCGTTTTCGAAGTAGAAATTGATGGTTCTTGCGACGAACGGTCTCGATTGAGGGATTAAGCCGAAACTCGTCGACCGCGCGAGTGACGCCATGATCCCAGATACCTCGTCTGCCATAGTCGTCGCCAGCGCAGTAGCCGCCTTGGCGGAGCTTCGGAAAGAACGCGGCGAGATCGCGCTTCACGTCGTCATAGAAATGACTGGCGTCGATGTAGGCCCAGTCAAAGTGTTCGTTCGGGAACAGCGCCGCCGCATCGTGTGACAACATCCGGTGCATGACGATTCGCCCGGCTTGAATCTCGTTGGCGAAGCGGTGCGCGACCTGCTGGTACTGCTCTTCAAGCGCCGCAGTCGCCGTCTCTTTCGAGCCTAGGTCTTGGGTGGGACCGTCGTAGAGCGAACCATCATCACGCGTGAACCATGGATCGACCAAGTGCAGGACTGCCGGTTCGTTGATGGCGAGAATTCGCTCCGAGAAGTCGCCATCGAAAACACCAACCTCGATGACGGTGCCGCCTTTGGGAAGCGTTTCGAAGAGAAAGTCTCGGCTGGCCGCTCGGCGTGCTCGTCTGGAGAGCAGACGCTCGATCCAGCGGCGGCCGGGTAGTCCTGGGGCCGGTCGGTACATGACAGTGCTCCTCTGCGTAGGGTCGGCTCGCTGGTGCGACGATACGACGGACCAGCCGGTGGTGGATAATAAGGGTAATACATTGGAGGTTGGTCGCATGTTGGACAGATTCACGCGAGTTCGATCGGGTTTCGTCGTCGCGGCGCTTTTGGTGGCGACAGGCCCGAACGAGGTGGCCGCCCGCGCGCCGATTTCGTTGGCTCCACAAACTGCCGAGTACTGGCCGGGTGCCGACTACGACCCCGCCATTCCCACGGTACGCCGTGTGCTTGGCTTCGAGGCGGGCGCTGAAATGGCTCGAGCGGATCAGGTCACTCGCTATTTCGAAGCCTTGGCAGCGGCAGCACCGCAGCGCATGCGTATTTTCGAGTACGGCGAGAGCTGGGAAGGGCGCAAGCTGATTTACGGCGTCATCAGCAGCGAGAAAAACATCGCGCGTCTCGATGAGATTCAGCGTGCCATGGGTAAGCTCGCCGATCCGCGGCGCCTAGGTCCGGGTGAAGGTGCTGCGATCATTCAGTCGATGCCCGCCGTCGTGTGGCTCTCACACTCGGTGCATGGTAACGAGCCCGGCACCACCGATGCCGCGTTGTTGACCGCGTATCACGTACTCGCCTCGCGCGGCGATGCACGCGTTGCGAAGATGCTCGATGAAACCGTGGTGGTCGTTCTGCCGCTGCAAAATCCGGATGGGCGCGAGCGATTCATCAATAGTAATCGCGCAGCTCGCGGTCTCGAGCCAGATCCCTCGCCGCTGTCGGCCGAGCGCGATGAGCCTTGGCCGGGCGGTCGGATGAACCACTACGTGTTCGACATGAACCGCGACTGGTTCACCCAGACCCAACCGGAGATGCGCGCGCATGCTGGCCTGATGCTCGAGTGGATGCCGGTGGTGGTTGCGGATATTCACGAGATGGGCGCGAACCAAACCTTCTTTTTCCCGCCCGAGGCGGATCCGCTCAACCCGCATCTGACGCCGAAACAGTTAGGTAACGTCGAGTTGATTGCGCGCAATAACGCAGCGTGGTTCGACAGAGTGGGCCTACGCTATTTCAATCGCGAAATCTTCGACGGCTTCTTTCCGGGCTATGGCAGTGGCTGGCCCAATTACC
Source organism: Klebsiella pneumoniae (assembly GCA_945873095.1). Lineage (GTDB taxonomy): Bacteria > Pseudomonadota > Gammaproteobacteria > Steroidobacterales > Steroidobacteraceae > UBA964. The sequence goes on along the minus strand of CAMCBU010000039.1, from coordinate 3,929 downwards.
AGGGCGCGAGCGCCATGGTCTACGAGCAAGGCTCCTCGCGCGGATTGGTGGCGCGGCGCGCCGATGGCTCTTTGTTGCCGTTCTCGGACACGGTCAAAAGTCAGTTCATCGCATCACTCTCGGCGGTCGAGGTGGTCGCCGATAACCGTGTACGGTTTCTCACCGATTTCGCCAATTTCCGCGCCTCGGCGATTAGCGAAGGCCAGCGTGAGCCAATCAAGGCGTATGTGATTCCAGAGGCGCCGGATGCCGATATGGCAGCACGACTCGCCGTCACCTTGGCGCGCAACGGGATCGAGGTACGTCGCTCGGATGCGGCGTTCTCGGCTTGCGGGCGACGCTTCGAGGCGGGGAGTTATCTCGTTTCGGCGGCGCAGCCGACCAAGCGACTGATTCGCACGCTGCTCGACGAACAGACCGAGATGAACTCGGCTTTCGTCAAACGACAGGAAGAGCGCGTCTCCAAAGGGCTGCCGGATGAGATTTACGACGTGACCGCTTGGTCGTTGCCGTTGATGTTCAACGTGCCGACCGTCGCCTGCAACAGTGATCCGGTCGTACGCGGTGAGCTGATTTCGCGTGATTGGCAGGCTACGGGTTTGGTGACCGGCGGGGTGACCAAGGTGGGCTACGTCGTCCCTTGGGGTAACACCGCATCGGCTCGCTTCCTCACGGCGGCACTTCGAGCGGGCGTGCCCGTCAAGTCAACGAACAAAGAATTCACGCTCGGTGGAGTGAAGTATCCAGCCGGGTCACTGTTCGTCGATGCAGCTCGCGCGTCGGAGGATCTGGCTAGCCGTGTTGCCCAGCTTGCGAGGCAGAGTGGTGCGCGGGTGACTGCCGTGTCGGATAGCTGGGTGACCGAGGGGCCAAGCCTGGGTTCGCCCAACATGCTGCATATGCCGCTGCCGCGCGTGGCGTTGGTTTGGGATGAGCCGACAGAACGTTATTCGGCGGGACACACGCGTTTTGTGTTGGAGAGGCAGTTTGGTTATCCGGTGACCCTGATTCGCGCGCGGCGTATCGGTGCTGCCAATCTCGATGGATTCGATGTGATCGTACTACCGGCTGAAGGTGGTAGCTACGCATCCACCTTCGGTAAACGCGGTGCCGAAAATCTGAAAAATTGGGTCCAGCGCGGTGGTGTGCTGATCGGACTCGGTAGCGGCACTCGCTACCTCGCCGAGAAGGGCGTCGAATTGTTGCCCTTGAAACTGGAGAACGCCGTGGAGCCTTCAAGCAAAGAAGACGCCAACGGCAAACCTGCCTCGAACTCCAAGCCCGATTCGTCCGATGATGCGGCTGAGCAGCGAGTGGCAGGCAAAGAATTGACCTCTGAGGCGGATCTCGCGAAAGCCGAACGGCCTCTGAAGGCCCCGCCGCGTCCGGTCGCGGGCATTCTGGCACGCGCTGACGTCGAAGACGAACATTGGTTGACGGCGGGGATTCAGCCTCGACTTCATGTTCTGGTAACGGGAAACGATGTCTATGCGCCAGTTCGTTTGAACGACGCCGATACTGTGGCGCGCTTTGCCGCACCGAACGACGTTCTCGCCTCCGGTGTGCTGTGGGAAGAAAATCGACGACAGCTGGCGTTCAAACCCTTCGTCGTCAGCAAGACAACGGGACGCGGGGTCGTGGTGGGCTTCACGGCCGACCCCAACTTCCGCGCGCACTTGGCTGGTCTCAATCTGATTTTTCTGAATGCGATCTTTCGCGGTGCAGCGGTGACCTACGACGCCAACACGAGGTAGCGGCCGTTGGCACGGATCGCTACGCGGGAGCTCACGCTGCGCGCAACCACTGCCAAGTTGCAATTCCGGCGCATGTCGCGAGGAGCGAGCTCGCGACATGCAGTGCGACGCCACCGGCCGCCATGCCGAAACGGCCCTGTTGCAGCAGACCCACGATCTCACTCGAGAACGTCGAGAAGGTAGTGAGGCCGCCGCAAAAGCCGGTGATTATCAGGAGTCTCCACTCCGGGGGCAGGTCTTCTCGCTGCGCCAGCGTCGCGAGAGCGAGCCCGACGACATAGCCACCGATGATGTTGGCGGCGAGGGTGCCGGGTGGGATATCCGGAAAGAGTCGATTGAGCCGCTCGCCGAGCTGCCAACGCATCAAGGCACCGAATGCTGCACCGATTGCGACAGCTGCTACGGATGGCAACATGCTCGACACTCCTCTGGCGGACGACCCGCGCATGATAGCGTCTGTCACAATGCGTGCGTAATGAACGAGACAGACGACCAACCGCGCCTCTCTAAGCGCATGAGTGAATTGGGCTTGTGCTCGCGGCGCGAGGCCGAGCAGTGGATCGTCAACGGCTGGGTGCGCGTCGATGGTCGCATCGTCGATGTGCTCGGGAGTCGGGTCAGTCGTGATGCGAAAATCGAGATCGATCATCGTGCACGAGCTCAGCAGAACGAACTCGTCACGGTCATCCTCAACAAGCCGATCGGTTACGTCTCAGGGCAAGCCGAGGATGGTTACGAACCGGCCACGGTGCTGATCCGCCCCGAGAATCGTTGGAGTGGTGATGATTCGGGTAAACGATTCGATCTGAAACACTTACAAGGCCTGGCGCCAGCGGGTCGACTCGATATCGATTCGACTGGGCTCATGGTCTACACGCAGGATGGTCGCATCGCCAAGCAGCTCATCGGCGGTAACGACGTCGAGAAGGAGTATCTCGTACGCGTGCAAGGGGTGCTATCAGACGAAGGCCTTGCCCGATTGCGACATGGACTGACGCTCGATGGCGTGAACCTCAAGCCGGCACGCGTGGCTTGGCAAAACGAAGATCAACTGCGCTTCGGCTTGCGAGAGGGCCGTAAGCGACAGATTCGTCGGATGTGTGAAATTGTGGGCCTACGCGTGGTTGGCTTGAAGCGCATCCGCACGGGGCGCGTGATGCTCGGTGCCCTGCCGGTCGGACAATGGCGGTATTTGCGCGCAGACGAAGGCTTTTGATTTCTGAAGGAGCTTGTCTGAGGAAACAATGGTGATCAACGTGATGATGTTGCGACGAGGTTTGCTCTGGGGCATTGCCATGCTGAGCGCTGGGATTGGGCTCGCCCAGGCTGCGGCGTTACCGGGGCCTTTGGTGACACCGCAGTGGCTTGCTGCAAATGCGAGGGTGGTGACGATTCTCGAGATTCGAGAGGATCCCAACGACTACGTCGCCTCACACATCCCCGGATCACGATTGGTGATAGCGGGCCAGATTCGGCAAACCCGCAAAATCGACGGCAGAGACGTTCCGGCCATGCTGCCGGATGCGGCGATCATCCAATCATTGATGCGCTCGATCGGCGTGCGAGCCCGGCAGCCGATCGTCATCGTTGCGACTGGCAGGACCGTCGAAGACTTCGATGGTGCAGCGCGTCTTTATTGGACGCTCAAATATTACGGCGCCGATGAGCTTGCGATACTAGACGGTGGTCACGCTCGGTGGGTGGCTGAAGGGCGCGCTACGGAGAGCGCGCTGCCAGAGCAGGCCTTGGGCGATTGGGCGGCGACCGAGCCAAGAGCGCATTTGCTCGCTGACACCACGACGGTGATTCAGGCGTCGGCGTCGGGTGTTCAGTTGGTCGATGCGCGTCCGCTAGCGTTCTTCCACGGACTCACCAAACGACCCGTTGTCGACGCCTATGGGCACATTCCGGGCTCGAGAGTGTTCCCAACCGAATTGCGCGCCAAACCGGAGGGCAGTTCGCAGCGCTACCTCACGATCGAAGACTATCGATCGATTTTGCAGCGTCTGCAGATCGCCACGGATCGCCCCACGATCACTTACTGCAACACCGGGCATATGGGCGCAGGCGCTTGGTTTATTTTGTCGGAGCTCGTCGGTAATCCGCAGGTTTCGTTGTACGACGGTTCGATGGCCGAATGGGCGGATGGTTCGCGTCCGGTGGTGCGGTACTGAG
>CAMCBU010000038.1 GCA_945873095.1 Klebsiella pneumoniae | reverse complement strand
CCCGCGCCGTCATCTTGCGCGCCGACCGAAGGGTCCCAGGAGTCGAGGTGGGCACCGACGAGCACGACTTCATCGGCTAAATCAGTACCCGGAATTTCTGCGATCACATTCGCGGAGCGTGTCTGCGGCAGATCGCGCGAGGTGACCCGTACGTTCATCACGACCGGCTCACCCGCGCGTTTGCCACCGGTTGCGGTGAGCTTGAAGTGCCGCTCGAGGTTATCGGCATCGGGGTTCGAGATCGCCACCGCCGGAATACGCGGTGCCGAGACGTTGTAGGAGAGCGTGCCGCTGTGCGCGATGCGATTCTTGCTCGTGCCCACCGAGCGCAGCACGACGCCCGCGGCGCCGAGTGCACCGGCGATGCTCGGGCCTTCCGTGCGGGCACGAACGGCCTTGCCGTAGCCGCTGCCATCGCGCGTGCGCTCCATACGACCATTGAAGAACACGAGCTTGCCCTTGACTGCACCCGCCGGCAGCGATTGCAGTTCGGGGATATCTTTGACCATCACGACCGGCGCCGTGATGCCTTCGTCCGAGGTGCCGATGCTGCCACCGATGGCGAGCGTCACGAACTGCTGAGGATAAGGCGAGACGGTTTGCGCGCTCGCTTCGCCGCGAATCCAGCGCGGCACGATCACCTCGGGCGTACGAACATTGACGAAGCCGAGCGACTGCAGCGTCTCCCGCGACCAGTTCACACCGGCAAGATCACCTGCCGTACCCGCAAAGCGCGGGCCGACCTCGGTGGTCAGCGACTCGAGCAGTTGATAAGCCTCATCCGAGGCGAGGGCAGTATCGCGAAGTTGAGCGGCGGCCTTGATGGCCTCGCGCGGCAGCGAGACCGTGGGCGCAGCAGCGGTACTCGGAGTCTTGCCAGCTTCCGCCGCGATAGAGGTTTGTGCTGCGGCAAAAGCGGCCAAGGCCGCGACGCCGATCCTCAAAAAGCGACCGGCGACGCGGCGGTTCATTAGCTGAGCCTCGTACGCAGCGCAGCGACCTCGGCACGTAACTGAACGGGCGTGCGATCGCCGAATTCATTGAGGTACTGATCCATGTCGACCGCTTCGGCGCGCCACTCTTCGGTATTGACCGAGAGCAGCTGGTCGAGCGCGCTCTGCTCGATCTTGAGTCCCTCGAGATTGAGATCACTCGCACGCGGCAGATTGCCGATCGCCGTTTCTTGCGCGTCGGCCTTGCCGGCACAACGGTTGAGGATCCAAGCGAGCACGCGCAGGTTGTCGCCGAAGCCCGGCCACAGGAACTTGCCGTCGGCATCGCGGCGGAACCAGTTCACGTGATAGATCTTGGGCGGGTGCTTGAGCTTCTTGCCCATGTCGAACCAATGCGCCCAGTAATCGCCATAGTTGTAGCCCGCGAAAGGCTTCATCGCCATCGGATCGCGACGCAACACGCCGGACTGGCCGATCGCGGCAGCCGTCGTCTCCGAGGCCACCGACGCACCGACGAGCACGCCGTGGTTCCAATCGCGAGCTTCGTAGACGAGCGGCGCCACGCCGCGACGACGACCACCAAAGATAATCGCCGAGATCGGCACGCCTTTCGGGCTGTCGGCTTGCGGCGAGTAGCAGGGGTTCTGTTTGGCCGACACCGTGAAGCGCGAGTTCGGCTGCGCAGCCGGGCCATTAGCGGCATCGAAGGGACGACCCTGCCAATCCGTGACCGGCTTGCCGCTCTCGAGGCCTTCCCACCACGGCTGGTTATCGGCCGTGAGCGCGACGTTCGTAAAGAGCGTGTTGCGCTGGATCATCTCGAAGGCATTGCGATTGGTCTTCGCATTGGTGCCCGGCACCACGCCGAAGTAACCCGCTTCCGGATTGATCGCGTACAGGCGACCATCGGGGCCCGGATGCAACCAAGCGATGTCATCGCCCACGGTTGTGACCTTCCAGCCGGGCATCGTCTCAGGCGGAATGAGCATCGCGAGATTCGTTTTGCCGCAAGCGGAGGGGAAAGCCGCAGCGACGTAATGCGTTTCGCCCTGCGGGCTCGTGAGGCCGACGATCAGCATGTGCTCGGCGAGCCAACCTTCGTTGCGCGCCTGATAGCTCGCGATGCGTAGCGCATGGCACTTTTTGCCAAGCAACGCGTTACCACCATAACCACTGCCGAAGCTCATGATCGAGAGCTCTTCGGGGAAGTGCATGATGAAACGGCGGTTGGGGTCGAGTTCGCCGGTCGAGTGCAGGCCCTTCACGAAGCTACCTTCGCGACCGATACGCTCGAGTGCCGGACGACCCGCGCGGGTCATCAGCATCATGTTGATGACGACATAGGCGCTATCGGTGATCTCGACGCCGCAACGCGAATAGGGCGAGTCGATCGGGCCCATGCAGTAGGGCACCACATAAAGCGTGCGACCCTTCATGCAATCTTTGAAGAGCGATGCCATCTTCGCTTTCGCTTCGCCGGGCGCCATCCAGTGGTTGTTCGGGCCGGCATCATCCTTGTGCTTGGTGCAGACGAAGGTGAGGTGCTCGACGCGCGCCACGTCCGACGGATGCGAGCGCGCAAGGAAACAGTTGGGGTAGTGCTCTTCGTTGAGCTTCATGAGTTCGCCGCTCGCTTGCAGTTCGCTCATGAGTTGTTGGTATTCGGCATCCGAACCATCGCACCAGTGGACGCGTTCGGGTTGGGTGAGCTCGCGAACCGAAGCAACCCAGTCGGCGACGGGTTTGGAAATATCCGACAGGGGTTTCGCGATCTCAGCAACTGTGGCCATCATGGCTCCTCAACGAAGAACGACTAGAGCCGGTAAGTATACCGTCCGGCCCCCCACTCTCGGAAATACGAGCAAAATCAATGCTCGACAGGCGGTGATTCGCGCTGTAGCGTGCCGCCCGCATGCTGGATATCGATGACATTTTGGGCGTCGCCGGGCCCTTTGCCCGTCACCTCGCGGGGTTTCGGCCCCGCAAGCCGCAGCTGCGTATGGCGGCAGCGGTTGCGCAGAGTCTCGCCGCGCGCGAGCCGCTGATCGTCGAAGCGGGCACCGGCACCGGCAAAACCTTCGCTTATCTCGTGCCCGCCTTGCTCGCGGGGCTGCGTGTGCTGATCTCGACGGGCACACGCACGCTGCAGGATCAGCTTTTCGCCAAAGACGTGCCCTTGGTCGCGAGCGCGATCGGCACACCGGCGAAGGTGGCGCTGTTGAAGGGTCGATCGAACTATCTTTGTGTGTATCGCTTCAAGCGCGAAGTGGCTCAAGGTGCTCTCGAGGGCATCTCGCGTCCCGATCCCCTGCTCGCCAAACTCGAATCGTGGTCGGCCGTGACGCGCACGGGCGATCTCGCCGAGGTGCCCGGTATCAACGACGCCCACCCGCTGTGGCCGCGCGTGACCTCGACGCGCGACAACTGTCTCGGGCAGCGCTGTAGCGATTATGCGAATTGTCACCTCGTGAATGCGCGGCGCGAAGCACAAGCGGCCGATCTCGTGATCGTGAATCACCATTTACTGCTCGCTGACCTTGCGCTCAAAGAAGACGGCTTTGGCGATATTCTGGGTACGGCTGATGCCGTGATCCTCGATGAGGCTCACCAGATACCGGATCTAGCGACTCAATTCTTTGGCGCCTCGGTGTCGAGTCGCCAGATCGAACACGTCTTGATGGAAGGACGCGCAGCGCTGTTGCGGGCGGGTGGATCGTTGGGTGACATCGGTGAGGGAGCGCGAGTCGTCGAGGCCGCCGTCTCGTCGGTGCTCGCCGCGCTGCCAAGGCAGGCAACGCGACTGCGTTGGGAAGAAGCCTCGGTCGATCTGGAGTCGGCGAATCTAGCGGTGGTCTCCGCACTTCGCGACTATGCCGCCGCCTTGGGCGATGCCTCGCGCGAGCCGGCGGTCGAGGCGGTCGTGAGTCGCACGACGGAACTCGCCGCCTCACTCGAGCGCATCACGCTCTGTGGCGACGATGAGGGCGCCCGCACGGTCGAAACGACCGGTCGTGGCTTCACCCTCGGTTTGCTGCCGTTTGATATCTCTGCGCGCTTTCAGTCGATGATGTCGGCGCGACCGGCTGCGTGGATCTTCACCTCGGCGACGCTCTCGGTGCCTTCGTCCGCGGGTGATGATTTCTCGCACTTCGCCACTCGCTTAGGGCTGCAGGCTGCGCGAAGTTTGCGCATCGCGAGTCCCTTTGATTACGAAACGCAGGCGATGCTCTATCTGCCGCAAGGTATCCCGGAGCCATCGAGCCCGGGGTATGTCGAGGCGGTGATCGAGGCGAGTGTGCCGCTGCTAGAGGCCTCAGGCGGCGGTGCCTTTTTGCTCTTCACCTCGCATCGCGCCTTGTCGCAAGGCGCGGCTCTGTTGCGGGCGCGTTGGGATGGCGCGGCCGAGGTGCCGATCCTGGTGCAGGGCGAGGGGCCGCGCGAGCGACTGCTGCGAGATTTTCGTGAACACGGCAATGCGGTGCTGCTCGGCACCGCGAGTTTTTGGGAAGGGGTCGATGTGAAGGGCGAGGCGTTGCGTCTTGTCATCATTGAGAAGCTGCCCTTTGCCTCGCCGGATGATCCTCTGACCAAAGCGCGCATCGAGTATCTGCAGCGACGTGGCGAGAACGCTTTTCGCGATTACCAACTCCCTGAAGCCGTGCTCGCTCTGAAACAGGGCGTCGGTCGTTTGATTCGCAGCGAGACCGACCACGGCATGATCGTGATCTGCGATCCGAGATTGCTCGGCAAAGGTTACGGCCGCGTGTTCCGCGCGAGTCTGCCCGAGATGCCCGCGACGCAGTCGCGCGAGGATGCGCTGCGATTTTTGCGTAAGCTACGCTGAATGCACTTGCTCGCGCTCGATACCTCGACCGAAGCCTGCTCCGTGGCACTCAGCGTGGCGGGGCAGCTCAGCGTGCGCGAAGTCGAGGCTCCGCGCGGCCACGCCGACTTGTTGCTGCCCATGATCGATGAACTCCTAGCTGATTCGGGTATCACGCTGTCGGATCTGCACGCCATCGCGTTTGCGCGGGGCCCTGGCAGTTTTACCGGTGTGCGCTTGGCGGCGAGCGTGGTGCAGGGCTTGGCCTTTGGTGTCAGTGTGCCCGTCGTTCCCGTGTCGACTTTGGCAGCGGTCGCCTTGCGCGCGCTCGAGGCGGCGCGCAACGACGGACTCGAGCCAGAGGAGATCTGGGTCTGCAACGATGCTCGCATGGACGAGGTTTATCACGCCGCGTTCGCCGTGCACGATCTTGCACGGGTGGCCGCTCCTGCGGGCGGTGTGGTCGAGTCGGTGAGTTCGCCGATGGTCGTCACCGAGCGATGGGGTGAGCGGACGGCCGCTGCGATGGCGGCGGGTGAGATCACGCAGCCTCGTCTCGTCATCGGCGCCGGTCATGGGTTCAGGGCTTATCCGGAATTAGCTGCATTGCCTGGTCTCACCAAGGTCTACCCCGACTTGCTGCCGCGCGCGCGCGAGGTGCTGACACTCGCGATGCCGACCGTCGAGGCGGGTTTGGGCGTCGATCCCACACAAGCTGTGCCGATCTATGTGCGCGATGAGGTCGCAAAGATTCCCGAGTGTCACAGGCCTGCAACACGAGTCGTTTGAAATATGTCTGAAACGAGGACAACGCGACTTCCCCTGATGGCAGCAAAACAGATTTTGGTCGTCGAGGACGAGAAGCCGATACGCGACATGATTGGCTTCGGCCTACGTCGGGCGGGCTTCGAGGTTCGAGAGGCCGCCGATACTCAGGCCGCACGCGCGCAGCTGGCCGATAAACGTCCGGATCTGATGCTCGTCGATTGGATGCTGCCGGACATGAGCGGGCTCGAATTCACGCGGCAAGTGAAGCGAGATGCGAATTTTCGCGACCTACCGGTGATCATGTTGACTGCGCGCGCGGAAGAGTCCGACAAGGTCGCAGGGCTCGAAGGTGGCGCCGATGATTACATCACCAAGCCATTCTCGCCGCGCGAGCTCGTCGCGCGCATCAACGCGGTGCTGCGTCGCTCCGACCCGAAGGTGGAAGGCGAGGTCATCGACTTCGAAGGGTTGAAGCTAGACCCCGTCGCGCATCGGGTCATGGCAGGTGACAAACCTGTGACACTCGGCCCCACCGAGTACCGCATGCTCGAATTCTTCATGACGCACCCCGATCGCGTCTATTCGCGCGAGCAGTTGCTCGATCGGATCTGGGGTGGGAACGTCTATGTGGAAGAGCGCACCATCGATGTGCATATCCGCCGCCTGCGTAAAGCACTCGAGGAATTCGGGTACGATCGCATGGTGCAAACGGTGCGCGGAGCGGGATACCGATTCTCTCCCCGCGCGGAGTGAATTCAGCTGAACAACGGTTTTCAGGATTGGGCGTTCGCGCTCGGCCGTCTTGCGCTCGTCGTCGGGTTCGGGCTCGCGGTCGGCTTTGCTGTGGGTCATCCGTGGTGGGGTATTGCGGGCGCACTGGCGGTCGAGCTCGTTCGTCACCTCGTCAATCTGCACCAGTTCGATCATTGGCTGCGTAACCGCAATCGCCGCGATCCGCCGGATGCGGGCGGGCTCTGGGGTGATCTCGTCTCGCAGGTGTCGCGGCTACATCGTCGCAAGCAGTTCCACAAGAAGCGCCTGCTGAGCCTGTTTCGTGAGCTGCGTCGCTCGACGGCCTCCATGCCCGACGGGGTCGTCGCGCTCAATGCGGCCAAAGAAATCGTCTGGTTCAATCGCAAGGCGGCCGAACTGCTCGGGCTCAAGCGCAAGACCGACTTTGGCATTCAGATCGCGGGGTTGCTGCGAGTGCCCGAATTTTCACGTTATTTGAGCAATGACGATTACAGCGCGAGCCTGCGTGTGCCACCTCGCGTAGGTGACGCGACCACGCTGGAATTCCAAGGCGTGCCGTATGGCGAGGGACAGGTGTTCTTGTTGGTGCGCGATGTCACGCGGCAGTCGCAGCTCGAGACGATGCGCAAAGATTTCGTCGCCAACGCCTCGCATGAACTGCGCTCGCCGTTGACGGTCATCTCGGGTTATCTCGAGACGCTCGCGCTCGATGACACGTTGCCCGATGATCTGCGTGGGCCGATCGGTGAGATGCGACGACAGTCCGAGCGGATGACCACGATCATCTCGGATCTGCTCGAGCTCTCGCGCCTCGAGGCGACCGACGAACAAGTCGTTGGAACTCCGATCGATGTGGCGGGTCTCTTGACTCTGTTACGCAAGGATTTGGCGGCCCGCGATTCGAAGGTGCATGCGGTGGAACTGCGGATCGAATCCCCGGATGGCTTGATGGGCGATCAGGGTCTCATGCATTCGGCGTTCTGGAATCTGGTCGACAACGCGGCCAAGTACTCGCCGCCCGGCGGGACGATCGCGCTGCGTTGGTGGACCGACGACGATGGCGGTCATTTTTCTGTCACGGACACCGGGCCTGGCATTGCGGCTGAACACTTGCCGAGGTTGACCGAGCGATTTTATCGAGTCGACCCGGGCCGAGCGCGTGACAAGGGTGGCTCGGGCCTCGGCTTGGCGATCGTGCGTCACGTGTTGCAGAAACACGGCGGTGAGTTGAAGATCGAGAGCGTCGAAGGGCGCGGCAGCACCTTCACCTGCCACTTCGCACCGACGCGTCTCGTGCGCGAGTCTGTCGCCAAGGCGACTGACACTCGCTATTCTGCAGGTCTCGATTCGAACGGGTGAGCTGACACCCGGTGAGCTGTCGTTGAGTCGTTGCACGCATTGGGGGTGTCGTCATGGAAACGTCTGATCTCTCGCATCACATCTCGCGCCGCTTCAACGAAGAGTTGGAGCGCGTTCGTGGTCAGGTGCTCACGATGGGTGGGTTCGTCGAGCAGCAACTCGCCAAAGCCGTCTCGGCGATGGTTGAGGGTGACAGTCTCTTGGGTGAGACCGTGGCGCGGGACGACTTTGAAGTCAATAAAATGGAAGTCTCGATCGATGAGGAGTGCTCACGGATCCTCGCTACCCGCAATCCGACGGCCGGTGACCTGCGCCTGATCGTTGCCATCATCAAAGCGATCACCGACCTCGAGCGCATGGGCGACGAGTGCGAAAAGATCGGCTACATCGCCGCGCGGCTCGCCAGTCAAGAGCGCCCCGTCGATAAGTATCGCGAGATCAAGCACCTCGGTCGGGTCGTGCAGAACATGGTGCATGACGCCCTCGATGCGTTCGCACGCATGGATCCGCAGGCGGCGTTGCGTGTGGCGCGTCAGGATCGGCTCGTCGATGAGGAGTACGAGGCCATCCAGCGTCAGTCGATCACGTTCATGATGGAAGATCCGCGCGCCATTCGCCGGGTCATCGACGTCATGTGGGTGGTGCGTGCGTTGGAGCGCATCGGCGATCACGCCAAGAACATCTGTGAGTACGTGGTCTTCATGGTGCACGGCAAAGACATTCGGCACGTGCGCATCGAAGACGTCGAGCGTGAGCTCAAGCAGCGGGAACAGAAGCAGCGCGAGGGTGAGGGTTGAACCTCGATCGGCGTCTGGTGAATTGGGCGGGATTTCTGACCTGCGCCGCGTTGATGGGCTACGCGCTGTATGCCGAGCGCGTGCTCGGCTTTGAGCCTTGCCCGCTCTGCATGTTTCAGCGCGTCGGCGTCGTGATTCTGGGCGCGACGTTTTTGCTCGCTGCGCTGCATAACCCGCGTAGTGTGGCGGGTGCTCGCGTTTATGCGGTCTTGCTTGCGCTCGCCGCGGCCATCCCGCTGTATGCCGCCGGCCGCCACGTCTATATCCAGAGCCTGCCGTTTGGCAGTGTGCCCTCGTGCGGCGCGAGCTTTGACTACATGATGGATGTGTTTCCGCTCATGACGGTGGTGCAGAAGGTGCTCACCGGTGCTGGCGAATGTCAAAAGATTGATTGGAGTCTGCTCGGGCTGTCGATGCCCGCATGGGTATTCATCAGCGTGTTTGCCATCGCCGTTGTCGGTGTGTGGTCGAATACGCGCTCGTCTTAATAAATTCATCGGGTCGTCATCCCGCCGTCATCCAAGAAGCGCAACCTCCGCGCAACTTCGGATATGCAGGGATTAGCCATTGAGCCCCGCCAACGCGCCTCGTCATTGGGTCCGCAGCGTCTTCATCTCCGACATCCACCTAGGTAATCGCGGTTGCAATGCCACCGCACTGCTCGATTTTCTCCGCGATGTTCACACCGATACTTTGTATCTCGTCGGTGACGTGATCGACTTGTGGAGCTTGCGGAAAAACTTCTACTGGCCGCAGGAACACAACAACGTCGTTCGCACCATCTTAGGGAAAGCCAAGCATGGTACCCGCGTGGTCTACGTGCCCGGTAATCACGACGAAGATCTGCGAGAGTTCGCGGGCACGGTGTTCGGCAACCTCGAGATCGTGCGCGACTGCGTGCACACCACTGCGCGTGGTGAGCGCCTGCTCGTGCTGCACGGCGATGAGTTCGACAGCGTCGTCAAGTGCAGTCCGTGGTTGGCCGCGCTCGGCTCGCGCGCCTATGACTTCTCGATCGACATGAACCGCCACTTCAATCGGGTGCGTCGCGCCTTTGGTTACGACTATTGGTCGCTCGCGAACTATCTCAAGCACAAGGTCAAAAACGCGGTCAACTACATTTCGAGCTTCGAACAAGCAGTGGCGCACGAAGTGAAGCGCCGTGGTCTCGATGGTGCGATCTGCGGGCATATCCATCGCGCCGAGATCACTCAACTCGAGGGCGTGCTCTATTGCAATGACGGCGATTGGGTCGAGAGTTGCTCGGCCTTGGTCGAAGATCGTAACGGCCGTCTCGGTGTGTGGAACTGGCTCGAGATGAGCGAAGGCCTGCGTCTCGCTCGCGAGGTTCAAGCGGCGCGCGAAGTCGCTTAAGCCCCATGCGCCGCGCGATGATCTCACTGGCGCTCTGCCTGACCTTTGCTGCGGCGACGGCGCAAGCGGAGGAGGCCACCTTGAATGGCGAGGCCGAGGTGACGGGCAAGACGGATCGCGGCGCGCGTTTCGAGTTTGGTGGTGGACGCTGTGGGGCCTTCGGATACAGCGAATGGCGTGATGGAACGGGCGTACCCATCGCGCGCGAGGAGTTGATCTACGACGGCGCGGCTTGGCAGCGCTACCGCCTGCAGCGGATACCGGTCGGCCAGGAGGTCGAAGCCACTCGCGAAGGCGATTTCATCACGCTCGATATTCGCGATGGCGAGCGCCGCCGCAAGGTACGACTCGAGGTGGAGGGCGAGGTGCTCGCGGGACCCACGTTGATCACGAGTCTGCAAGGCCAGTTGCGCGAACTTCGCCGCGGTCGACCCGTCGAGTTGCAGTACCTCGTGGCAGAGCAGGCGATGGTGCTCGGTTTACGAGCGACGACCACCGCCTACGGCGCGGGCGGCCTCACCAACGTGCGGCTCGAAGCCTCGTCCGCGTTGTTGCGGCCGTTCGTGCCGACCACCTTGATCACTTTTGATCAGGAGGGTCGATTCGTCGGCATGCAGGGCCGACTTTTGCCACAAAAGCAGCGCGGCGTGTCTTTGGACGGTGTCATCAGAGTGACATATCCGGGCGGGATGCGGATTGCGTCAATGAAATCAAGTTGTAATAAGTCGTCCTTATCTTAGGCCGATGAGAATCCTCATGGTCTCGGACGTCTATTTCCCCAGAGTCAATGGGGTGTCGACGTCCATTCAAACCTTCCGGCAGGATTTGCTGGGCCTCGGGCACTCGTGCACCTTGATCGCACCGCAGTATCCGCAGGCCCCGCATATCGCCGATGATGCCGACATCGTCCGGATCCCGTCGTGGCAAGTGCCGCGTGATCCGGAAGATCGGGCCTTCAACTGGAACGAGTTCATGCGCTACACCTCGCGGCTACGCCCTGAGGACATTGACGTGGTGCACATCCAGACGCCGTTTCTCGCTCACTACGCGGGCGTTCGAGTCGCGCGGCGCTTGGGCGCGCCGATCGTCGAGACCTACCACACCTATTTCGAACACTACTTGCATCACTACGTGCCGGCCTTACCGGCGTCGTGGATGAAGGCGATGGCGCGCCGCTTCACGGTGTCGCAGTGCCACGATGTGCAGACGGTGATTTCGCCGTCGCGCCAAATGGCCGAAGCGTTGCGTGCCTACGGCGTGCAGACGCCGATCGAGGTGTTGCCGACCGGCTTGCCGGCAGGGTGCTTCGCGCCCGGGCACGGCGCCAACTTCCGAGTCGCGCACGGGATCGACCCGCAGCGTCCAGTCGCGCTCTTCGTTGGTCGTGTGGCGCACGAGAAGAACATTGATTTCCTCGTTCGCATGCTCGCGCGGCTGCGCAGCAAGGTGCCTGATGTGCTCTTGATCATCGCGGGCGAGGGGCCGGCTGAGTCGCATATTCGCCAGCTCGTTGGCTCGCTCGGGCTAGAGGCGAACGTACTCTTCAAGGGCTACATGGATCGCACGAGCACTCTGCTCGATTGCTACAACGCGGCCGACGCCTTTGTTTTCGCCTCGCGCACCGAGACGCAGGGTCTGGTGCTGCTCGAGGCGATGGCGCAGGGCACCCCGGTCGTCTCGACGGCCGTGATGGGAACTGCCGATGTGCTCGCGGGCGTGAAGGGCGCAGTGGTCGTACCTGAGGATATCGAGGCGTTCTCTGACGGCGTCGCCGCGGTGCTGCGCGATCCCGCCAAGCGCATGCTGCTCGCGGAGTTTGCCCGCGAAGATGCGCAGCGCTGGACCTCGCGCAGCATGGCCGAGCGTCTCTCGCGGCTCTACGAGAACGTCATCGAGGCCGATGTCTCGCGGAGTGCGGTGACCTCATGAGCGCTTTCTTCGTTCGAGTCGATCGCGCCGAACGAAGAATTTGTCTGCTGGCGAATGCGGCCTGTCGTCGTCGCTTGATTCGCAATACCTTCCGGATCAGCTCGCGTCTGGGCGATGGCATTGTGTGGTATGCGCTCATGGCTGCGATGCCACTGATCGTTTGGGCGAGCGGGCGCACGATCGCGCAGGGTTTGTGGATTTCACTGGAGATGCTCGCTGCAGGCGCGTTCGGGTTGCTGCTCTACAAGGCACTGAAGAAGAAGCTGGTCCGCGAGCGTCCTTATATTGGTTTGATCGGCATCGAGTGCGCCATGCCGCCGCTCGATCGCTATAGCTTTCCGTCGGGGCACACTTTGCATGCCGTGATGTTCACGGCGATCGCGATCTCGCATGTGCCGGCACTAGCGGTGTTGCTGGTGCCGTTCGCGTTGATGGTGGCGGCATCGCGTGTGGTGCTCGGTTTACATTATCCAACCGACGTACTCGCCGGCGCGTTGCTCGGTGCGCTGATCGCGCAAGGATCGAACTGGCTGTTCTAGCTGGTTTAGCTGCGGGGAGCGATCAGCCGCTCGAGCATCCCGCAGTACATTTTGTGCAGTTGATCGATGTCCGCGATGCAGACGCTCTCGTTGACTTTGTGAATCGTGGCGTTGATGACGCCGAGTTCGACGACCTGCGCGCCCAGCGGGGCGATGAATCGTCCATCCGACGTGCCACCGCCCGTCGAGAGTTTCGGCTTCCGGCCGGTGACGCTTTCGATCGCCGCCACTGCGGCAGCCGACAGCGGGCCGGGCTGCGTGTAGAACGGTTCGCCCGAGACGTACCATTCGAGCGTATAGCGCACGCCGTGCTTGTTCAGAATTCCTTCGACCGTTTCTTTGAGCGTCTCGATGCTCTGCACGGGTGAGTAGCGCAGATTGAAGCGAGCTTTCAGTTCGCCCGGAATCACATTCGGCGCGCCCGTGCCTGCGTTCAGGTTCGAAATCTGGAAGGTCGTCGGCTGGAAGTGCTCGTTCCCATGATCCCAAGTGCGCGAAGTGAGCTCGAACAGCGCCGGGGCGAGGGTGTGAACGGGATTCTCGGCCACTTGCGGATACGCCACATGTCCTTGCACACCATGCACCGTCAATCGCCCCGAGAGCGAACCGCGCCGACCGATCTTGATGGTGTCGCCGATCGACGCTTCGCTCGAGGGCTCGCCCACGATGCAGTAGTCGATGCGCTCGCCGCGCTCGCGCAGTGTCTCGACGACGCGCTTGGTGCCATCGACGGAGGGTCCTTCCTCATCACTGGTGATCAGGAAGGCGATGCGTCCGCCATGGTTTGGATGAAGACGGACGAACTCTTCCGTCGCCGTGATCATGGCGGCCAAGCCACTTTTCATGTCTGCTGCGCCGCGTCCGAACAGCATGCCGTCTTTGATCACCGGCTTGAAGGGATCGCTTCGCCACTCCTCGAGAGGGCCCGTCGGGACGACGTCCGTGTGCCCCGCGAAGCAGATCGTCGGCGTGCCGGTGCCTCGGGTTGCCCAGAGGTTTTCGACATTGCCATAGCGCAGTGACTCGACTTGGAAGCCCAGCGCTGCGAGCCGATCGCCCATCACTTGCTGGCAACCGGCATCCACCGGTGTGACGGAGTTGCGGCCGATGAGATCTTGCGTGAGTTCGAGCGTGGTGGACATGGCGCCCCTTATAGGGAGGGGGGGCGGAGAGTGCAAGCCCTTGTGAGACTTGAGTTAAATTAGATGAAACAAATCTGCCATATTCGACCTCCATCATTCCCGCAACTCGCCAACACAGAGGTGCCGATCGTGTTCCAGAAACCCCTGATCTCGCTCACTTTCGCCGTCGCCTTGGTCGCAGGCTCGATCAGCGCGCACGCACAAGCGGCGCGTGATTTCATCAACGTCGTCGGTTCCTCAACGGTCTATCCGTTCACCACGGCGGTTGCCGAACAGCTCGGTCGTCAGGGTCGTTTCAAGACGCCGAAGGTCGAGAGCACGGGTACCGGCGGTGGCATCAAGCTGTTCTGCAACGGTGTCGGTCCGCAACACCCCGATGTGGCGAACGCCTCGCGTCGCATGAATGCCAACGAGTTCGCGACCTGCCAGAAAAATGGTGTGAAGGACGTCCTCGAAGTTCGCGTCGGGTATGACGGTTTGACGATTTCGGAGAGCAAGCGCGGTCCGACGATGACCCTCACGCCGAAGATGGTGTACCTCGCGCTCGCCAAACAGATTCCGGATCCGGCCAATCCGTCCGCCTTGATCGCCAACCCGTACAAAAATTGGCGCGACGTCGATAAGTCGTTGCCCAACATCAAGATCGAAGTGCTCGGCCCGCCGCCGACGTCGGGCACGCGCGATTCGTTCCACGAGCTGTACATGGAGACGGGTTGCCGCGCGTATCCGTGGATCGACAACCTGCGCAAGATGGACGAGAAGCGCTTCAAGCGCATCTGCCACACGCTGCGCGAAGATGGTGCCTATGTCGAAGCGGGCGAGAACGACAACCTCATCGTGCAGAAGCTCGAAGCGAATCCGAATGCCGTGGGTATCTTCGGTTTCAGTTTCCTCGAGGAGAATCTCGATAAGTTACGCGGCCTGAAGATCAATGGCGTCGAGCCCACGTTCGAGACGATCGCTTCGGGCAAGTTCCCCGCGTCGCGTCCGCTGTTCATCTACGTCAAGAAGGCGCATATCGGCGTGATCCCGGGCTTGCAAGAGTTCGTCAATGAGTACGTCAGCGAAAAGGCGCTCGGCGAAGAGGGCTATCTCGCCGATCGCGGTCTCGTTCCGCAGCCGAAGGGCGATCTCGCCAAGACGCGCGCGGACGTGAAGTCGTTGAAGAACTTCACGCCCTGATGAAGCTGCAGCGCAACATGGCGGCGAGTATCGCCGTCTCGTTGGCGTTAGCCGCTGGCGGCGCACAGGCCGAGGTTTCTGCTGAGGAGCTCGCTGCGCTGCGTGCGCAGCTGGCCGCTTTGCAAGAGCGGCTCGCTGCTCTCGAGGCGGCGCAGCAGAGCCAAGCAAGTCAACTCGAAGAAGTCACCACGGCGAACGCCGATCAGCAGGAGTCGATCGATCAAGGCGCCGATAACCTTGCTCGCGCAATGGGGGAGAGTGCGAGCTCGGGCTGGCTCGCGCGCTGGCAGTGGCGCGGTGATCTGCGTTATCGCAACGAGAACATCGATGCTGAGGGGGCGGTTGCGCGCAATCGAGATCGTATTCGCGGTCGCTTCGGTGCGCTCGCGCGCGTCAATGACGCGGTTCGAGTCGAGTGGCAGCTGAGCACGGCTGAGAATGCGGATGCGCGTTCGACCAATATCACCCTGAGCGATGCCAACTCGCGTAAGTCGGTGTACATCGATCTGGCCTATGGCGAGTGGATGCCAAACGAACAATGGCGCCTCACGGCCGGCAAGATGAAGATGCCGTGGGCGCGCGTCGGCGGCTATTTCTACGACGGCGACATCAACCCCGAAGGCTTCTCGGCTCATTGGCAACAGGGGCCGAACGGTTGGTTTGCGAGCAGTTTCGTCACGCGCCTCGCTGAACGCAGTGCGATCGTCGATTCGGAGATGCTCGGGGCGCAACTCGGGTTTAGCGATTCGACTGCCGCGGGTGATCGCTACCTCATGGCGTTGAGTTATCTCGATCATCGCGCCGTCGAGGGCCACGCGATCATGCAAGCGGGCAGTGTCGGAGGTTTCTTCGGTAACACGACGAAGACCACGGGTTGCCGCAGCAGCGTCGGCGGCGCTTGCCTTGCGAACGACTACGATGTGCTCGAGTGGCAGGGCGAGTGGCAGACGCGTTTGGCGGACAGGCCGCTACATCTGTTTGCCAACTACGCGCTGAACACGGCGGCGAGTGGGGCGAATCCGCTGGATACCGCGTATTCGGTCGGCTTTGCTTACGGCCGAGCGATGGCGTCGGTCCCGTCCAGTTGGGAGTGGGGTTTGTTGTATCAACTGATCGAGAGGGACGCGATGTTCGGCCAGTGGGTCGACTCGGACTTCGCAGGCGGTGCAACCGATGCCTCGGGATATGCCCTGCGTGGTGCCTATCAGCTGCACCCCAACCTGCGCCTCGGGTGGGTCTGGATGATCAACGAAATACAGGTCAGCTCACCCGTGCGGAGGGATTACGAGCGAATCATGCTCGACTTGAGTTGGTCTTTTTAATCGATGAAAACAATCTCCCTATCTTCCGGAGACTGGCTGCCGAGTATGTCGCTTTTATGCCAATCAGATGAAATTTTGATTGCACAAGGCGACCGCGGTGGCACAAGTCGATAAAATACCGATCCCTGACCCCGGTCTGCCTGGATCCCCATGACACCATCGCTGCTGATCGTTGCCTTGGCGCTGTTGTCGTTCGTCGCGTTCCAGATCGGTAAGGCGCGGGCATTCGCGGTTGCGGGCGGTGCGCGTGGTATCCGCGATTTGCATTCGTTACCGGGTCACTACGGCATGCTCGCGGCCCTGTGGGCGGGCTTGCCGGCGCTGCTGCTCGTCATTTTATGGGTGAGTTTGCAAGATCGTGTTTTGATCGCCATCGTCACCTCGCACTTGCCCGCCTCGGTGATGGCGCTTGGTCAGGATGGCTTCACTTTGTTCCTCAACGACGTGCGTAACGTCATTGCGGGCAACATCCCAGCCTCGCAGGTCTCGGCCGAGGCCGCGGTGGCGGCGACTCAATACATTCGCTTGCAGGGCTATTCGCGTATGGCGCTGACCGCGCTTGCGTTTGCGGTGGCGGTGCTCGGGCTCTTCATCACGCGCTCGCGGATCACACCCGAGCTGCGCGCACGCAACTCGGTTGAGCGCGTCTTCGAAGGCTTGCTGTTCCTGTGCTCGCTCGTGGCGGTGCTCACGACACTCGGGATCGTGCTCTCGGTGGTTTTCGAAGCGACGCGCTTTTTCAACATCGTCCCGGTATCGGAGTTTTTGTTCGGGACTCGTTGGTCGCCGCAGATGGCCATCCGCGCCGATCAAGTGGGCTCCTCGGGTGCGTTTGGCGCGATACCGCTGTTTGCCGGTACGCTGCTGATCTCCTTCATCGCGATGATCGTGGCGGTGCCGATCGGATTGTTCTCGGCGATCTATTTGGCCGAGTACGCACCCTCGCAGATGCGTAAAGTCGTCAAGCCCTTGCTCGAAGTGCTAGCCGGCGTGCCGACCGTCGTCTACGGATTTTTTGCGGTGACCACCGTCGGACCCATTTTGCGTGTGTGGGGCGAATCGATCGGGCTCGACGTGGCGGGCGAGAGCGCGCTCGCGGCGGGCCTCGTGATGGGCATCATGATCATCCCGTTCGTCTCATCGCTCGCCGATGACATGATCACCGCGGTGCCGCAGAGCCTGCGGGATGGTGCTTACGCGCTCGGCGCCACGCGCTCGGAGACCATCAAGCAAGTGGTGCTGCGTGCGGCGTTGCCCGGCATTGTGGGCGGTGTGCTGCTCGCGATCTCGCGTGCGATTGGCGAGACCATGATTGTGGTGATGGCAGCGGGTCTCGCCGCAAACCTCACAGCCAATCCGCTTGAAGCGGTGACGACCGTCACCGTGCAGATCGTGACGCTGCTGGTGGGCGATCAAGAATTCGACAGCCCCAAAACGCTCGCGGCGTTCGCCTTGGGTTTGATGCTGTTCATCGTGACCTTGGTGCTCAATGTCATCGCGCTTTACGTCGTGAGGAAGTACCGTGAGCAGTACGAATAACGCGGCGGTGAAGTC
>CAMCBU010000037.1 GCA_945873095.1 Klebsiella pneumoniae | reverse complement strand
AGCCGAGACTTCCGCAGTTATCACGCCTTTCTGCGTGCTGCCCGCAACTACATGGAAGGCCCGCTCGTCGGCCAGATGCACGACTCCTACGAGCGCGCCTGCGAACAGCGCGGCTTGACGGGTGCGCAAACACCCAAAGATTGGCGAGCGGCTGAAGCGGTTCTCGATGACCTGCCGGAGTTCCAGCTCTACAACTGGGCTTATCGCAATCTGCAGCGCTTCAAATATCACCGCCCGCATTTGGGCATCTTCGCTCTGCTCGAATCGCAACGGGATCGTTTGGTGCACGAACTGAACGAGAGCGCGGCCAAAGCGCCGGATCAGTTACGACTCGATCCGAGCCTGCCATTGCCCGAATACTTTCGTTTCGTGCCGTTCCACCAGCATACCGGCGGCGTTGCGCACGACGATCTCGACGGCTTGGCCTACGAGATCGGACGTCGCACGACGGTGCCCGCGCACGCGGACCCGAACGGCATTTACCACATCCTCTTTGACTCGCTACCCGAGCGTCGCTACGAGCGCGTGCTCGACTGGGGCACGGGGCATGGCGCTGCGCTCGTCACCTGGCAGCAACGCAATCCGCACTCCGAGTGTCATGGGGTCGATCTGTCGGCGCCGTGTCTGAAGGTGGCGCATGAACGTGCCCTCGCGCAGGGGTTGCGTTGCTTCCTTTCGCAGCAAGATCTCGAACACCTCGACTATCCGGACAATCACTTCGATCTCGTGTTCTTCAACTTCATGTTGCACGAGCTGCCGCCCGCGCACACACCCGCGCTGCTGCGCGAAGTCGTGCGCGTACTCAAGCCCGGTGGTCTGTTCGCCGGTCACGAGTTCCATTTGCGCCCCGGCGATCCGTTTCAGAATGTGCTGCAGCGATCGCACGCATGGACCAATAACGAAACCTATTCCACGCCGTGGTACGACACGCCGATCGAAGCATGGGCACAACAAGCGGGTTTCAGTCGCACCTCGATCACCCCGTTCGAGCGTCTGAATCGGTCCGTCAAGCGGCCGGGTCGTGCGCCGATCAACGCGAATCACTGGAATCTCTACGTCTTCGAGAAATGAGCGGCGATCCATGAGCGAGTTCAAAGCATCCCTGCAAGGTCCCGTCACCGACACCGAGCCGGATTTCCTGCACGATGTTCCGATGGACAACGCCGTCGGTGCCATCATGGCGCTGACCGCGGAGGTCTACCTGCTGCGCGAGCGTCTCGCCACACTCGAAGCCGAGCTCACCAGTCGCCAGGTACTACCCGCTGACGCCGTCGAGATGCATGTCGACACGCCCGCGCAAGCCTCGGTCCGTTCAGCCGAGCTCGCGGCCTATACCGAACGCATCATGTCGGAGCTCATTCGTGATCGCGTGCCGGTCTCGCGTATCGATCCTGGCGTCACCCGGTATCTCAAACGCGATTAGTCGGTATGATCGTCGGCGTTCTTTCTTAGGGAGACGCCAAATGATTCACCATCGTTCACTCGCCGCGCTGTCCGCCATGGCGGCCGTTGTCGCGATCAGCCTTTCCGGCCCCGCTGCCCTCGGTGCAGCCAAGGTCAAAAAAATCGACCTTGCGACCCCCGAGGGAGTGAATCTGGTTGGCCGCAAGATCCAATGCGGCGCCGTCGACAACACGCCCACGATCTACTACTTCCATGGCGAGGGTTTCGCCCGCGTGCCCGGCGAGTCGGATCGCAAACTGTTCGACGTCGAGGGCTACAACGTCCGTCAGTGCGTGACGGTCAATGATCCGCAGCGCGGGACCGGCTGGCGCCTCGTCTCGCGCGAGTTGCTCCTGTACGTAGACCCCGCCACCGGCGAATTGCTGCGCGAATGGAAAAACCCGTGGACGGGCGCCACCGTCAAGGTGTTGCAGACCGCCAACGATCCGGTGAATCAACGCCCCGTGTTCCCGATCGGCGCCGATGGCAAACCGGCAACCTGGCCTGGCACCATCAACGGGAAGACGTGGTGGAACACGATCACGGTTCCACTCTTCTACAAAAATCCGCTCGCGGGTGAATATCAAAAGAACGTCGGTGGCTTCTATCACGCGACCGAGATGTTCAATTTCTTCGGCAACATCGATGAGTTGCTCGATCCGAAGAACACCAACCCGGCGATTGAAGTGGGCTGGGTCCGCATGGCCGACTGGCTCCCGTGGATGGAAATGAGCGGTCGCGCCGGCCTCATCTACATTCACGCCGCGGGTCGCAAGCTCGACAACTACGAGCAACTCTCGCCCGTGATGCGCAAGGCCATCGAGACGCAATACCCGGAATATCGCACCCCACCGCCGGGTGACGACAACCGCCCGAATGAAACCAGCTGGACCTACTTCAAAAAGACGTTCCCGGCTGCCAACACCCCTGCGGGAGCCGCCAAGGGCGGTCATTGATTCCGCCTCGGTTTACTCGCCTGAAGGGCCAGTAGTAGCATCGGACTGCCCGCCTCCGCCAACGAGGCGGATGTCCGCGGGCTGTTCGAGCGCTACGGCAAAGTCGATTCGGTCGAACTCGACAGCGACCGCGAAACCGAGCGGCATCGCGAGCCTCGTTTCAACCTGAAGGATCGTCCGGATGCCGCCTCGCTACCGCGCTCAACCAAAATATCTCACCGCCTTGAAGTTGCCCGTTCCGCCACGCCAAAAGCTGCCGGCAGATCTCAACAAATATTTCGCTGTCTGCGACGAGAAGCTCGGCTTCCTACCAAACGTGCTTCTGGCCTACAGCTTCGATGAAGCCAAGCTGCGCGCCTTCATCGCGATGTATAACGATCTGATGCTCGCGGATTCACCCCTCACGAAACTCGAGCGCGAGATGATTGCGGTGGTCGTCTCGGCGGCTAACCACTGCTATTACTGCTTGGTCGCGCACGGCCAAGCGGTGCGCGAACTGTCGGGCGATGCTGCACTTGGCGAAATGTTGGTCATGAACTATCGCGTGGCGAAGGTTTCCAAGCGCCAACGTGCCATGCTCGATTTTGCTCATCGCCTCACGACCACGCCCGCTGAGGTCGGTGAAGAGGCGCGCCAACGGCTTCGTAAAGTAGGTTGGTCCGATCGGGCTATTTGGGATATTGCCTCCATCACGGGCTTTTTCAACATGACCAATCGACTCGCGGCGGCCACAGACATGATGCCGAATGAGGACTATCACGAGCGTTCGCGCGGATGACGAGCCTGGTTGCACAGCGCGAAATCTTTCGCGGCAAGATCACATCTCTCACAGTCGACACGGTCGATCTGCCGAACGGTCATCGCGCGGATCTCGAAATCCTGCACCACCCGGGTGGCGCTGCCATCGTCGCCCTCGATGATCAAAATCGCGTTTGTCTGCTGCATCAATTTCGGCATGCAGCCGGCGGCTATGTTTGGGAACTGCCCGCGGGCAAGCTCGAAACCGACGAGTCTCCCGAGTTCACCGCCCAGCGCGAGCTCGTCGAAGAAGCAGGTGTTGCCGCATCGACGTGGCGCTCGCTCGGCATTTCCTTGAGCTCTCCCGGGGTGTTCACCGAGCGAATCCATCTCTACCTTGCAACCAACCTCAGCCCAGCACCCGATGCGCGCGAAGCGGCCGAGGTTTTCGAGGTGCACTGGATCGATTTCAAGACGGCCGTGCACCGCGTCTTGAGCGGCGAAATCGACGATTCCAAAACCGGTATGGGACTGCTACGCGCTTGGCATGTCCGCGGAGATAAACCATGACGATGACGACAGCCACGATGAAAGCGCTCATGAGCGACCATGCGGGCGGACCGGACAGCCTCGTCTTGCGCGAGATTCCGCAGCCCGTTCCGGGTCCCCAGGAAGTTCGGGTCATCGTCAAAGCCTGCGGCATCAACTATCCCGATGCGCTCATCATCGAAGATAAATATCAGTTCAAACCACCCCGTCCCTTCGCACCAGGCCTTGAAACCGCAGGTATCGTCGAAGCGCTAGGGCCCGAGGTCACGACGCTCAAAGTGGGCGATCATGTGATCGCCCACACGAATCATGGCGGCCTTGCCGAAAAACTCGTCACCCACGAGCGTAACTGCACCCCGATCCCGCTCGATATGCCCTTCGACGAGGCGGCAGGGCTGCTCGTCACCTATTCGACGTCGCTGCATGCACTACAAGATCGCGCGCGCCTGCGCGCCGGTGAGACGCTGCTCGTGCTCGGTGCCGCTGGAGGAGTGGGTCTTGCCGCCGTGGAGCTCGGTAAGGCGATGGGCGCGAAAGTCATTGCCGCTGTCTCCTCGGAAGACAAGGCTGCGGTGACGCGCGAGCATGGCGCCGACCTCGCCCTCGTCTATCCACGCGAGGTCACCGACCCCAAATCTTTGGCAGCCCAGTTCAAGGAAGCTTGCGGCAAGCAAGGTGCCGACGTGATCTATGACGCCGTCGGCGGTGATTACGCCGAAGCCGCCTTGCGCGCCATCGCTTGGCAGGGGCGGTTTCTGGTGGTGGGCTTCCCAGCCGGGATTCCGAAAATTCCGCTCAATCTGCCGCTGCTCAAAGGCTGTGACATCTGTGGCGTCTTTTGGGGCGCCTTCGCCGAGCGCGATCCGGCGGCGCACCAGCGCATCATGCAGTCGCTGCTCGAGCGCTATCAGGCAGGGAAAATCCGCCCGCGCATTTCAGATCGATTTTCTTTGCCGCAGGGTGGAGAAGCCATCAAAAAATTGTTGCGACGTGAAGCGATCGGCAAGATCGTGGTGATATGTACAGCCTGATGTTTGCAGGGTTCGCGGTCGCGCAGCTGGCGCTGTTCGTTTGGCTGCTGCAGCTCACGCGAACCCACCAGCTTGCCGCCGGCTATGTTTTGCTCGTCCCGCAGTTTTTCTTGATCTGGGACAACACCCGAGTCGCTCTCGGCATTCTGATCGGTTTTGGCGACTTCCTCTACGCCATCACCTGGCCGGCGTTCTGGGCGCATTGGCTCTCGGGTTGCTGGCTCATCATCGCGAGCGGCTCCATCCTGCGGCTCGCGGGCGTGGCATGGGCTCAGTCTCGCTGGGTTAATGGCGGATTTTGCCTGCTGGCCACCGCCCTCATCATTCACGATCTGCCGTTCTTCTGGACCAAAGAAATTTATCCGGTCTGCGAGTTCGATCTGATCCGCTACGCCGGCGCCGTCTCCGAGACGACGCGCTGCACGCCGGATCAAGCACTCGTACGCAGCGAGCTGCCGCTTGCGCCGCTCGTGACCTGTTTCGTCGTGATCCTCGCGGGGCTGGTGATGTGGCGTAAACGCGCCATGCCGTGGATGACCATCGGGGGCGTCGTCATGCTGCTCACCGCCGCCATCCCGGCGCTCAATCGACATCGCCTCGACAACTTGGGCGAAGTCTTCATTCAAGGAGGCGCTATCGTGACCCTGTGGTTGTTGATGCGTCGAGCCACGCCACCAGTTCGAGCAGATTCGACACCTCCAGATCCGCAGCCGGCGCCAGATCGGCAGGCCAAGGAATCTCTCGTCGGTTGATCCACGCGCTGCGACAACCCGCAGCACGCGACCCCATCACATCGAGGCGTGGCTCGTCACCCACGTACAATATTTGATCGCATCGTAGACCGAGCGACTCGGCGATCGCGAGAAAAGCTTCGGGCTTGGGCTTGGCGTGGCCCACCTTTTCCGCATTGAGCGTGGTGACGAAGTGGCCCCCGATACCGATACGGTGCACATCCGCATTGCCATTTGAAAAGGTCGCGAGCGGATAGCGTCCCGATAGTCGCTCGAGCGCCGGCAGCACGTCCGCAAACAAGGTCACATCGTGACGCGCATCGATGAAGACGGCGAAAGCCGCATCGGCGATCGTCGGGTCGTGTTCATGCTCGAGCGCAAAGCGCCGCAAGGCTTCGGTACGCAACCAGGTCATGTCATGCGCTCGATCTGGCCGTTCCTCCAAGAGCGACATACGCCGCGCGTAGAGATCCTCCGGTGCAAATCGAGCGCCGAGCACCGGGTGCTGCTCTTGTAGAAACGCCGCCATGCGCGCCTCCGCGCGTTGCAGCACGGGCCGCACCTCCCAGAAGGTGTCGTCGAGATCAAAACAGATGGCGCGCAGGTCGAGAGGCATCGGAAAGCCGCAGATGTACAATCGGGCGCTCGTTTTACCGGTATCGCTCCTGGAGTACAACCATGCGACTGAACTCGGCCGCCCTGTCTTTGCTGGGTGTTGCGCTGTTGACCACCTCGGCTCTCGCCTCGAACGCCACCAAACCATTTTCGGCGGAGGATCTCGTACGACTTGCGCGGGTCTCCGATCCGCAAGTGTCACCCGATGGCAAACAGGTGGTGTTCGCCCTGCGCGAGACCGATATCGAAGCAAACCGCGGCAAAGTCGATCTTTGGTTACTCAATCTCGACGACGAGCGACCCGTCTCGCGTCGCCTCACTCAGCACCCCTCGAGCGACTCCTCAGGGCGTTGGGCACCCGATGGTCGCGGCATCTATTTCCTCTCGAGCCGCAGCGGCTCGTCGCAGGTTTGGCATATCAGTCTCGCTGGCGGCGAGGCGCAGCAGGTGACCTCGTTGCCGCTCGATGTGGGTTCGTTCGAAGTGTCGCCGCGCGGTGATCGTCTCGCCGTGTCGATGGAAGTGTTCCCGGACTGCATCGACATCAAATGCACGACAGATCGGTTGGCGGAGCGCAAGAAAGACAAGGCGTCCGCACGGAGCTACGACGCGCTCTTCGTCCGTCACTGGGATACGTGGAACGACGGCACGCTGTCGCGTCTATTCACCGCTGCGATCGGCAGCGATCGCAAGGCCGCTGAGTTCAAACTCGTCTCAGGCGGCGTACGCGGACATGTTCCCTCCAAGCCGTTTGGCGGCGAGGAGGATTACAGCTTCAGCCCGGACGGCAAGCGCATCGTGTTTTCGGCGCGTATCGCCGACGCGAAGGAGCCGTGGTCAACTAATTTTGATCTGTATGAAATCGCCGCCGATGGCGCTGGCGAGACGCGCAACCTGACCGCCGACAATCCGGCCTGGGACGCACAGCCCGTGTTCTTGGCCAACGGTGACCTTGCGTGGCTCGCGATGTCACGCCCGGGCTTCGAAGCGGATCGATATGTCGTGATGATGCGTGGTAGCGACGACGGCAAAACACGCGCGCTCACCGCTGACTGGGATCGCTCGGTCGGTCACATCGCGGCGAGCTTCGATGGTCGCAAGCTCATTGCGAGCGCTGACGATGTGGGCCAGAGCGCACTCGTCGAGATCGACCCGAAGTCGGGTTATCGGCAGCGACTGCTCGGCAACGGTCAGGTGCAAGGCTACTCACCCGCGCGCGATGGCGTCGTGGTTTCGTGGGCCTCACTCGGCTCACCGCCTGATTTGTATCTGGTGTCGAAATCTTCGAAGGCGGCCAACTCGCGTGCGCTACTGCCGCCCGCGCCAAAACCACTCACCGCCGTCAATCAAACGCTGCTCGCCGAGCGGCAGTTCGGCGAGTTCGAGCAGTTCTCGTTCAAAGGTTGGAACGATGAGACGGTCTACGGCTACGTCATGAAACCCGCCGGTTTCGAGCGCGGCCAGAAGTATCCGATCGCCTTCATCGTGCACGGCGGCCCGCAGGTGAGTTTCTCGAACCAATGGTCCTGGCGCTGGAATCCGCAGGTCTATGCGGGCGCAGGCTATGCCGTCGTGTTCATCGACTTTCATGGCTCGCCGGGTTACGGCCAAGCTTTCACCGACTCGATCAGCCAAGACTGGGGCGGTAAGCCCCTCGTCGATCTACAAAAGGGTCTCGATGCAGCACTCGGCCGCTATGACTGGCTCGATGGCACCCGCGCGTGCTCACTCGGCGCCTCCTATGGCGGCTTCATGCAGAACTGGATCGCCGGCAATTGGTCCGATCGGTTCCAGTGCATCGTCAATCACGCGGGTATCTTTGATCAGCGCACGATGTACTACACCACCGAAGAACTTTGGTTCACCGAGTGGGAGAACGGCGGGCCGTATTACCTCACGCCGAAGATCCACGAGAAGTTCAACCCCGCCGATCACGTGACGAAATGGCGCACCCCGATGCTCGTGATCCACGGCGCACTCGACTATCGTGTGCCCTACTCACAGGGCCTTGCGACCTTCACGGCGTTACAGCGCCAAGGTATTCAGAGCCGCTTCGTATTTTTTCCGGATGAGAATCACTGGATACTCAAGCCCGCCAACAGCCTGCGTTGGCACTCGGAAGTGCTGGGTTGGTTGGATCAGCATTTGAAGGCTACACGTACCCCGCCCGCCACTCCGCCTGGTAATTGAGACCGAGTGACACGACGCGTTGCAACAACTCGGGATAGCTGATGCCCGATAGGAGCGCTGAGCGCGCGTAGTCCTCGGCTGCAGCGAGACAGGGATTGGCGTTCGCCTCGAGCACGAAGATTTCGCCATCGGGTCGCACACGAAAATCCATGCGTGCGTAGCCCGAGAGGCCGAGGCTGCGGTAGATACGTCTCGCCAGCTTATCGAGTCTCGCCTCGAGCACGGGCGATAGCTCTGTCGCCGCCGAGCGCGTGATACCGTGCTTGGCTTGGTAGCGCCGATCCCACTTCACGCGGCGTGTGGCGATAGTCGCCTGATTATCGCCCATCGAACCGAAGTGCATTTCCCACACCGGCAGGCGTGTCAGTCGATCGTTGCCGAGTATGCCGATATACAACTCGCGACCAGCAATGTACTCCTCGACGAGCGCATCCGTCTTGACCTGCTCATGCATGAACGCAATGCGATCACGCAGCTGCTCGGGTGTCTCGACGACTGATGCTTGGGCGATACCGAGTGACGCATCTTCGGTTGCCGACTTCACGAACAACGGATAACGCAGCTTGGAAGGCAAGCGAACCACTCGACCCTTCGGAAACACGGCGAACTTGGGTGTCGGGATGCGGTGATAGTGCAACAGCTGCTTCGAGAGCGGCTTGTCGCGCGAGAGCAGCAGCCCGCGCGGATTACAACCGGTGTAAGGCTGCTCGAGAAGCTCGAGGAACGCCACGACATGCTGATCGTAAGTGACGACGCCGTTGAACTCCTCGAGCAGATTGAAAACCACATCGGGCTTCCATTCGGCGATCTCGCTGCGCAGCGCGGTCAGACTATCGAGCACGCCGAGACACCGCACGTCATGACCCATGGCGCGCAGATGTGTCATGACATCGTATTCCGTGCGCCACACGTCGATTTGCTGATCGCTGTAGCCCTCGGTACTCGCCGGAGGCATCAAGCTCTCGTGAACCACCATCAAAATCTTCAACGACTTCATCGATCCATCACCACGTCAACTTCGACCCACCAAGATCGCGGCAAGCAGCGAATCTGCTCGTCGCTCGATTAACTCGCGCTCAGCCAATGATTCAAGCCACGCGGCCGGAAGACCGCTCACCCCATAGTGGGCGCCAGCAAGCTGACCACACAATGCGCCAAGTACATCAGAGTCGCCACCGTGATTGATCGCCTCGAGCACGGCGTCCTTCCAACTCGTCGTACCGCAAAAAGCCGCAGTCGCCATCCCGAGCAAGCGACCCGTATCGGTCGGTGGCCACTGGCTCTTGGCAATTTGCTCG
Source organism: Klebsiella pneumoniae (assembly GCA_945873095.1). Classification (GTDB taxonomy): domain Bacteria; phylum Pseudomonadota; class Gammaproteobacteria; order Steroidobacterales; family Steroidobacteraceae; genus UBA964. The sequence goes on along the minus strand of CAMCBU010000037.1, from coordinate 10,855 downwards.
CACAGCGCTGCATGGGTTGCACCCTGTAACGACGCTCGTAAGAGCGAGGCGAACGCTTGCGCCTGTTGCAAGGTCGTGGGCTGATGACTCGTGATCTGCGTGGCCGCAACGACATCGCGCGCGAGCGCAGCGGCATCCTCGGCGAGATGCCACACCACGAGCGGCGCCAACCGCGTGAGCGCATCACTGCCGTCCGACAAACCCATGTCGGGTGCATCATCGACCAGCGCACGACTGACGGCCGCCGTGATACCGAGACACTCACCGGTCGCACTGTGTTCGCCGCGTTGCTGCCAGCGACGCAACTGCGCCAGTTGGTCAACAGGATCGAAACCGCCGCGATCGAGCAGGCTCGTCGCGACGCACAGCATGATCGCCGTCTCGTCAGCCCACGCACCACGCGGCAGATCGAAGGGTCCCCCACCGAAGAGCTCGCGCACCGGAGTGAAACTGCCCACACGTCGTAGCTGCGTCGGTAGTGAGAGGGATTCACCGAGCGCAAGTCCGAGCAAGGCGCCTCGGATGCGATTCCGCCAGCGCAATACCCACGCGGCGCTCGACGAGTCGAGCCAATCGAAGCCCTCGCCCGTCATCCGTTGTGCTTGGCGCCCAGAGCCGCAAAGTCGAACAAATGAGGGTCAGCCAGATGGCTAGGCTCAACCGAGCGCAGAGCGGAAAAAATCGACTCGGTTCGCCCCGGATAGTCCCGCTCCCACGCCTGCAACATTTGCTTGATCTGCCGTCGCTGCGCGTTCTCCTGCGAACCGCATAGGGTGCAGGGAATGATCGGGAACTGCCGTGCGCGCGCATAACGCTCGATCTCTCGCTCGGACACGTAGGCAAGCGGTCGGATCACGATATGCCTGCCATCCTCGGACTGGAGTTTCGGTGGCATGGCCTTGAGGCGGCCACCAAAGAAAAGATTCAAGAACATCGTCTCGACGATGTCGTCGCGATGGTGACCCAAGGCGACCTTGGTCACGCCGTTCTCAGCGGCCCAGCGATAGAGCGCACCGCGCCGCAATCGCGAACACAACCCGCACATGGTCTTGCCTTCGGGTATCACGCGCTTGACGACCGAATAGGTGTCTTGTTCGATGATGTGAAACGGCACACCGAGCGCCTGCAAATAGTCAGGCAATACCTGTTCCGGAAATCCCGGCTGCTTCTGGTCGAGATTGACGGCGACGAGCTCGAAGCGCACCGGCGCACTGCGCTGTAGCGATAGCAAGATATCGAGCAGCGTGTAGGAATCCTTCCCGCCTGAGAGGCAGACCATGACTTTGTCGCCCTCGGCGATCATGGCGTAGTCTGCGACCGCTTTGCCGACGAGGCCGCGCAGCTGCGCTTGCAGCTTGCGAAAAGTGCTCGATGTTTTTGCCGACGGCAGTGCCGGAATCGGCACCGTCGTGACCTGCATCTCCATCAAATCGACTGCGCCCCCATCACGATCAGACAAATGCAGCTGCCGAAACCGACGAGCCACACGAGCGATCGCAAAGTGGCGAGGTCAGCGAGATAGCAAGCAAGATAAGCCACTCGTGAAGCGGCGAAGATGCCCGCGATCAACGCCAAAGTTTCGAGCGGCACGTTGCCGATGAAGGCGGCCAGCAACGCGGCCACGTAGCCCGCGAGCGCCTCCCAGGAGTTCTGTTGTGCTGCGTAAGCACGCGCCCGGTAGCCTTGTTGCTTGGCCTGCCAATCACGCGGATTACGATTGTCGTAGCGACCCGGTCCCACCTTGGCGATACCGGCACACACGATCGGCATCAACACGGCGAGCAGCAATGTCCAGAGGGCAATGGCCATGGGTAACTCCTTAGGAGAGTGTGAGAGTGAAAGGTTGCAAAGATTCGAGCATACCATCGCGCTAGCCGGGTCTGACCGACTCCCAGACGAGCATCGCGCGCTTACGATCGACGCCCCAATGGAACCCGCCGAGACCACCATCGGCGCGGACCACATGATGGCAAGGAACGAGCCAACCGATACGATTACCGCCCACAGCCGTTCCGACGGCACGCGCGGCCTGTGGTCTAGACACGGCTGACGCCAGTTCACCATAGGTCACGGTCTCGCCAGAATCGCGCGCAACCAGCGCCCGCCAAACCTCGAGCTGAAACGCGCTGCCGATGAGATGCAGCGCGAGCCCCTGCCCCCCGAATACGGCAGCCGCCTTGCGTGCGGCAAGCCCGTCATCGCGCGCGAACTGCGCCTTGTCCCAGCGCTCCCGCAACGTCCGCAGCGGATCCTGTGCGTGACCAAAGAATTCGAGATGACATAAGCCGAGCTCGGTCCAAGCCACGACACAATCACCGAAGGGGGAGCGACTGCAACCCCAATGCAGCAAACCGCGCCAACCTGCGGCATCGGCGATTTGCAGGTGCAAATCAACGACGCACCGGCGCAGGCGGTCGTGTCCGCGCAGTTGCAACGCATGCGCTGCTGCAAACAAGCGCGCCTCACCCATCAGGCCTTCGGCAGCGCCGATCACTTCGCAGGCGTTCAACAACAGATCGATCTCGACGCCAGACCAGTCGTAAAAGTGGCGACGAAGACGCGCCGGACTCAGACCCGTCGAACTCGCTAGGCGCGAGAGCGAAGGCAGCGCCGCCCGTCGCTGCGCCAACACGGCTAGCGTCTGCGCAATGCCCGTGAACATCGCGGCATTGCATAGATGGGCTTCGTTCAAGCGAACGCGGCGCGCCACGAGGGCCACGTTGCCGCCAGCCAGCCCACCGCCACGGATCCCGCAACGAGCACGACAACGGTCACGACGAGCAGAATTCTGCGCCGCGTGAGGGCGCCGTTGGCACCGGCCATCCGCTCAACGCAACTTCAAGACGCCCTTCTCATCGAAGGGTACGGTACGCAGAGCACCGCGCTCGAGCCGCACTTGGCCACGCAGGCGATACTCCACTTGATTGAGCGAGCCGCCCTGCGCTCGCGCTTTTTCGACGAGCTTCAGCAGCGTGCCGGCGAGGTTCGCCGTCACGAGCATGTCGAACTCGGCCTCGCCTTTGGCCGGCACGACGAAGCTGCTGCCGGAGAGCCCGTGACCGAGCGGCTCACCACCGAGTTCGATGGTGTAGGTCACACCTCGCACGGCGAGCTCGAGGGCGTTGGGATTCTGCACGCGCATGCGCGCCTTGATGCGCTGCTCGAATAGGTCGCCCTTCACAAGGTCAAACGACACCATCGACAGATCGGGCGCCTGCAATTTGGGGCCGAGCGCGGCACAGCCCGAGGCCATGACCATGAAAGTCACGGCGAGGATGAGGCGGAACCAACGGAGGTGATGTGGCATCCGTTGCATCTTAACCAACATTGCCGACGGGCCAACATCCACCGCATCCCGTTGGAACCTATCTTCGAGCGCTGCGATGAAGTCGAACGCCGATATGGACTATTAGTTGACAGCGCATATTGTTTACTTCACAGTACTAAGCAATGAACGATACCCACGCCAAAAAGTTCCAGAAGGACCTAAATGCCGGTCTCGTCGCCCTCGTGTTGCTCGCAGTGCTCGCGGCCACCGACGAGGATGCCTACGGCTACGACATCGCCAAGCGCCTCCAGCCCCCCACGGGCGGCGACCCGTTGTTCAAAGAAGGGACGATCTACCCGGTGCTGCGCTCGCTCTCGGCCTCCGGCTGGCTCTCCAGTCGAATCGTGCCCTCGTACTCCGGCCCACCACGCCGCTACTACCGCATCACGACCGAAGGGCGAGCCGTGCTGGCCGACTGGCTGGCAGCCTGGGCCCACACCCGCGACTTCGTCGACCACTTCACCCGCGCGGCGGCTCAGCCACAACCCTCTTCAGGATCGGTACCATGACGATCGACAACATGGGCTCCTCTGCCCCGGCCTCCATCAACGAGTATTTGCAAGCCTTGCGCATCGCCCTGCGAGACGCCGACCCTGCGCTCATTCAGGATGCGCTGTACGACGCCGAACAGCACCTTCGGGCCGAAGTCGCGGCCAAACCGGCCCTGCCCGAAAGCGAGGTGCTTGCCGAGATCGTCAAAAGCTACGGCGCCCCGGATGAAGTGGCCGCCGCTTACCTTGAGACCGAGTCGCGAGTGCAGGCGGCGATGACGACGAAAACCGACCTCCACGGTGCTGCGGAGTCTGGAATCTGGCGACGTTTCTTTGGTGTCTATGCCGATGTGCGCACCTACACCATGCTTTTCTATTGTCTGCTCGCGTTGTTCACGGGCGCGTTCTATTTCAGCTTCGTCACCATCGGACTCTCGCTCTCGATCGGGCTTGCCATCTTGATCATCGGCGTGCCGTTTTTTTTGGGGTTCGTGGGTGCTGCACGACTTTTGGCTTTGGTCGAGGGCCGTCTTGTCGAAGCCATGACCGGCGAGCGCATGCCGCGCCGACCGAGCACACGTCCACGCGACCTCTCTCTAATGCAACGAATTGGCGCAATGCTCAAAGAATTTCGGACGTGGACCACCCTCGCTTATCAACTTTTGATGCTTCCGATCGGTATCGTCTATTTCGTCATCGCCGTCGTCGGCCTTTCGGTCGGCTGCGGCTTGATCTTCGCCACGATCTTTGAGGGCTTAGCTGCGCTCGGCTTCATGCTGCCGGACGACGTCGGGATCCACCTCGGAGATGATTTAGCCTGGCTGCAGACATGGATCCGTCATCCGCTCGGTTTAATGCTGCTGGCAATCGGTGGCGTAGTGGCCACCACCCTCACCCTGCATATCGTGCGTGCCCTTGGGCGACTGCACGGCGCCTTCGCCAAGCGTATGCTGGTCACCCTATGAAACTGCGTATGTCCACGCTCGGGTCCATTTTCAGTCTGCTCGTGTTGCTGGCGCTGGCCACCCCGGTTCAAGCGCAATGGCGAACCTCGGCGGAGCCCGCGCCACTCGATCTCTCGACTTATCCGCGCGCCGATCTGCATATCGACAGCGGCCAGAAACAGCACCGATTCGAGGTCTGGATCGCGGACACGCCGGAGCGACAACGCCAAGGGCTGATGTGGGTGCGCGATCTGCCCGCAGATCAAGGCATGCTCTTCATCAACGACAGCGTCCGTCTGTCCTCCTTCTGGATGAAGAACACCTACATCCCACTCGATATGATCTTCGTTGACGCGCGCGGCAAGATCGTCGCTGTTTTCGCCGACGTGCCGCCACTGACGCTCGATCCAGTGGGCCCCGATGTGCCGGTCAAAGCGATTCTAGAACTGCGCGGGGGAGAAGCCGCCAAGCGCGGCATCAAGCCGGGCGATCGCTTGCGTCAGGCCGCTTTCGGCAACGCTCGCTGATACATCAGTCGATGCGACTCGTCTCGACGCGCTGCAACACCCCGCGCTCATCGACCTCGAGCCCCACTTCGATCGGTCTGCAACAGATCTGACAATCTTCGATGTAGACGCGGGACGCATCGGTCAGATCGAGCATCGAGCCGTAAGCCTCGCCGCAATACGGGCATTGCAATTCGACGAAAACGCCAAGCTCGGCGTGCCCAGCTGGCTCACCCGCCCCGGGCTCGAACACCGGCTCCAGTCCATAAAGAGCATCGACCGTCGCAGACTCGAGCGACATGGCCGCTTGCGCCAGAGAGTGGACTTGCGATCGCTTCATGCGGGAGCCTCCATGCCGTCGGATGATAAACTCGAGTCTGCTAAAAATAATGCCGGTTCGTGAGGAACCTATGACACGATCCCGAACTCCACTCACCCTCGCGGTCGCAGTCGCGCTGTTATCGACGTGCGTGATGCTCTCGCCGCGGTCGATCGCAGCGCCGCAACGACCACTGTCGAACTCCCATTCAGAGTTTTGCAGCGAGGTGCAGCGGCGTTTGGTCGATACGACCCTGCCGATCACCAACGTGCTCGAAAAGGATTACGAGACGTTCAAGCTCTCGAAGCCTGCCGCCTCGCCGGTGCGCACCCATCAATATACCGTGCGTAACGAGCGGCTCGACATCCTGCAGATCTCCTGCAAAACCAAGACGGCCGATCATCTCAAGAGCGCTCACGGCGCGAGCGCTGCGAGAGACCCTGCGCTCGGTCCGCGCGCCTGCGCCGACATTCACCGCGCGATGGTGCTCGACATCTGGCAAGCCATGGGCCCGAGCGAGCGAGCGTCGGCAAAAATACGACCCCCTCAGGTGATGTTGCAGGCCGATCAAGTGAGCTACACAGGCTCGAGCTGGATCAAGACGAAACCGGCAGCCAGCCTCGGTGCTGACGGAAAACTCAGGCTGCGCGCCAGCGCCCTCTTCGCCGAATGGGAGGACTGGCGCTGGAAGCTGATGCCCGAGAGTTGGCGCGGCAATCATTACTGCCACCTGGTTTCCGCCGAGGAAATTCGTCGTCACATGTTGACGGGCAGTTGAGCGCGCTCAGTCCTCGCTGCCAGCCCGGCGACAGCGTGACACGCCACGGTTGCCCACGCGGCCGTCGCCGCTCAAAATGCTCGGATGAGTGATGAACCGCGCAGTTCGCGCCGCCTACCATCGACCACCGACGCCTCCAACGAAGCGCGCGACGCGAGACGCGCGCGGCTCGCCGAAGAGGGGCTGACGATCGATGCCATCGCGGGCGTCTCGGCACCGCTCGATTCGACGCGACTGGCGGGCAGTATCGAAGGTTTCATCGGTTACGCGCAGATCCCCATCGGAGTGGCGGGACCTGTGCGTATCAAAGGTCGTTACGCCGACGGCGAGTTCATCATCCCGATCGCCACGACCGAAGGCACCCTGGTCGCATCGTTCCAGCATGCCTTCAACGTCATGAATCGATGTGGCGGCGCGCTGGCCGCATGCAATCGCCAACTCGTCGGTCGTGCGCCCTGCTTCGCTTTCACCGACTTGCCGACGGCCGCGACCATCGCCGATTGGCTACCGTCGCAGTTCGAGAAGATGCAGACGGCGGCGACCAGCACCTCACGTTATTGCCGCTTGCAGAGTGCCAAAATTTCACTCGTCGGTAACACCGTCTACATGATGCTCGAATACGCCACGGGCGATGCGGCGGGTCAAAACATGGTCACGCTGGCCACACAGGCCGTGTGCGAGGCGCTGCTGCCGCAGATGCCGCACACGCCCGTGCATTGGCTCGTCGAATCCGCGCTCTCCGGCGACAAGCGCTCCTCGGCGCAAGCATTCTTAGGCGCGCGCGGTCGTAACGCCTCGGCCGAAATCGTGCTGCCCTCACGCATCATCGGTCGCTATTGGCGTGCCGACGCGGCGGCGATGGCCAACTGCTGGAATCAGGCCACGGTCGGCGCCGCGCAGACCGGCGCGGTCGGTATGCAGGGCAATGTGGCCAATGCACTCGCGGCACTGTTCATCGCCTGCGGTCAGGATGTGGCTTGCGTCTCGGAAGCCACCACCTCGATCACGCGCTTCGAAGTGACCGCCTCAGGCGATCTGTATGCATCGGTCACCTTGCCGAATTTGATCGTCGGCACGGTCGGCGGCGGTACCTTTTTGCCGACCGCGCGCGAGTGTCTGGCGATGCTCGGCTGCGTCGGCGACGGCACGGCTGCGAAATTCGCCGAAATTTGTGCGGTCTTGGCGTTGGCGGGTGAGCTGTCCATCGTCGGTGCCATGGCGAGCGGTGCGTTCGCGCAAGCGCACGCGAGCGGTGGCCGCAAAGGTCGCGGCACAGGCGATAGCTGATCTCGATCATGAGCCCGTCATGAGTCAGCCGCGTCGTAACAAACCGATACGCCGGTTTTTCCTGCACAACGTATTGCCGCCGTTTGGTTGGCGGCTCTACCGCGCGCTCGGTCGCAGTTGGGATTACCAAGAGCGCAATATCGATTCTTTGCACCAACTCATCGCGCAAGGGCAACCCGTCGTCGGCGCCTTTCTGCACTCGCGCACGTTTTCTTTGTTGCACTATTTCAGCCTGCCGCGACAAGGCCGCTGGATTTTGATGTGCTCGCAGAGCCGCGACGGCGAAGCGATGACGCGTATCGAAGAGGGCCTCGGTTTTCGAGTCGCGCGCGGTTCATCGGGCAAGGGTGGCGCGCGGGCACTCGTCGAGATGATCAAAGCCCAGCGTGACGATCGCGGCTTGAATTCTTGTTTGGCGATCGACGGCTCGCGCGGGCCGCGCGGTATTGCGCAACTTGGCACCATTACGCTTGCTCAAAAAACCGGTAGCCTGCTGCTGCCGGTGGCCGCCTCGACGAATCATTGTTGGCGCTGGGAGCGCTCTTGGGATCGCACGGTCATCCCGAAACCCGGCGCCAGGGTGCTCATCCAGGCAGCCGATCCGATCGAAGTGCCCGCCAAACTCGACGAGGTTCAACTCGAAGCGCTGCGACGACGGCTCGAAGAAACCTTGTTCCGATTGCACTCCGATCTCGACGCCGAAACCGGCTACCGTGACCCAGAGCCACTGCGCCTCGTCACGGCCTAAGATCAGCTGCTATCCTCTCGAGTATTCCCGTTTCACGTTCATCCCCAAGGTAACCCGCCTCATGCGCCGGATATTGCCCATCATCATGACTACCACCCTCCTTTCAGCCGCAGTTGCTGCCCCAGCCACGAACCCGCTGTTACAACCCTGGAAAGGTTCCTATGGTGGCGTGCCGCCATTCGATGTCGCCACACCGGCGTTGCTCGCGCCGGCACTCGAAGCCGGTATGGCCGAACACTTGACCGAACTCGATGCCATTGCCAACAACCCGGCAGCACCGACGTTCGCCAACACGATCGCCGCAATGGAGCGCTCCGGACGCGCGCTCGATCGTGCAAGCACCGTCTATTACATCTACAGCTCGTCGCTCAGCGACGATGCCGTTCAGGCAGTCGAGCGCAACATCGAACCCAAGATGGCGGCGTTCCGTGATCGCATCACGCAGAACGAAAAGCTGTTCGCCCGTATCGCCAAGGTCTACGAGACGCGTGAAACGAGCGGCTTGACGGCCGAGGAGCAACGCCTCACTTGGCTGGTCTACACGAACTTCGTTCGTGCCGGCGCCAAACTCGATGCGGCTTCCAAGCAGCGTCTCGGCGAAATCAATCAAAGCCTCGCGGGCCTCTTCACGCGCTTCAGTCAAAATCTGTTGGGCGACGAGAGTCAGCAGTATCTCGTGCTCGACAACGCCGACGAGCTCGCCGGCCTGCCCGACTCGCTGCGCGCCGGCTTTGCCGGTGATGCCCAGCGTCGTGGCAAAGAAGGCAAATGGGTCGTGGCGAATACGCGCTCGTCCGTCGAACCGTTCCTCACCTACTCCACGCGCCGCGATCTGCGCGAAAAGGTTTGGCGTACCTTCGTCAATCGTGGCGACAACGGTGATGCCCGCGACAACAACGCGATCATCAGCGAGGTCCTGCAATTGCGCGCTGAGCGCGCGCGGCTGCTCGGCTTCCCGACCCATGCGCACTGGCGCCTCGAAAACTCCATGGCACGCACACCCGAGCGCGCCATGGAGTTGATGGAAGCCGTGTGGAAACCGGCTGTGGTGCGCGTCAAGGAAGAAGTCGCCGATATGCAGGCCTTGGCCGATTCCGAGGGCGCGAAGATTCGAATCGAGCCCTGGGACTATCGGTTCTATGCCGAAAAGGTTCGCAAAGCGAAGTACGACCTCGACACCAATGAACTGAAACCCTATCTGCAACTCGAAAAGTTGCGTGAAGGGATGTTCGGCGTGGCGGAAGAGCTCTTCGGGATGCGCTTGACCGAGCTCGCTGCCGGCACGGTGCCGGTCTATCACCCGGATGTGCGTGTTTGGCGTGTCGAACGCACCGACGGACGCTTGATTGGCCTTTTTTACTTTGACCCGTTTGCGCGCGTTGGCAAGCAATCGGGCGCCTGGATGAATGCTTACCGAACGCAGGAGCGTTTCGACGGCGAGGTCACGACCATCGTGTCGAACAACTCCAACTTCGTCAAAGGCGAGCCCGGCAAACCCACGCTCATCAGTTGGGATGATGCGGTCACGCTGTTCCACGAGTTCGGCCACGCCCTGCACGGTCTCTCATCCAACGTCAACTACCCGAGCGTTGCCGGTACGAGCGTTGCGCGCGATTACGTCGAGTTCCCATCACAGTTGCTCGAGCATTGGCTGCCGGTGAAGGAAATCCTTGATCGTTACGCGGTCCATCACGAGACGGGAAAACCGATTCCGGCTGAACTCGTCGCCAAAGTCGAACGTGCCAAGACCTTCAATCAAGGTTTCGCGACGGTGGAGTATCTCTCGGCAGCGCTCATCGACATGAAGCTGCACCTGAACTCGACGCCCGATCAACGCCTCGATCCCGATGCGTTCGAGCGCGAAACGCTCAGCAATCTCGGCATGCCGGCCGAAATCGTGATGCGTCACCGCACGCCGCAGTTCGGGCACGTGTTCTCCGGTGACGGATACTCGGCGGGCTACTACAGCTATCTCTGGGCCGACACCTTGGTTGCGGATGCGTGGGAAGCGTTCGCTGCCGGCAAAGGTCCGTGGGACAAGGAATTGGCGAAGAAACTCTTCGATAACGTGCTCTCGATCGGCAATACCGTAGACCCCGCGGACAGTTATCGCTCCTTTCGCGGTCGCGACCCGCAAATCGACGCCCTGATGCGCAAACGCGGCTTTTCTTCGGCTGCAAGCGGCTCAATGAAATAACAAAAAAGATCGGGAAGACACCAAAAATCCGGTGCTGCACAGAATTTTGGTAGGCAGCACCGAAGTTTCCCACTAGAATGTGGGCGTTTTTCGTTTCAGGAATTTACCTTCATGGCTAAAAAGAAATCTCGTCCGGTCGCCCGCAAGAGCAAGCGTAACGTCACTCCGTGGACTCCGGCGGATGAGAAGAAGCTGCGCAAACTCGCCGGCACGATGTCGACTGCCAAGATCGCCAAGGCCTTGGGTCGCTCGGTTGC
>CAMCBU010000036.1 GCA_945873095.1 Klebsiella pneumoniae | reverse complement strand
TTCGGCGCCACGCAAGGTGATCGGATTACGCTTCATGCGGGCATCTCCTGATGCAGATCCTGCAGCCGGTTGACGTCGACCTGATCGAGCGAGTCGAGAGCCTCGCACGTTGCGAGCGCCGCCGCCAGCGTCGTGTAGTAGGTCACACGTCGCTGCACTGCCTCGCGCCGGATCGAGTGCGACTCCTGCACGGCCTGCTTGCCCTCGGTGGTGTTGACGATCAGAACGATGTCGCCGTTTTTGATCATGTCGACGCAGTGGGGGCGCCCCTCTCGCACCTTGTTGACCTTGCGCACCGCGATCCCGGCGGCCGCGATGACCGCGGCGGTCCCCTCGGTGGCCACGAGATCGAAGCCGCGCTCGGTGAGCCGACGCGCCAGTTGCACCACCCCGGCCTTGTCGCGCTCGCGCACGCTCAAAAAGCACGTGCCGAAGCGCGGTAACACCACACTCGAGGCGGCCTGCGCCTTGGCGTAGGCTTCGCCGAAGCTGCGGCCGGTGCCCATCACCTCACCCGTCGATTTCATCTCAGGGCCGAGCATCGGGTCAGCCTCCGGGAACTTCACGAACGGGAAGACGGCCTCCTTGACCGAGTAGTACGGCGGGACACGCGGCGTGGTGGCGCCGAGCGCTGCCAGCGTTTGTCCGGTCATCACCCGCGCACCGATCTTGGCGAGCGCGAGTCCGGTCGCCTTCGAGACGAACGGCGCCGTTCGTGATGCACGCGGATTCACCTCAAGCACAAACACCACACCGTTCTGGATCGCGAACTGGATATTCATCAAGCCGACGACATTGAGCGCCAGAGCAAGCTGCTTGGTTTGTTCGCGCAGTACGTCTTGCAATTCGACCGACAAAGAATTCGGCGGCAGCGAACAACCGGAGTCACCCGAGTGCACACCCGCCTGCTCGACGTGCTCCATGATGCCGCCGACCAGCACACTGCGACCATCGCAGACCGCATCGACATCGACTTCGATCGCATCGTCCAAGAAGCGATCGAGTAGCACCGGACTCTCGTTCGACACCTTCACGGCGTCGGTCATGTAAGCGCGCAGATCGTCCTCGTTGAAAACGATCTCCATCGCGCGACCACCGAGTACATAGGACGGTCGCACCACCAACGGAAAGCCGACTTCACGGGCGAGCGCCAGCGCTTGCGACTCCGTGCGCGCGGTGGCGTTGGCGGGTTGGCGTAGCCCGAGTGCCTGCACCAATTTTTGGAAGCGCTCGCGATCCTCGGCCATGTCGATCGACTCGGGCGAGGTACCGATGATCGGCGCGCCTGCCTTCTCGAGCGCTCGCGATAGCTTGAGCGGTGTCTGACCACCGTATTGCACGATCACGCCCTCGGGCTTTTCTTTGTCGATGACCTCCAGCACGTCCTCGAGCGTCAGCGGTTCGAAGTACAAGCGATCCGAGGTGTCATAGTCGGTCGAGACCGTCTCCGGGTTGCAGTTGATCATGATGGTCTCGAAACCATCCTCGCGCAGCGCGAGTGCCGCATGCACGCAGCAATAGTCGAACTCGATACCTTGACCGATACGATTCGGGCCACCACCCAAGATCACGATCTTGCGGCGATCGGTCGTTTCGGCCTCGCACTCTTGCTCGTAGGTCGAGTAGAGATAGGCCGTCGACGTCGAGAATTCCGCTGCGCAGGTGTCGACTCGCTTGTAGACGGGGCGAATGCCGAATGCTTGACGACGCGCCCGGACCTCGCTCTCGGTGACACCGACGAGCTTTGCCAAACGCGAGTCGGAAAAGCCGTGCCGCTTCAAGTGCCGCAGCTGCGGGGCATCGAGACTCGCGAGCGTGCCCTTGGCAACCTCCCCCTCGAGTGACACGATTTCTTCGATCTGCGCCAAGAACCACGGATCGATGCGCGTGAGCTCGTGCACCCGATCAAAAGTCCAGCCGGCTCGAAACGCATCGGCCGTTTGCAGCAGACGATCGGGGCCCGGCATCCGCAAGTTGTGTGCGAGCGTGGCCGCAGTCTCGTCCCCGAGTGGCAGTGTGGTCACGGGTGACAAGCCATCCAGACCCGTCTCGAGACCGCGCAGCGCTTTTTGCAGCGATTCCTGGAAGGTGCGACCGATCGCCATCACCTCGCCCACCGATTTCATCTGTGTGGTGAGTCGATCGTTCGCGCCGCGGAACTTCTCGAACGTGAATCGCGGGATCTTCGTGACGACGTAGTCGATGGTCGGCTCGAACGAGGCCGGCGTCGCGCCGCCCGTGATGTCGTTGCGCAGTTCATCCAGCGTGTAGCCGACGGCCAATTTCGCTGCGATCTTGGCGATCGGGAATCCCGTTGCCTTGGAGGCGAGCGCCGAGGAGCGCGATACACGCGGGTTCATCTCGATAACGATCAGCCGACCGTCTTGCGGATTCACGGCGAACTGCACATTCGAGCCACCGGTATCGACACCGATCTTACGCAGTACCGCGATCGAGGCGTCGCGCATGCGCTGGTATTCTTTGTCCGTCAAAGTTTGTGCCGGTGCGACCGTGATCGAGTCGCCGGTATGCACCCCCATCGGATCGAGGTTCTCGATCGAGCAAACGATGATGCAGTTGTCGGCGCGATCGCGCACGACCTCCATCTCGAACTCTTTCCAACCGAGGATCGACTCCTCGATCAGCACTTCGCTCGTCGGTGAGACGTCGAGACCGCGCAGCACGATCGACTCGAATTCCTCGCGGTTGTACGCGATGCCGCCGCCCGAGCCACCGAGCGTAAAACTCGGTCGGATGACACAGGGGTAGCCGAGGGTCGTTTGGATAGCGAATGCCTCCTCGAGACTGCGGGCGACTGCCGACTGAGCAGACTCGAGGCCGATCTCGCGCATCGCGTTGCGGAAGAGTTCGCGGTCTTCGGCCATGTCGATCGCGTCACGCGAAGCACCGATCAATTCGCAGTCGAACTTCTCGAGCACGCCCTCGCGCACCAAATCGAGTGCGGTGTTGAGCGCGGTCTGACCACCCATGGTCGGCAGCACCGCATCCGGGCGCTCTTTCTCGATGATGCGAGCGACCGTGCGCCAATTGATCGGTTCGATGTAGGTCGCATCGGCCATGCCGGGGTCGGTCATGATCGTCGCGGGATTCGAGTTCACCAGGATCACCCGGTAGCCCTCTTCCCGCAGCGCCTTGCAGGCTTGCGCGCCCGAGTAGTCGAACTCGCAGGCTTGGCCGATGACGATCGGACCTGCGCCAATGATCAGGATGCTTTGGATGTCGGTTCTTTTCGGCATGGCAGACTCGGTTTCTCGATCAAGCCGAACGGCGGCGCTGCATGGCCGCTGTGAAGCGATCAAATAAATGGCTGACGTCGTGGGGGCCGGGGCTCGCCTCCGGATGACCTTGGAAACTGAACGCGTCGCGATCCGTGCGCGCGACGCCTTGCAAGGTGCCATCGAACAACGAGCGGTGCGTCGCGACGAGATTGGCCGGCAGGCTGCTCTCATCGATCGCAAAGCCGTGGTTCTGCGAGGTGATCAACACCCGGCGACTCTCGAGATCCTGCACCGGATGATTGGCGCCGTGATGCCCGAACTTCATCTTGGTGGTACGCGCACCGCTCGCGAGCCCGAGCAATTGATGCCCAAGACAAATACCGAAGATCGGTACGTTCGCCGCGAGAATCTCGCCGATGGCGCGTATCGCGTAGTCACAAGGCTCCGGATCGCCGGGGCCGTTCGAGAGGAACACGCCCTCCGGCTGCAGCGCCAACACTTCACTTGCCGGCGTCTGCGCCGGAACGACGGTGACCGAGCAACCCGCATCGACCAACATGCGAAGGATGTTGTATTTGACGCCAAAGTCGTAAGCGACGACGCGAAAGGGTTGGTGACCCGTACGCGCAGGCGGAGCATCGAACGTCGAGCCCCGCGTCCAGTCGTAGCGCGCACGCACCGAGACGACCTTCGCCAGATCCATGCCCTTCAAACCCGGGAACGCGCGCGCCGCTTCGAGCGCCGCCGCTTCGAGTGCGGCGACATCACCCGACTTGCTCGCCGCGCCGGTCACGATCGCGCCGTTCTGCGCACCCTGCTCACGCAGGATGCGCGTTAGTCGTCGCGTGTCGATGTCGGCGATCGCGACAACGCCGTGGTGGACCAGAAACTCAGGGAGGCTGCGCGTGGAGCGGTAGTTGCTGAAGCGCGGTGGCAGATCGCGGATCACGAGCCCCGCCGCATACGCCGCGACCGACTCCATGTCCTCGTCGTTGGTGCCGACGTTACCTATGTGGGGGTAAGTGAGAGTGACGATCTGCCGCGAGTAGGACGGGTCGGAAAGAATTTCCTGGTAACCGGTTAACGCGGTATTGAAAACGACTTCGCCGGAGGAATTCCTTGTCGCACCGATCGATTGGCCGCGGAAGGTCGAACCATCCGCGAGCGCCAGCACTGCTTCGCTCACTCAGTCACCCGTTGCTCTGCAAAAACACTCTCCGACGCAGAGCTCGGGTATCAGATGGACAAAGCGGGAGACATCCTCTCGAATGCCTCCCGCCTTGCTCGGACTAACCCGGCTATCGGATTAGAAGGAAATTCTATGTTTTCAGACCCCACTCTGTCCATGACATTCGGGGCGAGATCGCACCGATACGAAACACCGAGAGAATCTTCTAAACTGTTGTTTTTACTCGAATTACGTCGCCCATTTCATAGCGGCCGGGTACCTGCGTGGACAAAAATTTCGCTGCCCGCAGGGCGCCGCGAGCAAAGATTGCCCGATCTGTGGCCTGATGTGACAGCAGGACTCGTTCCCCCGCGCCGAGAAAGGACACCGTGTGGTCACCCACCACATCACCGCCTCGAACGACGGCATAGCCGATCGCACCGGCCGGTCGAGCGCCGCCGTCCGCGTGGTGTCGCAACGCGCCCGGTTGAAACTCAAGGTCACGACCCGCCGATGCCGCGCGCCCTAGCGCCAACGCCGTGCCCGACGGGGCGTCCTGCTTGTTTCGGTGATGGGCCTCGAGGATTTCGATATCGAAGTCGGCGGGCAACGATCGCGCCGCCTGTCGAACCAGCTCCAGTAGCAGCGTCACACCGAGACTGGTGTTCGCAGCGACGAGCACCGGGATTTGTTGCGCAGCGCGCTCGGCCGCTGCGTCGACCTCGGCAGCAAGACCGGTGGTACCGATGACGATCGGCACACCGGCGTTGGCGCAGGCAGCAAGATTACCGAGCGTCGCGCTCGCGGCCGAAAAGTCGACCACGACATCGGCATCGCCGAGTACGGCCGCGAGGTCGGTGGTGACCCGCGTGCCGATCGCCGGCAAGCCGGCGAGTTCGCCGAGATCGCGTCCGACGACGGAGGCGCCCTCGCGGTCGATCGCGCCGACGAACATGACATCGCCCATTTCGACAGCGGCACGCGTGATGGCGAGCCCCATGCGGCCCGAGGCTCCAACGATCACCACTCGCATGCAAATACTCCTGACGGGTTTAGTCGCCGGCGGAGAAGAAGCGTTTCACGCCCTCGAAAAAGCCTTCTTCGCGCGGCGTGTGACCTTGGCCATCGCCGCGCAGTGACTCATCGAATCGGCGCAGCAAATCGCGCTGCTCGGACGACAGTTTCACCGGCGTTTCTACCACAACGCGGCAGAACAGGTCGCCTCGGCTGCCACCACGCACCGGCTTGACGCCTTTGTCGCGCAACCGGAAAACCCGGCCCGACTGCGTCTCCGCCGGAATCTTGATCGATACTTCGCCTTCGAGCGTGGGCACATTCACCGAGCCACCGAGCACGGCCGTTGCAAAGCTGATCGGCACTTCGCACGACAGATCGTCACCCTCGCGCTCGAAGATCGGGTGCGGCTTGACGTTCATCTCGATGTAGAGATCGCCCGGCGGCCCGCCATTGCGGCCCGCCTCGCCCTCGCCCGCTAGACGAATGCGATCACCGGTCGCCACACCGGCAGGGACCTTGACCGACAGCTTGCGGGTACGCCGGACACGCCCCTGACCGAGGCAGGTATCACAGGGATTCTTGATGATGCGACCCGTGCCGCGACACTTGTTACAAGGCTGCTGCAACTGAAAAAAGCCCTGCGAAATGCGCATCTGGCCACTGCCTTGGCATTGTTCGCAGGTGACCGGGCTCGACCCCTTGGCACAACCGCTGCTGTGACAGGTCTCGCATTCCATCAAGCGCGGGATCTCGACCTCGGTCGTATGACCGAACACGGCTTGCGCCAACTCGAGCTCGAGTTCGTAACGCAGATCCGCACCACGGAACACCTGCGCACGTCCGCCACGGCGGCCACCACCAAAGATATCACCGAAGACTTCACCAAAGATATCGCCAAAGTCGGCGCCACCAGGCCCGCCGCCTTGACGCATGGCCTCCATGCCATCGTGACCATGCTGGTCGTAGACGGCGCGCTTCTGCGCGTCGGAGAGTATTTCGTAGGCTTCCTTGGCCTCTTTGAATTGCTCCTCGGCCTCGGCGTCACCCGGATTTCGATCCGGGTGATACTTCATCGCGAGGCGTCGGTAGGCCTTCTTGATGTCGGCCTCCGACGCACCCTTGGCAACGTCGAGGATCTGGTAGTAATCGCGTTTGGCCATGTGAGTTCAGTCAGCGCAAAGCCGATCAGGAGGCCTTGCGGTCCTGATCCTTGTCTTTCACTTCCTCGAACTCCGCATCGAGCACATCGCCACGATCCTTGCTCGACGCTTCCGAACCCGCGGGAGCCGCCGCCTCGCCGCCCTCGCCGGACTGTTGCGCATAAGCCTGCTGAGCGATGGCACTGGAGGCCTGCATCAGCGCCTCGAGCTTCTTCTCGATCTTGTCTTTATCGTCCGCCTTCAATACGGCCTTCAGATCGTTGAGGGCGTTCTCGACCTTGACGCGCTCTTCGGTAGCGACCTTTTCACCCAAATCTTTGAGCGACTGCTCGACCGAATGCACGAGACCATCGGCCTTGTTGCGCGTCTCGACGAGCTCACGGAACTTCTTGTCTTCCTCGGCATGCGCCTCGGCATCGCGAACCATGCGCTTGATCTCGTCTTCCGACAAACCGGAGGACGCTTTGATGACGATACGCTGCTCCTTGCCGGTGGCCTTATCTTTGGCCGACACGTTTAGGATGCCGTTCGCGTCGATGTCGAAGGTCACCTCAACCTGCGGCGTGCCGCGACGGGCTGAGGGAATATCGGTCAAGTCGAACTTGCCGAGCGACTTGTTATCCAGCGAACGCTCACGCTCACCCTGCAACACGTGGATGGTGACCGCGGTCTGATTGTCCTCGGCGGTTGAGAACACCTGCGAGTGTTTGGTCGGAATCGTGGTGTTCTTTTCGATGAGTTTCGTCATCACGCCACCCAAGGTCTCAAGACCGAGCGACAGCGGCGTCACATCGAGCAACAACACGTCCTTCACGTCACCGGCGAGCACACCGCCCTGAATGGCGGCGCCGACGGCAACGGCCTCATCCGGGTTGACGTCCTTGCGCGGATCCTTGCCGAAGAGATCTTTGACGTACTTTTGCACCAGCGGCATGCGCGTCTGGCCGCCGACGAGGATGACCTCGGAGACCTCGGCTGCCGAGAGACCCGCGTCTTTCAGCGCCACCTTACAGGGCTCCATCGTACGCTTGACCAGATCTTCGACCAGCGACTCGAGCTTGGCACGGGTGAGCTTCACCGCCAAATGCTTCGGCCCCGTCGCATCCATGGTGATGTACGGCAGGTTGATGTCGGTCTGCTGGCTCGAGGAGAGTTCGATTTTCGCCTTCTCCGCGGCCTCCTTCAGGCGCTGCATGGCGAGCGGGTCCTTGCGGACATCGACACCCGATTCCTTTTGGAACTCGTCAGCTAGGTGGTTGATGACGCGCAAGTCGAAATCTTCACCACCCAAGAAGGTGTCGCCATTGGTCGAGAGCACCTCGAACTGACGCTCACCATCGACCTCGGCGATCTCGATGATCGACACGTCGAACGTACCGCCACCCAAGTCGTAGACCGCAATCTTGCGATCACCGCCGTCTTTGTCGAGACCGTACGCGAGCGCTGCGGCCGTCGGCTCGTTGATGATGCGCTTGACGTTGAGGCCCGCGATGCGACCGGCATCCTTGGTGGCCTGACGCTGTGAATCGTTGAAGTACGCCGGCACCGTCACGACGGCTTCGGTGACTTCCTCGCCGAGAAACTCTTCGGCGGTTTTCTTCATCTTCATGAGCACGCGCGCCGAGATCTCCGGCGGCGCCATCCTCTTGCCTTGCGATTCGATCCAGGCGTCGCCGTTGTCCGCCTTGACGATCTTGTAGGGGACCATATCGATGTCCTTCTGGACAATCTTCTCGTCGAAACGACGCCCGATCAGACGCTTGACGGCGTACAGCGTATTCGACGGATTGGTCACTGCCTGACGCTTGGCCGACTGGCCGACGAGCACCTCGTCGTCTTTGGTGAACGCCACGACCGAGGGGGTTGTGCGATCACCCTCGCTATTTTCGATCACCCGCGGCTTGCCGCCGTCCATGATGGCGACGCAGGAGTTCGTCGTGCCGAGGTCGATGCCAATAACTTTTGCCATGATGTGTGCTCCGTTGCGGATTTCGGGGGCCAATCGGCCCGTTATGCCGCTTTAGATGGGGGTGTTCGTCGCGGATTCAACCCGGGAAGGGCTTCAACCCGGGGCGCGGGCGACGATGACGCGTGCGGCGCGCAGTAAACGGCCGTTCAGCGTGTAGCCCGGTTGAATCACGGCCAGAACGGCGTTGGGCTCGGCCGTGTTTGAGGGCTGCGCCGCCATCGCCTCGTGCAGGTTCGCATCGAACGGCTCGCCCACGGGATTGAGCTCGACGAGGCCCGCCTTTTCCAGCGCCTTGGCGAGCAGACGCTGCGTGGCCGCTTGCCCCTCGGCGAGCGCCGCTGCATCCGCTTTGCCGGCGTTCTCCACACCTAGGTCGAGACTGTCCTTCACGGGCAACAACTCCCCGGCAAACTTCTCAAGGGCATAGCGATGTGCCTGCTCGACATCGCGCTGGGCACGCTTGCGAATGTTGTCGAGTTCGGCCAGAACCCGCAGTTTCTCGTCTTTCAGCTGCTCGACGAGCGCACGTGTGACGGCCAACTCTTCGCGAAGCGACTCGAGTTCCAGGCTGGCCGAAGCCGCCTGTTCCGGCGATTCACTCATGGTATATCACCCTAAAAACAATGGTTTACGAATAAAAAGCAGAAATCGTCGAGGGCCGATGCCTCGCCTGTCAGCGCTTCTCCCGACGGGTGGAAGTGGGGTCTACCGGCGCGAATTCAAGGCGGAGCCCAAGAGCCTCGCCGTCAGGTCAACGATCGGGATCACCCGTTCGTAGGCCATACGGGTGGGACCGATGACACCGATCACCCCCATGACGCCTTCGTCACCGCTGTATGGGGCCGTGACGATGCTGCAGTCATCGAGCACGCGATACCCCGACTCCTGGCCGATGAAAATCTGCACGCCCTCGGCATGCAAGCTTTGATCGAGCAAGTGCAGAAAGTCGCGCCGCTCGTTGAAGGCCTCGAACAATCGCTTGAGCTTTTCAACGCTCGAGAGCTGCGCCACGCCCATGAGATTCGTCTCGCCGGCGACGATGTACTCGAGTCCCGCCGTTGGGGTCGGCGTCTGATCGACCACCTGCTGCGCCGCGCCGATCGCATCGAGCATCAAGGCGTTCATGTGGGCGTGGGCATCCTGCAATTGCTGCAAGATCTCTCGGCGGGCTTCTTCCGGGGTACGCCCGACGAGCTGCTCGTTCAAATATTGCGCCGCGCGCCGCAGCTCCTCGCCGGAGTAGTGACGTGAGAGGTGGATGATGCGGTTCTGCACTTCTCGATCATCGAACACCATCACCACCAGCACGCGGTTTTCAGAGAGCGCAACGAACTCGATCTGGGTGATCGAGGCGACCTTGGGCCGCGGCACGGTCACCACGCCCGCCAAGCGGGTCACGTTCGAGAGCAACTGCGATGCGTTCGCGACCAAGGCCTTCGGATCACCGGTGAGAGTCGGTCCGAACTGTTGTCGCAATTCCTCCGCCGCGACACCCTCGAGCGGGCGCGAGCGAAGCAGGATGTCAACGAAGAAGCGATAGCCGCGATCCGTCGGGATACGCCCTGCGGAGGTGTGGGGCGAGACGACGAAGCCGAGTTCCTCGAGATCGGCCATCACATTGCGAATGGTCGCCGACGAGAGACTCAGCCCCGATTCGCGCGACAAAGCGCGCGAGCCCACGGGCTGCCCATCCCGTATGTAGCTCTCGACGAGCACCCGCAACAGCTGCTGGGCGCGATCGTTCAGGGAGTCGTAATCGTGAGCCATGGGTAAAACGCTACCGACCCATGACGAATCCCGTCAAGCGCAGCGTTTATGCGTTGGTGCCACCGCGAGCTCCGTGATAAAACGGCGCAGCTTTCACCCGGTGCCACCGCATGTCTCTCATCCGTCGCTGCGCTCTCGTCACCCGTTTCGCCGATGCTCGCGTCGCCGAGAGCGCTGCCTTGCTCGCGCGCCACCTCGGCGAGCGGCACATCGAGGTGCTGGCGCTCGAGTCCGAGGCGGAGCGCTTACCCGATCTCGCCGTGCGTTTCGTGTCGGATGACAGCCTCGCCGACGATACCGATCTGGTGATCGCGATCGGCGGCGATGGCACCTTGCTGCACGCTGCCGGCCTCTTCGCGCGCACCGACACCCCGCTGCTCGGCGTCAACCGAGGTCGGCTGGGTTTCCTCACCGACGTCATGCCCGAAGACATGCTCGCCTCGGTCGATGATGCGATCGAGGGCCGCTGCGCACGCGACTCGCGGCCGTTGCTCTCAGCCGAGCTCACCGCCCCGGACGGACAGCGCAAGACCGGTCTCGCACTCAACGACATCGTGCTGCAGACGAGTCAGATCGGTCGTCTCGTCGATTACGAAACCTGGATCAACGGGCGCTTCGTCAACGCACACGGTGGGGATGGTCTTGTGGTCGCGAGCGCCACCGGCTCCACGGCGTACGCTCTTTCCTGCGGTGGTCCGATCGTCGATCCCGATCTCGAAGTGTTCGTGGTGGCACCCATCTGCCCGCATACGCTCTCCGATCGCCCGATTGTCGTGGGCGCCAAGTCCATCGTCGAAGTGCGGATGCTGGATCGACCCGACTCCATCGCCGAGGTGGCCTGCGACGGTCACACGCTCGGGCGTCTGGCCCCCGGCGGGAATTTGGCCATTCGTTCGGCGAGCCAGCGCGTCACCTTGTTGCATCCGGCGGGTTACGACTACTTCCGATTGCTGCGCAGCAAACTCAACTGGGGTCGCCGCAGTTTCGATGTCTTACGCTGACCTGCCACCACCTGACCCACCACCGTCATGCTGAGCCATCTGCACATCCGCGACTTCGCGATCATCGACAGCATCGAGCTCGATCTTCGCGAAGGTCTCACCGTGCTGACCGGCGAAACCGGTGCGGGTAAATCAATTTTGGTCGATGCGCTGCAATTGGCCATCGGTGGCCGAGCCGGCGCCGAAGTGATTCGGCATGGCGCCGACCGCGCCGAGATCACCGCCACCTTCGCGCTCGCGGGCACACCCGCAGCGCTGCGCGAATGGCTGCTCGAGCAAAGTATTGAGGGTGATGACGAACTCGTCGTACGGCGCGTCATCCAACGCGATGGGAAATCCCGCGCTTATCTCAACGGTCAGACCGTCGCCATCCAATTGCTGCGTCAAGCCGGTGAATGGCTCGCGGACATCCACGGTCAGCACGAGTTTCAGTCGTTGATGCGCAGCCACGCGCAACGTGAACTGCTCGACACCTATGCTGGCGCCACGAGTCTTTGCGATCGCGTGGCAGAGTTGCACCGGGAGCGCGTCGAAATCGACGAATCACTCGCAGAGCTTTTGAACGCGGCACGCGACCGCGACTCTCGACTCGAGTTGCTGCGACATCAACTCGCCGAGTGGGCAACGCTGGCGCTGAAAGAGGGTGAACTGACCTCGCTGATGGAAGAGCGGCACCGTTTGACTCACGGCGCCAAGCTGGCCGAAGCCGCTCGTGTCGCACTCGATCTACTCGACGCCAACGAGTCCTCGAATGCGCACGCCCTCGCCGCTCGCGCACTGAGTCAGGTACGCCAAGTCGCGCATCTCGATGCCGCCTTGGCTGAGAGTCTGCCCGCACTCGAAGAATCCGTGATCCGCCTGCAAGATGTCGCCGGCGATCTCACCCGCTATCTCGATAAATTGGAAGCCGACCCGAGTCGCCAGGAACTCGTCGAGCAACGCTTGGCCACCATCGAGTCGCTCGCCCGCAAGCACCGGGGCTCACCGGAGGGTTTACCTCTGGTTTTCGCGCAACTGGGCGTCGAACTCGAGCGGCTCGAAAAGCTCGAGCAGCATTCCGGGTCGCTCGCCGCCGAGCGCGAGCGCCGTGTCGCCGACTGGCACAAGCTCGCGCTACAACTGGGCGAGCGTCGACACGAGGGCGCGACCGAACTCGCTAAGGACATCACCCAGCGCATGCAGGGTCTTGGCATGGTCGGTGGCGAGTTTCGCATCACGCTACAGCCGCCAGCGTCAACGGAACCGACGCACGCCCATGGTGCCGAAAGCGTCGAGTTCCAAGTGTCCGCCAATGCAGGCCAACCACCGCGTCCGCTCGCCAAGGTGGCCTCGGGCGGCGAGCTCTCGCGCCTGTCACTGGCTGTGCAAGTCGCGCTCGCCGCGCGTGCCAAAAGCGACAAGAGCTCTGCTGCCTGCATGGTCTTCGACGAAGTGGATTCCGGCGTCGGTGGCGCCGTCGCCGAGATCGTCGGTCGTGAACTCGCCGCGCTCGCGCGTAGCGCACAGGTGCTGTGCGTGACGCATCTACCGCAGGTAGCCGCGCTTGGCACCCAGCATCTGCAGGTTCGCAAACAGAGCGACGGCCAGCGGACTCAAACCGCGATCCGCGATCTGCAAAACGCCGACCGGGTCGAAGAGATCGCGCGCATGTTAGGTGGCGTGACCATCACCGACACGGCGCGAGAACACGCCGCCGAAATGCTGCGCGGCGGAGTCAGTCCACCGAATTCGCGCGATGCGGGCAGTTCGTCTTCCGGCAGTGCCCGTAAATCACGAGCGCGTGGTCGGTGATCTCGAACCCGTGACGCTCAGCGACGGCATGCTGGCGCCGCTCGATGTCGTCATCCATGAACTCTTCGACGTGCCCGCAATCGACACACTTGATGTGATCGTGGTGCGCGCCTTCGTTGAGTTCGAACACGGCCATGCCGTCGGTGAAATGGTGGCGGGTCACAAGACCCGCGGCCTCGAACTGCGTTAGGACGCGGTAAACGGTCGCAAGGCCGATATCCTCGCGCGAGTCGACGAGGCGTCGATAGATGTCTTCGGCTGACAAGTGTCGATTGCCGCTGCTCTCGAGGATCTCGAGAATCTTGACGCGCGGCAACGTCACCTTCAGACCAGCCTTGCGCAGATCCTTGCTTTCCACGTGAGCCCCGACGGGTTGGGTTAGAATGCTGCGATTATGGTACAGCGCCGTCGACCTGCTCCAGTTTTTCGTCCTCGCCTGCCAGGCTTCGCTCTGCTGGCGATCCTGCTCACCACGCTAATCACCTCGGGTTGCGTGTACCGAATGACGGTACAGCAAGGCAACTTCCTCGACGCACGCCAAGTCGTGCAGGTCAAAGAGGGCATGACTCGCGCGCAGGTTCGCTTCCTGCTCGGCACGCCGATGCTGCCCGATGCGTTCGATCGTGATCGCTGGGACTACCTCTACTACCTCAAGGTCGGTCGCCTGCAGAAAGCCGAAGAACAGCGGCTCACGATCTATTTCACCGACGACAAGGTCACCCGCATCGAGAACGTGGGTGCGCCGACGGAAGTCCCGGCTCCCGAATCACCCGCTTCCGCCACACCCGCCGCTGCCACACCCTGACGGGGCGACTCAACGGCCCGGCTTTCGGGTGAGCGGATTGCGGCCTTTGTCCGTTTGATGGGGTTGCGCTCGCTGTCGACGAGCCGCCTTGGGATCGACCTTCAAGGGCAGATACAGCTCGACCCGATCGCCCTCAGTCAGCGCGCGTGATCGATCGCAGCGCTCGCCAAAAATACCGACCGGTGCCTCACGCCACCAACTCTCATCGACGACGAGCTGCCCCGCCGATTCGATCTGCGGCGCGAGCAACGGCTGCACGTGTCGCAGCAAATCCTCGACGGTCGCGCCTGGCTCGAGACTGAGGGGTAACTCGACCTGCCAACTCGGCAGGGCGACCGCGAAAGAACACTTCACGATCGGCGTGAGCGGCGCACGAAGGCGTCCACCAACGAAGCGGCCGTCTCTTCGAAGAGCGGCGCGAACATCGCACCCGCGAGACGATTCGCAAATTCAAAACGCAACCGTAGTGTGACGGAGCAACCTTGCTCCCCAATCGGTTCGATCTCCCAGACGCCCTCGAGGAATCGAAAGGGTCCTTTGACGAGTCGCATCGTCACTCGACGAGGGGGCTCAAGCTCGTTGCGTGTGGTGAACTCGGTGTTGAGCGCACTGCGCTGCACGCCGAGGGTCGCGATCGCATAGCCCTCGCCGCGTTCCTCCACACGTGCAACACGGCAGCCGGGAACGAACTCCGGATACCGCTCCACGTCATTGATGATTTCGTAGAGCGTCTCCGCGGAGACGGCGACCATCGCAGAACGAACGACTTCACGCATCGGTGCATTGTATAGAATGCCCGTAGACCATGAAGACAGAGAGCAAGCCCAAGACTAGCGAGGGACCGAAAACCATCGCGGAAAATCGTCGAGCGCGCTTCGATTATTTCATCGAAGAAAGTTACGAGGCGGGCGTCGTGCTCGAGGGCTGGGAGGTCAAGGCGCTACGCGCGGGCAAGGCCCAGATCACCGAGTCGCATGTCTTCGTGCGCGACGGCGAAGTGTTCTGGATCGGTGCGCACGTCAATCCTCTGAAGACCACCTCGACGCACGTCGTCGCTGACCCGACTCGCACACGCAAGCTGTTGCTCAATCACAGCGAGATCGCCCACCTCATCGGCGCGGTGGAGCGCAAGGGCTACACCATCGTGCCGCTCGAACTGTATTGGCAGCGCGGCAAGGCCAAGATTCGTATCGGTCTTGCCAAGGGCAAAAAGCAGCACGACAAACGCGAGACGGAGAAGGAGCGCGATTGGTCACGCGATAAGGCGAGATTGTTGCGTCGCGGTTGACGATCAACGCTCGCGCAATCGCATGCCCAGCCGCACGCCCCAGCCGCACGAAAGTTGTGAAGATGGCGAGCGAGGCACTGCCTCACGGCGGTGTCGCGAACCTGTCGTTGACTCCACTCCAAAATGGAGTTATCCATCGGGCTCTCCAACAACAACACTTCGGAGTCCCCGCGTGAATCCCATTCGCTTAAGTATCGCTGCTGCGGCCACGGCGTTGGTTTTTGCGGCCGGTGCCAACCTGACCGGACCGCAAAGCCTCGCCCTCGCCGACCAGGCTCAGCCCCCAACACCGCCCTCACCGCCGGCCCCCCCGACGCCGCCGCAGCCCGGCTCGCAATCGCAGGGTGGCCAAAAACCGCCGATGATGCCGCCGATGAGCGGACCGAAGCAGCCGCCGCAGGGACAACCGCCCACCGGCGCACCGCCGCAGGGACAACCGCCGCAGGGGCAACCGCCGCAAGGGCAACCGCCGCAGGGGCAACCGCCGACGATGCCGCCGATGAGCGGACCGAAGCAGCCGCCGCAGGGGCAACCGCCCACGGGTGCACCGCCGCAGGGGCAACCGCCCACGGGTGCACCGCCGCAGGCGCAACCGCCCACGGGCGCACCGCCGCAAGGGCAACCGCCGAAGATGCCGCCGATGAGCGGACCGAAGCAGCCGCCGCAGGGCACTCCGATGGGACCGCCGCCGCCCCCGGGTGGTTCGGTACCGCCTCCACCGACCGGCACGCCGCCGAATCAGCCGGGCGGCTGATTTCACCCGCGAGCGTTCGCTTGCGCGCTAGCGGGGATTGGGGCAACTCAATCCCCGCTGTCGCATCTGCCGCGATGAATGCGTCGTCTCGACCCTAGCCCCGCCAAAGGATTTTCCATGCAACACCTCCGGCTCAACAAGCAACTCGCGCTAGGCGCAGTGGCAACCGTCAGCCTCGTCTTGGCTGGATGCGTCTCAATCGGTCCACGCGGTCTCGAGTTGTCGCGAACCGAATTCAACTCGGCGATACAACGTACCGATGGTGAGCAGTTGCTCTTGAACATCGTTCGCCAGCGGTACAACGATCCGGTGATGTTCCTGGAGGTCGCCTCGGTCTCGAGTTCGATTTCACGCTCCGCCAGTTTGAATCTCTCCGGGTTTTTCCCGGGCGGCGGCAGTCCTGAGTCTTACAACGGCGGTATCGGCGGCAGCTTCAGCGACTCGCCTTTGGTTTTTTACTCACCCAACACGGGCGAACGATTCGTCCGCCAGATCCTGACGCCGATCGATCTGCGCACGATTTCTTTGTTATTGCAGTCCGGCTGGAGTATCGAACGCGTGCTTCTGGTCGCGGGCGACTCCTTCGCCGGTTTGAAGAACACCACGGCCGGCGCCGGCGACTACCGCGCCTTGGTCGATCACCTGCGAACGCTGCAACGCGCCGATCAACTCTCTTTCGCACTCGAGACTTATAACAACGTCGATATCCTCGCGATGATTCCAACGGCCTCAGCGCTCGCGACCGAGGCTTACAAAGAAGCGTGTCGTCTCATGAATTTCCCCGCTGATGGGCGCCCGATCCGCGTTCAACTCGGCATCGGCGAGCGCCCGGATCCAAACTCGTATGTATTCCTCGCGACGCGATCACTGTATTCATCGTTCTACTTCCTCTCCAACGGAGTCGAGGCGCCCGCGGGCGACGTCGGTGACGGTGTGCTGCAACGACGTCGTCTGGAGGGTGGCGTGTTCGATCAAGGCGGCGATCTTTTCAAAGTTCAGACCTCTGCGGGTATGCCTGCCGATGCGGCTGTGAAGGTTCGCTACCGTGACCAATGGTTTTACATCCCTGCGACCGATCCCGACTCGCGTACCACTTTCGCGCTGCTGAGCATGATGTTGATGTTGCAGAGCGGTGATACGGCCCGTATGGCACCCTTGATTTCTTTGTCGCCTACACGCTGAGTCACTCGCTCTTGCAACGAACCTAGACCGGCTGACTGTGGAATCCGGCATCTACCCGTTCATCCTGCGACACAGCCGGCGGGATCAAGTCGTTCTGGTGCTGCTGTCGGTAGCAGCGCTGCCGTTTCTCTATTATTCCTTCGAGCTCCCGAAGCTCATCGTCAACGAAGCGCTATCCGACAGCGCAACGTTTCCCAAGGCTTGGTTCGGCCTCGAGCTCGGGCAATTGCCCTATCTGTTCACTCTGTGCGCGATCTTTCTCGCGTTGGTTCTGATTAACGGCGCGTTCAAGTTTTTCACCTCAACCTACCGGTATAAAGTTGGCGACCGCTTGCTGCGGCGACTGCGCTACCAACTCGTGGAGCGCCTACTACGTTTCCCGGTCGGTGACTTTCGAAACCAATCCTCGGGCCAAGTGGTTTCCATGGTGGCAGCGGAAACGTCACCGCTCGGGTTCTTCATGTCGGAGGCTCTCACGGTCCCGACCGTCGCTGCCGGAACCTTGTTCACCATTCTGCTGTTCATCTTCACCCAAGATTGGATGATGGGGATGGCCGCCATCGCTCTCTACCCGTTCCAGATGTATCTCGTTCCGAGGATTCAGAAACGAGTCAACGACCTACAGAGACGCGAATCGTTGGCCGTACGCGGCGTTTCGGACAACGTCAGCCAACTGATCAGCAATGCGGCAGAAATTCACGGTAACGACACATCGCAGTTTGAGCTCGCCAATATCACTCGACGCCTGCAAACCATCTTTGATCTGCGCGTGCGGATCGCGAGCTCTCGCTACACCGTCAATGTCCTCAACCAGTTTTTTTCGCAACTGACGCCCTTCTTTTTTTTATCCATCGGCGGATACCTCGTCATTCGTGGCGAAATCTCCTTGGGCTCATTGGTCGCAGTGCTTGCGGCGCACAAAGATATGTATGCGCCATGGAAAGACCTGATCGACTACTATCAGAAAGCCGAAGACGCGCGGGTCAAATACGGACAACTGCGCGAGTACTTCACACCTAAATCATTGATGGCGGCGTCCGTCATTCACGACGACGCGCCCCATCTCGAACTGAATCGAACCGAATTGATCCTGAGCAACGTGATCGTCGACAGCGGCGATGGCGTGAAATCCCTCGATGGTGCCACTGCACGCTTGAGTCTCCCCATCCATGCCGCGTTCATCGGCGGCACGGGCAACAACAGAAGTGAGTTGGCACGGCTGCTGCTTCGTCAATCGAAGCCGACCTCAGGCGATCTCAAGCTCGGCAAGGTGACGATCGCAGATCTTCCCGATAGTGTCATCGGACGCCGCGTCGCTTACGCCGGGTCCGATGTTTGGCTTGCGGGCGGGACGCTACGCGAACTTTTGACCTACCCGCTCTTGCGACGCCCCAACGTGCCCTCAACCCATGCGGGTGAACGCGAGGCTACTCTCACGGGAAACTGCGCTTGGAATCCGGACGCAGACTGGATCGACTACGGCGCGGCCGGATGCCGCGATGCGACCGAACTCGACGCGATACTGCTCGATCTTTTGCGCGCGACCGACCTCGAAGCGGAGGTTTTCGACTGGGGAGTCAGACGGCCATTGCAACGAGTCTCGGCCGACGAAGTAACTCGCCTGCTGCTTGCTCGCAGCGATCTTCGACGTCGTCTTGAGAAGGCCGGTCTCGCCGATGCGCTCGAGCATTTCGATCCGACCCAATTTCTAGAAGGTTGCACGCTCGGCGAGAACATCATCTTTGGAACTTTTGTCGACTCCATCGAAAGCAGCGAGCGCGAGCTTCTCGATCAGCACTTGTTTGCCACTCTGGCCGAAGCTGACTTACACCACGACTGCCTGCGGATCGGCTTGACCGTCGCTGGTCTGATGCTCGAAATGTTCAAAGATTTGGATCCGAACGATGGATTTTTCCAGGATTTCAACTTCATTCGAGCCGAGGATCTGCCTGCCTACGAGACGATGTGGCGACGTGCTGAAACGCATGGCGCGTCTTCGCTCGATACGGAGGGGCAACATGCCCTGATTCGACTCGCTTTGCGGCTGAGCGCGTCGCGCCACACCTTGGGCGTCGTCGATGAAGCGCTGCGCACCAAAGTTTTGCACGCGCGTCAACGATTTCAGAAAACACTGCCGAGAGCGCTCGAGCGCTCACTCGTTTTCTTCGATCCCCAACGCGTCGACCCGGCGCGTAGCCTTTACGAAAATCTGCTGTTCGGCCAAGCCATCTCGGGACGACCAGACACTCAAGCGCAAATCGCCGCAGCGATGCGCGCCGTGATCGAGACGGTCGACCTAGTGGCCTTGGCCCTGCGGCTAGGCATGCAATTCGATACCGGTATCGGCGCGAGCCGACTCAGTGTCTCGCAACGCCAACGGATCGTGCTGGCACGTTGCTTGATCAAGCGGCCCGATATCTTCATCCTCAACGAAGCGTTCGCCGGCATCGAACCAGCGCGACGTGACACGGTGCTCGCCTGTTTGCGACAGCGCATGTCGAACCGCACGCTGCTGCTGATCGAGCCTGCGGATGATCACGTTGCACACATGCAGCGAACCTTCGATATTTCGAACGGTCGGTTGATGGAAAGAACGTCCACGGCGAGCCTGCCCGAGCGCGCCTCAACCTCGCAGCCGAGCGCGGTTGGGCTCGGTGGCTCGGCTGAGATCATGGCGCAAATTCCGCTCTTTGCCGGCATAGACCGATCGAAACTCAAATTGTTGGCCTTCACCAGCGAAGAGGTCACCTACAACGCGGGCGATTTGATTTTCCGTCAAGGCGATCTCGGTGATCGTGCCTACGTCATCCTCGATGGGCAGGTCGAGGTCGTCGTCGAGGCGTCGTCTGGCGTGGAATCGGTCGTCGCCGAAATCGGTAAACATCAAATATTCGGCGAGATGGCTCTACTCGCCAATCGACCCCGCACGACCAGCATCCGCGCGGCGCGCGACACGCGTCTGCTCGCACTGCGGCAAGACGTATTCGTTCGCCTGGTCGAAGAAGATGCCGCCATCGCGCTCGGCATCACGCGGGTGCTGATCGATCGACTTGCCAACACCTTGCAAGGTGTCGGTAAGCGTTAACTCACCACGCGCCCTTGTAATCACCCCGTTCGTCTATACACTGAGAGTAACTTGATTGGGGGGCGACCGGCTTCGACGTGGGTTGCGAACCTTCAGGGGCGTGCCGAGGTGCAGTGAACCTCGTAAAACTTTGCTGCAAACTACAGTTGCCAACGACGACAACTACGCTCTGGCGGCTTAATCCCGCCTAACCTCTGACCGGCTGGTGCCTATAACACCGAAT
>CAMCBU010000035.1 GCA_945873095.1 Klebsiella pneumoniae | reverse complement strand
GCCGACCTGCGCCCGCACGCGAGCGATGGCATCTTCGATGATGTTGCCTGCGTTCCAACTGGCCTCGCAGCCGCAGATCTCGCGCAAGAATCGCTGATAGATGCGCGTGCCTTGCTTGGTGTGCGTGACTTCCGGATGGAACTGCAGCGTGTAGTAACGACGAGTCTCATCGGCCATACCCGCGATGGGCACATCGCCCGTCGAGGCGATCGTTTTGAAACCCGAGGGCAAAGCCACGACCTGATCGCCGTGACTCATCCACACATCGAGCAGACCGTGTCCTTCGGAGTTCACACGATCTTCGATGTCGCGCAACAAGAGCGAGTGTCCGCGCGCACGAATCTCGGCATAACCGAACTCATGTACGGCACCGGGCTCGACGCGTCCGCCAAGCTGTGCGGCCATCGTCTGCATGCCGTAACAAATGCCGAGCACGGGCACGCCGAGCTCGAACACGGCAGCAGGGGCAGCGGGCGCACCCGCGACAGTCACCGACTCGGGGCCACCTGAGAGAATGATGCCTTTCGGGCCGAACTCGCGGACCGACGTATCACCCGCATCCCACGGATGAATCTCGCAGTAGACGCCGAGCTCGCGCACACGACGCGCAATCAGCTGCGTGTACTGCGAACCGAAATCGAGGATGAGGATTCGGTCAGCGTGGATGTCGGTCATGAAATGCGGTAGTTCGGCGCTTCTTTGGTGATGCTGACATCGTGCACGTGCGATTCACGCACGCCCGCGGTGGTGATGCGCACGAAGGAGGGCCGCGTCCGCATCTGCTCGATGGAGTGACTGCCGGTGTAGCCCATCGCAGCACGCAGGCCACCGGCCAGCTGATGCAAAATATTGAGGAGACTGCCCTTGTAGGGCACACGACCCTCGATACCCTCCGGGACGAGCTTCTCGAGCTCGGTGGTCGTATCTTGGAAATATCGATCACTCGAACCGTGACGTTCGGCCATGGCACCGAGCGAACCCATGCCGCGATAGCTCTTGTAGCTCGCGCCTTGAAAGAGCTCAACATCACCCGGCGACTCCTCGGTGCCGGCGAACAAACCACCGATCATCACCGCATGCGCACCGGCTGCTAGCGCCTTGGCGATGTCGCCCGAATAACGAATGCCACCATCGGCGATCAACGGCACACCCGTACCCTCGAGGCTTGCCGCCACGTTCGAGACTGCCGAAATCTGCGGTACACCGACACCCGCGACGATACGCGTGGTGCAAATGGAACCCGGCCCGATACCCACCTTCACGCCATCGGCGCCAGCTGCGACCAGCGCTCTGGCGGCATCGGCCGTCACGATGTTACCGGCGATCACCTGCAGATCACCCCATCGCGATTTCACCTTCTCGACCATCTGGATCACACCGCGCGAATGACCATGCGAGGTGTCGACGACGACGGCATCGACACCCGCTTCACGTAACGCGGCAACGCGATCGAGCGTATCGGGCGAGGTGCCGACCGCAGCGCCAACGCGCAGACGACCACTCTCGTCCTTGCAAGCGCGTGGGCGTTCGGTGGCTTTCTGAATATCTTTGACCGTGATCAGGCCGCGCAGCTCGTGATGATCACCGACGACCAGCACCTTCTCGATACGATGCTTGTGAAAGAGCTGCAGCACATCTTCACGCGGCGCATTCTCGCGCACGGTGACGAGCCGATCCTGCGGCGTCATCACCGACGACACCGGCGCATCGAGATGCGTTTCGAAACGCAAATCACGGCTCGTCACGATACCGACGACCTGCTGCCCGCGTACCACCGGCATACCCGAGATGCCCTTGGATCGGGTGATGTCCAGCACCTCGCGAATCGTCGTCTCGGGTGTCACCGTGATCGGATCGACGACGACACCACTCTCGAACTTTTTCACGCGAGCGACTTCGAGTGCCTGCGCTTCGATCGTCATGCTCTTGTGGATGATGCCGATACCGCCCTCTTGCGCGATGGCGATGGCCAGACGAGCTTCGGTGACGGTGTCCATGGCCGCCGACACGATCGGCAGATTCAGACGGATCTTGCGGGTCAGCTGGGTGGAGAGGTCGACTTCGCGCGGCAGAACTTCCGAGTAAGCCGGGACCAAAAGCACGTCGTCGAACGTGAGTGCTTCTTCGAGGATTCGCATGAGGGGAACCGTCCAAGTAGTGTTTGGACGGCTCATTCTACCGCACCGGCCCAGACCCGGTAAACTCGCCGGGGTGTTGGTACCTGAGCGAGATGTTTATACCGTCGGCCGCCTGAACCGCGAGGTTCGGCTGCTCATCGAGCATGGTATGCCGACGCTCTGGGTCGAGGGAGAACTGACCAACTTCTCGCGGCCCGCCTCGGGCCACTGGTACTTCACCCTCAAGGATCGAGATGCCCAGGTCCGCTGTGCCATGTTTCGGCAGCGTAACGCCGCGCTGCGATTCGTCCCGAAGGACGGTCAGCTCGTCATGGCCCGGGTTCGGGTCGGGCTTTACGAGCCTCGTGGTGAGTATCAACTCCAAGTCGAACACTTGGAAGATTCGGGTGTCGGCGCGTTGCGTCGCGAATTTGATCGCTTGAAAGACAAGTTGCAGTCAGAAGGTCTCTTTGCAAGTGCGCTGAAGCGGCCGCTGCCAACCTTGCCCCATCGAATTGGTGTCGTGACCTCACCGAGCGGCGCCGCGATCCGCGACATCCTGCATATTCTCGCGCGGCGCTTCGCCGCGGTGCCGGTCGTGATCTATCCGACGGCCGTTCAAGGCAAAGATGCCGTACCGCAATTGCTGGCTGCCATCTCACAAGCAAGCACGCGAGCGGAGTGCGATGTGCTCATCGTCGCTCGCGGCGGCGGTTCGATGGAAGATCTGTGGGCCTTCAACGACGAGGCGGTCGCGCGGGCGATCCGCGCTACGCCGATGCCCGTCGTCACGGGGATCGGGCACGAAGTCGACTTCACGATCGCGGACTTCGTCGCCGACGTGCGCGCACCCACGCCATCGGGTGCGGCAGAACTCGTGGTGCCGGATTCGAGCACGTGGCGCGGGACGCTCGGCAAACTCTCGTATCGATTGCACCAAACACTGACGCGGCGATTGCTGGATGATCGCAGCCGCTTGCAGCAATTGCGTCGACGACTTGAACTCACGCACCCGGGTCACCGCGTCAATCAAGGCGCACAGCGACTCGATGAGCTGACGCAACGACTCGGAGCGGCTTGGGCGCTACAGCGCTCACAGCGCGCCGCTCGTCTGCTCCGGCTCGAAGCACGTCTGGCCAATGTCTCACCGCGTCAGCATCTTGAAGCCTTGCGTGAACGACTGACGCGGCTGCAGCATCGTTTGCAACAATCGTGGCTGCAGCAGTGGCAGCAGCGACAACAGCGCCTCGCCCTCGCTTCCCGCACCCTCAACGCGGTGAGTCCCTTGGCGGTGCTCGATCGTGGCTATGCCTTGGTGACGCTCGCCGAGAGCGGTCGACTCGTTCAAGACCCACGTGATGCGCCGATCGGCTCGCTCATCGAAGCGCGCCTCGCTTGCGGGAAACTGCGCGCGCAAGTGATGTCGTCCGACGCCCTTTCGGATCAGGACTCAGACTGAATGATTCGCTCGATGATGATTCGTGTGACGACTCGATGGCTCGCCATGGCTTGTCTTGCCGCGTGCATGTCGATCGCGCGAGCGGAACTTGCTCTGCCACGCGCAAGCGCAGTTCCCGGCGGTGTCGTCATGATCGATATCGAAGGCGACTCCACCGAAGCGCCGTTCGTGAGTTTCGAGGGCGATGCCGTCATGGTGTTGCCGCGTGAGCGTAGCTGGGTCGCACTCGTTGGCATTCCGCTCTCGCGCGACCCGGGCCCCGCCGCCATCCAAATTCGTCGCGGTGCGAGCACCCTGACTCGCGGCTTCACCATCGAAGGTAAGCAGTATCGAACGCAAGCACTAAGAGTGGCGCCCAAGCACGTGGATCTCTCCCCTACGGATGCCGCGCGAGTCGAGCGCGAGCAGCCCCATCTGCGTGCGATGTACGGCACTTTCACGGCTCAGATCCCGGAGACTCTGCGTTTCATTGCGCCGGTCAAAGGGCCACGCTCCAGCTCTTTTGGCTTGCGTCGAGTGTTCAACAATCAACCCCGTAATCCGCACTCCGGGATGGATATCGCCGCTCCCGTCGGTACGCACGTCGTCGCGCCGGCGGCAGGTACGGTCATCGACACGGGCGATTATTTTTTCAATGGCGGCACCGTGATCGTCGATCACGGTCGTGGACTCGTGACGATGTACTGTCACTTGAGCCGCATCGATGCGAAGGTCGGTCAAAAAGTCGCAGCCGGCGAGAAGCTCGGCGAAGTCGGTGCCACGGGACGGGTGACCGGCCCGCACCTGCACTGGGGCGTCGCGCTTAATCGCGCGTTCGTCGACCCCGCGCTTTTTCTCGAATCTGCGAACGCGTCGCCCGCTGCGGGCGCTCGTTAGGACGCGCGTAGGGATTCTTGTCGGTTCGATATTCGATCGCCACCGGCGAGGCGAACAAGTCGAACTCGCGTCGGAAGACATTGGCGAGATAGCGCGTATACGCCTCGGGCACGTGTACGGTCTGATTACCGTGGATGATGATACGTGGCGGGTTACGACCGCCTTGGTGCGCATATCGCAACTTGATACGACGACCCCGCACCATCGGTGGTTGGTGCTGCACCATCGCCCTCTCGAGCGTCTTGGAAAGCTTGGGTGTCGGAATTTCGGTCATCGCAGCGTCGTAGGCCTTGATGGTGGCAACGACCAGTTCACCGACACCCGTTCCATGCCGTGCCGAAATGAAGTGCACCGGCGCGTAGGGAACGAAGTCGAGCTTGAACTCCAGTTGCCGACGTATCTCATCGCGCTGCTCAATCGGAATACCATCCCATTTGTTCACAGCGATGATGAGCGCACGACCCCGATTCAAGGCGAGCCCAAGCACGTTCGCGTCCTGCTCACCGATAGTGTCGTGCGCATCGACGACGAAGATCACGACATGCGCCGTGTCGATCGCCTGCAAGGTGCGCGCGACGCTCGCCTTCTCAATGAAATCCTCGACCTTGCCGCGGCGACGAACACCCGCGGTATCGATCAACGTAAACTCACGCCCATCGCGCGCGAACGGCACGAAGATGCTATCGCGCGTCGTTCCTGGCATGTCGCTCGCGATGACGCGCTCTTCACCGATGAGGCGATTGACGAGCGTAGACTTGCCGACGTTCGGCCTGCCGATGATGGCGATTCGGATGCGACCATCATCCGGATTCGAGCTGCGCTCGATCGCCTCCGGATCGAAATCCGCGAGCACATGATCCATGAGCTCACGACAACCATCGCCGTGCGCCGAGGCGATGGCGATCGGATCGCCTAAGCCAAGTGAATGAAAATCGGCTGCGGCGGTCGAGGGATCGAGACCCTCGGCCTTGTTGACCGCAAGCACCACCTTCTTGCCCGAACGACGCAGCTCGCTCGTGACCCAATAATCTTGGGGTGTGAGACCCGTGCGGGCATCGGCTAGGAAAACCAACACATCGGCTTCGGCCACGGCACGCTCGGTTTGCAAGCGCATCGGAGTTTCGATGCCCGAGGGCTGTTCGACCAGTCCGCCGGTATCGACGACGACATAGGGAACCGGGCCTAATTTTCCGTAACCGTACTGACGATCACGGGTTACGCCGGGCAAGTCGGCTACGAGCGCATCGCGCGTGCCCGTCAAGCGATTGAACAGCGTGGACTTACCGACGTTGGGGCGCCCCACGAGCACGATTACCGGCAACATGCTCGCAGCTCCTAAAAAATCAGCGGCGCGGACGGAAGGCCGTCACGCGGCCCTCGTCATCCTGCAGCACAACGAGATCGCCTGCTCGAACCGGCGGATTGCTGACGCGAGCGCCCGCCTGAGTACGGGCGACAAAAGCGCCGCTCGTAGCATCCAACCAGTGCACATAACCCTCGAAATCTGCGACGGCCACGTGCGCACCAAGCGCCACGGGCGCCGACAAACCGCGCAAACGCAGTCCAGCCTGTCGCCACACTTCGACACCGGAGCGACGCCGCAGAGCAACCACCTCGCCGGTCACCGTGCTCACGTAAACCGATTCATCATCGACGTCCAGACCCCGATGGCTCGACAGCTCGCGCGACCACCACGACTGCCCCGAGTCGAGGGCTAGCATCGCGACTCGGCCTTGAAAGCCTGCTACGAAGACATCGACTCCGGATACTTTGACCGCCGCGTCGATATCGACCATGCGCTCGAGCTCCGTGCGACCACTTGGCGCCGAAACAAGCTGCTCCCAAAGCACTTCGCCGTTGCGAGTCTCTGCGGCGATCACACGTCCATTGTCGAAGCCGCAGATCGCGGCATTGCCCGCAACGACAGGTGCCGCAGCACCGCGCAAGGTAAGGCGCGGAATCTGCTGCTCTTCGCGCCACAACGTTTTGCCATCTTCGCGCGACAATCCGAGCAGCACGCCCGCAACGGTGCGGACAATCACGGCATCAGAGGCGATCGCGGGAGCCGACAGAACTTCACCGCCCACCGATACGGTCCAGAGTGTCGAGCCGGTTGCCTGATCGAGCGCGATCAACTCGCCATTGGCAGAGCCCACCGCGACGATGCCAAAGCCGGCGCCAGGGCCACCGGTCAACTCGGAACGAGTGCGCACGCGCCACAGCGTTTTCCCGTTGGCTTGCGAGATCGCCAGCACATCGCCCTCGCGACCCGCAGCGTAGATCACCTCGCCATCGACGGCGGGCGCGAGCCCCGCTCGCATGACGGGGTCGCCGCCACCGATCGAGACGCTCCAGACTCGATCGACATTGAGACTCGACTTGAAGTCGACCAGCTCGGCTGGAGGTTCGATATCTTTGTCCTTGTCGCAACCGGCAAGGAAACCAAACACCCCGAGCGCCAAAGCCACCAAGAGATCACGCGAGCTGAGCTTGAAACGAGTCATGCAAATTCTCCGATCCTCACGGACCTTTGGGTGCCGCGATACCATCAGCTTCGGCATCGGCAATCTTCAAACGCAACCCTTCGAGATCAACCGAAGCCGGCTTGGCGGGATCACTCGATGCCGCCTCGGCCTTTCGCCAAGCCGTGAGCGCCCCAGCGCGATCACCTTTGACGTGCAAAGCATCACCGCGGACATCATCGAAGCGCGCCGCAAACGCACCGGGCTGAACTGCAGCAAGCGTCGCCAGTGCGGCATCGGCATTCCCCTGCGCGATCTGCACACGAGCTAACCGAACCCGTGCCACCAACTGCAACTGCGGATCGTCCGAGCCCTGCATGACACGCGCGAGGCGCGTGGCTGCTTCACCTAATTCATTGGCCTCGACTTGGACGCGCGCGGCCAGCAAATCCGCTTGATCGGCATAAGCGGATGAGGCGTACTCGGCACGCAACGCATCGACCGCCTTGAGCGCCTCAGCTCGCTCGTTTTTCTCGAGCGTGTCGATGATACGCTGATACGACTCACTCGCTTCGACGTGACGACGCTCGATACGAGCTTCCCACCAACGCCATCCGGCAAGGGCACCCAATCCGAGCACCACGCCCGCGACCAGCCATGGTCCGTTCTCGCGGATCCAGCGTTTGACCCGCTCCCACTGTTCTTCTTCGTTGTAATAGTCGTCATCAATCACGTGCTTTACTCCTGACGTGAAAACCACTGACTCGCGGTCTCGACCGCTGTCGTCAAAGAAATGTCGGTTGCCTCGCCGGCACCTTCGCGTAGCGGCTTCATCTGCACGACGCCACGCGCCAGCTCATTCTCACCGAGGACCAGCGCGAGCGCGGCACCACTGCGGTCGGCACGGCGAAATTGGGCTTTGAAATTACCGCCACCGAGATTGGTCTCGATCCGACGCCCCGGCATCGCACTACGCAGCGCATCGGCAAGACGAAAAGACTCGCGCACCGCCGCCGCACCTTGAGCCACGAGATACACATCGGCCAACGCCGCCTTGGGCGCGGTCTCTGCTTGCTCGAGCAGCGCTACCACCCGCTCGACACCCATGGCAAAACCAATAGCCGGTGTTGCTTCGCCACCGAGCTGCGAAATGAGACCGTCGTAGCGCCCGCCCGAGCAAACGGCATCCTGTGCACCGAGAGCATCCGTCACCCACTCGAACACGGTGCGCGAGTAGTAATCGAGACCGCGTACGAGGCGCGGATTGACCGTGTAGGCGATTCCGAGCGCATCGAGCATCGCACGCAATGCGGCGAAGTGATCCTTCGATTCCGCATCGAGGTAGTCCGGTAGTGTCGGCGCCGCGGCAATCATCGACTGCATCGCCGGGTTCTTGCTATCGAGAATGCGTAGCGGATTACCCTCGAGCCGCCGACGACTGTCTTCGTCGAGCGTGTCGTAGTGCGACCGGAAGTAGTCGGTCAGTTCGGCTCGATAAGCGCGACGCGACTCGGCCGTACCCAAAGAATTGATTTGCAGTGCCACCCGGGTGATCCCGAGACGCTGCCAAAAAGCGCTCGAGAGCGCGATCAGTTCAGCGTCGATATCAGGACCAGCAAAGCCGATCGCCTCGACATCGATCTGATGAAATTGACGGAAGCGACCCTTCTGAGGCTTCTCGTGCCGAAACATCGGACCGACGCACCACAGCTTGTGACGTGCGCCGCGCAGCATCCCGTTAGAAATAGCGGCGCGAACAATGCCGGCGGTCGCTTCGGGACGCAGTGTGAGTCGCTCGCCGCCCTTGTCCTCGAAGCTGTACATCTCTTTTTCAACGACATCGGTGTATTCGCCGATGGCGCGCTTGAACAGATCCGTCTGCTCAACGACCGGAACACGCATTTCGTCGAAAGCATAGGCGTGCAATAAATCGCGCGCGGTTGCCTCGAGTAACTGCCAGCGAGCGATCTCCGAAGGAAGCACATCGTTCATGCCCTTCACGGGCTGGATCATGGCAGCAGTCATGGAGCGGTCGATCGGGTGTTGCGCGAGGCGGCACGTTGCACGTTGCCGGCAGCATCGACGGTGACGAAAGCCGTCGCGTTGTAAATGAAGGCGGTCGGTATGGTGATCGGGCGTCCGTCGAGCTCGATCGCGACCGCATCGGCGCGACCCAGCACCACGCTAAACGGTGCTTCGCCACGTAACGCGAGCGGAGTGCCGGCCGCCGCAGTGCCGTAATAGCGGCGACGATCGCTGGCGTCGTACACCTCGATCCATGACGACTGACGCGGCACGAGTCGCAGCACGGCAGCCCCGGTGGCAACCGGCGTTGTGGTGGTAGCCGCGGGCGCGGCATCCAGCGCGACCATTGGGGTCGATGCGGGCGCGGGCGCCGCATCCAGCGCGACCGCCGGTGCCGATGCGGGTGCGGGTACGGGTGGAGGGGCGGGCGTGGTTACCGTCGCGGCAACGGGTGCTGGTGTCGGCGCTGCGGCCACCGGCACGCTCGCCGAATCCCAACCCAAAATCAACCAAGCCGCCGCCGCGATAAACACGGTGATACCCACCACGATGGCGCGACGCGTCCACACTTTGGGATCGACCGCGCGCGGCGGCACGCGCGGGATCCGCGCCAGATCAGGCTCGGCAAGTTTCTCGGCGCGCAGCGTCGCCCAAGCACCCATCAATTGCTCGGTCGGAGCGCCGAGGTAATCAGAGTAGCGACGCAGGTGCCCTTGCGCGAAGACCGGCGCGCCCAAATCTTCGAATCGATCGGCCTCGAGTGCGCGCAGCAACACCTCATCACAATGCAGCTGCGTCGCTGCCTCAGCGAGAGTCACGCCCTTGGTCGCACGCGCCGTCGCCAGCAGTGTCCCGATCGAATCGCTCACGAGACGAGCCCGGTGGCCATGGCGCTTGACAGCTTGTCGCCCAAACGAATTCGCGTGCGATCGTTCACCTTGCCGGCCAACTGACCACAAGCGGCATCGATGTCGTCGCCGCGGGTACGACGAATCGTCGCCAACACGCCGCGCTGAATCAGCTCATCGCGAAAACGGGTGATCACCGGCATCGGCGAGCGACGGTAGCTCGTGCCGGGAAACGGATTGAACGGAATCAGATTGAGCTTCGCCGGGCGACCTTTGAACATCTTCGCCAGTGCCCGCGCGTGCTCGAGTTGATCGTTCACGCCATCGAGCATGACGTATTCGAACGTCACGCTGCGGCCGTTCTGTTCGTCGATGTAGTGCCAACAGGCCTCGAGCAAATCGGCGATCGGATGCTTGCGATTGATCGGCACGAGCTCGTTGCGCAGCGCGTCGTTCGGCGCGTGCAACGATACGGCGAGCGCACAATTCACCTCTTCGGCGAGTTTGTACATCTGCGGCACGAGACCCGAGGTCGACAACGTGACGCGACGGCGCGAAATGTCGAAGCCAAGATCATCGAGCAAAATACGGATCGCGGGTACCACGTTACGAAAATTCGCCAGCGGCTCGCCCATGCCCATGAAAACCACGTTGGTGATGCGCCGATCGCCACCCGGCTCGAAACCGAGCTCGCGATTCGCCAGCCACACCTGACCCACGATCTCACCGGTCGAGAGATTGCGGTTGAAGCCCTGCTGCGCCGTCGAGCAAAAAGAACAGTCGAGTGCACAACCGACCTGCGAGGAAATGCAGAGCGTGCCGCGATCGACCTCCGGGATGAAGACCATCTCGAAAGCCTGCGCGCTGTCAGCGCGCAGCAGCCACTTGCGGGTGCCATCGGCAGAGTCGTGCCGCGAGACGATCTCGGGCACACGAATTTCGGCGCAATCTTGCAATTGCGCGCGGAAATCTTTGGCTAGATCCGTCATGCAGGCGAAGTCACCCTCCGCGCGCTTGTACATCCAGCTCATCAGCTGACGCGCGCGGAAGGGCTTATTACCGAGACCGCCCACGAACGACTCCAGCTCGGCTCTCTCGAGTCCGAGCAAATTCGTTCGCGCGGTGACAGCTTCGGTCATGATGTCGATCGCGAGCGATCAGCCGCGCGGGCAAATCTCGATGCCGCGGAAGAAGTACGCGATCTCCTGAGCGGCCGTATCCGGACCATCAGAACCGTGGACGGTGTTCGCCTCGATGCTCTCGGCGAGGTCGGCGCGGATCGTGCCCGGTGCCGCCTTCTTCGGATCGGTGGCGCCCATGATCTCGCGGTTCTTCGCGATGGCGTTTTCGCCTTCGAGCACCTGCAACACCACCGGGCCCGAGGTCATGTACTTCACGAGATCGTTGAAGAAGGGACGCTCACGGTGGACGGCGTAGAATCCTTCCGCCTCGGTCTTGGACAAATGCACCATGCGAGCAGCGACGATCTTGAGACCCGCCTGCTCGAACCGACGATAGACCTCACCGA
Source organism: Klebsiella pneumoniae (assembly GCA_945873095.1). GTDB lineage: Bacteria > Pseudomonadota > Gammaproteobacteria > Steroidobacterales > Steroidobacteraceae > UBA964. Next base: position 11,220 of record CAMCBU010000035.1, on the reverse strand, counting down.
TCAGGTTGCGAGCGACGCCGTCAGGTTTGACGATCGAAAAAGTGCGTTCCAAGGCCATGCGAAACATCCTTTCAAGTTTGTTGGGAAAAAGGGTAGCCGCGTAGTGTACCCGCGAGGGCACCACCCCGGCAACGCAAGGAAGCGCGCAAGTGACTGGACGGCAAGGTTTTTTTAAACGCTGAAGCTTTCTCCGCAACCACATTCGCCCTTCACGTTGGGGTTGCGGAACTTGAAGGCCTCGTTCAGGCCCTGCTTCACGAAATCGATCTCGGTGCCGTCAATCAGCGAGAGGCTCGCGGGATCGACGAGCACCTTCACCCCGCGATCCTCGAAAATGACGTCTTGAGGGTCGGTGGAGTCGGCGTAGTTGATGACGTACGCAAAACCGGAGCAGCCGGTTTTGCGCACCCCGAGTCGCAAGCCGATACCTTGGCCGCGGGTCTCGAGGAAGTTCTTCACGCGATCCGCCGCCGCGGGCGTCAAGGAAATCGTCATGGTCTGGTGTCACCTCGTGAGTGAGTCGATTCTAGCGCCTCTTTTGCGGCGCGCCACGCGTCTTCGACCCGAATCAACCGCCCGAGTTTCTCGATCGGCACCTGAAATTGCAAAGCCCACTGCGCGGGCGCGCCTAGGTCCGCCGTCTCTGTCCTAAGTCCCGGCCACTGCCGCTCGAACGCCTGCAAAACCCGCCACAGATCCGGGCAGGCGAAGGCTCTAAAACCGACCGCTGCGATTCGACCGAGCGCATCGAGAGCGAGATAGCAGCGCACCCGCATTCCCTCGCGATGCGAGCCCGCCTCACCGACCGCCCAAGCGACGCCCGCGGCCAGCACCGACTCGGGCACCGAGTCGGCATCGCGAGCGCGCAGCTGCGCCACGGCACGGCGAATCACGGTAGCGGCGAACCTTGCCTGCTCTGTGGTGTTACCACGACCGAACGCGACCCGCAGCGTCGAGCGCGCCCATTCCACCGGCACGCCTTGAGCGCGCAAGACGTACGAAGGCTCGCCGGAGGCCGAATCGCAAGCCGCACCACTCGAGACGGCGATCTCGGGCATTGCAGCCAGCAGACTCTCACCCTCGACGCGCTCAAAAGTCACCGATACCAAGCCCGGCAAGCGCCGCTCCGGGTGATCCTCCCGGTAATCATTGAAACGCACACCCTCAAGATCCGCGAGCGCGCGCTTGAACTCACTGACGAGCGAGGCTCCCTGTTCGGCATCGCGATGTAGTCGACCGGCAGCGAGACGCGCAGCCGCAGCGAAACCCGCAATCTGATGGGTGGCCAAGGTGCCCGGACGAAGGCCGCGCTCGTGACCACCCCCGTAACTCAAAGGCTCAAGCCATGGTCTCGCGCGAGCCGATACGTAGAGCGCACCGACACCCTTCGGGCCGTACATCTTGTGCGCCGACAGCGAGAGCAGATCGACACCGAGCGACTGCACATCGAGGGGCAGCTTGCCAATTGATTGCGCCGCATCGACATGCAGCAACACGCCTGCCGCGCGACACGCGCGGGCGATCGCTGCGATGTCTTGCACAACGCCCGTCTCGTTGTTGGCATGCATGATCGACACCAACTGCGTATCGCTGCGCAACGCGTGGCGCAACACCTCAGGATCGATGAGCCCGTTGGCCTGCGGTTCGAGCCAAGTGATCTGCCAACCGCGTTTCTGCAAGTATTTACAGGGATCGAGCACCGCTTTGTGCTCGGTGCGCGAGGTGACGAGATGTCGTCCGTGATCGCCACGCCCGCGCGCGATACCGAGAATGGCGAGGTTGTCCGACTCGGTCGCACCGGAGGTGAAGATCAACTCGCGCGAATCAGCGCCGATCAAGGCCGCGATATCGCCTCGCGCCTGCTCAATGAGATCGGCTGCAGCCTTGCCGAAATAATGCGTGCTCGATGAGGGATTACCGATGCCCGCATCGCTCGCTAGACAAGCGCGCATGACCGCGATCACCTCGGGATCACAAGGCGTCGTCGAGGCGTGATCGAGAAAGATCGGCACCAGCGGCGAGGTCACTAGCGACGTCACTGGCGCGGCCCCGCGTGACGGCGCTTATTTTGCACCGCCGTGAGAATGCCGCGCATGATGTTGGCCTCGTTCTGATCGAGCTCCGCACGATTGATGAAGCGACGTATCCGCTCCATCAGATGTTTGCCGCTCGTGGTTCGATCCCGAAAACCGATCTCCTGCAGCACCTGTTCGAGATGCACGTACAGACGCTCCATGTCGTCGGCAGGTGCCAACGGCACGAGACCGGGCGCCGGTTCGTGCCGTGCGCCGCGCGCGCGATACACCTCGTAGGTCACCAACTGCACCGCCATCGCGAGATTCAGCGAAGCGTATTCGGGATTGGCGGGGATACGCAGCAGCAGATGCGCGAGCGACAACTCGGCATTGGTGAGACCCGTGCGTTCGTTGCCGAAAATCAACGCAACCGGGCCTCGCGCTGATTCCTCGACGACACGCGCCGCCGCATCGCGCACATCCAGCACCCGGAAGTTTTGATCGCGATCACGCGCGGTCGTCGCCACCACGAGACCGCAACCCGCGAGCCCATCCTCGATGCGATCCACGACCCTCGCCTGCTCGAGGACGTCGGTGGCGCCAGAGGCACGAGCGCTGGCGTCACTGTGCGGAAACTCGCGCGGTCTAACGAGGACGAGTTGCGAGAGACCCATGTTTTTCATGGCACGCGCCACCGCCCCGATGTTGCCGGGGTGAGAGGTCTCGATGAGGACGACGCGGATGTCGGCGGGGCTAGGTATCACGCGTGGTATTCTAGCGGCGTTTTTTCCATCGCTCTTTGCCAACATGCAGCCATTACTCAATATCGCCGTGCGCGCTGCGCGCCGCGCGGCCGAGGTCATCGTACGTAGCCTCAACCGTCTCGATTCGCTCGAAATCTCGAGCAAGAGTCGTAACGATTTCGTGACCGATGTGGACCGGGCTGCCGAGGCCGAGATCATCGCTACCATCCGTCGCGCCTATCCGGAGCACGCGTTCCTGTGCGAAGAGAGTGGCGCGATGGGCTCAAGCCCCTTCGAGTGGGTGATCGACCCGCTCGATGGCACGACGAACTTCATCCACGGCTTTCCGCAATTTTGCGTCTCGATCGCTTGCCGCGTTCGCGGGCGGGTGGAACACGGGGTCATCTACGACCCGATGCGTCAGGAGGTCTTCACCACCTCGCGCGGCGATGGCGCCCATCTCGAGAACCGCCGCATTCGGGTGACGAATCTGCGCGGACTCGACGGCGCGCTGATCGGTACCGGCTTTCCGTATCGTGCAAACACGCAGCATCTCGATGCTTACATGGCGATGCTGAAGGACGTAATGATCGCGAGCGCGGGCGTCCGTCGCCCGGGCTCCGCGGCGCTCGATCTCGCCTATGTTGCTGCGGGGCGCACCGATGGTTTCTTCGAAATCGGCCTTGGCCCTTGGGACACTGCTGCCGGAACGCTGCTGATCGAAGAAGCCGGTGGTCGCGTCGGTACCTTGAGCGGCGGCGAATACACTCAAGGCGGCAATATCATCGCCGGCTCACCGAAGGTTTATGACGCGCTGGTTGCGCTCTGCAAGCCACACCTTACGAGCGCACTGATCGAAGGGTAAATCGCGAGAGCTACTCGCCCGATGCCTTGCGCTCGAGACTATCGACCACAGCGGTCGTCACCATGTCGGCACCGACATTGACCATCGTTCGAGTCATGTCGAGCAAACGGTCGGCACCGAGGATGATGCCGATACCCTCGGCCGGCACACCGAAGGTGATCAAGAGGCCTGCGATGATCGGCAGCGAACCGCCCGGGATACCGGCAGCGGCCACCGCACCGAGCACGGCGAGCAACAACAGCGTGACCTGCTGGGCAAAATCGAGGTGTATGCCAAACACCTGAGCGACGAACAACACCACACAACCCTCGTAGAGGGCGGTGCCTGCCATATTCATGGTCGTACCGAGCGGCAACACGAAGCCGGCCGTCGTCGGCTTCATGCCAAGATCACCTCGCGCCGAGGCGAGTGCGGCGGGCAACGTGGCGCTGCTCGAGCTCGTTGAAAAAGCGGTGACGAGCACGGGTCGAATCGTGCGCCAAAACTGCATCGGCGAATAACGCGAGAACAGTTTCAGCCACAACGACATCGTGCCGAAGAGATGGACCAACATCACGACGAGACAGCCGATGACGAACAGACCCAGCGCGATGAGGATGTCCCAACCGATCTTCACCACCACGCTGTAGATCATCGCCGGGACCGCAAAGGGCGCAATTCGCAAGGCGAACTGCACGATACCCGTCATGAGTTCAGCAACGAGCTCGAGCCCCGACTGTAATTGCTCGCGCCGGCGTCCACCGAGACGCATGGCCGCCGCCCCCAACAAAATCGCAAACAAGATCAGCGGCAGCACTTCGCCGAGCGTGCCACGCTGATTACCGGTGATCGCACCGATGAGGTTGCGCGGCATGAACATGTCGACGACGGTCTGCAGACTCATCGGCGGCTGCTCCGCCTGACGCTGCATGATCTTCTCGGTGTCACCACCATAGGCGCTGACGAGACGAGTCTGAGTCTCGGGGTCGAGAGCGGCACCGGGCTGCAGCACGTTCATCATGACGAGCCCGAGCACGCAGGCGATCGACATGTTGAGGAAGAACAACGTAAAGGTACGCGCCGACAGCGGCCCGAGGCGCGAGAGATCACCGAGTTGGACGACACCGGCGGCCAGTGATGCAAAGACCAGCGGCATCACCACGAAGAACAGCAACCGCAGAAAGATCTGACCGAGCGGATCGAAGATCGCGACCGACAGCGCCTGCGCGCCCTCCAGCACGGCGGGCACTTCAGCACCCACGATCAAAGTGAGGGCGCCCGCGAGGGCGCCCACCACGAGACCGATCAGGATGCGATTGGCGAGCTTCGGGTCTGACTCAGCCATGCGCGTCGATCACTGCTTCGAACGCGCGAGCGGGCTGTTGCGGAATCCGTAGAGGAAGTACAGCGCCAAGCCGGCCAGTGACCAGTAGACGAAGGTCAGCTGCGTCGAAGGCGGCAAGGAGAAGAACAGGAAGCCGCAACCGAGTAACGCCAACGGACCCACCACCCACACGGCTGGCGTGCTGAACGGTCGATGACGATTCGGCTCACGCACACGCAAGATCAACACGCCCACCGAAACGGCGAGGAACGCGAACAGCGTGCCGCTGTTGGCGATGTCCGCGAGCACACCCACCGGGAAGAAAGCGGCGAAGACCGTCACGGCCACACCCGTGATGATCGTCACGACGTAGGGCGTGTGGAACTTCGGGTGCACTTTGGTGAGCGTGTCGGCAGCAGGCAGCAGGCCATCACGCGCCATCACAAAGAAAATGCGCGTCTGACCGAACAGCATCATCAGGATGACCGACGGCAGCGCGAGGAACGCAGCCAGACCGATCAACTGCGATACCTTGTCCCAGCCCAACAGCTCGAGCACGAAGGCCAGCGGCTCACGGCTGCAAGCAACCGCCTGCGCGTTCTCAGGGAGAGCGCATACCGCCGCGAACTCCGGGCTGCCCGGCGAGATCGCACGCCCAGCGGCATCGAGCACCGGCTGGGCACCCACCGAGCCGATCACACCGGCAGCGACCAGCATGTAGAAAACCGTGCAGATCGCGAGACTGCCGATCAAACCGATCGGAATATTGCGCTGTGGATTCTCGGTTTCTTCGGCTGCCGTCGAAACCGCATCGAAGCCCACGTAGGCGAAGAAGATCGACGCGGCGGCACCTGCGATACCAAGGCCCGTTGCATCCCAGAAGCCGTTCGGTGCGAACGGCTCGAAGTTATCGCCGTTGATCACGGGCAACGCCAGAAAGACGAACAGGGTCAGCGCAGCTACTTTGATGGTGACGAGCACCGCGTTGACGCTCGCGCTCTCGCGCGTGCCGACGATCAACAAGGAGGTCACGAGCAACGCAATCGTCGCTGCCGGCACGTTCATCACGCCGCCCGCATACGGCCCGCGGGTGAACTCCTCGGGGATAGAGATACCAAGACTGCGATCCATGAGCCCGACGAAATAATTGGACCATCCGACCGAGACCGCACTCGCCGCCACGGCGTATTCGAGCACGAGCGCCCACCCGACGACCCAGGCGACCACTTCGCCCATGACCGCGTAACTGTAGGTGTAGGCGGAGCCGGAGACCGGCACCATCGAGGCCAACTCGGCGTAGCACAGCGCAGCGACCGCGCAAACGAAGCCCGCGATGATGAATGACACCATCATGCCGGGGCCGGCTTTCTGAGCAGCCTCGGCGGTCAACACGAAGATACCGGTGCCGATGATGGCACCGACGCCCATCATGGTGAGTTGGAAGCCACCGAGGGAGCGCTTGAGGCTCCGACGTTCAGCGTTGGCCAGGATGTCGTCAAGCGGCTTGATGCGCCAGTTCATGATCTGCCCCCCTCGGGATGTTGTGCCCGATTGTAGGGGGGTGAGGAGCCCGACCGCTACACCCTCAAGGCATGTCGTCGATGGCGAGCTTCTTGCGGGTCGGGAATAGGCTCTCGGCCGTCAAACCCGCATCGAGCGCAACAGCCGCCGCGATATAGATCGATGAGTAGGTGCCGATGAGGATGCCAACGACCAGCGCCGCCGAGAAGCTCTGCAGCACCGGACCACCGAGCAACAACAACACGATGACGACGATCAGCGTCGTCAAGCTCGTCATGATCGTCCGCGAGAGGGTCTGGTTGACCGATTGGTCGAGTACCGCGAACGGCTCCATGCGCTTGTTCACCTCGAAACGCTCGCGAATACGATCGAATACGACCACGGTGTCGTTGAGCGAATAGCCGATGACGGCGAGCAGTGCCGCCACGACCGACAAATCGAACACCATACCCGTGAGCGCAAAAAAGCCGAGCACGATAATCGGATCGTGAATCGCCGCGAAAATCGCACCGGCGGACAACTGCCACGCATGGAAGCGCATGAAAACGTAAATGAAGATCAGGATGAGCGTGCTGGTGAGAGCCACGATCGCCGAGTTGCGCAGCTCTGCACCGACCTGAGGGCCGACCACTTCGGCGCGACTGATCACCACCTTGGCGTCGGCGGCACGCAGCACCGTCTCGACACGCACACGAGTGGCATCCGCCGTCTCGCCCGAGGGTGGTGGCAAGCGAATCGCCACATCTCGCGAGGAGCCGAAGTTCTGCACCTGCACGTCCTCGAAACCGGCCGCCTCGAAGCTGCGACGCAGCGCCTCGGGCTGTGCCTGTTGGGTGAATCTCGCCTCAATGGTGACGCCACCGGTGAAATCCACACCGAAGTTCAAACCCTTAAACACCAGCGCGCCGATCGACACGACGAACATGATCGCCGAAATCGCATAAGCGATCTTGCGAGTGCGCATGAAACCGACCGACGAGTTACTCTTGAAAAATTCCATGGAAATTCCTCGTGACGGCGATCAGATGGCCAAGCGCTCGGGGCGACGGCTGCCGCCGTACATCAACGTCAACAAAGCGCGGCTACCCAGCAACGCGGTAAACATCGACGTGGCGATACCCAACGAGAGCACCACGGCAAAGCCGCGGATTGCGCCAGTGCCGAATGCCCACAACACCACCCCTGCGATCAGCGTGGTGATGTTCGAGTCGGCAATGGCCGAGAAGGCTTTCTCGAAGCCCTTGGCGATCGCCGTTTGCGGCGTCACTCCGTTGCGAACTTCTTCTCGGATTCGCTCGTAGATCAGCACGTTGGCGTCCACCGCCATACCGACCGTGAGCACGATGCCCGCGATACCCGGCAGCGATAACGCAGCCTTGAAGGCCGTGAGCAAAGCGGCCAGCAGCACCACGTTGGCGAGCAAGACGATGTTGGCGACGATTCCAAAAACTTTGTAGTAGGCCAGCATGAAAAGGAACAGCAGCCCCATGCCGATCATCAGCGCCGTCAAGCCTTTGTCGATGTTTTCTTTGCCCAGACCCGGCCCGACGACGCGCTCTTCGATGACGAAGATGGGCGCTGCGAGCGCGCCTGCGCGCAGCAGCAACGCGAGCTCGCGCGCCTCATTGGTACCGAGACCGGTGATCTGGAAATTGTTCGAGAACACACCCTGGATGGTCGCCGTGTTGATGACCTTCTCTTCTTTGATGTCGCGAACGATCTTCTCGCCGGCCACCTCGACTTGTTCACGGCGCTGCTCGATGAACACCACCGCCATCGGCTTGCCGAGGTTGGCGCGGGTCGTGCGCAGCATCTCCTCGCCACCGCTGCTGTCGAGCTTCACCGACACACCCGGGCCCGAGTCTGTCGCAGCCGTCACCGCGTCGACCAATTGATCGCCTGTGACGATGATGTCGCGCTTCAACAGCGTCGGTTGACCATCTCGCGTTTCATATAGCTTCGACCCGATCGGCGCACGGCCACGCTGCACTGCATCCGACACGCTGTTTTGCAAATCGACCAAGCGGAATTCTAGGGTCGCCACCTTGCCGAGGATATCTTTGACCTCGGCCGAGTTTTGCACACCCGGCAACTGCACGGCGATCCGATCGATGCCCTGGCGCTGCACGACAGGCTCGGAGACACCGAGTTCATTGACGCGATTACGAATCGTGGTGAGGTTCTGCGAGATCGCGTAGTCCTGACGCTCCTTGATCTGAGCAGCGCTCAAGACGACTTGCAGCGCAGTGCCATTCGGCGTTACCACTTCGGTCGGCACCAGATCGGGCAACACACGTCGCAGCACCTCGCGCGCCGCCTCTGCATCCGCGCCCGGCGCCAAGGACACGCGCATGCCGTTGGGCTTGATGCTGTCCTCGGTGATTTGCTGCACGTCCGTAAACGGCACATTCGCCTGCGCGAGTGCGCGGCGCAGATCCTGCTCGTACACCTCGAGCAGCTGATTCACGGCACCATCGACATCCACTTGATAAAGCAGATACAGACCGCCGCGCAAATCGAGCCCCAGCGGCATGGGTCGCAAACCGAGATTGCGCAGCCAATCGGGAGCTCGTGAGGCAAACGACAGCGCCGTCACATATTCTTTGGCGAGCTGCTCATTGACGAGATCGCGTGCCTTCAACTGCTCTGGAACCTCGGCGAAGTGCAGCATCAATCGACCGTTGTCGAGGTAGCTGCGCGATACCGTCACTCCACTCCCGCGCAACAGCGTCTCGACCGACGCACGGCCCTCTTCCGAGACAGCCTCACGATCCTTACGTGCCACCTGTAGCGCAGCGTCTTCGCCGAATACGTTCGGTAACGCAAATATAGCTGCAAAAACAAGGACGATCGCGACGATCGCATACTTCCAGCGCGGGAATTCAAGCATGACTTAGCCGCCCTTCAACGTGCCCTTTGGCACCAGTGAGCTCACTTGGAACTTCTGCACCTTGATGTGGACGTCTTTGGCGATTTCAAGCGTGACGAAGCCGTCGCTGACCTCGACGATCTTGCCGACGATGCCACCGGCCGTCAGTACCTCATCACCCGAGGCGAGCTTGCCGAGCATCGCCTGATGCTCCTTCGCTTTCTTTTGCTGGGGACGGATCAGCAGGAAGTAAAAAATGACGATGAAGAGCACCATCATCAACAACGGGGCGAGCTGGCCTCCGGGAGCCGCACCACCGGCTTGGGCATAGGCTTCGGGAATCAATCCGTTCATGTTCGTCTCCTGTCCTGCAAAGGCGGCGAAAAAGGCCGCGGATTATGCCACAGGCGCCCCGGGGCGCCGTCGGTCGAGGAACTCGCGGACAAAGGTCGCAAACTGCCCAGCCTCGATGGCCGCCCGAATCTGGCGCATGAGCTCGAGATAGAAATACAGGTTATGGATGGTGTTGAGCCGAGACCCCAAGATCTCGTTGCATCGATCGAGGTGGCGCAGGTAGGCCCGCGAATAGTGCCGGCAGGTGTAGCAGCCACAGGCAGGGTCGATCGGATTTGGATCACGTTGATGCGCCGCGTTACGAATGTTGATGACCCCGGTCGAGGTGAACAGGTGACCGTTGCGGGCGTGCCGGGTCGGCATGACGCAGTCGAACATGTCGATACCGCGAGCCACGGCGGCGACGATGTCTTCGGGGCGACCCACCCCCATGAGATAGCGCGGCCGATCGGTCGGCATATGCGGCACGAGCTCCTCGAGCACGCGCAGCCGCTCGGGCTCAGGCTCGCCGACCGCAAGACCGCCGACCGCGAGCCCAGGCAAATCGAGCTCCATCAAGGATCGCAGGGATTCCAAGCGCAGATCGCCATACATGCCGCCCTGCACGATGCCAAAGAGATCCCCGGGAACGGGCGCCGAACCCTCGACGCCACCGCCGTAATAGTGGCGGTGGCATCGCACCGCCCAGCGCATCGAGCGCTCCATCGACAGTCGGGCCTGATCGTGCGTCGCGGGCCACGCCGTGCAGTCATCGAACATCATCACGATGTCCGAGCCGAGGGCACGCTGCACGTCCATGGAACTCTCGGGCGTCAAACGCACTTCGCTGCCATCGATGGGCGATCGAAAGCGCACGCCCTCTTCATCGATCTTGCGAAGCTTGGCAAGGCTGAACACCTGAAAGCCGCCGGAATCCGTGAGGATCGGCTTCGACCAATTCATGAAGCGATGCAGGCCACCGAGCTCAGCCACGACATCGGGCCCAGGTCGCAACATGAGATGGAACGTGTTGCCGAGGATGATTTCGGCACCGAGACCGGTCAGCTCCTCCGGCGTCATCGCCTTCACGGTGCCGTACGTGCCCACGGGCATGAAGGCCGGGGTTTCGATGCTACCGTGACGCGCGTGAACGCGACCGCGACGGGCCGCGCCGTCGGTGGCGATACAGTCGAAACTCAATCGATCGGGGCGATTCGGGCTCATGAACGCGCATCCGAAGCAGGGGTCAGCAACATGGCATCACCGTAACTGAAGAAGCGATAGCGTTGTTCGATCGCGTGCGCATAGGCGGCGAGCATCGTCTCGCGACCGACCAACGCGCTGACCAACATCAACAACGTCGACTTCGGTAAATGAAAATTCGTGATCAACGCATCGATCGCCCGAAAGCGATGGCCCGGGCGGATGAAGATGCGGGTCTCACCGGACCACGCGTCGATGACCCCATTCGCAGACGCTATCGCAGCCGACTCGAGCGCACGCACGACCGTCGTTCCGACTGCGATCACCCGCCCGCCGGCGGCACGAACGCGCGCGATGGTGGTTGCGGT
>CAMCBU010000034.1 GCA_945873095.1 Klebsiella pneumoniae | reverse complement strand
GCCCGATCACATCGATCGACGGCGCGAGCTTCATACTGCCCGTGCGCGGAATCAATCCATACGTCGGCTTGAGGCCGACGAGCCCGTTGGCCGAGGCCGGAATACGCACGGAACCGCCCGTATCCGAGCCTAAGCTGGCGAAAGCGGCGCCGCAGGCCACCGCAGCGCCCGAGCCGCTCGATGAGCCACCGGAAATATGCTCGGGGTTCCAAGCATTGCGGCAGTCGCCGTAGGCGGCGTTATGCCCAGTCGCACCGAGCGCGAATTCCGCCATGTTGAGCGCCCCCACTTCGAGTGCACCGGCTCGCTCCAAACGGGCGGTCGCCGTTGCCGTCTGCCTTGAAGACTGATCGAGTGCGACTTTTGAGCCGTAGCGGACCACGCCACCGCCGCGCGCAAACATATCCTTGTGGGCGAGCGGAACCCCCTGTAACGCACCCGCGGAGACGACACCCCGACGCCGAGCGTCCGCCAATAGGAGATCGGCGCGCTCTGCTCCGCGCAGTAAGCTCTCGGCCTCGATCGCCAGAAAACAATTCGTTCGCTGCTGCGCACGACGGGCACGCTCGAGTGTCTGTAGCGCGAGCTCATTTGCTGAGATCGCGCCAGATCGCAAGGCCGCGACCGCATCCAACAAGTTATCCGGATGGGTCGCACTCACGGCGATTCTCCCGGACCCACCTCGTCGGCGAGCGCCTCGAGCACCCGCAAATAATCAGCCGGTTCGCACTCGAAGGTCACACCCGGTTCGACCGCTTGAGCATTCACCTGCACGGCCGCAATCGCCGCGGCTGCACCACCGGCGATGCGCTCGGCCATCGCCGTATCGAGTAGGGGAACGCGCAGCAGCGACGCCAAGCCTGCGACGAGATCGGTCGATAGCGCGGGCGAGACGTCGGACGAGTTCGAATTTGGTTGCGACACGATGGGCTCACGCACGAAGTGGAAGCGCCATGGTAGCGTTTGTCGCATGTCGCGCCCAACCACTACCACCGACGTCATCGTCATCGGTGCCGGCCTTTCGGGGCTCGAAACCGCTCTGACTCTGCAAGAAGCCGGCTTGACGGTCACGGTACTCGAGGGTCGTCGTCGAATCGGCGGTAGGCTCTACACGCTCGATCAACTACCGGGCAAACCGGAGGTCGGTGGCAACATCGTCTCTCGGGCCTACGGGCGGGTCATTGCCGCGAGTTCGCGCTACGGAGTGCCACTACGCGACGATGCGCCGCGCTATGCCGCTTTTCCCGACCGACAAGTCACTTTCATCGGCGGTCGGCCCGTCGACGCGGCGGCTTGGGCGCAGCATCCGGCGAATCCCTTCGTCGGCGAAGAGCGCTCACTGCTGCCGGCGGCATGGGGTCGCACAGTGCTCAATCGTCATCGCCCGTTCGATGATCTCGAAAATTGGCATCAACCGCAGCACGCCGCGTTCGATATCTCGGTCTACGATTTTCTGCGTTCTCGTGGCGCGACGCCGGCCGCCATCCGACTCGGCTATGAAACCAACATGCCGTACGGAACAGAGTCGTCGCATGATGTGTCGATCCTGCAGCTGGCTTTCGTGGATCACTGGCAACGCATCAATCAACGACAACTCGGCGCCGGTAATCGGTTCGTCGGTGTTTTCGAAGGTGGTAACCAGCAGCTACCCATCGCGATGGCGAAACGACTGAACGGCGATGTGCTACTGGATCGACAGGTCGTCGCCATCGAACAGACCAAAGAAAAGGTACTGGTACGGTGCGCAGATGGCTCGCGGCACCGCGCTCGGGCCGTCGTCAGCTCCATGCCGTTCACGACCCTGCGGCATGTCTATCTAGATCCACTGCCGGCACCTTTGCAGCACCGCGCGATTCAAACCTTGGGCGCCAAGCCGATCACACAATTCCATCTGCTACCACGCCGACCTTTCTGGGAAGACGATGGTTTGAGCCCCGCGTTCTGGACCGACAGCCTTGCCGGATCGGTACTCGCCAACCGCGATCCAAAGAATCCCAAAACCGTCACGAGCCTCACCGTCTGGTGCAGCGCTGCCAACGCGCGATTTCTCGATCGCCATACCGATACGGATGCGGCGCGACTCGTCATCGCGGACATCGAGCGCCTGCGCCCCGCTGCGCGCGGCGCGCTCGAGGTGGCGGCCGTGCACTCTTGGGAGCGTGATCCGTATGCCGCGGGAACTTGGGCGATTTTCAGGCCCGGTCAAGTAGTACTCACGAGCCATCTCGCCAAGGCGCACGCCAAGCTGTTCTTTTGCGGAGAACACACCGCGATAGCGGCGCGCGGCATGGAAGCGGCTTTCGAATCCGCCGAACGCGTGAGCCTCGAGGTGCTGGACGCGCTCGGCTGAGCCACGACTCTCTAGGCAGGTAGCAACGAATCTCGGCGCTCAGCGACGCTGGCGAAAGTGCGGAATGACCTCGGTCGCGTATAACTTTGCCTGCTGCACCATGGCCTCCTGCCTCGCCCCATGCGGATGGGGCACTGGAGAGCCGCCGAGCTGATAGACATGATCGAGCCCCATGTCGAGCAAGGCACCCAGGCGAGCGCGGCACTTGGCTGGTGAGCCGCAAATCGAAAACCAGTCGACGAATTCATCGGGTACGCCTTTGAGGTGACTGCCCTGCTCCTGAGCGTGATGCTTCATGTCGTAGCCGGTTTGCATCTGCGCCGCGAGATCTTTGAGCTGTTCGGGCAAATGATCGAGTGGCGCGTTTTTCATACCGGCGAAGTGCGCAACCATCCCCGAGATCATGCGGCCGAGGTTGATGGCGCGCTGCTCATCCTCGTCGCAGACCAAGTTGACATAGGCGCCGATTCTGACGGAATCGCGCGAACGCCCCGTTTCTTTGAGACGCGCGAGTGCCACATCCATCGCCCATTGAATGCGCTCTGGCGCACTACCGACGGCGAAGCTCACCCGATCACCTACATCCACCGCCATGGCAATCGTCTGCGGGCCGGTGCAGGCGACATCAACGACGACCGGATCGACCTGCAGCGAGTCGTACCAGCGCAAGCGTGATGGCGTGCCATTCCGGTCGATGGTCTCGCCGCGCGTGTAAGCCTGCAGGCGCTCGACGAAAGTACGTAGCTGACTCGTCGTCCCATTCGGAATGCCAATGTGGGCCGCCGACGAGTCGCCGCGGCCGATGCCGCAAATCACCCGACCATTGGATTCCGCCTGCAAGGTGGCAAGCGCACAGGCCGTCACAGCCGCATCTCGGGTCACGGGGTTGGTCACACCCGTGCCTAGACGCAGGCGTGTCGTCGTCTGCGCCGCCAGCGCCAACTGCGCAAACGGATCCGGACTCAGGTTCTGGGTGTCAGGGCACAGCAACATGTCGAAGCCGAGCTCTTCAATCTGCTTGGCGAGGCGCGCCGTGTAGCCCGGTGAGGCTTCCATGACGATTCCGAAGTCAGGACCCGGGAACCGATCAGCGTGCGTCATGTCTCAACTCAAGTGTGGGAGGCGACCGCCCCGATGCCGAAGTGTAACCTCACGTCAAAAGCGCTAGCATTCGCCTTGCGGTCAAGATATCAACCACTCCCTTGGTTGGAATACGGAGTTCGTCGATCATGAAGTTGTTCTCGCGTGGATTGCTCTGGAGTTTCATCGCCCTGTTCGCACTCGCCGGACTGGCACGGGCTGACGATTACTCGAAGACCGTCGAGCTCTTCAAGAACGCCGGGGAAAGCGCCGACTTTTTCCAAAAGAACTATGCCTACGCGGTGTTTCCGACCATCGGCAAAGCGGGGCTAGGTATCGGCGGAGCCGGTGGCACCGGCCGCGTCTACGAACGCGGCAACTACGTCGGCGATGTGTCGATGTCGCAGATCAGCCTCGGCTTTCAGGCGGGTGGTCAAGCCTACAGCCAAATCGTTTTCCTGCAGGATAAGCGCGCCTTCGACGAGTTCACCTCCGGTGAATTCGCCTTCGGTGCCGGCGTCGGCGCCATCGCTATTACGGCCTCAGCCAGCGCATCGGCGGGTACGACCGGTGCCACCGCCGCAGCGAGCGGTGGTAAGCGCGACGCTACGACCACGGGCAACTACTACAAGGGCATGGCCGTGTTCACCATCGCCAAAGGCGGCTTGATGTACGAAGCCTCGCTGGCTGGCCAAAAATATTCTTACAAGCCGCGCAAGAAATAACGCGGCGATCGTTGCGGTGGGCGCCGAGTCTAGACAGGCGCGGCGTTCGAGCCGCGCCCACCACGCAGTTCATATTCCTGCGTGCCGCGATGATAGATGTGATCCGTATCGAGAGCAGCCGTCTTGGCGTAAGTGAATCCCGGCGCGATCGACTCATAGATCGGTTCGAAGCCGCGCTGCTCGGTCATGTGGAAGAGTTCAGCGAACGACTCGACGACGAAATAAGTCGCTTGCAGATCGGAGATTTCGTAGTCCGTACGCATGACCCGATCCACATTGAGATGAATCCGATGCGGCGATCGACCCTCGAGTGAAAAACGCGTTTCGGTGGGCCCAGAGAGAATGCCGGCGCCATAGATGCGCAGACCGCCACTCTCGCGAATCAGACCGAATTCCACGGTGTACCAATACAGCGCGCTCAAGGCCTTCAGCCGGTTGTACTTGAGTGCCTTCCAGCCGGCGCGACCATAGGCAGCCATGTAGTCTGCAAATACAGGATCGGTCAGCAATGGCACGTGACCGAAGACATCATGAAAAACGTCGGGTTCCTGCACGTAAGCGAATTGATCGCGCGATCGAATGAAGTTGCCTGCGGGGAAGCGACGGTTTGCCAAGTGATAGAAGAACACCGCGTCGGGAATCAGCATGGGCACCGGCACGACCTGCCAACCGGTCATGGGTCGCAGCGATTCGTTGATGCGCTCAAAAGAGGGAACACCACCGCGCCCCAGATCAAGCCGCTCTAACCCATCGACGAAAGACTGACACGCACGCCCCGGCAACAAGCGCTGCTGACGCTCGAACAACTCATCCCACAGGCGATTTTCGTCAACGCCGTATCGGCGTTGTTGCGGCTCGAGCCAGTCGTCACCCAAATGACTCGGCCGCTGCAACGGCGCCACGAAGACCGAGGGCGGCGTCGACGGGATTGAACTGAAGTCGAACTCGGTCACAACCCGCTTCAGCGACGATAGTCGAGCGGCGGCTTGCGATCACCCACCACCGAGACGTATTTGAAATCGGCGCCGCGCCGTTGCGCGAACTCGGCTTTAGCGCTGCGAATCAAGTCTGCGTCTTGCATCAACCGAACGGCCGTCAGGGTGAGCACCTTCGTGGCGTTTTCCATGCCCTTGAGTCCGATGCTCATACCGCCCGCGGCAACGGCCTGCCAGGAGTGCGCCGGCGTACCGGGTACCCAAGTTGCCGTTCTAAAACCGATGGTCGGTACCGTCCAACTGACGTCACCCACGTCCGTGGAGCCGTAGCCGCCGCGTGAATTCGGCGCCTGAATCTCCCGCTCGGAACCGAGCGTCAGCGCCGCTTTGCCGAGCGTCGCATACAGTTTTTCCGCGAAGGCTTGTTCATTGGCGTCGTAAGTCACGCCACCCACTTGGCGTAGATGATGATCGACGACGGCTGCCAGCGCATCGTTCGGAAGCAAGCTATAGGCACCGTGAATCACTTCGTGGTTCACGTTCGTGCCAGTGCCGTCGGCTGCGGCTTGCGAGGTCTTCACGATACGATCAAAGATTTCCGACATGATGAGTGGATTACGATGCCTGACGTAGTAGAACACCTCGGCACTTTCCGGAACCACGTTGGGCGCATCGCCGCCGCGCGTGATGATGTAGTGGATGCGCGCATCTTGCGGAACGTGCTCGCGCATCAGGTTGGCCATGAAGTTCATCGCTTCTACACCGTCGAGCGCGGATCGCCCTCGCTCGGGCGCACCCGCTGCATGAGCCGCGATGCCGGTGAAGCGAAACTTGGCGCTCTTGTTCGAGAGCGTCGGCTCATTGGTGACAATATTTTGATCACCCGCGTGCCAATGCAACGCCACATCGACATCGTCAAAAAGCCCGGCGCGGACCATATAGGCTTTGCCGGCACCACCCTCCTCTGCCGGTGTGCCGTAAAGCCGAATCGTGCCGCTGCGACGCTGCGTCTGCAGCCAATGCTTCACCGCGATGGCCGCTGAGGTCGAGCCCGCGCCGAATAGATGATGTCCACAGGCATGCCCAGAAATGCGGCCCTTCAACGGTGATCGATCAGGCACTGCCGCTTGTGACACGCCGGGCAGTGCATCCATCTCCGCAAGAATGGCGATGACGGGCTCTCCACTGCCGTATTCGGCTACGAATGCCGTCGGCATATCGGCCACACCCGCGGTGATGCGAAAACCCGCCTCGCGCAATTCTTTCTGTAATCGTGCGCTGCTTTGCTCTTCCTGATAGCCGACCTCCGCCCAGTTCCATAAATCGAGCGCGGCGGCACGATCGGCAGCGCGGCGCGACTCGATGAACTTGAAGAGCGAGTCATCGGCGATAGCTGCTGCCGAGGTCAGCACTGTCGCCATCGTCACCGCGGCGAGCACAGAGGATCGAAACATCATGGAATCACCTTGCAATAAAACGAGGAGTCAAAAGCGCCAAGCTTGACGGCGATAAAACTTGCCGAGCACCCAAATGGGGCCGATCAGCAGATAGACGAGATCGGTGAGAAAACTCGGTCGCTTACCTTCGTAAGCATGACCGATGAATTGCCCGATCCACGCAATCACGAACACGGCGACCGCCGCTTGCGCCAAGGTCACGACACCAAACTGCGCGTACACATAGTCGGTGATAGCCAGACTCGCTAGCATGCACAGCGCAGCGCCGACACCGAGACGGATCGACAAGCGTAGCCAAAAAACCATGGTGAGAATGGCGGCGATCCACGCCACGCTACCCACCGGCAGCGCCTCGCCCGTCGGGATGGCGTAGAGCAACGCCATCACAGACCAGACGATCGCCGGCACACACAGCACGTGCAACAACTGATTGCGCGCATCCTCATGATCGGCCGAGTAGGCAGAAAACCACCGATCGATCGGGCGTTCCGAAGCATGGGTCATTTCGATAGCCATCGCCGATTGCTCCTTTTTTAGGCGTCACCCGCCACAAGCTTAACCCGTCGCCGCTCGCCAACCACGCTCGAGTTGCGCCAATCGATCCTCGAGCAGACCCGTGTAACCGATCGACAAGCGCACGAGCCCGGGACTGATACCCGCACGCGTCAGTGCCAGTTCGTCGAGCTCGCTGGAGGTGCTCGAGGCACTCGCACTCATCAACGTGTCGCTGAAGCCGAGGCTGACGGCCATGTAACCAAAATCCTCGATATTTTGTAGATGCTCCATGAACCGATTGGCGCGCTCGGCGCTACCAAGATCAACCGCGAGCAGACCCCCCGCGCCGTAGCCAGGATTGGCGAGCTCGCGATGCAGCACATGATCGGGGTGACTCGGGAGACCCGGATAAATGACCGCGGCACCCAAGGCCGTCAGTCTTTCAGCACAGCCGCTGGCGCGACGCGCGTGCTCTTGCATGCGCAGCCCCAGATTCGGGAAACGTGTGGCCACTTCGTACGCCGAGCGCGGGTCCATCGTCGGCCCTAGCAACATCAAACTGCCCAGATGCAGGTCGTACATCCCATCGATAAAAGCGCCGCTCGCACAAACGCAACCGGCCACGATATCCGATGCGCCGTTGATGAACTTCGTGAGACTGTGGATCACGACATCGGCGCCGTGTCGCGAGGGCGAAATCGACAACGGTGCGAAGGTGTTGTCGACGATCAACAAAGCGCCGTGACGGTGCGCGATGTCAGCCAACGCCGGCAGATTGGCAACGCGCAACGTGGGATTGGAGACCGTCTCGCAATACAGCACCCGCGTGCGCGTCGTGAAGGCCGCCTCCACCGACGCAAGATCGGATAGATCGACAAAGGTCGCCTCGATACCCGCCTTACGCGGCAGAAAATCATGCAGCAGCGCCCAAGTGCCACCATACAAAGTCTGCCCTGCAACGATGTGGTCACCGTGATTGCAGGCGTGCAGCAACGAGCCCGAGATGGCGGCCATCCCGCTGGCGGTGCAATAGGCGCTCTCCGTGGCTTCGAGCGCCGCCAAATGACGCGCAAGCACCATGACCGTCGGATTGAAGTGGCGCCCGTAGAGAAAGCAGCCGCCACCGGGACCTTCACGCCCCTCGAAAATCGCCGGCATCTTGCCCGCTTCCATGACGGTGAAGGTGGCGCTGGTTTCGATGGAGAGGTTGACCCCGCCATGCTCACCAAACTCGTGACGTGATCGCGCCACGCGGGCCATCGGATCGCCTGAAGGTCGTTCTTGCATCGCGCGCCCCCTTGAGAGGGGTTAGTATTTTCCACCATGACAACAACTACAACCGGCGCGAGTCGCCACTGGATCAGCGTCCTCGTCTTCAGCGTGTTCGCCTGGACGATGAGCAATCTCGATCAGTCCCTGTTCGGCTATGCCATACCGGGCATCTTGGGCGAGTTCCGGGTGGGCCTCGATGTGGTTGGGCTCATACTGACGGTCGGCTTCATCACCGCCTCGGTCATGGTGATTTTCGCCGGTCTCGCTGCCGACACCTGGGGTCGTCGTTGGACTTTGACCGCGCTGCTGGCGTTGTCGGCGCTGTTCGTGGGTCTGCACGGATTGGTCGAGGATCTCGCGCAGCTGACTTGGTTGCGCGCCCTCGCCTTTGGCCTCGCTGCCGGACTCGCACCGATCACGGCCGCATACGTCGCCGAATCTGCCCCGGCACGTCATCGCGGCATGCTGATGGGTGTTTTGCAATGCGGGTATCCACTGGGGTGGTTTCTGGCAGCCATGCTGGCCGCACCCCTGCTCGAGACCAGCGGATGGCGCTCGATTTTTTTCATCGGCTTCGCGGTAGTTCCGATCGCTTTTTTGATCGGCTGGCGTTTGCCCGAGAGCGAGCGCTTTCAGCAAGTGGCCGAAACGCGCGCACGCGAACGCACGTCCGTCATCGACTGGGGATTACTGCGCGAGATGTTCTCGACTGATTATCGACGGCGTTCGATCGCTTCGATCGCCTTGTTCTTTGCCTTCGGCTGCGCCTACGCGGGCACGGCCTTCTTCTTTCCCACCTATTTCATGGAAGTGCGCGGCTATAGCCAATCGGAGGCAGCACAACTCGTGGGTCTCTCCAACGGCATCGCGATTTTCGGCTATCTCGCCGCGGCTTACGTCGGTGAGTATTGGCTGCCCCGGCGTGACACCTTCGCATTGTGGACGTTGCTCGGTGCCGCGGCGCTCGTGGCACTGATGTGGCTGCCACAAGAACGCTGGCAGGATCTCGCACTCTTCGGTCTCACCGGGGCTTTTTTCTACGGCAGTAACGCCGTGGTCGGTGCGCTGCTGACCGATTTGTTCCCGACGCGGATGCGCACCACCGCCTACGCTGTGTGCGGCTCGGCACCGCTCAGCGCAGGCTTCGCGCTGTTCCCAGCTTTGGTGCCACTCGTTGTGCAATCGGCTGGCTGGCAGTGGTCGTTCACGGTGATGATCGCACCGCTGTTGGTGTTGGCTGCGCTAGCCGCCCTCGCGCTGCCCCGTATCGCCTCGGGCAGCGACGTCGACGCGGTCAACCGTGACTGACGGTATCGTCCAACGGCTCGTCGCGTGAAGCGGGCCCGCCAAGTGGCCTTGCCCCCGCCGGTCGCTCGATGTAGCGCCGGACCTTGCCGCGACCACCCTCGATGAGTGCGGTCAGCTGCTCGCGCACTTCCCGGTCTGCGAGCGTCGGACGCGTCAAGCGCCGTTGATAGTCGGTCCAGGTCGGACTTTCGAACCGCTCCGTCCACACTTGCGGATCATCGAGACTCTGGCATAGCGACCAACGATACGCTCCGTCGCGCCGACGGCGACGACCCAGCTCGTGCGCTACGGCCACGAACTGACGGACGTCGTCGTCCGCGACGCGATAGTCGATCTCGATGACGATGGGACCCGAGGCGGGATCGAGTTCGACCGCCGGCGGATCGACGATCGGCACGGTTTGCGGATCGAGCGAACCCATACGCGCAATCGAAACGGGCAACCAACGCGCAAACAAAAAGGTGCTCAAAGAAGACACGCCGGCGACCGTCAAGATTTCGCGGAGTCCGTGGGCGGCGGCCAAGTGGCCCCACAGCCAGCTGCCGAGCGCGAGACCGGCGAAAGCGAAGGTTTGATACAGCGCCAGCGTTCGACCGGTCACCCAACGCGGCGATGACAACTGCATGGCGATATTCAGGTTGGCAAGCCCGAGCGTCCACACGGAACCTGCCAGCACGTGCGCCAGTAACGTGACGATGGCATGGTGACTTTGCGCGATGATGATCATCGCCACGGTGGCGACTGCACAGATCCAACGCAGCAAGGCATCGCTCGAGAAACGACTGCGCAGCGCACTGCTCGAGAGTGCTCCCATCATCGCCCCGATGCCGAAGCCACCGAGCAGGAGGCCGTAGGTCGGGGCACCACCTGCCAATAAATCGCGCGCGACGACGGGCATCAGCGCGGGCACCGCCGAGATCGGCACCGTGAAGAGCACGGCGCGCATCAGGATCGCCATCAGATGCGGTGATAAGCGAACGTAACGAATACCGGCTGCGATCGCCCCGAATAGCGGCTCGGGCGGCAACGGATTCTCGCTCTTGGGCGCACGCCACCAAAGTAAGGCGCTCAGCATCCCGATGTAGGACAGCGCGTTGATCACGAAAGCAGCGGCCGCGCCGACGCTCGCGACGATGACGCCACCGATCGCCGGACCCACGCTGCGCGCCAAATTGAAACCCACCGCATTGGCCATCACGGCAGCCGGGATTTGTGCGCGCGGGACCTGATCGGCAATGGAGGCCTGCCACGCCGGCGCGAACGCTGCGGTGCCGCAGCCGATCAGGAAGGTAAAGGTCAGCAACCAAAGCGGCGTGAGCCAAGCCAAGATCGCGAACGCGGCGAGCGAGATCGACGCCAGCAGCATCAACAACTGCGAGAGGATCATGACCCAACGACGATCGTGCGTATCAGCATAAGCGCCGGCGATCAGCGACAGAAAAAAGAACGGCAACGTGCCGGCCGTTTGCACGAGGGCGACCTGATCGGGCGAGGGTGCGATGGTCGCCATCAACCAAGAAGCGCCGACGGTCTGGATCAGACTGCCGAGCGACGACACGAGCGACGCCCACCAGAAAACGGCGAAGACCTGATGACCAAAGGGCGCCAGCGTCGACTGGCGCCAACGGGCTATACGAGAATCGGCGGACGCGGTCATCGGTGAGAACTAAAGCAACGGTCTGCAGCGCAGAAACAGAGCTGCAACGGTATCATGATGGCATGTCGGTGAGTTTCGAAAATATCGTCAACGCCGCCAAGACGCTCGGCGATCAACTGGAGCGTACGCCCTGTAGGCGCTCGCGCACCTTGTCAGCTCTGACGGGCGCCGAAGTGTGGTTGAAGTTCGAGAACCACCAGTTCACGGCCTCGTTCAAGGAGCGCGGCGCGCTGAACAAGTTGCGCAGTCTGAATGCCGAGCAGCGGCAGCGGGGCGTCATCGCCATGTCGGCCGGCAACCATGCCCAAGGCGTGGCTTTTCACGCCAGCGGTCTCGGCATTCCGGCCACGATCGTCATGCCCGCGAACACGCCATTCAACAAAGTTCAACAGACTCGCGCGCATGGTGCGCGGGTCATTCTGCACGGCGCTCAACTGACCGATGCGGAACAACATGCCTACGAGATCGCCAAGGCCGAACATCTCGTATTCGTACATCCCTATGACGATGCCGACATCATCGCAGGCCAAGGCACGATTGCACTCGAAATGCTCGAGGATGTACCGGATCTCGAGATGCTCTGCGTCCCCATCGGCGGCGGCGGCCTGCTTGCCGGCATGGCAATCGCAGCACGCGCGATGCAGCCCGACATCGAACTCGTTGGCGTTCAGACCCGCGCCTTTCCCGGCATGTATGCGGCGATCAAAGGTACGAGTCCGACTTTTGCCGAGCGCACCATCGCCGAAGGTATCGCCGTGCGGAATGTGGGCCGCTTGACGCAAGCGATCATCAGCGAGTTGGTGGACGACATCCTGCTGATCGACGACTCGGCGATCGAGAATGCCATCAGCCTGTTGGTCTCGATCGAAAAAACCGTTGTCGAAGGTGCCGGCGCCGCGGGCCTAGCGGCCGTCTTGGCCTATCGCGAGCGCTTCGCAGGCAAGCGAGTCGGTCTCGTCTTGTGCGGCGGCAATATCGATACGCGTCTGCTCGGGATCGTGCTGCAACGGCAGCTCGTGCGCGAGCGGCGTCTTGTCACCTTCCGTTTTGAGAGTGCCGACCAACCGGGCACGCTGGCACGCATCGCCACGCTGATCGGCGGTGCCGGCGGCAATATCGTCGACGTTGCCCATCATCGACTCTTTCTCGATGTGCCGATCAAAGATGCCGATCTGGACTTCACCATCGAGACGCGCGATGCCGAACACACCCAACAACTCGAAGCCACCCTGCGAGAGGCGGGCTTGACGCCACAAACCATTGCATCGACTGGAGGCTGACCGACGCCATGACCAAGCCGCATAAGACCGCCATGGATCGCTTTCTCGATACGGTCGAGCGCGCCGGTAACGCCCTGCCCCATCCGGCAACGCTGTTCGCGTTGTTGGCTCTGATCGTCGTAGTGGCCTCGTTCATCGCCACGCACTTGGGCGTGTCCGTGCAACATCCGACGACCGGCGCCACGGTGACGCCTGTCAACCTGCTGAGTCTCGAGGGTCTGCATCGGATCCTGACCAACCTCGTCACCAACTTCACGGGCTTCGCGCCGCTCGGCACGGTGCTCGTCGCTTTGATCGGCATCGGTGTCGCCGAGCATTCCGGGTTGATCGGCGCTGCTCTGCGCAAGCTCGTCCTTGCGGCACCGCAGCGACTGCTGACACCGATCATCGTATTCGCCGGCGTCATGTCGAACATGGCGAGTGAAATCGGCTACGTGCTGCTGATCCCGCTCGCCGGTCTGATCTTTCACTCAGCCGGTCGTCACCCGATCGTCGGCATGGCGGCCGCCTTCGCCGGTGTCTCCGGTGGATACTCGGCCAATCTTTTGATCGGCACCATCGACCCTCTGCTCGCGGGGCTGTCACAAGAGGCCGCTCGGATCGTCGATCCGAGCTATACCGTCAGTCCGCTCGCCAATTGGTATTTTCTCGCGGCCTCGACCCCCGTCATCACGCTGCTCGGCTGGTTCGTCACCGAGCGCTTCACCGAAAAGCGTTTCGCCGACAGCAACAAGACCGCATTGGACGGCTCGGCGGAGAGTCCATCGACAAGCGAACTGTCGTCGCTCGAGCGTCGTGGTCTGCGCTACGCCGCAATCGCGAGCCTCGCGCTGACGCTGTTGATCATCTGGTCGATGCTGCCCATCGGCTCAGTGCCCGCTGGCGGATTCCTGCGCGATCCGAGTACGGGCGAGCTCCTCAACTCGCCGCTGCTCTCTGGCGTCGTCGCGATCATCTTCGTCTTCGGAGTCGTCAGTGGCGTGGCCTATGGCATCGGTGCGGGGACGATCCGCAGCGATGTCGATATCGTCAAAGGCATGAGCAACAGCATGTCGACTCTCGGCGGCTATCTCGTGCTCGTATTCTTTGCCGCGCAATTCGTGGCGCTATTCAATTGGACCCAACTTGGCCTGATCATGGCCGTGAATGGCGCCGAGGGACTCAAAGCACTTGGCCTATCGGCAGTGCCGCTGTTCGCCTTGTTTATTTTGCTCACCGCCACCGTCAATCTGATGATGGGTTCGGCGTCGGCCAAGTGGGCGTTGATGGCGCCGGTGTTCGTGCCGATGTTCATGTTGCTAGGCTACTCACCGGAGCTGACTCAAACCGCCTACCGTGTCGGTGATAGTGTGACCAATATCATCTCGCCGATGCTGAGCTACTTCGCGCTGATCATCGCCTTCTTTCAAAAATACGAAGCGCGCGCAGGCCTTGGCACCGTGGTCGCCGTGATGCTGCCCTACTCGATGACCTTCCTGATCGGCTGGTCGTTGATGTTCGGTCTGTGGCTGGGCTTTGGCCTGCCGGTCGGCCCGGGGTCGCCGCTTTTTTATTCGGGTGCGAACTGACAAATCGGGCGCGGCCGTTCATCTCGAGCCGTTGCGCGACGTACTTCGAGATGCTGAACCTTGGGTGGCAGCGTGGGTGACAACGTCACCGACGCCCGCAACGTGCCACGCTCGCAATCGAATAGCCAATTGCCGCGCAGGCGATTCTCGATGCTGACGTAACCGGGTCGGCTACGACAGACGCCGAGTTCTTGATTCAATTGCGCGAACTCGGCACGCCGTCGCTCGAGTGAGCGATCGAGAAAGAGATTCATCGCAGCGAGTTCACGCGCGGCACTGTCATCCCACTTCGTGACCAAGCCCTCGACACCAGCGCGCGCCGCCTGTAACTCGACCGACGGCTCGATCGCGCGCGGCTTCAGTTCGCCGCTGCGCGCCAACGCGGCAAGGGCATCATCGAGCGCGCCGCCCCAGGGTGTGTAGGTGCGGTTGCCGAGTGCGATCAAACCGACGCCATAGTCCGGCAGCCAACGCATCTGCGAACCGAAGCCGGGCAGCCCACCGGAGTGGGCGACGATGTGCGAAAACTCGCAACTCTGACTGATACGCAAGCCATACCCATAGCCCGTCACGTTGAGCTGTGGTTGTCCGCGTTTGCTCAGCGTGATCGAGGCGGGCCGCAGGCGCCACATCTGTTGCATCTCGCGCAATGACGCGCGTGCGATCGGCCCACTCGACGCCTCGTCGCGTGGTGGATCAGCCGCAAGAAACGCACCGACGTAGCGACCGAGATCCTCGAGTGAGGTCAACATGCCACCCATCGCACCGAACGCACCGTCGGCGAGCTGCGGCTCGAGCTTCCATTGACCATCTTCGTATCGATAGCCTCGCGCCAGACGCTGATCGTCCACGGCACGCGGCTCGAGTGTCGTCGAGGTCATGCCGAGTGGTTGCAGAATTCTTTGCTCGACATACTTCGGATAAGACATCCCCGAGACGGTCGAAACAATCCGTCCGAGCAACGCGTAGCCATAGTTCGAATATTCGAAGGCAACGCCCGGCGGATTCGAAAACGGCATGCCCTGCTGCAACAAGGCTGTGAACTCTTCCTCGCTGATCGCCAGCTGCTGATCACCCCACGGGTTATCTTCCGGGAATCCTGCTGAATGAGTCAGCAGGTCGCGTATCGTCAGCTTCGGTGAATCACTGCTCGGATAGCGCCAGCGGCGCAGCTCCGGTAAATATTTTTCCGCCGGATCATCGAGCGACAAGCGCCCTGCATCGCGCAACTGCAGAATCGCCATCGCGGTGAAACTTTTGGTCATCGACGCGATACGAAAGACGCTATCGCTTTTGACCTCGGCACCGCTGGCCACATCGCGAAGCCCATGCACGCCGACATGGGCGAGCCGACCCTCCACGATGATGCCCCACGCGCCGCCGGGTACCTTTTCGCGATTGAGGAAGTCCCGCATCACACGATCAACTTCGACATAGGCCGCGGGCGTCTGCGCGTGGGATGTCATTGAGCCGGTGCTGCCAAGAGCCGCAATGGCAGCCCACAAACCGACCTTTTGACGCGCTTGCTTCATGACCTACCCTCCTCTCTCAGCGATTCAGGCGATGCGAGTCGTACCAGCCGATGGTTCCTTGAATGGCAGCGAGCCACTGACTCGGTCGGCCGAAGCCGTGACTCGCCTCAGGCAAACGCATCAGCGCGCTCGTCACACCTTGCAACTGCAGCGCTTGGAAGTATTGCTCCGAGTCGCTCATGGGGGTGCGCCAATCCTGTTCGCCGGTGATGAGCAGTGTCGGCGTTCGCACTTTGCCGACCAACGACAGGGGAGACCTCGCCCAATATTTCTCAGGCTCTTCCCAAGGCATACGATCGAACCAATATCCCGCCATCGTGGCACCGATGTCCGTCGTCAATGCCGTCGAGGTCCAGTTGATCACCGGTCGCTTGACCGAAGCCGCCGCGAAGCGACTCGTCTTGCCGATCGCCCAAGATGACAACACCCCGCCACCGGAACCACCACCGATATAGAGACGATTCGTGTCGATGAAGCCCTTGGCAACGACCGCATCGACCACGCTCATCAGATCGTCGTGGTCCTTACCCGGGTACGCACGATTGATGAGGCTCGCAAACTCCTCGCCGTAGCCGATCGAACCGCGCGGATTCGCGAAAGCCACCACGTAACCCGCAGCGGCGTAGAGATGGTGCGTAATGGAGAACATCGGACCGTAGTCGAGATGCGGTCCACCGTGGATATCGAGCGCCAGCGGATATTTCTTCGACGGATCGAATCCGGGCGGATACAGCACCCAGGCGTGCACCGAGCGACGATCTGCGCTCGACTTGATCCATAGTTCCTCGAGCTTGCCGATGTCACGCTGTTCGCGCCATGCCAAGTTCATATCCCATAACGTCCGGGCACCCTTTGCGTCGGCGATCGCGAGCGCAGCTGGTCGGTCAGCCTCGACACTGGGATAGGCGAAGACGCCCGCTGCAACCGAATACGCGCTACCGCCCGATGACGGCAGCAACAAGCGCGTGGCGCCGAAGGCTTCGACGACGCGCGTGATCGCGCGCTCGCGTGTCACGAACCCCACGCGATTCACGCCTTGGTCTTGGTACTGGAAGTACACGCCCGAGGCGTCTTCTCGCCATTGCGGTTGCGAGGCGACTCGATCGAGTGCCGCCGTCAAATTGACAGCGACCGTTGCCGACGACGTATCGAGCGGTATCCAAAAAAGATCAGTGCGTTGATGCGAGTTGCGACGATTGCGCCAACCCACGTAGACGACCTCACGTCCGTTTGGGCTGATCGCCGGCGACGTTTCTGAACCGTCATCGCGAGTCAATTGTCTAGGCGATGACTCGGTATTCAGAAATATCTGCCAGAGATCGCTCTGATTGGCGCGTCGACGAGCGGCCTCGTGTGTGTCGGCAGACACGATGAGCGATCGACCGTCCGGTGTCCAGGCCGGTGCCTCATCTCGCGCGCCCCAATCACCCGCACCGCGAGTCAGCTGGCGCGGCTCCGTCGCATCATGCGCGCCCACGACGAAGACGTGCCGCTCACCGGGCGTGCTCCAACCACCCGAATCGGTGCGATAAGGATAGTCACGCACAATGCGCGGCTCGGGCGCCCATTGCGCACCATCGGGCTTTTTCGGTAACTCATAAAAAGCCGCAGGCTTTTGCTCCACGAGCATCACGAAGGCGAGTTGCGAACCATCGGGTGACCACGAAATACCACTCGGCGCTTGCGCGCCGCGTGTGATGACACGCGCGCGACCATCTCGCAGGTCGAGGATGAAAATTTGCGCCTTACCGCCCTCGCGCCCGATGAAGGCGAGCTTCGAACCATCCGGCGACCAACGCGCCGAGCGTGGCGATTTATCGGCACCGACCAGAAGTTGCCGAGCGCCGCTCTCAACCTCGACCAACCACAATTCGGTCGAGACACGATCAGTCTGAATATCGCGCATCTCACGCAGCACCGCGACGCGCTTGCCATCGGGCACGAGCTGCGGATCCACCGGCTGCTCAAGGCGATAGAGGTCGAGTGCCTGAACCGGCACACGCTGCTGCGTCTTGGAGCGTAGCCACTCATCGAGCTGAGATTCCAGAATGTCGAGCGGCAAGGCACCCGATCGCAAGATCACATCGTGAAAATCGCGAATATCGAAACGCGCACCGAGCGCACGCTGCGCCTTGTCGCGCAGCTTGACGATATGCAGCATGCCGACGGTGTAGGCGGTCGCCTGACCGGGCATGACGATGTAACGCTCGGTCGCTTTGGTCGCCGCATCGCGCGTCATCGGCATGTTATCGAGGTGGTATTGAATCACCTGCTCGCGCGTCCAACGCTTGGCATGCAAGCCGGTATCGACCACCAAACGTACCGCGCGCGTCAGTTCGAGCACGAGCCGACCGAAATCGGAATACGGATCTGAATAGAGACCGAGTTCCTTGGGCAAGCGCTCGGTGTAAAGGCCCCAGCCTTCGGAATACGCAGTAAAGCCTCCGAAGCGGCGAAAGCGCGGCAACTCGTCCAGCTCACCGGCGATCGCCAGCTGCATGTGGTGCCCCGGAATGCCCTCGTGATATGCGAGCGCTTCCATTTCGTACTTCGGCATATCCGCCATGCGATACAGGTTGGCGTAGTAGATGCCGGGTCGCGTGCCATCGGCCGACGGACGCTGATAGAACGCCTTGCCCGCCGACTTCTCGCGAAACGGTTCCACCGCTTTCACGAGCATCGGCGCCTTCGGCAGGGTGCGGAACAACGACGGCAATCGCTCGCGCATACCGTCGATCAACCGGGTCGCCTCGGCAAGATAAGCAGCCTTGCCCTCAGCGGTCTCCGGGTAATAAAACTGCGGGTCGTTACGCATGAACTCAAAGAAAGCCTGCAAGTCTCCTTTGAAGCCGACCTGCTTCATGATGGCGCGCATCTCACCGTGAATACGCGCCACTTCCGCAAGACCCAATTGATGGATCTCCTCGGCGGTCATCGAGGTCGTGGTGTAACTCGAGAGCAAGAAATCGTAATAGCGAGCGCCGTCGCGTAAACGCCAAGCGCCATCGTCTCTGCCAGCGCGCTGACCGGCAGCCGTTGCATACGCGATGAGCTTTCGATATCCCGGACCCACCGACTCGAGCAAGGCGGTGCGCGCCTCGTCGAGCAAACGCGATCGCGTTGCGACATCGATCTGGATCGACAACAGCTTGCCGTTGATATCGGCCCACAACGGACTGCTTTGACCCGACTCGTCGAAAGGCGCGCCACGAATGACGTTGGCGGCATCGGAAATCACATACGGGAAGACGAACGCCGGCGGCAGCGCACCACGTCGCTCTGCCTCATCGGCATTCAACATCGCCTCATCGAGTCGCAGTGCCACACCGCGCAGACGAGAAATATAGGCCTCGGCGTCGGATACGGACTGCACCCGGTGCGAGTTGATCAAGAACGCGGGGATCTGCGCCTGCAAGCCGTTCATCTGATCGAAGGGATAACGATGATGGCGCCACTCATCGCGCGCCAGCTCACGCTTCGCGTTCATCGCGAAGATGTCGAAGGACAGCCGACCCTGAGCATCAAGGGCCGCCCGATCCACGGTCGACTCCAAGGCCTGCAATTGACGTCGAGTGCGCGCAAGGTCCGCTTCTCGACGCTCCTCGGTCAACGGCGACCATTCACCGTAGCGCGACCGAAGGCCGAGAGCGGTCGCGTATTCCGGACTCGCCGCCACGTCTTCATCAAAGGCCGCTTCGAAGAAGGCTGTCGCTTTCGTATTGGCGTCGCCATCGGGCGTGGCTGCCTGCGCCGTGAGGGTCGTCGTGACGACGAAAAGGATAGCGATGATTCCCTGTTTGATCATAGGTGAACCTGCTTTGAATTGATTGCTCAAATTCGCGCTGCGAGCTCTGTCGCCTGACGAATCGCCCGCTTCGCATCGAGCTCCGTGGCCACATCGGCACCGCCGACCAAATGTACGGTGAGACCGGCTTGCTGCAGCGGCGCGACGAGCGCGCGCAACGGCTCTTGACCGGTACAGAGGACCACGGTGTCGACCTCCAGAGTGCGCGGCACATCACCGACCAAGATGTGCAGGCCCCCATCGTCAATGTGCCGATACTGCACATCACTGATCATTTCGACGCGTTTCATCTTCAGTGCGGTGCGATGGATCCATCCGGTCGTCTTGCCTAGGCCCGCGCCGGGCTTGCCCGCCTTACGCTGCAACAGGAATACCTCACGCGCAGGTGGCGTCGGCTGTGGCTTCACGCCAGCGACACCGCCGCGAGCGACAGCCGGATCGCCAACGCCCCACTCGCGCAACCACGCCTCGCGATCGAGCGTGATCGAGTGACCATCGTGTACGAGGAACTCCGCCACATCAAAGCCGATCCCGCCAGCACCGACGATGGCAACACGCGCACCGACGGTGCGCCTGCCCGTGAGCACATCGAGGTAGCTGCAGACCTTGGGGTGATCCTGCCCCGAAATCTTTGGGTCGCGCGGAATCACGCCGGTTGCGAGAATCACTTCGTCGAAACCACTGCCGATCAAAGATTCTGCGCCGATGCGCTGAGCGAGTCTGACATCGACTTTGGTCGCTGTCAGTCTGCCCTGGAAATAGCGCAAGGTCTCGTCGAATTCCTCTTTGCCCGGAATCTGCTTGGCAAGATTGAACTGTCCGCCGATGCGCTGATCCGCTTCGAACAAGGTCACCGCGTGCCCACGCTCTGCCAAGGTGGTTGCAGCGGCGAGACCTGCGGGTCCCGCCCCGACCACGGCGATTTTTTTGATCCGGCGAGCAGCCTCGATCACGAGCTCGGTTTCGTGACATGCGCGCGGGTTGACGAGACACGAGGCGATCTTCTGCGCGAAGGTGTGATCGAGGCAGGCTTGGTTGCAGGCGATGCAGGTATTGATATCCGCCGCACGCCCCTGTGAGGCTTTGCGTACGAAGTCGGGGTCGGCGAGCAGTGGCCGCGCCATCGACACCATATCCGCATCGCCCGCAGCGAGCACGGCATCGGCGACTTCGGGTGTATTGAGGCGGTTGGTCGTGCATAGCGGAATCTCGACGCCGGCCGCACGTAACTCGCGGCGTAGCTTGCCCGTCACCCACGTGAACGCGCCGCGCGGCACGGAGGTCGCGATCGTCGGGATACGCGCCTCGTGCCAACCGATGCCGGAGTTCAATATCGTCGCACCCGCTGATGAAATCGCCTTCGCCATCCGCACGACTTCGTCCCAGCTTTGACCGTTTGGAATCAGATCGAGAATCGATAGTCGGTAAACGATGATGAAATCGCGACCGACCGCTTCGCGTACCCGCGCGACGATCTCGACCGGTAGTCGCATCCGATTCTCGAACGAGCCGCCCCACTCATCGCGACGAAGATTGGTGTGCTCCACCAAAAATTGGTTGATGAAATATCCCTCGGACCCCATCACCTCGACGCCGTCGTAACCCGCTTCGCGTGCCAGCGCGGCACAACGAACGAAGGCACGAATCTGCCGCTCGACCCCCGCGGAGCTCAGGGCGCGTGGTGTGAATGGCGTAATGGGCGATTTGATGCGCGATGGTGCGACCGACAACGGGTGATAGCCGTAACGCCCCGCATGCAGGATCTGCAGCGCGATACGACCGCCCTCGGCATGCACCGCATCGACGATCGGTCGATGCCGCTGCGCCGCACGCGATGAAGCGAGGCGCGAACCGAACGGCGACAACCAACCCTCGATGTTGGGCGCGAAACCACCCGTGACGATCAGCCCGACGCCGCCACGAGCGCGCTCGGCGAAATAGCTCGCGAGACGTCCGAAATGTTTGGGATCGTCCTCGAGCCCCGTATGCATCGAGCCCATGAGGACTCGGTTCGGCAACGTGGTGAAACCGAGGTCGAGTGGTGAAAGCAGATGGCGATAGAGGGACATGGGCCGAAGTCTACATGTTCACCCGGCCCCAAAAGAAAAGGCCCGGGATTTCTCCCGGGCCTCGAACGTCACGCACGGAGGGGATGGCGTGACGGGGGGATTACATCCCCATGCCTTCCATGCCCGAGGGGGCCGGATGCACGTGGTCGTGATCGTCCTTCGGGGCCTCGGCGATCATGACCTCGGTGGTCAACAACAGGCCGGCGACCGACGCTGCGTTTTGCAGTGCGAGACGCGTGACCTTCGCCGGGTCGAGGATGCCGAAGTCGAGCATGTCGCCATACTGACCCGTGGCCGCGTTGTAGCCGTAGGCGCCCTTGCCGGACTTGACCTGGTTGAGGATCACAGCGGCATCTTCACCGGCGTTCTCCACGATTTGACGCAGCGGCTCCTCGATCGAGCGGGCGAGGATGCGGATACCGACCGTCTGGTCTTCGTTCGCACCTTCGAGTTTCTCGAGCGACTTGGTGGCGCGAATCAGCGCCACACCACCGCCTGGCACCACGCCCTCTTCCACCGCCGCACGCGTGGCGTGCAGGGCGTCTTCGACGCGAGCCTTCTTTTCCTTCATCTCGATCTCGGTGGCAGCACCGACCTTGATGACGGCAACGCCGCCCGACAGCTTCGCGACACGCTCTTGGAGCTTCTCCTTGTCGTAGTCGCTGGTCGCTTCCTCGATCTGTTGACGGATGGACTCGACACGCGCCTTGATGTCGGCGTTCTTGCCGGCACCGTCGATGATCGTGGTGTTTTCCTTTTCGACCACGATCTTCTTGGCTTCGCCGAGATCATTCAGCGTGGCCTTCTCAAGCTGCAGACCGACTTCGTCGGAGATGACCGTGCCACCCGTCAGGGTCGCGATGTCCTGCAACATGGCCTTGCGACGATCACCGAAGCCCGGCGCCTTGACGGCGGCGACCTTCAAGATGCCACGGATGTTGTTGACGACGAGCGTGGCCAGAGCCTCGCCCTCGACGTCCTCGGCGATCACGAGCAGCGGACGACCCGCCTTCGCAACACCTTCGAGCACCGGCAGCATTTCGCGGATGTTCGAGATCTTCTTGTCGACGAGCAGGATGTACGGCTTGTCGAGCTCGGCCGTCTGATTGGCCTGCTGGTTGATGAAGTACGGCGAGAGGTAGCCGCGGTCGAACTGCATGCCCTCGACAACGTCGAGTTCGTTCTGCAGGCCCGAGCCTTCTTCCACCGTGATCACGCCTTCCTTACCGACTTTTTCCATCGCCTGCGCGATGGTCTTGCCGATCGAGTCGTCGCTGTTCGCACTGATCGTGCCGACCTGCGCGATCGCCTTGTTGTCTTTGCAGGGCTTGGCGAGCTTCTTGATGTCTTCGGTGGCGACGATGACGGCCTTGTCGATACCGCG
>CAMCBU010000033.1 GCA_945873095.1 Klebsiella pneumoniae | reverse complement strand
CGCTTCTCGCCTTCCAACCAGAAACGCTGCGTGCGCAGGTTCGGCAGGAAGCGGCGACGCTTCTTGTTGTTCGCGTGCGAGACGCGGTTGCCCGTGGTGGGACGCTTGCCAGTGAGTTCGCAGACGCGGGACATCGGAGGAAGCCTTTTGAAATCAGTTAGTTACGACTGCCCGGGGGCTCAGCACCCGTGCAAAGGGTCGCTGTTATACCAGTCTGGTCCGCCGGCGGCAAGTCTTTCGGGGTGTCAGATCAGCCCCTTCTCGGCGAGCGAGACCACCCGAGGACCGGCCACGATCAGATGATCGAGCACGCGGATATCGACGAGGGACAGCGCGTCGCGCAAGCGTAGCGTGATGAGCTCGTCGGCCCGACTCGGCTCGGCGACTCCGGAGGGGTGATTGTGCGCGAAGATGAGGCTCGCCGCGTTGTGAGCGAGAGCCTGCCTCACGACCTCGCGTGGGTGCACGCTCGCCCCATCGATGGTCCCACGGAACAGCTCCTCGAAGGCGATCAGCCGGTGCCTTGCATCGAGATAGAGGCAGCAGAACACCTCGAAGGGTCGATCGCGCAGCCGCGAGATCAAAAAGCGCGAGGTTTCCCCCGGCGAGTTGAGGGATTCCCCTGCGAGCATATCGGCGGCGTAATGGCGTCTTGCCACCTCGAGCGCCGCGGCGAGACGAGCCGTCGTGCGCGTGTTACCCGTTCTCGGCAGTGCGCGGATCAGCGCGTGTAGGGAACCGTGCGTCGACAACAGCGCATCGCTGCCGGTACGGCGACCGATCAAGAGCTGGAGCAGCTCGCCATCGGTCAGCGATTCGATCTGTTGCAAGCCGGTTTTCGCGCTGCGGGTCATGACGGGCGAGGATGGCGCGGTGGCCGATGGACGAGCTAGCGCTAAAACTGGAGCGAATCGCCCCATAACCAACCGGTGTTCGACGCCGCGACCGACCATCGCCGATAATCCGGTCATGTCGACTTTGCAGCATCGTCGGATCGTCCTCGGGGTCAGCGGGGGGATCGCCGCCTATAAGGCACCGGATCTGGTCCGGCGCTTGCGCGAACGTGGCGCCGAGGTTCAGGTGGTGATGACCGCGGGCGCGCAGCGCTTCGTGACTCCGACCACCTTTCAGGCGGTCGCGGGGCGCGAGGTGCGCGCAGAATTGTGGGATCCGGCTGCCGAGGCGGCCATGGGTCACATCGAACTCGCGCGCTGGGCCGATTTGATTTTGCTGGCGCCGGCGTCGGCTGATCTGATCGC
Organism: Klebsiella pneumoniae; assembly: GCA_945873095.1. Classification (GTDB taxonomy): domain Bacteria; phylum Pseudomonadota; class Gammaproteobacteria; order Steroidobacterales; family Steroidobacteraceae; genus UBA964. The sequence continues at coordinate 23,008 of CAMCBU010000033.1, read as the reverse complement.
GAGGCTCGCCTCCGGGCGTGCCGACGACTTGCTCACGACCTTGGTACTCGCGACCGATGCGAAGGTGGCGTTGGCGCCGGCGATGAATCGCCTCATGTGGTCGCATCCGGCAACGCAGGCCAACGTCGCGATCCTGCGTCACCGCGGCGTCGAGCTGCTCGGCCCCGGGCGCGGCGAGCAAGCCTGCGGCGAAACGGGTGACGGTCGTATGCTCGAGCCGCTCGAGATCGTCGCAGGCGTCGAGCGTTTGTTGCCCGCCGCGGCGAGCTCTGGACTCGCCGGAAAACATGTGTTGATCACGGCGGGACCGACTCGTGAGCGCCTCGACCCCGTGCGCTACATCAGCAATCGCAGCAGCGGCAAGATGGGTTTCGCACTCGCGGACGCCGCTCGCGCTGCCGGGGCGGAGGTCACACTGGTGGCAGGCCCGGTCAATTTGCCGACACCGGTTGGGGTCAGGCGCATCGATGTCGAGAGCGCCGCGCAGATGCACGATGCCGTCGATGCGGTCGTCGGTACAGCCGATGTGTTCATCGGCACGGCGGCTGTGGCTGATTACCGGCCGGCGGTCGTTGCCGAGCGCAAGATCAAAAAAAGCGGCGAGCGTGTCGAGATCGTGCTCGAGCGCACGCCGGATATTTTGGCGTCCGTCGCTGCTCGCAAGCAGCGGCCCTACGTCGTCGGCTTTGCAGCCGAGACCCACGACGTCGAGACCTATGCGCGCGGCAAGCTCGAGAGCAAGAATCTCGATCTGATCGCCGCCAATGAAGTCGGTGATGACAAGGTCTTTGATCGCGACGACAACAGCTTGGTGGTCTTGTGGCGTGAGGGTCGAGCACCCATCGGCCCCTCGAGCAAGCAGGTCGTCGCCAAAGAATTAATCGAACTCATCACCTCTAGAATTAAAACCTGATGTCATACCGTCCCATGAAAGTCCGTATTCTCGACCCGCGTATCGGTGGTGAATTTCCGTTGCCCGCTTACGCGACCGGTGGTTCGGCCGGTTTGGACTTACGCGCTTGCCTGACGGCACCGCTCGAATTAGCCCCTGGCCGCACCGAGTTGCTGCCCACCGGCCTGGCGATCTGGGTTGAGGATCCGTCGCTCGCAGCGGTGATCTTGCCGCGCTCGGGGCTTGGGCACAAACACGGCATCGTGCTCGGCAATCTGGTCGGCCTGATCGATTCCGACTATCAGGGGCAATTGATGGTGTCGTGCTGGAACCGCAGTACGAGCACCTACACCATCCAGCCCGGCGAGCGGATCGCGCAGCTGGTGATCGTGCCGGTCGTGCAGGTCGAGCTCGAGGTGGTCAAAGAATTCACGGCCACCGATCGCGGAGCAGGCGGATTCGGTAGCTCCGGCCGCGGTTAGCTCGCGCGTTCGACGATCGCGGTGACGCCCATGCCACCTGCGGTACACACCGAAATCAATCCCCGCTTCGCAGCGGCATCGTCAGCGAGCAGCTTCGCCAGGGTGCCGATGATGCGCGCGCCGGTAGCGGCAAACGGATGGCCAATGGCGACACTGCTGCCTTTCACGTTAAGGCGGCTTCGATCGATGCTGCCGAGCGCGCGTTCACGACCGAGCCGATGTCGGCAGAAGTCGTCCGACTCCCAAGCCTTCAGTGTGCACAGCACCTGCGCGGCGAAGGCCTCGTGGATTTCGTAGTAGTCGAAATCCTGCAAGCTGAGTTCAGCGTCACCGAGCATGGCGGGCACTGCATAAGCAGGGGCCATCAATAAACCCTCTTCGCCGCCCACGAAGTTGACCGCGGCCGCTTTGCCGAAAGTGAGCCACGCAAGTACCGGCAGACCCGCCGCGCGCGCCCATGCCTCGCTCGCCAACAACACGGCTGCTGCACCGTCGGTCAATGGCGTGCTGTTGCCGGCGGTCAGGGTGCCGGCACTCGAGCGATCAAAACTCGTCCGCAAGGCCGAGAGTTTCTCGATCGAAATATCAGCGCGCACATTGTCATCACGCTGCAAGCCGGCCAGTGGCGTGACGAGCTCCGAGTAGAAGCCCGCGCGCCAAGCGGCCGCCGCGTTGCGATGGCTGTGGTAGGCCAGTTGATCCTGCTCGGCGCGGCTGATGTTCCAACGCTGCGCCATGCGCTCGCAGCTTTGACCCATCGAAAGCCCCGTGCGCGGCTCGCCGGCGTTCGGCAATTCCGGCGCGAAGTGTCTTGGTCGCAGCGACAGAAAGGGCGTGATCTTGGCGAGGGCGCCGCGGGCGCGGTGTGCCTTCATCAAGATTTGCCGATAACTGCGCGGATACACAATCGGCGTATCGCTCACGGTATCGACGCCAGCGGCAATCCCGCAGTCGATCTGGCCGAGCGCGATTTTATTGGCGATCTGGATAGCCGCTTCCAGACTCGTGCCGCAGGCGCGCTGCAGATCGTACGCAGGGGTGTGCGGATCGAGCGTGGTGCCGAGCACACTCTCGCGCGCCAAGTTGAAGTCCCTCGAGTGCTTCATCACCGCACCTGCGGCGACTTCTCCGAGTTGCCTGCCGGCCAGTCCGTACTTGTCGATCAAGCCTTGCAGCGCCGCCGTCAGCATCGCTTGCTCGTCGAGCGCGGCATAGGCGCCGTGCGCGCGTGCGAACGGGATGCGAGATCCGCCGATGATGGCAACGCGGCGGACCGACTCGCCGATCAACATATCAGCGTGCCTGACCTTGCTTCAGTCGTTCGTGATAACGATCACGCAGCGCGCGGTGACGCGAGTCGAGCGATTCGAGTTGACCGTTGGTTACGACGAGTTCGGGCAAGCTCGAGACCTCGAGCGGATCGCCGGACCACATCACGAGATCCGCGGGGCGACCCACTGCGATACTGCCAACGCGATCGGCAACACCAAAGATTTCGGCTGGGATGCGTGTAATGGCGGCGAGTCCGTCGGCGAAGGGCAGACCATGGCTGACGGCATTGCCCGCTGCTTGCCGTACTTTGCCCGCATCGTGAACTTCCGGGCTGCGCATCGAGAAGGCGACCGTGACGCCGGCTGCGCGTAGTCGAGCCGCATTGGTGAGCGTCGCGCCCAAGCTGTCGAAGCTGTTCGGCAGATTATCGAGCGGATCGAGAACAACCGGCACGTCGGCCGCAGCGAGTTCGCCTGCTACACGCCAAGCTTCTGCACCGCCGCGGATGACACCGCGGATTTTCTCTTCTTTGATGAACTGCAGGGTACGGCGGATATCGACGGCACGGTCGACATCGAAGACGAATGGGCCTGCGCCCTTCAAGTAATCGAGCAGCACTTGGCGACCCGAGGGCGTCAAGAGGCGCTCATCGTGCACCATCACCAGGTTCGGTGCGCGAGCCTCGACGACGGCTTGGCGCAGCAACATGAATTGCGCGGCGCGGCTGCCACCGGAGAGGTCGTTGGCATCGCCGCCGACGTCGACGAACATCACGCGTTGATTACCGGGCAGCGAGCCATCGAGCGAGCTCGGCGCACCGAGACCGGCGACCAAGCTGCCGCCGGAGACCGACCCCGGCGTCAGCACTGTAAAAGTCACGCCGTTGCTGCGATGAATCGGCAGCGACATCGACTCGGGATTGAACGCCATGGTGACATCGAACTCGGGGCGCATCTGGCCTAAGCGATGCGAGTGATCGCCGGTCGTGCTTTCAAGCCCGATTTCCTCGAGGCCGATTCGTGCCAAACCACCGAAGGTGCCCGGTGTCACTGCCTTACCAGCGGCATCGACCACCTGCACGCCCGCGGGCGCTGCGAGATTTTTGCCGATGGCAGCGATACGGCCGTCTTGAACGAGTAGATCCGTGTTCGGTAGCGGGCCACTCGAGTCGATGGTGACCGTATGCACCGTCGCATTGCGGATCAGCAGCGACGCATTGCCCGCATCCGCGCTGATCGCGGTTGTCGCTGCGAGCAAGACCGCCGCGCGACGGAGTCCACGCCCCAGCGTGGTTGTGATCTGAGAAGTGATCATTGCAGCACCCCCTGTGCAGCCGGCTGACCGAGTAAGAAATCGGAATGTGGAATACCCGATTGCGCGGCGCGATCGAAGCGCACGGCGCCATCGACGAAAACCACTTGCGCTTGGGCATACACACTGAACGGATTGCCGTTCCACACAACCACATCTGCCATTTTGCCGAGTTCGATCGAACCGGTGTGATCCTGGATCGAAAGGGCTTTAGCCGCGTTCGTCGTCACCCATTTGATGGCGTGCTCAGGCGCGATCTCGCGGCCCATGCGACGCGCGTAAGCGATGCCTTTCGCGGCTTCTTGGTTCAGTCGTTGAATGCCTTCGGAAGAATCCGAGTGCACGATGGCGCAGCCGCCGGGGGCTGCATCGACCAGCACCATGTTTTCGGGGATCGCATCGTAGGACTCCATCTTAAAGCCCCACCAATCGGCCCAGACCGCGGCGCACACGTTGTTCTCGGCGAGCAAGTTCGAGATCTTGTACGCCTCGGTGGCGTGGTGAAATGCGGTCACCTTGTAGCTGAATTCTTTGGCCATATCGAGCACGATGGCCATTTCGTCGGCGCGATAGCAGTGATGCTGCACGTTGATCTCGCCACGTAACACGGCCGCGAGCGTTTCGAGACGCAGATCGCGCTTCGGTGGCCGCAGCATGGGGTTCTTCTCACCGGCCGCGCGTCGGGTCTCGTAATTCTTCTGCTCGCGCATGTATTCCTGCGCTTCGATCCACTGCGCGCGCCATCCGGCGACGTTGCCCATGCGCGTCGAGGGCAACACACGTCGATTGCCGTAAACGCGCTTCGGGTTCTCACCACAGGCCATTTTCAAGCCATGCGGTGCTGCCGGGAATTTCATGCCCTGATAGGTTACGGACGGCACATTCTTGACGGTGACGGAGCGACCACCGAAGAGATTCGCCGAGCCTGGCAGCACGTGCAGCGTGGTGATGCCACCCTCGAGCGCAGCCTCGAATCCCGGGTCTTGCGGCCAAATGGAGTGTTCGGCCCACACTTGCGGCGTCGACGGGGCAGTCGCCTCGTTGCCATCCGAGTGAGCCTCGACACCGGGCGAGGCATACACACCGAGATGCGAGTGCACGTCGATCAAACCCGGAGTGACCCACTTGCCTTGGCCATCGACCAACTTGCCGTCCGCCGGCAGTTCCAGATTGCGACCGATCGCGGCGATTTTGCCGTCGCGCAGCAGCACATCAGCGCCATCGAGGCGCTCGCCTGTGCCGGTGAGCACGGTGGCGCCGCGGATCAAGGTGGGTGCACTGCTCGGAACCGTGTAGGTCGAGGGGTATGCGGCGCTGGTGCTCGCGGCCGCAGGCACTTCGGTGGTTTTGCTGAGCTTCGCTGCACTCGAAGCCGGCGCACTGCTGGTCGCGCAGGCGGTCAGGGTCGCGAGTGCGCTGAGCAGTGTCAGCACAGCGATCGGGTGTCGTCGGGTGTCCATCGACATGGGGAGTCGTTCTCCGGTGGTAGGGTCGGTAGGTGGCAAGTCTATGACTAGCCGGTTGCGCCTGTCACATCCCATGCGGCAGGATGCGCCGCATGAGTTTCCGGAACTTCGAAGAGTTCTACCCATTTTATTTGGGTGAGCACGCCGACCGCACTTCCCGGCGGTTGCACGTGATCGGCACCTCGGCTGCCGTGCTGCAGTTGTTGGCGGCGGTGGTGACGCGTGAGCCGCTGCTGTTTTTATCGGCACTGGTGACGGGTTACGGATTTGCCTGGGTCGGTCACTACGTGTTCGAGAAAAATCGGCCTGCGACCTTCAAACATCCCCTCTACAGCCTGCGCGGTGATTTCCGCATGGCTCGCGAGGTCTTCAGCGGTCGCATTCCCTGGTAGGGACCCCACTATGCCGTCCCGTATCGATCGCGTTTTCGAACGCCGTTTGGCTTCGCTCGTCAATTCAGGCGAGAGGAGGGTATTGCAGGGCGGCCGACGTGGCGTCGAGAAAGAATCGCTGCGCGTCACACCCGCAGGCCGAATCGCCACGACCGCGCATCCCTCGGCGCTCGGTTCGGCACTCACCAACGATCACATCACCACGGATTATTCCGAAGCACTGATCGAGCTCGTCACGCCGACCTTCACCTCCAACTGGGAGTTGTTGCAGTACCTGTGTGATCTGCATCAGTTCGTCTACCGTCATCTTGATGACGAACTGCTGTGGGCAACGAGCATGCCCTGCGCGCTCGAGGGTGACGCCAGCATTCCGATTGCACAGTACGGCCCATCGAACGTGGGCCGCATGAAGACGATTTATCGCGAAGGTCTCGGAGTTCGCTACGGCCGCGTGATGCAGGCCATCTCGGGTGTGCACTTCAATTATTCGTTTCCTCAAAGTTTGTGGGAGCCTTGGGCAGCCATCCGCGAATCGCGCGAGATGGATGCGGCGTTCATCTCGTCCGGCTACTTCGATCTGCTACGCAACTATCGGCGCCACGGCTGGATCGTGTTGTATCTCTTTGGGGTGTCGCCCACCGTGTGCAAATCGTTTCTGCGCGCACGCGGTGAAACACTGCCCGAGTTTGCTCGAGGCACGGGCTGGGAGCCCTACGCCACTTCGTTGCGTATGAGTGATCTTGGTTACCGCAATCGCAGTCAGTCGGGTGTCGAGGTGTCGGTCAACAGCCTAGAGGAATACGTGCGCGATCTCACGCGCGCGACGACGACCATACATCCGGAGTACGAGCGACTTGGTGTGAAGATCGACGGCCAATACCGTCAACTCAACGCCAACTTGCTGCAGATCGAAAACGAGTACTACGCCTTCATCAGACCGAAGCGCGTCGCGCGCTCGGGCGAGCGCCCGACTCGCGCCTTGACGCGCGCGGGCGTTGAATACGTCGAGGTGCGGGCGCTCGATGTCAGCGCCTTCGATCCGGTGGGCGTGAACCAGAACAAGATGCGATTTCTCGAGGCGTTCCTCGCCTTTTGTTTGATACGCGAGAGCCCGCTGATCGATCGCGACGAGCAGGCGACGCTCGATGCCAATCATGTCAAAGTCGCTCGATCGGGGCGCGAGCCCGGCCTCAAGCTCAAGCGCGACGGTCGCGATGTCGACATGCTCGGCTGGGCTGCCGAGATCCTCGATCAGATGCAGGGCATTTGCGAACTGCTCGATGAGGGTGATGCGAGCAAGCCATATAGCGCGGCGCTTGCCGTACAAGCGGCAAAAGTCAAAGAAGTGGAGTTGACACCCTCAGCGCGCCTCATTCGCGAACTACGCGAGACGGACGAGTCTTTCTTTGACCTAGCATTGCGCACGTCGGCAGCGCACAAAGCCTATTTTCTCGACTTGCACCAGCCGAACGATGCGGTACTGCGTCGCTTTGCCGAAGAGGCCGAGGAGTCGCTGCACAAAGCCGAAGCGTTGGCGGCAGACCCCCGCGGCGACTTCGATCAATATTTGGCCGACTACTTCTCGTAGATTGCGATTTCACGGCGTCCGGCAGAATCGCGCATGCCGCGAAACATACCGGGGCTGTTGAACTCCAGCGCGACGTTGCCGGCTCGATCGACGGCGATGATTCCGCCCTCACCGCCGCGCTCGACCAGCTTGCGCTTGACGACTTCGGTCGCCGCTCGATCGAGGCTGTAACCTTTATATTCCATCAGCGCGCAAACGTCGTAGGCGACGACCGAGCGGATGAAATACTCACCATGACCTGTCGCCGAGACGGCGCAGCTCGCGTTGTTGGCATAGGTGCCCGCGCCGATGATCGGCGCATCACCGATTCGACCCCAGCGCTTGTTGGTCATACCACCGGTCGAGGTCGCCGCGGCGAGATTGCCGCTCGAGTCGACGGCTACGGCACCCACCGTACCAAGTCCCGACAACTCGTTTCGCGGTTGCGTACGACCTTGCAGTACACGATCGAGTTGCCGCTTGCGCTGCGGCGTGATGAAAAATTCGTTGGGCACGAACTCGAAGCCGCGGCTAGCCGCGAACTCTTCGGCGCCCGCGCCATAGAGCATCACATGCGGAGAGTCTTCCATCACTTTTCGCGCCAGATCGATCGGATGACGGATACGCTTCACACCGGCGACGGCGCCGGCCTTCAGATCATGACCGGTCATGATCGACGCATCGAGTTCGGCCTGCCCTTCATGAGTGAGCACAGCGCCACGGCCTGCATTGAAAAGCGGGTTGTCTTCGAGGATGCGAACGGCCGTGGTGACCGCATCGAGACTGCTGCCACCTCGCTCGAGTACGGCATAGCCGGCGTCGAGCGCCTCGGCGAGCCCAGCGCGGTAACTCGCACCGTCATCGGGGCCGAGTTGCTCGCGTGCGATCACGCCGGCGCCGCCGTGGATGGCGATCGCCAGAGGGCGTCGGGTTTCGGCCTTGGCCGAGCTCACGGCAACGAGCAAACTCGACAGCAACACAGCGGTGAGAGTCATGATGGATGTGGGTCGCATAGTTCGACGGCTCCTGCCGGAAGTGGCTATGATCAGATCGATTCGCGTGATTGTAGCGGCAAGCAACGAGGGGGAACGATGCAGCCGGAGCGAGTGACTTTCGATCGGCGATTCCTCGCGATTGCCGCGGTGTTGCTGTTGTCGACCCTGCTGGTGGCGCCACTCTTTCGCGGCGCCGTGATCGCGCTCGCTATCGTCGCCGCCGTGCTCGCCGCATTGCCGAGGGGAACTCGCGGTGTGGTGTTTGCGACGATGGTGGGCCTCGCGACGGGCGTCGCCTCGATCAATCTTTTCGCCATCGGCATTTTTCAAGGCCCTATCACCGCCGAGTTTGGTTGGAGCCAGACGGAATACGCCGTCGTCACCTTGATCGGCACCATCGTGACCGTCGTCTCGTCGCTCTACATCGGCAAACTCTTCGATCGTCAGGGCGTTCGGCGTTGGGCCATCATCGGCATCATCCTCTTTGCCCTAGCTTTGATCTCACTCTACTGGCTCACGCCGAGTCTGCTGCATTTCTATGCCGTGTTTGCGTTGATTCCGATCATTGGTGCGGGCACGTCCTCGATTGCCTACTCGCGTGTGGTTGCCGCGTGGTTCGATTGTCGTCGTGGGCAGGCATTCGGCGCAGCCTTGGCCGGTATCGGCATCGGCGGCGCCGTGTTGTCGTCGGTCTCGCAATTTTTGATCGATGCCGTCGGTTGGCGCGGCGCCTATGCGGGGCTTGGCGTGCTGACGCTGCTCATTACTTTACCGATCGTGTTGTGGAAGTTGCGCGATAGCCCGAGTGACGTGGGTCTCGGGCTCGATGGGCACGCACCATCGGCAACCGCGATCGACTCATCGCAGGCTGAGGCCAGTAAGTTTCGCACCACACCCGTGCTGGAGCCTGCAAGAGTGGGTTACACCGCGACCGAGTCGCGTCGGTCAGCGCGCTTCTGGTGGATGTTCGCGGCGTTCTTGTTGCTCGCCTTTGCGATCGGTGGTGTGTTGATCCCGCTCGTGCCGATCTTGCGTGCTCGCGGCATCGACCCTGCGCAAGCGGCGGCCGTGCAAGGTGCGCTCGGTCTCGCGTTGATCGTGGGGCGTGCGTTCGCCGGGTTCCTGATGGATCGGTATTTCGCGCCGTATGTCGCCGCTTCGATTCTCATCTTTCCGATCATCGGTGTGGTGCTGCTTGCGCTCGATGCGAGCAGTACGACGGCTTTGTTGGCGGCGGTTTGCATCGGGCTGGCTGCGGGCGCTGAGCTCGATGTGATCGCGGTGTTGATCACGCGCTATTTCGGCAATGTGGCTTACGCCGAAAACTATGGGTGGCAATACGCCGCCTGGACATTCGGGTCGGGCACGGCCGTCATCGCCACCAACCGCGTCTTCGATGTGCTTGGCACCCACACGCCGGTGCTGTGGGTCTATGTCGTGCTGTTTGCGGTCTCGGGCCTCATGATCGCGCGGCTCGGCAGATATCCCGAGTTGCCGCCGGCTAGCCGCAATCTTTGAGCGCGATCGAAATATCCGAAAGCTTATTTGGGTCCGGCCGCATGCGTGCTGCGATGAGTTTGCGCGCTGCCATCTGATCCTTGGCCATGTTGACGGTGTCGATGGCGATGAATTCGCCATCGCGCAGATAACACACCGAGAAGCTGTGCTTGGCTGGGTCGCCTCGGAGAACGGCTCGATCGTGGCCATCGGCGAGCCCGACGATCAGCAGCTTGTGATGATATTGATCCGACCAGAACCACGGCACGCGATCATGTTTGGTCGGCGTGCCGGTGATGTTGGCAGCGACGGTGTTCGCCTGCTCGAAGGCGTTGTCGACAGATTCGAGTCGAACGCGACGGCCGTAATGAGCAGACGGGTGGTTGCTGCAATCGCCGATGGCGAAAATCGCCGGATCCGAAGTGTGGCAATACTCGTCGACGACGATGCCATTGTCGCAAGCGAGAGCGGCCCTCTGCGCAAGCTCATCGGTGGGCAACACGCCGATTCCGACGACCACCAGATTCGCCGTGATGGTGCCGCGAGTCGTCTCGAGAGCGCAGACTTGCCCGTTGGCGTCACCCTGCAACGCCAACACGCCCGCACCCAACTCGATTTTCACCCCGTGGCTTGCATGCTCGTGCTCGTAATAGCGCGAGATGGGTTCGGCAACGACGCGATTCATCACGCGCTCGGCCATCTCGAGCACGGTGACCTCCATACCAAGTTGGCGCAGCGTCGCAGCGACCTCAAGACCGATGTAGCCGCCGCCGACAATCACGGCGTGCTGGCCCACGTGCACCTCGGTGCGCAGGTGGTCCGCATCGCTCAACGAGCGCAAATAATGAACACCGGCCAGGTCGGCGCCCGGCAGCGTCAAGCGGCGCGGGTGGCTCCCGGTCGCGATGACGAGGTGCTCGTAATCGAGCAAGGTGCCGTCGTCGAGCTCGACTCGCTTTGCGTCTCGATCAATTGCGGTCGCTCGACGCCCGAGTCGCAACTCGACCCGCTGTTCAGCGAAATAGTTCGCCTGTCTCAACTGTAGGCGGTCGAGACCGAGTTCTCCGGCGAGGTACTTTTTCGACAGCGGCGGGCGCTGATAAGGCAGTCCTTCATCACCGACCAAGGCGATCGCGCCAGCATAGCCGCGACGGCGCAGGGAATCGATCAGTTGGGCGGCGGCTTGTCCCGCTCCGATAATCACGACGCTCATGGCCGCGGAGAATAGGGCATTCACTCGATCGCGCACCACCACCGGGCGCTTTTTGGATCACGCTGCGCCATAATGGTGCGCTTGTTGGCGCGAGGGTCGCGTGGGTAGCGGAAAAATCGCGCTCGCAGGTTCTCGCCGTCGTGGCACGGAAGGTGCAATATTCCCCACAAGCCGTGTCCGGCGCCAGCATCGGGAGCAACACAACATGAAACTCGTCACAGCCATCATCAAGCCGTTCAAGCTCGACGACGTGCGCGCTGCGCTCTCGGAGATCGGGGTCTCGGGCATGACGGTGACCGAGGTCAAAGGTTTCGGTCGTCAGCGCGGTCACACGGAGTTGTACCGTGGCGCCGAGTATGTGGTTGATTTCGTACCCAAGACCCGCATCGAGGTCGCTGTGCGCGCTGATCTCGTCGATCAGGTAACCGAAGCCATCGTCAAAGCCGCCAAAACCGGCAAGGTGGGCGATGGCAAGATTTTCATCACGGACATCGATCGCGTCGTGCGCATTCGTACGGGCGAGACGGATGAATCGGCTCTTTGATGCCCAAGGCGATCCGGATACACGAGGTCGGCGGCGCCGACGTCCTGCGCTACGAAGACTTCGACCCGGGTCCGCCAGCAGAAGGTGAATTGCAGCTGCGCCATACGGCGATTGGTCTGAACTACATCGACGTATACGATCGCACCGGGCTCTACCCGATGCCGCTGCCCGCTGGTTTGGGCCGCGAGGCGGCAGGGGTCGTCACGGCGGTCGGTCGCAAGGTCAAAGATTTCAAGAAAGGCGACCGCGTCGCCTACGTACACACACAACCCGGCAGTTATTGTGAGTTGCGTAACCTGCCGTCAGCGCGTGTCGTGAAGTTGCCGAAAGCGATCAGCGATGAGCAAGCCGCAGCGATGATGCTGAAGGGCCTGACCGCACAGTACTTGTTGCGCCGCACTTATCGCGTCAAAAAGGGCGATTGGATACTGGTGACCGCTGCCGCAGGCGGTGTTGGCAGCATTTTGTGCCAATGGGCGAAAGCACTCGGTGCCAAGGTCATCGGTGTGGTTGGCAGTGACGCGAAAGTCGCCTTGGCGCGACGCGAGGGTTGCAAGCACGTCCTCGTGATGGGTAAGGACGATCTCGTCGCCCGTGTCAAAGAAATCACCAAGGGCGCCGGTGTGCCGGTGGTATACGACTCGGTCGGCAAGGAGACGTTCTTCGCTGCGCTCGATTGCCTTGCGCCGCTCGGCATGATGGTGACCTATGGCAATGCATCCGGTCCGCCGCCGCTGATGTCGCCGATGGAGCTTGCCAAGCGCGGGTCACTGTTTCTGACACGGCCATCTTTGTTCGCTTATATCGCCAAGCGCGACGATCTCGAAGCGGGCGCCAAAGAATTGTTTCGCGCCGTGACGAGCCGAAAAGTCAAACTGCACGTGGGCCAGCGCTACCCTCTGTCGGAAGCAGCGCAGGCCCATCGAGATCTCGAGGCGCGCAAGACGGTCGGTTCGACCGTGCTCATCCCCTGACGAGCGAAAATCTTGCGATCTATTGTCCCGGCTTCAGAACACCGATGAGCGCCGAGATCGCGACCCCCGCCCAGATCGCCAGCACATAGGGGCGACAAGCGCCCATACCGTCGGTCATTTTCTGATCGCTCTCGGGCGTCGGGCCCGTGGCGGCCAATACTTTGAAGCCTTCGATGAAGGGCGGAATCTTCAAGCGGATCATGAAGCCGCAAAAAATCAGAAAGGCGAAAATCAACAGCTTGGCGGCAAGCCAAGGATACGGTTGCAGCGGACCGGTCACCCAGTGATACCCGACCGAGGCGATGATCGCGACGATCATGAACACCCGGAATCGGCGATCCCAATCGGCGAGGGTGCGGGCGAACGGGGTTCCTTCCCGCGCATGGATGGTGTGCACCACCCAAACCCAGATCGGACCCAAAGCGACGATGGCGATCGTTTGCCAAAGAGGATGTTCGTAGCCGATGAATTCGGCCAACACACCCCCGACCGTCAGCATGAGAGCCAGACAGTAGCGGGGCAGCATGTCGAGATTGATGAAGATCTTGAATGCCGTGAGCCGAGCATCGCGCGAGAGGTTCGTATTTGTGACGAACTTGCTCGAGTAGAACACGCCGGCATCACCGCCGAGCCAATAAACGAACAACAGGATGTGCAGGTACTTCAGCAGCCCGTGCGCGAGACTCATCTCTTCCATGGAAACCCCCCGATCAAAGCAATGTCAGAAGACTAGCAAACATGGTCGAACGCGCCGGTTTGTGTCCCGTCCTGCACCACGCTCCGGACGGGTTCGCGCTCGGCTAGCGCGATGCCGCTGAGCTCAGGTTGGACATTACAATGGCGAGGTGGATCTCGACGCCATCACTAACCGATTCGCTCCCGAACTGATCACCTGGCACGCGAGGGCGGGTCGTCACGATTTGCCGTGGCAGCGCGAGCGCAGTGCCTATCGCGTCTGGATCAGCGAGATCATGCTGCAACAGACGCAAGTGTCGACCGTGATCCCTTACTACCAGCGTTTCATGCAGCGGTTTCCGGAGATACGCTCGCTCGCCGATGCGCCCATCGACGAGGTGCTGCATCTTTGGACGGGGCTTGGCTACTACGCGCGCGCACGTAATCTGCATCGTGCCGCGATTGCCGTTCGCGATGAGCACGGCGGTGCATTCCCTCTCACCTTCGAGGCCGTAGCGGCGTTACCCGGCATCGGTCGCTCGACCGCTGGCGCCATTCTGGCGTTATCGACAGGCGCGCGATATCCGATACTCGATGGCAACGTGAAGCGGGTGCTGTCGCGTGTGTTTTTGATCGACGGCGATCCGTCGGCCAAGAAAACGATCGATGATTTTTGGACTTTGGCGGAGGCCTGCACACCGCAGCACGATCTTGCCACCTATACTCAAGCCATCATGGATTTGGGCGCCACGCTCTGCGCCCGCAGCAAGCCTGCCTGCGTTCTGTGCCCCATGACAGAGTTCTGTGGTGCGCGGACGATGCACAGGCAAAGCGAACTCCCTGCCAAGAAGCGCCGTACGCCCCGCGCCGAGCGCCGATCAAAGCGAGTCTGGATGCCGATCATTCGCGATGCACACGGAGCGGTTTATCTCGAGCGCCGCCCGACGCGCGGTATTTGGGGTGGATTATGGTGTCTGCCGGAGTTCGAGACGGTGAGCGCAGCGTATGCTTTCGTGCGGAACCATTTCACCGCCGATGAGAATCCGCTCGAGCTCGGTGTGATAGAGCATTCCTTCACGCACTTTGATCTTCAGATCCAACCGCTCGAGTTCACCTTGCTCGCCCGTGCCGCTGCACGCGTGATGGAGCCCGACAGAGAGCTTTGGTATAAGCTGTCGCTCGAGTCTGCAAGTCCGCGCATCGGTTTGCCGGCGCCCATCAAATCACTGCTCGAATCTCTCGACTCAGGAATAGATCGATGACCCAAGCTGTTCGCGTGGTTCAGTGTGTGTTGCTCAAGAAAGAGGCGCCTGGCCTCGAGCGCCCCGTTTACCCCGGGGATCTCGGCGCACGCATTTGGCGCAACGTCTCGAAGGAGGCGTGGCAACGCTGGATCGCGCATCAGACGATGCTCATCAACGAGTATCGTTTGGTTGCGGTTGAGCCGAAGGCGCGCAAGTTCCTCGAAGCCGAGATGGAGAAGTTTTTCTTCGGTGAAGGCGCCACGAAGCCTGAGGGATACGTCGCACCGACGTGAATGCCTAGCTGCGTTGCTTCAAAAACTCCGAGTCTTCGAACAGAAATTCGTTCCAGCCGGCCGTTTCAAAGATTTTAGGAACGAGTTTCTTGGCGCCGTCGTAAACCGGTTTCGGCAAGGCCTCGAGGCTCGAAATCTTGCCGCCAAATCCTCGCGCCACCGTGCCGCCCGCTCGCTCGCCCATGCCCATCCAGGGAGCCCAGCGCGTTTTGTTCTGCAATTGCAGATGGGTCGGCGCTGATGTGACGGCGGGGTTCAGCACATCCTGCAGCGGCGCCGACATCGTCATGAACGAGTTCACATAAGTCGTCTTGCCGCGGTGAACCATATCAGGGCGACTCTCGATCGATTCGGTCGCCAAGAAGACGCGATCGCCAATGACTTCGATCGGCAGGGCTTTCGGCGTAAAGCCCATCGCGATCACGCCATCGGGGGTGTAAACCCGCGGCACGGGGCCGAGTAGAAACTGATGTATCGCCTCGCGCCTGCCTGTGAGCGGATTGTCGAAATGCTCAAGGATTTCATGACTGCCATGGCGTGAGTAGAAGCCCACCTCGTACTTGCGCATCTCGTATTGATCATCGCTTTTCGGTGTCCAGTGATCGACGAGAATATTGTTGAGCGTGAAGAGGGGCACGAAGTTACCTTCACCGGTGTCGGCGTAGATATTCAGGCGCATGAACGAATACACCGTTTCTTTGGCGAGGCTCCCGACGAGCTTGACGTGGGTGCGTAACGCAACCAGCGGGTCGTTGAAATCGGGTATCGACGCGGCTGAGGCGAGGGCCACGGTGCGTAATGCAGCAAGACTAGCGAGTCCTGCCGCGCCGGCGAGTGCGGAACGACGCGAGATGCGATTCATGAGAGGCCCCCAATCAAACCGTTTTCGGATTCCGAGCGCTCGGAATCTCTCATGCGCGGAATCTCTCACGGTGTGGACCTGCGACGCATCGATTGTTTGAGCCGCCGTCCACTCATGAGCGCCGTCGGGTCGTTGGCAAGCGGCCTCGTTCGCGACGTTGCGAAACACGAATTTCCCAGTCAATTCAGGCATTTACCCGTAGCGTCGCTTGACGGACCGCGAGCACCCGAGTTTAATACGCCTCCCCTTTCGGGGAAGCCTTTTGCAGGGCACGGCCGGATAGCTCAGTTGGTAGAGCAGCGGATTGAAAATCCGCGTGTCGTTGGTTCGATTCCGACTCCGGCCACCATTTCCTCTTTGGCCTCAAGCACCTAGCGTGCCTATTTCGAATATTTACAGGTAAGCACCTTTCGCGCACCGCGCGTCTGAAAGTCAATAACTTTCATTGACCAAAGGATCGTCCTTATAGAGGCACGGCATTACGCTTTTCACTATTGAGCGCAGCACACACTGCGCAAGTGAGTGACAGTAGGGCGTGTGTTGTGCGGTACGGCGTTACAAAGCAAGAAATCGCATTCGAAGAGCGTGAAGTCGCTGAAGGCGTCATGCTTTACAAGCGCGATCGTAGTCGGCTTTGGCAGGCTCGTATCCGTCGTGTCACGGGTAAGTGGATTTCAATCAGCACCCGCACTGACGATATCGAGGTAGCCAAAGAATTTGCGCTTCGACGATATCGCGAAATGAAAGATGCTCAAGCTCGGGGTGACGTTGATATCGTGCGCAAGTTTGCCGATGTCGCCAAACTCACCATGAAAGAGCTTGAGGCAGAATTGGCATCGGGCGTCGGGCGGCAAGCTAATCGCGACTACATGATGGTGATTCGAGGGTGGCTGATCCCCGCGCTTGGCCGCTACCCCGTCCACAAGATCGGTCATGCTCAGCTGGTTCAGCTGGATCAGTATCGGACAGAGAAACTGCAGCGAAAGGCGAATCGAAGCACGATCAACACTCACAACGCCGCTTTGAATCGCGTCTTCCGTACGGCGATTGCACGAGGCTTGATGGCGCCCGTACAGATACCTGCTCTCATCAACAACGGGGCGAAACCCAATCCAAGACCCTACTTTGATGACGACGAAAGTCGTTTGATTCTTGAAAAACTGCCTGAGTTCATTGAGCGTGGGCACAAGGATTGTTCGAAAGTCATCCGAGAGCTTCTCGTTGACTATGTTTCAGTGCTGTACAACACAGGGATGCGCCCTGGCGTGGAGTCACTCAATCTCAAGTGGAATCAAATCAAACGCATCGCTGTCTTCCGAGATGGAGTAGACGCTGAGGGGGATTCCCCCTCGACTCTAAAGTTTGCCGTGGTTGGTAAGAAGCGCCCGAGAACACTGGTTTGTCGCGATATAGACGGAAACGTATCGGGCTCGCTGAAGGCCATTCAGCAGCGGTTTGAGGCACTAAAAGACTTGCCCGAAGATATGCTCTTTAAGCAGGACGAGTATGTCTTTCGGACACGAGAGGGCCGTGTCCCGAATCATCAGCGACTAACGAAGTCGTTCAAGCTCTTCTTACGTTGGCTCGGTATTGAGAAGGACGCCCACGGTAATACTCGGACTCTGTACAGCCTACGACATACCTACGCCACAAGTGGCTTGGTGCAAGACATGAGTATGGAAACGTTGGCTGCACAGATGGGAACGAGCCGACCGATGATTGAGCGCCACTACAGCAAACTAAGACCTGAGATGAAGGTAGTTGAGTTGAGCGGATGGCGAGAGAGGGCAAAAACATCCGCGGCTCCTGCAATCGATATGAGTAATGTCGTCAAGTTACTCACGGAGCAGAACCAGATGCTGATTCAGCGGATTGAGGAGATTGCACGCGAGTCACGTGCAATACAAACCTAACGATCCGAGACGCAGTAGTCGCCTTGCGATCCATAGCCCGAGGGGCAGCTGCTTGAGCTCTTCACGAAAGCAAACCGAGCATAAGACTCAGCCACACAGTACGCCCCCTGACTCGAGTAGTTGGAGGGACAAGATCCTGATGGTCCTTTCAGGATGGCGAACTTCGCGCCATTGCTCGGAGTGCAGTACTTCGAGTCGCTCATGTACCCAAATGGGCAGCTGCCTTTCTGGGGCAGTGGGACTGGGGTGAGCATGGGGGCTGCCGTCACGGAGGAAGCTGCGAGAAAAGCCAACAGCACCATGATCGATCGCATTTTCCTCTCCGTGCGTCGTTATCAAAATAGCGCACACATATTGCCCAAGATTTCGTTGCTCTTCTTAGGCTGTCAGTCTTCGCTGACACCCCCTTGTACTTTTTATCAGAAAGCTTGCGTCCGATGCGCATTGAGGCGCAGGGTGCGGAGGTAGAGGGGGGGTTTCTCATGATCCGCACCGTCGACCAACTGCTCGAAGGGCTCGAGTCGTTGATCCTCGCGGCGCTAGATGAACTGTGCACGCTCGACTCACAGGGCGTGGCACAGACCATTGCGCTCAGCGAGTTGCAGCGAGTCGTAACAATGTTAGAACAACACTGTGACCTTGATCCCGCAGCGCGAGCACGGGTCAGCGAAGTGCGTGAAATGTATGAGCGCATTGCTGAGGTGTCGGTGCTGCGTCGAACAGTTCGACCGATTCCTAATCAGTTAGCAGTCAAGCAGACGCACTGAAGTGTTCACGGAACGCCCCGTCTAAGTCACCCTCGAATGTAGGCTTCGAGTTGTTCGATCAACTGTCGCTGCTCGTCGATGACGTGGCGAATGACATCGCCAATCGAGAGCACCCCCAATAAGGTCGAACCACCGAACACCGGTAGGTGCCGAATCCGATGCTCCGTCATCAACTGCATACACTCGGTGAGTGTTGCGGTCGGCTGGATCGTGATCAGATTACTCACCATGACCTCTTGCACTAAGGTCGAGGTGCTTGAGCGACCCTTTAGGGCGACTTTTCGGGCGTAATCACGCTCAGAGAAAATTCCAACCAGTTGTCCGTTCTTCAACACTAGAACAGCACCAATGTTTTGCTCAGCCATATAAGCGAGAGCGTCAAACACGGTAGCGGTTGGCGCAACGTGGAGAACGCCGCGCGCGGTGCTTTTGAGGATATCGCCTGCGGTACGCATCGAAAGAACCTCCGCCTGATCTTGGTGTAGGCTTGCTCAGCCGAGCCTAGCACTGCGCTTTCGCGATGGGCAATGGTCTTCGCGGGCCAGGTGTCTATCACTAATGGCGTCAGGCGACCCACTCGCGTCGTGTCTGAACCCCAGGCAAATGCTCTTTTTGATGCTGGCAGTCCGCGCATTCCAGCAGGGGCGAGAGCCAGGTCGCTGAGGACGACCACTGCTTTCCGCAGCGGACACAGCGATGTTTTCGCCGCTCTGGATACTCGCCCGCTCGAAACCGCGGCTGAATCCAATTTAATGACTCCAGCTTCATAACGAACAGGTCGGCAGAAACTGACAATCATTGAGTCAATTCAGTTTGCTGGGGCGCTAACTATTTGAAGGCCATAGGCCTTTTCTTGGAACAATCCACGCGGTTGTCCTACTCGCGGTAGCCGCTTCGGGATGGCTCCGGCGGGCAATGGCGTCAACATGGAAGCGCTCGGCGCTGCGATGCAAGCGCGTGGCTCAAGAATCTTGCGACACACGAATTGCCAGCGAATCGTCCTAGAGAACGGCCGCGCCGTTGGCGTGATCGCCAAGTCGGCCAATGAGGCAGAGCGAACCTACTCGGCCGATCACATCACCTCGAATACCGGTCCTGTGCGAACGATCGAGTTGGCGGGCGGCCGTGGATTTTTCGATGATCCCGATTATCTCGCTCGTTTTGATAGCTCTCCGCATGAGGCTCGAATATTCCACATCTCGTTCGTGACCGACGCGCCGCTGATCGAGGGCTTTGATGGTTGCATGGTGTTTGGAAACACCTGCAACCTCATTTATCTCGAGATCCCCTCAATGATTTCGCCGCAGGTTTCGCCAGCGGGGCAGTTCCTGCACACCGCTTTCGGTGTACCGAGCGATACCACCGATTCAAGCAACGAGAATCTCGAGTTGCAAAATACGCTCGCGTAGCTCGAGGCCAATTTCCCCGGTCGAATGGCCGGTGCCAAAATTCTCGTCAGCGCTCGTCATTCTGGTCAGGCGCCGGGAATGCATCGTTGGCCGGGTCACATGATGCCGGTGACGACACCGGTCGAAAATCTCTGGAATGTGGGTGATGGCTGTACACCACCGGGCAACATCGGCACAGAGGGCGCCGCGAGTTCGGCTCGCGAGGTGGCGAAGCAGATTCTCGCGGCCGCCGGATGATCGTATCGAGACTCGGGGGTTAGGTCCCTACTGGGTAATGCATCGTTCCCGGTTGATGCAGCATTTTCCAGCCGTCTGGCATCAGCGTGTATATCTTGCATGCCCGTCCGATATTCGGCAGCTCACCGCTGCCATCGCGTTTACGCCAAAGCGTATTGATGTCAACGACGGCAAATCCTCCGTCTCCCTCGGGTGACACGAATATTTTTTCATCAGCTTCGGGCTCTTTCGCGAGGTCCGCCGCTCCAGCCGCTTAACTTTAGTATGCGGTGGGCAGTTAGCCCAATTCTTCGGGATGACGTCCCATTAGTTACCCACTTGGACGCTCGGTTTCGCGCTTTCTACCGACTATCGCCTGTAAATGACTGGCTTGATTGCCACCCAGTTTACTCAAGCGCCTTTCAATTGCGATTCACCCAAGTGGACTTAGCGGGTTGACGTAACAGCGGGTGGTTCTGTTGGTCGCTCGTCTTGCGGGAATCGTACAACGAGCGCGATAGGGTGTCTCGACTGCCGGTGAGTAGCTCGTAAGATTGCGAGGGGAGTTGCGGGCGAATCCGAGTAGAGGGGCTGTGCTATTAACAGTAACCTCAGACGGCCTTCCATTCCCGCTCTGAGGGCCAAGTCTTCGCGAGCAGCGGCATTGATAAGGGTGGGTATGCGCCACCATTTCCTCTTTGGCCTCAAGCACCTAGCGTACAAGCCGGCGCCGGCTGGCTACTGGCAATGCGAGAGTGCGAGGAGTGTCGCTCAAAAACATCATCACCCGATCCGGCGCGATCGAACCGAGGTTGGATCGCGTAGTCGTATCGAGACGGACTCTTAAGAGCCGCCAGTTTTTTGCCGTTTACCGCTTACAAAAAATACAGATAGATTTTAAGCCCACCATCGGGGTATCGTCGATTTGCACGACTCGTCAGCACCAACGCTAGGGGTACAAAATGACGAAGCAGCACGCTATCGATTGGTATGTGATGTTTTTGATTTTGTTGTTAATGCTGTGGTCTATCGTCCCTCTTTACATCGCATACTTGCTTCAACACGGCTAAGTTTCTCGGGGAGCTCCGGCATTGGGCTTTTTATCCCGACTCGCTGATCTGATCCTGCCTAAAAAACGAACGGTAACTTGGCCGGATGGCAGAAAGTACGTGGGAGAGCTTCAAAACGGGAAATACCACGGTCAGGGTATCGCGACGTGGCCGGACGGCAGAAAATACGTCGGGGGTTTTCGGAACAACGCGCGTCACGGTCAAGGGACGATGAGCTGGCCGGATGGTACCAAGTACGTCGGTGAGTTCGCCGATGGCGTGATTACGGGGAAAGGTACGAAAACGTGGCCTACCGGAGAAAAGTATGTCGGTGACTGGAGCGATGATAAGCGACAGGGTCACGGGATTTTTTTGGGAGCCCGCGGTACGAAGTACGACGGCGAATGGCAACAAGATCAAAAACACGGAAGCGGAACTTACATCTGCGAGAAGTATTCCTACGACGGGCAATGGTATGAGGGCGAGCGTCATGGCAAAGGCACATGTACGTTTCCTGACGGTTCAACGTACGTAGGCGATTTTTTTCAAGACAAGTTCCATGGCACCGGAGCCCTTCGACTATCGAACGGAAAAATATCTACGGGGCAGTGGAGAGACGGACAATTTCTTGGATAGCGATCAGACGAACGTTTAGTGACCAAGGTGTTGTCGTTCTAAGCCGCCTTCAAAGTTGAATAGCTTATGCCAAGCACACCGTCAAATCCGAATTCTCACATCACATCACTTTCTTTGATCGTTAACTAACCTCTGTGTGCGGACGTGTTTGTACAGCCAAAAAGCCCTGTCAAAAACAGGATATTCACTTACACATTCTCTTGCACACCGCTTAGTGACACGCGTAAGTCATTGATGGCCAACAGGGATTACTGAGTCCAGTCTTCTCATAATCCCTTGGTCCTTGGTTCGAATCCAAGCGGGCCCAGTCTTTCACAGAAGACAGACTCACAGCCTATACGACTCTCGTGCGGGAAGGGTCGAGGGGTCAAAACGGGGCACTGATACCGCTAGGACAGAACGGTCATATCGCGGATCGCTTTCAGACGTGGCTTCAAATCGCGTCTCTTGAAGATCTTCAACCTTTTTCCTTAGCTCTTGCTCATGGTCAAGCCGCTCGTACCACAATTTTGTTGTGGAAGTTGACAGGCTGATTAATAAGCGCGACGGTTAGCTCATAACTACAACAAAGCGGAGCATGTGCTTCGTTCAGCCACTCGGGGAGGGGGCGTTATGACAGCCATCGCATCGGCTCAAGCAGCCGTGTTCTCTACGCTTTTTGATATTGATGGGAAGAGCAGAGTTGCGAAACAACTCGACTCGTTCATCACCTGGCTCATCATCGCGAACTTGTTCGCGTTGGTGATTGAACACATCCCAACGCTCTACGCTACGCATGAGGCGTCTTTTGGATTATTTGATCGAATTTCGATCTACATCTTCACACTGGAATATGTGCTTCGGCTATTTGCAGCCGGCGGTGATCCTCGCTATCAGGGCAAGCGCTTCGCGAGCCTCCGGTTCGCGGCAACCCCTTTTGCGCTCATCGATATTCTCGTCATTGCTCCGTACTGGCTACATCTCCTCGGGATCATCGACCTGGATCTTCGAGCACTGCGAGCTCTGCGTCTGCTAAGACTCTTGAAGCTCATGCGTGACTTCGTTCCTGCAGTACTAGAGTTTCGCAAAGCTAACGCCGGCAGAACGCTACGGCAGAAAGTCGATGCTCTGATGAATGAAACGCCGACGTCTGGACGACTTCATCAACAGCTCGATCTGATATTTATTATCTTCATCGTTTCAAGTGTCGCCGACGTCCCCCCGGAAATTAGTCACAGGACGGTCTAGAGTCTGACCCTGAAGCAGGAGGTCGGACGTGAAGAAGCGGTTCAGCGAAGAGCAGATCGTAGGGATACTGCGTGAGGCGGAAGCTGGGGTAGCGATCAAGGAGCTATGTCGT
>CAMCBU010000032.1 GCA_945873095.1 Klebsiella pneumoniae | reverse complement strand
TCGATCGGCGCGGCCGTGGTGAGCTTTGATATCTGGGTGATGCTGGCGGTGGCGTTCGCTTGTTTGCCGATTTTCGTCAGCGGCCGCGAGATCGAACGCTGGGAGGGCATGCTGTTTTTGCTCTACTACGTCGTTTACGTCGCCTACCTCATTCTCGCTGCGCAGCAACACGATCAACTGCAAGCGTTCTCGTCAGTGATGCTCTCGTTTGTGGTGCCCATCACGATCGTGACTTTGGTGGTCTCGATGATTCGGCGACCTGCGGCCGATAGTTGAATATGGGTAGCAGTAGCGTCGACGTCGCGACTCGCTGGTCGTGGCGCTCTCGAGGCGTGCTGCTGCTCCTAGCGCTCGCGATCTTGTTCGATGGTGTCGATAACCAAGTGTTGGGCTTGGTCGCACCAGCGATATTGGTCGAATGGCGCTTGGATAAATCCGCGTTGGCACCCGTTCTCGCGGTCGGTCAGTTCGGCATGATGATCGGCACCCTGCTTGGTGGGTTGTGGGGTGACCGAGTCGGTCGCAAGCAGGCGCTGCTGTGCTGCGTGTTTCTCTTCGGCGCTACGACGCTCGCGATGTCGTTCGTCGGCACGGTCGAAGCGTTGTTCCTGTTGCGCTTGGCAGCGGGCATTGGCATGGGCGGCGCGCTACCCAACGCGGCCGCACTGGCAGCCGAGTGCACACCGCAGCGCTATCGTGTCGTCGCCGTGACGATGACTATCGTCTGTATTCCGCTCGGTGGCGTGGTCGGTGGTGCCGTGGCAGCCGAGGTTCTCCCGGCGCAGGGTTGGCGGGTGATGATGCAGTGGGCAGGGTTTGCACCGCTCGCGCTCTTACCGCTGCTGTGGCGCGGTCTGCCGGCGGATCTGGCGCGCGATCGCACACCGGCGATGGGGACGGGCGATGTCGTCGGACAGCTTCGAGGTTTGCTCAGTCGAGATCGACGACGCGACACTTTGGCTTTGTGGTGTGCTTTCGGTTTTTGTCTGATGGCGATTTACGCGAGCTTCAGTTGGCTTCCGACCATGTTGGTCGAGACGGGGCGCAGTATCGCCGAGGCGAGTCGTGGTTTGATGTATTTCAATCTCGGCGGTGTGATCACGGCCCTCTTGGCGGCAGGTCTGATGACCCGTTTTGGTTCCCGCGGACCGTTGGTGGTGATGGCAGGCATGGCCGCGGTGCAGAGCACGGTGTTCTGGCTAGGCGACATTGAGCGCGCGCCAACCGAGTGGCTCTTGATCATGCTTGCCTTGCTAGGTGGTTGTATCAACGGCGTGCAGACCACGCTATACGCGTTGGCTGCGCAGCTGTATCCGGCGCCGATTCGGGCGACGGGGATCGGTGCAGCCTCCAGCATCGGCCGGTTGGGTGGAGTCTCGAGCGCATTTTTTGGTGCCGCGTTGTTGACGGCGATGGGCGGTGCCGGACTCTTCGTGCTGTTGTTATTCGCCATGTGCGTGACACTCGCGGCGTTACTCGTGCTACGGCATCACATTCCACGAACACCCTAACTACCGAATATCCGATATTTGACCCGCGCCGGGCGATTGGGTCACCCTCGAACTCGGGGGAAACATGACCGATTCGACCGATTGGCCAAAGCCGCCAGTGGCGTGGTACGCAGTAGCAATCTTGTTGCTGGCTTACACTTGTTCGTTCATTGATCGCACGATCCTGTCACTTTTAGTTGAGCCTATCAAAGCGGATCTCGGCCTCTCCGATACGGAAATCGGGATGCTGCACGGGCTCGCTTTCGCGCTGTTTTATACGCTGATGGGTATCCCGATCGCGATGCTCGCCGATCGCTACAGCCGGCGGCGGATCATCGCCGTTGGCATCGCGTTTTGGAGTGTTGCGACGGCCTGCTGTGGTCTTGCGAATCGGTTCTCGCATTTGTTCATCGCGCGCGTGGGCGTGGGGGTCGGTGAAGCGGCACTCTCACCTGCCGCTTTTTCTTTGCTGGCTGATTCGTTCCCTCCACAAAAGATCGGTCGTGCGCTGAGCGTCTATTCGACCGGCGTTTTTTTGGGCGCGGGCCTCGCCTTCATCATCGGCGGTGCGGTGATCGGCTTGATCAAGGGCTCCGATGGTATCGAATTACCGCTGGTGGGAGCGGTAGAGGCGTGGCAGGCGGCGTTCATCATCGTGGGTCTGCCGGGTTTGCTACTCGCGTTGTTGGTGCTGACGATCGCCGAGCCGGCGCGGCGCAACGCCGATAAAACGCCAGCACCACCGGTTGCCAAAGTCTTCGCGTATCTCGCCGAGCATCCTCGCTTGTTCTTTTGTCATTTCCTGGGCTTTGCCTTGTTGAGCGCCGCCTTCAACGCCGTATCTGGCTGGGGTCCCGCTTTTTTGCAGCGACAGTTCGAGGCGGATGCAGCGACCGCAGGATTGGGTCTCGGCGTGGCTGTGCTCGTCTTTGGGACGGCGGGCCTACTGGTGGGTGGCTGGCTTACCGATCGAGGGCGACAACGCGGCTGGCTGGATGCGCCACTGCGCGTGGGTGTGCTGAGCGGACTCGGTCTCATTCCGTTTGGATTATTGGCAACGAGCGCGGACTCGCTCTGGCACGCCGTTCTTTGGCTCTGCCCGTTCATGTTTTTCGCCAGCATGTCTTTTGGCGGTGCAGCGGCCGCGATTCAATTGGTCGCACCGGTGCGTATGCGTGCGGTCGTGTCGGCCTTGTATCTCTTTTTCAATAATTTACTCGGCATCGGACTCGGGCCCATGGTGGTGGCGTTGGTTACGGACTATGTCTTTGTCGATGAGACTAGGTTGTCGGCCTCCATTGCCTGGGTGACGAGCTCCATGGGTTTGCTCGCGGCAGTGGTGCTGTATTGGGGTTTGCGACCGTATCGGTCGGCGTTGGAAATCGCTAGAGGTGAATGATGGCTAGTCCCGGATCGGTGGCGCAGTGGCACGAGGAAGTGGATGTTTTGATCGCGGGATTTGGCGTTGCCGGTTGTGCGGCGGCACTCGGTGCGCGAGATGCCGATGCGGACGCGAGAATATTGATCGTCGAGAAAATGCCCGAGCACTTGGCCGGCGGCAACGGCAGAGTCTCCGGGCAGTCGTTACTGATCTCGCACGATGCCGAGGCGCTCTACCAGTATCAAAAAAATATGAGCGTCAAGAATCCCGTGCCCGAGCAGATGCTGCGCGAGTGGGCGCGCCAGATGGCCGAGCTCGAGCCTTATATTCTCGAGCGATGTGCCGAAGCCGGTACCGAGTTCGTGCGGGGTAGCGGCTGGAGCGGCGGCGAAGCGGTTTACGAGTTTCCCGAATTCGGTGCCGAAAATGCCGTGGCCTACAATTCCTTCGTCAAGCCGATCCCGAGTGGGGTTTGGATCACGATGAAGCGCTGCGTTGAGCGCCGCGGGATCCCGGTCAGATTCGATTCTCCCATCGTCGATTTGGTACAGGATCCTGACACGCTCGAGGTGATCGGCGCGATCATCGAGCAGAACGGCGTCCGTCGTGCCATCAGGGCCAAGGGCGGTGTCGTGCTCGCCGTCGGTGGTTACGAGAACAACTTGACCATGCAGCGCGACTATTACGGCTTGCCGGAGGCGTACCCGTTCGGCTCGCCCGCCAATACCGGTGATGGCCTGAAGTTGTTGCAGAAGGCGGGGGCGGATCTGTGGCACTTGCGTAACTTCGGACAGTCGGGCGGTATTTGGCCGGCGATCAAGGTGCCGACCTGGCCGACCGTCTTCATGCGGCGGCATCTATGGCAGACCTTCAGTTGGATTGATATCGACGCTGAGGATCAGCGCTTCTACAACGAGGGCGCGCCGCTCTATTACACCCATTACAAAGAAAAGCGTCACGGACATTGGGTCGACACGCCGCTACCGCGCGCGTTGCCAGTACACATGATCTTCGACGAGACGACTCGTACCCATAATTGTCTCATCACGCAGGCGATGACGTGGAACACGGTCGTCGAGGGCTACGAATGGTCCGACGACAACGCGGTCGAGATCGACCGAGGATGGGTGTTGCGTGCCGATTCGATCGAGGAGCTCGCGGTTTTGATGGGTCGAGACCCGGCCCGACTTCGCGAGACGGTGGCTCGTTACAACGCGGCTTGCCGTGACGGTGTCGACCCTGACTTCGGTCGACCGGATTTTTCACTGCAAGCGATCGAGAATCCGCCGTACTATGCCGTCCGAATCGAACCTGGCATCGTTTGCACTAGCGGCGGTGCGCGTCGCAATATCGACTCCGAAGTGCTTGATCATCGAGGTCGACCCATCGCGGGTCTATACGAGGCGGGTGAGCTCGGTTCGATGATCTCTGATCTCTATCAGAACGGCTCCTATCTCACTGAGGCCATGATTTCCGGTCGTGCCGCGGGACGGAATGCCGGTACGCGGGCGCGGCATCGTCAGATCGCGGCGTAGTCCGACTTAGAGCCCCAACACGCCAGGATTCATTTGTCGATGCGGGTCCAAGGTGAGCGCGAGCTGCTGATAAAAACGCTGCTGTACGTCGTCGAGACTCGCCGCGAAGGGGTAGGCGCGGCCGACTTGAAAGTGACCCACCCCGAGCGGCATCCATGCCTGCATGATGGCGTGACGCAACTTCGCGACCTGCTCGCGTGCTGATGGATTGGACGGATTACGCGGGATCCGTTTGATGACTTTGTCTTCGAGCGTATCGAGGTGCAGCGGCTCGAGCTCGTCTGGCCAAAAAAACATGGGCTCCAGCAACGTCGTCGTGCTGCCGACGGCGGAGAAGAGTGTCGCAGAGCTGATACCCGCCGTGGTGATTTCCGGCTCGAACGCTTCCAGTGTATCGAGGTAGGCGCGGTAACCCGCCTCGGCACGATCAGCATTGAACAGACCGTGGACGGGTATCCAGCGCTCACCGTTCGGGCCGAGGATCCCGTTGAGTGGCGTGAACGGCGTCGCCATCATGACCTTGGGAATGGTGTTCTCGATTTCACGCCCCCCGAGATCGCTCACGATCTGGCGGACTTGTGCGAGCTTGCTGCCCTGAGCCTGCGCATCGTGCCCCTCGCAGATGACGTGCTGGGTGAAACCCGCATCACCTAAAAATCCGCGCCCGGCCAAAGATATCTCGGCGATGCTGCGCAAGCCCTTGAGCGTGGAACCGCTGCCGCGCAGCACCTTGGAGAGCGTGCGGAAGTCATCGGCAAAACTGCTGCGTCGGGTGCGTACATTGGCAAGTAGCGGGTCGAATCCGACTTGTTGGATGGCGAGTCGTCGCCGCGCGATCGATTGCATCGACTGAAGCAGGTTGACGGGTTGCTCGAACGAGAAGGAGGCACTGTCGACAGCGGCCGGCAGCGGCTCGACTGCCAATGCAAGACGCAGTTTGACGCCGAAGCGGCCGCAGTCACCGACGAGTAACGAGGTCAGATCGGGCCCAAAGTATCGCGAGCGACCGGCATCACCGCGAGCCAGAACGCCGGTGCGCAACACCGTGCCGTCAGCGAGCAGCACCTCGAGGCCGAGTGTCGACTCCGCCGCAGAGCCATGTAGCCCGGAGCCCCAGAAGGCGGCATTTTGCGAAATCGCGCCGCCGACCGTGGCGCGTAAGCCCGACAACGGTCCGCCGAATACGGCGCGCAAGCCTCGCGGCTGTAGAGCCTCGTGCAGTTGTTGCCAGGTCACGCCGGCGTCGACCACGACCCAGCCATTGCCGAGTGTGGTCAGATCGATCAGCGCCAGTTGGCGCGTGTCGACCATCACGACCGGGCGTGACTCCTCTGCGAGCACGTAACCGCCGGTGTAGGACATGCCACCGCCGCGTGCGATAACGACACATCCCTCGCGTAGACAGGCACCAACCTGCTCGATGGCATCCTCGCGGTTGTGCGGGGTGACGATGCGAGCAGGCGCTGCGCCTCGATAAAAGAAATCGTGATCGTACAGCGAGGGTGTCATCGGAGTTCCCGCTCCCGGGGATTGCTTGGCAGACGCATCGCCACAAAGGTCTTGAGACTGGCTTCAAGCAGCGCGCGCTTTTCCTGAATTCTTTTGCAGGGACCGCCGATTGCCACGAACAACGGCCGTTGTAGCGAGTCTTGCGGCAGATGGCAGGCCACGGTTGCCACTTCTGGATTCAGCGTACCGAGGTTCCAAGCGAGCGAGGCACGTTGGTTTGCTCGCACGTCTCTGAGCACCACTGACAACTCCGGCACGGTCGTGCGTTTTTCGCTGACGGCGCGACGATGCATCGCCCGGATGGTGGATGGCGGGAGAGTCGACAAATAGCTGGTCCCCATCGCCGAGCCAAAGATGGGAAAGCGCTCGCCGACCACGGGCGACCAGGCGATTCCCGCCGGCCCTTCAAACACGGCGACGGTCTCCACATCGAGATCGGTCGGAATGCAGAGCACCGTGGTCTCACCGGCGGCGGCGGCGAGCTCTCGCAACGCATCACGCAGCCCGGCCTGTCCGAACCAGGACGATTCCAACCAAGAGCCGAGGGACGAGAAGCGAGCCGTCGGAAAATAAGTGGCACTGCGCCGATCTATCGACAGCAGGTTCAATCCCACGAGCGTGCGTAGCAGGTCTGCCGTGCTCGAGCGCGGCGCTTCGATCAGGCGGGCAATATCGGCGCTGCTCAAGGGTTGTTTGGCTTTGGCGAGTGCGTCGAAAACCCGAAAGCTGCGGGTCACAGAAACCGAAGTGTCGTTCATATCGCGATATACGTGTATTCGTTCAATAGGTCGATAGGACTGGATTTGTGAGTTCGCAGTCTATGACAATGTGGGCGGGCAGGTCACACTTCCTTTTGACATCACCCTTTTCGCCAATTCATTGGGGATAACGCATGAGCGGTTTTATCGACATCGTTTGCAACCTTTACGATCCGGAGGCTGTCCGCAAGGGCCAAACCGGTATCGACAACGTTTTCAAGAAGCAGGTTCGGATGGATCGCCGGCTGTGGGGCGGCATTCCGGTCAGCGACTATCTTCGTAAGATGGACCGTGCCGGTATCGAGCGTTCGTTGTTGATTGCCGTCAGAGCAGGCGACCTGAACGTCGCCGGCTCGTTCGACCTGCCGTACGAGCGAGTCCACAAGGTCGTCAATAAATATCCCGATCGCTTCTCCGGTTTGGCTGGCGTTGATCCCTTCCGCGGGATGCAAGGTCTACGCGAGCTTGCGTTTGCGGTGAATGAACTCGGCTTCGTCGGGGCGCACCTGTACCCGCACTGGTTTGGTCTTGCGCCAGACCATGCGAAGTACTATCCGTATTACGCCAAGTGCGCCGAACTCGAGATCCCGATCATGATGCAGATCGGTCATAACCTCGTCTACTCACAGAGTCGCCGGCTACCGTCCGTGGGTCGGCCGATCACGCTCGACCAAGTGGCGATCGACTTCCCGGAACTCAAGTTGCTCGGCATTCATATCGGTGTGCCTTGGACGGAAGAGGCGATCTCGATGGCTTGGAAGCACTCGAACATCTACTTGGCTGGCGATGCGTACGCGCCGAAGCATTGGCCCAAGGCTTTCGTACATTACGCGAACACCTACGGCAGCCACAAAGTGCTCTTCGGCACGGACTGGCCCGTGATCGATCCTGAGCGTGCCGTGGCGGAAATCGCGGCGCTCGGTATGCGCCCCGAATCGCATCAAAAAATGATGCGTGACAACGCGCTCGAGGTGTTCACGCGTATTCCGCGCCCCAAGGTCGCTCGCAAGGCGAAGACAGCGCGCAAGAGCTGAGCTCGTCGGGGTCGATCAGGGGCGCAGGGCGCGCTTGAGAATTTTGCCGGACGGATTGCGCGGCAGCTCCGCCAAGAAGTCGAACTCACGCGGGATTTTGTAGGACGACAACTGCGGCTTGAGGAACTCGATGAGTTCCTCGGCCGTGGTACTCATGCCTTCACGGCAAACGACGAAGCCCTTCAAGCGTTCTCCCCACTGCTCGTCCGGGACGCCGATGACGGCGGCCTCCTGCACGGCTGCGTGCCGATACAGCAATTCTTCGATCTGGCGTGGATAGACGTTGATACCGCCCGTCACGACCATGTCCTTCTTGCGATCGACGATATGAAAATAGCCCTCGTCATCTTGACGAGCGAGATCGCCTGCGCTGAACCAACCGTTCGCCAAGGGCGGGATGACTCGTCTGCCGTCCTGCCAGTAACCGCTGAACATGAACGGGCAAAGCGTGAAGAGCTCACCGATTTCACCTCGCGGCGTCGGCTGGCCATCCTCATCCAACAACTTCACCTGGGTGCACGGAAAGGGCAAACCGACACACTGCTGCTTGCGCAGTTGGTCGGGAGGCCGCAGATTGGTTGCGAGACCGATTTCGGTGGATCCGTAGGTTTCGTGTAACAAGCCTTCCCCCCACAGACCAATGATTTTTTCCTTCATGGCCTGCGGCAGAGCGGACGCATTCGAGATCATCGCCTTGAGGCCGGTTTTTCGGTGGGCCTCCAAGAATTCTTTGGGCAAGGCAAAGATGGCATGAAACTGGGTCGGAACCAGGAAAACGCCGGTGAACTCACCCGAGCCGAGTTTGCTCACCACGGCTTCGGGATCGAACTTGGGCATAATCTCGCAGGTGCCGCCAAAGAATACCGGACACAGTGCGAACGCCATACCGGCGCCATGTGCTAACGGTGCGATCGCCAGAAATCGATCATCCGGCCCCATACAGCCGTATTCGATCGCGAACACCGGGAATACGAGTGCGCGGGCACGATGCGAGAGCATCACGCCTTTCGGGCGACCCGTCGTACCGGAGGTGTAGGGTATGCAGAACGTGTCCCATTCGCCCGCGAGCCGCGGCGATGCAGCGAGCGCAGGGGCACTCGCAAGCCGCTGTTCGTAGTCGTCACCGAAATAGATGACCTGTTTGACCGTCGCAAAGTGCGCTGCGCGGATCGTGGCTCGACAAGTTTCGTGAGCGAACAAGACTTCTGCTCGGGCATCGTCACAGATATCGGCGAGCTCGACCGAGTTGAGTCGATGACTCAGCGTTGCACTGGCGATCCCGACCTCCGAGAGTCCGACCACGACTTCCAAGAACTCGATGCAGTTGGGACCGACCACGGCCGCATGTTGTCCGAATACCAGACCGAGTTCGCCGAGCGCATGCGCTTGCAGTCGGTCGATGCGCTCGCAGAACTCCGCGAACGTGCGGCGTTTCTCGCCCTCGATGAACATCGGCTTGTCGGGAGTGCGGCGCGCGGAGCAACGGATGCCGGTCGCAATCGTCAGAGGCTGGTAAGTGGCGGGCACCGTGAGTTGAAGATCGTTCATGCAAAGTCCTGTGATGGTTCTACCAGTCTCGAGTCGATTCGACGGCGGCCAACAGTTTCTGCGGTAAGGAGTCGCCGAGTTTGGCCAATCGTTCGCTAGGGCCACCGACACTGAGCACGAGGGGGCGTAATGATAAGGGGGCCGGCAACGCTGCCGCATAGGCGGCCACGTCCGGGATGACGGCGCTGTCGGCAAAGGCGTAGCCACGCTCGCGCGCGAGACGCACTTCGCGACGCACCTCACGCAGATCCACTCGTTCTTGCAGGCGCAGCTGGCTGCGTGAAGCGAGTGAGGCGATCGTCGCATCGGGCAGCGTCGTACAGTGCGCCCAACCAATGGCGGAGTGCAGCAAGGGCAAAGTTTGTCCCACTTCGATGACGAGCCGGATGCCGCCGCTCTGGGCGGATACGTAGACCACCTCGACGGCGAGATCGCCGATGGCGGATATCGACACGGTCTCGCCGCAGTCGCGCTGCAATCGATCGGCGAGCGCTGCCAGTCTCGGATCCAACCAGCGAATGTCGAGTAGCCAGCGACTCCAGTTCGCGAAGCGCGCCGACGGGAAGTAGGTGGCGGAGCGTCGGTCGACCGTGAGCCAGCCGAGTTCCGTCAGCGACTTCAACAAACTCGCGGTCGTCGAACGTGAGGTACCCAAGGCCTCGGCAATTTCTTGGCTGGATAGCGGCGAGTGTCGGCGCGCGAATAATTCGAGCAGGCGCGTGACGCGCAAGAGTTGCGGAGGTGCGGAATCGGAAGTCATGAAATACGATTACTCGTATTGAAAGGGTATTGCAACAGGATTCCTTGACATTGGACGTGCTCGCGGAGAATCTGTCAATGCATCCAATTCATCCTCCTTATGGAGACATGCATGACCTTCACGAAAGTTTCATCCTTTGTTCACTTCGCGCTGGCGTCGAGCCTCGTTGCGGCAGCTTCATCGGCCGCTTCTGCGCAGCAGGCCAATGACGAGGCCGTTGCGCTCGAAGAAATCACAGTTACGGCTCAGCGGCGCGAGGAGAGCCTGCAAACCTCGCCGATTGCAATCACGGCGATCGATCCGACGATCATCGAACGTCGCCAGATGCTCGACACCAAGCAGGTGGTATTCAACGTTCCCAACCTGACGGGTAACAGCAACGTCGGACAAACGACGGCGACGACGTTCTTCATGCGTGCCGTCGGCACCACGGAAAATCTCGCCACGGCCGACACCTCGGTCGGTCTGTACGTCGATGACATTTACGTCGCTCGTCAAGCGGTCAACAATTTCAATCTCGCCGACATCGAGCGGATCGAGGTGCTGCGCGGTCCCCAAGGCACGCTCTACGGTCGCAACACCAACGGCGGTGCCATCAAGATCGTCACCAAGAAGCCCTCGGGTGATAGCGAGTTGAACCTGCGTGCCGGCATCGGTAACTACGGTCGTTCCGAGTTCCGCTTGTCGGGCAACGGTGCGCTCGGTGGTGATCTGTTCGGTCGCGTGAACGTGCTCGTGCAACAAGGCGACGGCATCATCCGCAACACCACGCTCGGTACCGACGTCAACGACATGGAGTACCAGGGTGCGCGAGTGGCGCTTCGTTACGCGCCGGAAGGCGGCTTCGAAGCCAACTTCGCGTACGACTTCAGCCGCGACGAGACCAACGGCGGTTACGCCTCGGATATCGCGGGCATCATTCGTCCACGCACGAACAGCTTGTTCGATGTCGTCTCGAGCTACGACAACAAAGGTTTGGCCAAGACCAATGGTGGTCATCTGAACTTGAGCTGGCAGCTCGACAACGGTTTCTCGGTGCAATCGGTCACGGGTTATCGCGATACCTCGCAAGACCTGCGTTTGGATCTCTCCGACCAAGCGCCGACCCGCTACAACTTGTTGCAGCGTCAAGAGAACGATCAGATCTCGCAGGAAGTGCAGACCTCGGGCAATGTCACGGACGCACTGCGCGTGACCGCGGGTCTCTACTACTTTTCCGAATCGACCGACGTCGTGATGACCGACATCATCGCGCCGAACACTTTCGCCAAGGTGTTCAGTGTCGACTCCTCGAGCACGGCGGCGTTCGGTCAGCTCGAGTACACGATCGGCTCGGTCACGCTGCTAGCTGCTGCGCGATACACCAAAGACGAGCGTGACCTCGAGATTCGTCAGACGAGCTCGCTCGCAGGTCCGTTGTTCAACTTCGACACCGCGGCCCTGGTCGCGCGTGGTGCGGCCGGTGCGAACATCAGCCCGAACCGCCGCTTCAGTGAAGTGACTCCCAAGATCGGTGTGAACTGGGCGATCAATGAAGACCTCTTTGCGTACGCCTCCTACACCGAGGGCTTCCGCTCGGGTGGTTGGTCAGGTCGTGCGGTGCGCTCGGATCAGTACGTCAACTTCAACCCGGAAAACGTCGAGTCGTGGGAGATCGGTGTCAAAGCCACTCTCGCGGATGGTCGCGCCCGTTGGAACAGCTCGGTCTTCCGTATGGATTACACGGATCTGTTCAACACGCTCGTCGTGAACAACATCTGGGCCGTGCAGACGGCTGACGCGCAGATTCAGGGTCTAGAGAGCGAGTTGACCGTTCGTGCCAACGCGAACCTCGACCTGTTCGCCAACGTCGGTATTCTCGACACGAAGTACGTCGGCACCAAGCCGGTGAACCTGGCGAGCGATCTGCAACGTGCCCCGAAGTTCCAGGGCAAGGTGGGTGCATCGTTCAACTACCCGCTCTCGGGCGGCACGTTGCTCATCAACGGCGATGTGTTCGTGACGGACGACTACCTCGTCTCGCCCGCCAATCTGTCGTTCACCGCGCCGGCGCTGCCGAAGGGCGTGAGCTTGGTGAAGGCCTTCGAGCTCGTCAACGCGTCGGTTGGTTATCGCTGGAGTGACGATCGCTACGAAGTGGCCGCTTCGTGCACGAACTGTCTCGACAAGGAGTACTTCGAAGCCGGCACCTATACGGCGACCTTTGCGGCCGTGTACCC
This sequence comes from Klebsiella pneumoniae, assembly GCA_945873095.1. Lineage (GTDB taxonomy): Bacteria > Pseudomonadota > Gammaproteobacteria > Steroidobacterales > Steroidobacteraceae > UBA964. The sequence goes on along the minus strand of CAMCBU010000032.1, from coordinate 13,575 downwards.
CGGGGCTCCGCGCTTGTACCGTCTGACGGTGTCGGCGAAGCTCTGAGTTCAATTCGTCGGTCACTTGTCCGATCATGCGGCGGCGGTAGCAATACCGCCGCCGTTTCTTTCTCGCCATGCTGAACAATCGATACCCAACCCAAATCGCCCACCGTCGAATCCTGATCTCCGTTCACGGCCGCCAAGTGATGGCTCGCGTGGCGGGCAGCGGTCCGGCGGTGTTGGCTTTGCATGAGTCGCCGCGGTCCTCCCATTCGTTGTTGCCGCTGATCGACGCGCTGGCAAATCGATATACCGTGATCACCTTGGATACGCCCGGGTATGGCGAATCCGATGCGCTCGAACCGACCAGACCCGAAGCGACCGATTTCGTCGCGGTGATCGGCGGGGTGCTCGATGCGTTGCAGCTTCGTACCGTGTTGCTGTACGGAACCCATACCGGCGCGGCACTTGCCGTGTCGTTCGCTCTGCTACATCCGCAGCGTGTGGCCGCGCTGGTGCTCGATGGCTTCGCTGCCTTCGATGCCGAAGAGCAGCGTGACTTCAACGATCGTTACCTCTGTCCTTTCGAGCCGGCGTGGGACGGCTCGCACTTGGCCGAACTTTGGTCGCGCGTTCGCGATCTGTACATGTGGTTCCCCTACCATCATCGCGATGCCGCGCATCGATTGCGGACCGAGTTGCCGTCCGTAGGCGCGCTCTACGGTACCGTGCGCGGCTTTCTCGCCAGTGGCGCCGGGTACTGGCGCGGCTATCGCTGTGCGGGCGCGATCGATGCACCAGCGGCCGCCCAAGCGTTGCGTGTGCCGACCTTGTTGACCGCACGACCGCACGATCTCATCGCGGGTCACTTGCAACGTATCCAACCAACGACGCACGTCCGGGTGCAGCCGCTGGGTCCTTCGATCGAAGAGTGGGCTGGATCCATCGACGCGCACTTCGCGAGTCACGAGTCGGATGTCGCGGTGGTGTCGACCCGTGGTGGCGAGCGTCGTCTGGCGTACCTAGGGCAAGGCGCAGTGCATTTTCGGCAAGCGGAAGGGGTGGGGCGCCCGCTGGTCGTCATACCTGATCTGCCGACCGGCGCAATCGATACAGCGGGGACATCCGCAAGACCCCGCTGGGTGATTGATCCACCCGGCTGCGGCTATTCCGATCCGCTCGCCGAGGGGCAAGAGTCGATCGGCAACTGGGTGGCACCGCTCGTTCGGTTGCTCAGCGAGCAGGGCATCGACGCCTACGATGTCACCGGCTCCGGATTCGGGGCGGTCTTCGCTCGGCAGCTCGCCGCGCTCGATAGCCGTGCTCGCCTAGGCTTGTTGCAAGCGGAGCCGGTCTGGTCGGCAACGGGTGTCGGCGCAACCCGCGCGCGGCTCGTACCGAAGCCCTGGGCAGATCCGGACGGTGGCGCGCTGTTCGCAACTTGGTATCGGTTGCGCGATTTGCGCTACTACGATGAGATCGAGCAAGGCATTCCGCGATCGCGGCGCGACGGCGCCGTGAGCGAATTCGACACGCAGCGCCTCTACGCGGCGCACAAGGGCTTATGGCTGGCGCCGGAGTCCTCAGACCTCATCACGCTGCTGCAAGCCGCGAGCGGCCCGTAGTCGTATCGCTACCCGCTCGGTTTGCTCCCAAGCGCGCAGCACGTTCTCGCCTGCCAGCTTGCGCAGTTCGGCGTCTGTCCAACCGCGGCGGATGAGCTCTGCGAACAGGCGCGGATAGCTCGCCACATCGTCGAGCCCCTCCGGCCAATTCGGGTTGCCGTCAAAGTCGCCGCCGATACCGACATGGTCGACACCGGCCACACGGCGCACATGCTCGATGTGATCGGCCACCATGCCGATGGTCGTGACGGGAGTTTTGATGGCGGCCATGCCTTCGCGCATGATCCGCTCACGTTCCTCGGGACTCGCCGCGGCGCGAGCGCGCAAGGCGAGCTCAGCCATGGCCGGTTGTACGATTCGCCCCACTTCGCAGTTCACGAAACCGGCGACGAAGGTGATCATCACGACGCCGCCATTGCGCGGCAACTCGCGCAGGATGTCATCGGGTACGTTGCGCGGCACGTCGCACACGCCCCGCGCGGAGGAATGCGAGAAAATCACCGGGGCTGCGCTGATACGCAGTGTGGCTGCCATCGTGGCCGGCGAGGCGTGCGACAGGTCGATCAGCATGCCGAGTTGATTCATTTCACGAACGACGGCCTCACCAAACGGCGTGAGACCGTTGTGACGCGGTGGCAGCTGCGCGGCTGCATCGGCCCAGTCCGTGTGTGCGTTGTGCGTGAGCGCCATGTATCGGACGCCCAGCGCGTAGTAAGCGCGCAGCGCGCCCAAAGAATTCTCGATTCCGTAGCCACCCTCCATGCCCAACATCGAGGCGATCCGCCCCGCGCGTTTGGCTGCGCGAACATCCGCGACGCTGGTGGCAAATTGGAACGTGTCCGGATAGCGCTCGATGATGCGGCGGGCGAGCTCGATCTGCTCGAGCTGGGCGCGTGCGAAGGGGCCGCGACCTTCACCGGGGATGTAGACCGACCAGAATTGAGCACCGAGTCTGCCCTCGCGTAGCCGCGCAATGTCGGTGTCGCCCTCGGTGGGTTGTCGCAAGTCGTACGCCGCCACGTCGCCCGGCGCTTTGCTGTACTGCCGGATCGCCATGGGCAGATCGTTATGACCATCGACGAGGATGGTTGACTCGAGCACCGCGATCGCGCGTTTCAGCGAGGGGTCTTGTTCGGCCGCCAGCGCGGGTGCGACAGCGTGGGCAACGGCAAGCAGTGCGACGCTCGTGACGAGCAAGGTGGAGCGAGTGGTCTTCATGCGTAAAGTGTCGTCCCTTCGCGGCGCCCTGCGCAAGCGCGCGCCGGTGGCACGTATACTCGGCGTATCGATCCAGAGGGGGAGTCATCATGACCAATCGGCGGGAGTGGCTTGCGGCCGCGACGGCGGCCACCTTCGGTGCGCTCTTGGCGCAGCCGAGTCTCGGCAGCGCATGGCCTGCAGGCGCCGAACGCCGCCGGCGCAGCGTCAAACCACCGCGTATCCAGGCCGGTGACACGATCGGCCTGATGATCCCGGCCAGCGCCAACTGGGATCCGACCGATGTCGACGTGTTGCTCGAATCGCTGGCGGCGCTCGGTTTGAAAGGTAAGCTCGGCAAGCATGTGTTCGATCGTTACGGCTATCTGGCGGGTCGCGATGAGGATCGTGCGGCCGATCTCAACGCGCTGTTTCGTGATCCCGAGGTAAAGGCGATTCATTGCATCCGCGGCGGTTGGGGTTCGGCGCGCTTGTTGCCGCTGCTCGACTTCGAGGCGATCGCGAAGCACCCGAAGGCACTCATCGGCTACAGCGATATCACCGCCTTGCTACTCGCGTTGCACGCCAAGACCGGCCTTGTGACCTTCCATGGCCCAAACGGGGCGAGCGAGTGGAACCCGACCAACGTCGAATGGCTGCAACGAGTGTTGTGGCAAGGCGAAGCGGCGACTTTCGACAATCCGCGTGAGGCGGGCGATTTGCTCGCTCCGGTCAAAAATCGCACGCGGACCTTGCGCGCCGGTGTCGCGCGTGGTCGTCTGCTTGGCGGTAATCTCACGGTCCTCACGGCGTTGCTCGGCTCCTCGTACGTTCCCGATTTCACCCGGGCCATTCTCTTTCTCGAGGATATCGACGAGGCGCCGTACCGCATCGATCGAATGCTGGTGCAACTGAAGCTCGCCGGCGTGCTCGACAAACTGGCCGGATTCGTTTGGGGCAACTGCACCGATTGCGGACCCGGCGAGGGCTATGGCTCGCTGACGATTCCCGACGTCTTGCGTGATCACATCGAACCGCTCGGTATCCCAGCCTATTCGGGGGCGATGTTCGGGCACATCAGCCGGCAGTTCACCTTGCCCGTCGGTGCGGAGGTCGAACTCGATGCTGTCCGAGGCACGATCAGGATGTTGGAGAGCGCCGTCGCGTAACGCCCATTCGCGAGTGCTCGTGGCGCACGCGCACCACCTAAGGGTTGCGCGCCGCGTCGGAAAGTATTTGAATCGGGACATCGTTTGCCCCCGATACAACAAGACCCCGAGGGAGGGAATATGAAGGGTATCCGGCTAGTCGTCTCCGCGATCATCGCGGGTTCCGTTTTGAGTGCGCCGCTCATCGCCCAACAGGTCGGTGGGATCCGGGGCAAGGTCAGTGCCGAAGTCGCTGGTACGAGCCTCTCGGGCATCACCGTCACGGCCACCTCCGCCGTGATGCCCAAGCCGCGTTCGGCCACGGTGCGTGAAGATGGCAGCTTCAGCTTGCCCTTGTTGCTGCCGGGTCGGTACACGCTGACGTTCGCCAATGCGAGCGGCGTGCTACAAAAAGTCGATGTCGATGTCCTGCTCGACCAAACCACGACGGCGGATGTGTCGGTTGGTGCGACCCGCGGCGATGCAGCTCTCGAAACGGTGCGTATCGTCGCGAGCGGTTTGTCGCGCGAAGGCAATGCGTCGATCTCGAACTCGTTGGGTTCGGACAATATCGAGCGCCTCCCGGTGGGTCAGGAGTATCGCGATCTCCTCAAGCTGATTCCCGGCGTGCAGTACTCCGAAAACAAGACGCTCGGCCCCTCTGCCGGCGGCTCGGGTGTCGACAACAAATACGGTTTCGATGGTGTTGATGTCTCCTTGCCGTTATTCGGCAATTTGGCTTCTGATCCTTCAACGCACGATGTCGCCAACGTCTCCATGGAGCGCGGTGGTGCCAAAGCCATCGGCTTCAATCGCGCGGGCGGCTTCTCCATCAACACCACCTCCAAGTCGGGCACGAACGAGTTCAAAGGCTCGGTCGAGTACAAAACCCAGCCGAAGAGCATGGTTGCCAAAATTCGCGGCACGACGAGCTACCAGCTCGAGCAGACCTGGATGAGCGCCGCGTTCGGCGGGCCGATCATCGAAGACTCGCTGTTCTTCTATGCGTCCTACTATCGACCGGAGGTCAATAAAGACAATCCGGTGACCGCTTACGGCGAGGTCAAAGATTACGAGAGCGTGCGCGATGAATACTTTGGCAAGCTCACCTGGGCACCGACCGACGATTTGCTGTTCAACTTGAGTTTGCGCACGTCGGATCGAGAGGGTCGCGGCTTCGGTATCGGCGCCTTCGATCCCGATTCGCAGAGTGTGGGTGAGGCTTCATATCAAGACATCCTCACACTTGATGGCTCGTGGATCATGGGTGAGAACTCGACCCTGAGTTTCAAGGCGGGTAAGTTCGAGCTCGAGACCGCCTCGGTCCCGGACGTCTTGCTCGGCTTCACGGGCAAGATCGGCGATCGGCTGAATATTGCCGATCTGACCAACCAAGGTCGATTCACCGTCCCGACGCTGATCACGGCGACCACGGCCGCGCAGATTGCGCGCAATGCCACCGCGCAGACCTTGATCAACCAATACGGCTACACCAACTCCTCGGGCGTCAAAGCCGGTGGTGGGCGAGTCGGTGTGTTCCCCGAAATCAACGACCAAAACTTCTATCGTGATACGGCCGAGGTGGCCTTCGATCACAAGTTCGAGGTGGGTGAGACTCAGCACAAGCTGCATGTCGGCGCCAAGTACTCCAAAATCACCGAGGAGTTGCTGCGCACGGCCAACGGTTGGGGCACGATCTCCTTCAACGGCAATCTGAGCAACACGACCACGCTCGGCACGCGCAACGTGCCTTATGCCTATCAAGCCACGTTGCTGCAGGCAGGCGCCACCGACTCGGCCGGTAACGCGCTGACGCCGGCGATCGACTCACAGGTTGAGTCGTATAACCTCGAGATCAACGACACCATCACGGCTGGGGATTTCGAGTACAACCTCGGCGTGCTCCTCAGTCAGGACGAGCTCTACGGGCAGGGTCTGCGTCCGAAGGCCGGTACGATTTCGGGTTACGAGCTTGCACCCGGCAACCGCTACAAGATGTACACCGTCGACTGGAAGGACTTGATCCAGCCGCGCTTGGGTGTGACTTGGCGCTACGAGGGCAACGATACGATCTTCGCGAATTTTGCTTCGTACAACCCCGAAGCCTCGTCGCTGGCGCGCGCAGCCTCTTGGGATCGGAGCTTGTTCGGTCGTTTGGTTGACGTTCGTTTCGACAGCGCCGGCAACTTCCTCGAAGCGGCGTATCGCGGCTCCTCCAGCGGTAAGTTTTTCGCCGAAGGCTTGAAGCCACGTCGCATCGACGAGTTCACGATCGGGACGACGAAGGCTCTCGAGTCCGGTTGGTCGTTGCGCGGTCACCTGCGCTACCGAGAGGGCTCGCACTTCTGGGAAGACGTGCCGAACGATGCGCGTGCGCGCGTGTATGCGCCCAATGGTGGCGCACCCGCTGACATTCGTGCCTTGGGTCTGTACGTGCCAAATCTGGCTGCGGTTCGCGCCGAGATCGGTGGCTCGAGTTATGTCATCGCTGAGATGGATGGTGCCTATACGAAGTATTACGAGGCGAGCCTTGAGGCCGAGTGGGTGGGTGAACGCACGTATCTGAATGCATCCTACGTCCGCAGCCGCTATCGCGGTAACTTCGACCAGGACAACACCACGACGGTCAACGACGCCAACACCTTCATCGGCTCCTCGTTCTACGCCGACGATCCGGGTAAGTTCACCTGGGACAACAAGTACGGCACGCTGTCGGGCGATCGACCGCACTTGCTCAAAGTATTCGGTCACTACACGACCGACTGGAAAGCCAATCTTGGTGCGTACTTCGTGTTTCAGTCGGGTCAGCCGTGGGAGAAGTGGTCGGGCACGTACTATGGCCTGCGCGTCAACAACTCCTACGACACGACCTCGTCGTACGCCGAGCCCGCGGGTAGCCGACGCAGCGCGAGTCACTGGCAACTCGATCTGAACTACACGCAGGAATTCAAGCTTGCGTCGTTACCGACGCTCAAGTTCCGCGCCGATCTCTTCAACGTGTTCGATCGGCAGACGGGATATAACATCGATCCGGTTGACTACAGCCCGCAGTTTGGCCAAGCGCGCAGCTTCTTCTTGCCGCGGCGTGTCCAGATCTCGTTGCGCGTCGATTTCTGAGCGGTGCGCGAGCGACGAAAAAACCCGCTGCGGCGGGTTTTTTCGTCCAGTGGGTCTCAAAGCGGGGTGATAGATGATCCAGGTCGGCCCGATACGTGTGCTGGCATCGGTCGTGCTCATCATGCTTGGCTCAGTCGCATCCGCAGCGGGATCCGTCTGGACCGACAAGGTGGATGCGGCCATCGAGGATGCCATCACGAGGCAGCAGATCCCGGGTGCGGTGGTGTGGATCGGGCGTGGCGATCAAACGGTGTATCGGAAGGCGTATGGGCTTCGCGCCGTCAAGCCGACACCCGAGCCGATGACGCTCGAGACCGTCTTCGACTTGGCCTCGCTGACCAAAGGCATCGCGACCGCGACGTCGGTGATGATCTTGGTCGAGGCGGGCAAGCTGCGGCTCTCCGACAAAGTCGCCCAACACCTGCCCGAGTTCGCGCGGCACGGCAAAGATCAAATCACCTTGCGTCATTTGCTGACGCACACCTCTGGTCTGCGTCCGAGTCTCGATTTACGCGGTGATTGGTTGGGCGCTGATGAAGCCGTCAGACGAGCCGTCGACGAACTGCCGCAGTCGGCACCGGGCGAGCGATTCGTCTACAGCGATATCGGCTACATCCTCCTCGGTGACATCGTCGCGAGAGTTGCCGGCCAACCGCTACAGACGTTCGTGCAGCAGCGCATCCTCGATCCGATGCGGATGCGATCGGCGGGGTTCACGCCGATGCCGGCACGACGGCCTCTCATCGCGCCAACCCAGTTCTGCACCGCTTATGGATGGCCATGCGACGGAGAGGATCAAATATTGCTGCGCGGCGTCGTGCACGATCCGACTGCTCGTCGCATGGGCGGAGTTGCCGGACACGCAGGTTTATTTGCCTCTGCCGAGGACGTCTCGAGATATGCGCGGATGTTACTGCGCGGCGGCGAGCTCGATGGTCAGCGTGTGTTGTCGCCCGCTGGTGTGAGTCGGATGACATCGAACGCCACGCCGCCAACGCTGCCGGTGCAGCGCGGGCTCGGTTGGGACATCGACAGCGGTTACTCCGCCAATCGCGGTGACTTGTATCCGATCGGATCCTTCGGCCACACCGGTTTCACCGGCACGTCGATCTGGATCGATCCACTCAGTCGAACCTATGTCGTGCTGCTCACCAACCGCGTGCATCCCGATGGCCAAGGTGATGCCACACCCGTGCGATCCAAAGTCGCCACGATCGTGGCAGCGGAGTTCTCGACCGTCGTACCCGCGGATCGATGGCGCGCACAGCGCTACGCCTCGTCAGAGTTGGCTGCCGTGCCGGTCGTGCGCGCCGTCAGCGCGAGTGAGGTACGACAAGGGATCGACGTCCTTAGGGCGAGCGGGTTCGCGCCGCTGCACGGTAAACGCGTCGGCTTACTCACCAATCAGACCGGCCGGTCGCACGATGGATTGACGAGTATCGATTTATTGGCGCGAGCCGATGGCGTGACCTTGGCGGCGCTGTTTAGCCCGGAACATGGCATTCGGGGCGAGCTCGATGACAAGGTTCCCTCATCGCGCGATGCGAAAACGGGGCTCGTCATCCACTCACTCTATGGCGAAACTCGCCGACCGACCGCGGCGATGCTGGCGAATCTCGATGTCATCGTCATCGACTTGCAGGACGTGGGCGCGCGTTTTTACACCTACGCCACGAGCATGGCGTACATGCTCGAGGCGGCTGCAGCCCACAAGCTACCGGTGATCGTGCTCGATCGAATCAACCCGATCGATGGTGTGAGTGTCGAGGGACCGAGTCTCGATCCGACCGAGTTGTCGTTCACGGCGTATCAACCGATGCCGATTCGACATGGTTTGACGATCGGTGAGTTGGCTCGTTATTTCAACCAAAGAGCGAGCGCAGTGCTGACGGTCATCCCCGTGCAGGGATGGGATCGTCGCAGCTGGTTCGACGAGTCCGCTCTCACTTGGGTCAATCCGTCGCCGAATCTTCGGAATCTCGTCGCCGCGAGTCTCTATCCGGGAGTTGCCACGATCGAAGGGGCGAACGTCTCGGTGGGTCGCGGAACCGATACCCCGTTTCAGCTCATGGGCGCACCGTGGATCGATGCGACGCAACTCGCGCGAGAGCTCAATTCGAGACCGCTGGCGGGCTTGCGTGTCTATCCGGTCAGCTTCACGCCCTCGAGTAGCCGATTCGCCGGCGAAGTGTGTCACGGGGTGTTTTTCGTCGTCACCGATCGGGCTGCCTTGAAGCCGGTGCGACTGGGTGTCGAGCTAGCCCATGCGCTGCAGCGCTTGTATCCGCGTGACTTCGAGGTGGATCGGATCGCGGGTTTGTTTGGGCGGCAAATGGTCGCGCAACTTCGATCGGGTTTATCGGTTGATGCCATCGTCGACACTTGGCGTATGGCTGAGAGCGACTGGCGACAGTCGCGGCGAGAATTTTTGCTCTACGGCGCTGAGGGTTCACCGAGATGAAGTGGTCGACGGCACAGGTTGCCGAGTTTTTCGAGCGAGGCTGGGTGGTCATTCCAGGCTTGTTTTCTGCGCACGAGATGGCGTGCGCCCGCGAGGCGTTCGAGCGCTTGTATGCCGCCGCACAGCAATTACGCACAACGCAAAATCATGCGGGTGCGTATTTCGTCTTGGATGCGCCGCCGCAGGGCGAGGTTGTGGTCAAGCGCGTGGTCTGGGCCGGTGGAGCGGAGTCCGCTTTGCTCGATTTGTCAGCCGATGGTCGACTGGTTGAGCCGGCGCTGCGATTGTTGGGTAGCGACCACTGCGAGCAGTTGCTGTGTCAGGCCCACTTCAAGATGCCAGGCGATGGCGTTTCGTTCGATTGGCACCAGGACATCCAGCACCGCGATAAGGGGCCTGGCACTTGGCAGGATTTGAACGGTCGAGGCTCTTATGTTCAGACGATCATGCTGATCGACGACATGACCGAGCAGAACGGGCCGCTCAAGTTCATTCCGCGCGAGTCGGTTCGCGGTGATGCCGAGGGGCGTATATTTTCCACACACTACGACTACGGTACGCCGATGGAGGCTGCACCCGAGGCCACGCAGTTCGATGAGTCGGCGGCGGTCACGATCACCGGTGAGTGTGGTTCGGTGCTTTTTTTCGGTCCTTATGCCGTGCATGGCAGCACGTCCAACGAGTCAAAGAATTCGCGTCGGGTGCTCATCAATGGCTATGCCTACCCGGGCGCCAACGGACGCATTTATCCGGGTGAAGGCGCGGGCCGCCGCTTGCCGCGCGCATGATGTATTTCGGCACGCTCGACTGGTTGGTGGTGGCGGCGTACTTCGCGCTGGTCACCTTCATCGGTCATCGTCTGAGTGGTCGTCAATCCAACGTACACGAGTATTTCCTCGGCTCGCGCAGCTTGCCGTGGTACGCGGTGTCCGCGTCGATCATTTCGACGACGGTCAGCGGTGTGACCTTCATCGGTGTGCCCGCACTCGTGTTTGCTGACGGCGGCGATTTCCGCTATCTGCAATTCTGTGTCGCGGGGTTCATCTCGAAGTGGATATTCGGCCACTGGATCATGCCCAAGCTGTACGCGGGCTCGTATGCCAGCCCTTACGATTACATCCGCGATCGGCTGGGCTCGCGCTTCGGTCAGTTGTCGGCGCTGTTGTTCTTCGTGGGGGCGATCCTGGGTCAAGGCGTGCGTATCTTTGCGGTCTCGCTGGTTCTGGAGTTATTGACCGGTCTCGATTTCGCTTGGTGTGTGAGCTTGAGTATCGGTGTCGCCGTGATCAGCACGTGGCTCGGTGGGGTGAGAGCGGTCGTATGGACTGATGTTGTTCAGTTCCTGATGTTGATTGCGGGTGGTTTGATCGCCGTCGGGTATGTCGCGACGGAATATCCGGGTGGGTTCAGCGCGCTGCTCGGTGCAGCGGACGACGCCGGAAAAACTCGCATCTTCGACTTTTCGACCGATCCGCTCGTGAGCTTCACCTTCTGGGCCGGTGTCTTTGCGATGCCGTTTCAGAATCTTGCCGCCTATGGTACCGATCAGCTGAACACGCAACGCATGTTGTGTTGTCGGTCCGTGACCGAGGCGCGCCGCGCGCTCTACGCCAGTAACATCGGCGAGGGCGTCGTCGTGCTGTTTTTGTTGGTGGGTGTATCGCTATGGGGTTTTTACGGGCGCGAAGCCATCGACCCGGCTTTCGCCGGCGTGGTGGCGGAAAACACCGATCGGATTTTTCCGGCGTTCATACTCTCCGAGTTGCCGAGCGGGTTGCGGGGCTTCATGGTCGCGGCACTCTTTGCCGCAGCGATGTCGAGCCCCGTCTTGTCGGCTTTAGCTGAGACGAGTCTCACCATGTTCCATGCTGGGCATCGTCGCGGAACCCTCGCTGATGCCGATGCCGTGTGGCTGTCGCGTTTGCTCGTTGCGTTCTGGGGGCTTGCGCTCGGTGGCTTTGCCATCCTGCTCGGCGGAACCGACGAACGACTCATCCCACTGGCGTTCGCCATGACGGCCTACACCTATGGCTCGATGTTGGGCTTGTTCCTGATGGCGTTGTTCATTCCGAAGCGATACATCCGACAGCCTGCGCTTGGCGTCGTGGCCTCGATCATCGGGGTGCTCGTGATCGACAACGCATCGCTGTTTGGTTTGGTCGACAGCGGCAAGCTGGTCGCCTTCCCATGGCTGTTTCCGCTGGGTTTGGGGCTATGTCTTGGTGTTGCCTTACTGCCGGTCGGCAAGCATTCTGACTCGGAGCCGAGGAGCGCGACATGAGAAGCCGTCCGTTCGTTGCAGCGTTGCTGTTGATCATCGGCTTGCACGCATTGCCGGCCGCCGCCGCCGATCTCGAGGCGCGTTTACGCGAGATGTCGAAGCAAATCGATGGGCGCGTCTCGCTTTACGCGCGCAACCTCGACTCGGGACGCGACGTGGCCATCAACGCGGACGAGCCAGTGCGCACCGCCAGTACCATCAAATTGCCGATCGCCTGCGCGATCGTCAAGTTCGTCGCCGATGGTCGGTACGCGTGGTCGGATCGATTGACCATTCGGGCCGAAGACAAGGTATCCGGATCGGGTGTCTTGGCCGATTTCAGCGACGGCGAGTCGATCTCGCTGCGCGATGCCACGACGCTGATGATCATCGTCAGTGACAACACCGCGACCAACCTCCTCCTCGATCGTGTGGGTGGTGATCCGATCAACGAGTATCTGGCGTCACTCGGCCTCGAGCGCACCCGCGTGATGCGCAAGATTCGAGGTGATGGTAACCAACTCAAACCCGCGCAGGGTTGGACGCGCGAGGGGAGTCGCCCCGAGAACCAGCGCTTCGGCATCGGCGTGTCGACCCCGCGCGAGATGGTTCGTTTGCTCGAGATGCTCGAGCAGGGCAAGCTCGTCGATCGCCATGCCTCGCAACTGGTATTGCAGATGCTCGAGCGTCAGCAATACAAGGACGGCATCGGCCGCAAGGCCGACCCGTTTCGGGTGGTGAGCAAGTCGGGTTCACTCGATGCGCTGCGCAGTGATGTCGGCATCGTCTATACCCCGCACGGCCGCGTGGCGATGGCGATTACGGTCGATGGCCTACCACAGATAGACTATTCGCCCGACAACGTCGCTCAAAAATGGATCGCCGACGTATCGCTCGTGTTGTTGGAGGCGCTGCGATGATCATTCACAAGCCATACTTGTTGTTCCTCGGTGATGCGCACGATGATCTTGCGGCCAAGACCGCTATAGGCGTTTGGCAATGGCGACCCGAGGAGTGCGTCGGTCAGCTGCGGCTGCCGGGTTGCGTCCCGACGTTGCCGTTGGATGAAATCGATCTCGAGGAGGGGCGTCGTCGCGGTGCGCGCACGCTGCTCATAGGTGTGGCGAATCGCGGCGGTACCATCGCAGCGAGCTGGGTTTCGGTGCTCGTGCGTGCACTGGAGCTCGGTTACGACCTTTGCAATGGTTTGCATACCCGTCTCGCCACGATCGAGCCCATTCGCGAGGCGGCTGCGCGATCCGGCGCTCGCATCATCGAGGTGCGCGAGCCGGGGCAATATCCGATCGCCAATGCGCAGCCTCGCACAGGTCGTCGTCTGCTCGCGGTGGGTACCGACTGCTCAGTTGGCAAGATGTATACGACCTTGGCTCTGGAGCGCGAGTTGCACGAGCGTGGCGTGCCCGCCGATTTTCGGGCAACCGGGCAGACCGGCATTATGATCGCGGGCGGCGGCGTCCCGGTCGACGCGGTGGTGTCGGATTTCGTCGCCGGTGCCGTCGAGCAGTTGTGTCCTGCCAATTCGCCCAGTCATTGGGATTTGATCGAAGGGCAGGGGTCGCTCTTTCACCCCTCGTACTCGGGAGTCAGTCTCGGGCTCCTCCACGGCGCAGCGCCCGATACCTTGGTCATGTGCCATGAACCAACCCGCCGACATCTACGCGGTCTGTCGCACTGGCCGATGCCGTCGCTTGAAGAGTGCTTCGAACTGCACTTGCGCTGCGCGCGGATGATGAACCCCGCCGCGCGTTTCGTCGGCATGGCTGT
>CAMCBU010000031.1 GCA_945873095.1 Klebsiella pneumoniae | reverse complement strand
GATGCACTCGAAGGCTTTCGATCCGAGGTGCCGCTGTGTGCGGATGAGGCCTGCCATACCGTCGATGATCTGCCGCATCTTTTGACTCGCTATCAGGCGGTCAACATCAAGCTCGACAAGACCGGCGGTTTGACGGGTGCGGTCGCGCTCTTGGCAGCCGCTCGTCGTAGCAACATGGTGGTCATGACCGGTTGTATGGTGTGTACGTCGCTCGCCATCGCCCCCGCCTGGCTGGTGGCTGCCGCGTCGGATTTCGTCGATCTCGATGGGCCTTTGATGCTGCGTTCTGACCGCGAGGGAGGAGTGCGTGGCGATGCCGGACGGATCTTCGCCCCAAATCGTAGACTATGGGGTGGCTAACAAAATCGGGGGTGGGGCGTGACGATCACTTTGGATATGGTGCAAACGCTGGCAGCAGGTGCACTTGCCTTGTTTGTCGGGTTCCAGTTGGTGGATCGGGTGCCATTTCTGCGCCGGTACAACATTCCGGCGCCCGTCGTCGGTGGCTTGATCGTCGCCATTCTCGTGTTGGTGTTGCGTCAGCAGAATGTCGCGACGGTCAGTTTCGACACGACGCTACAAACGCCGTTGATGAACGCGTTCTTCACGGCGATCGGCTTCAGTGCCAGCTTGAGTTTGCTGCGCGCGGGGAGCGGGCAGGCATTGGTATTTCTCGTCTTGGCGGCTTTCCTCGCCGTAGTGCAAAGCCTGATCGGCATTTTCTCCGCTGTGCTGTTCGATCAGTCGCCGCTACTCGGTGTGTTGATCGGCCCAGCGGCTTTGGCGGGTGGACCTGCGACGGCGCTGGCATTCGCACCACAATTTGCCGCGGCCGGTGTGCCATCGGCTGAAACGGTGGCGATCGCTGCGGCGATGTCGGGGATTGTGCTTGGCGGTTTGGTCGGCGGCCCGATCGCGACGCGATTGTTGGAGCGACATGCGCTGCGTGCCGGGTCGGCCGTGGGTGTGGAGCAGCCCGGTAAGCAACCCAACGTGGCCCCTGAATCGGCGACCACTTCGCCCGAGGACGAGGAGGGTAGCGCGCGTCAATCTTTGAAGGCGCTGACGGTCATCTTGGTTGCCATGGGTATCGGCTCTTGGCTCAGCGGCGTAATGAAAGATGCCGGTCTGACATTGCCGGGCTACGTCGGTGCCATGATCGTCGGTGCGATGATCCGAAATGTGGACGACTTCTCCGGTCGCATCGGTATTCCCCATGGCATCACCGATCGAATCGGAACCGTGTCGCTCACGCTCTTCTTGGCGGTCGCCTTGATGAACGTCAAGTTGTGGGAGTTGACGGCGGTAGCCTGGCCGTTACTCGTCAACTTGGCTCTGCAGGTCGTTGTGATTGCCTTGTTTTGCTGGGCGGTGGTGTTTCGGGCCATGGGTCGCGATTACGATGCCGCCGTCATGAGCGGTGGATTCACCGGATTCATGCTAGGTACCACCGCCAACGCGATGGCCGTGATGCGCACCATCGTCGAGAAATTCGGGCCGGCACCGAGGGCCTTTTTGATTGCCCCCATCGTCGGCGCGTTTTTCATCGACTTCACGAATGCCATCGTGATCACGACCTTCCTGAATCTGCTGGGATAACAATATGCAGCGGCACTTCTGGCCAGAGAGCCTGGCGGGGCGTGAGGGATCGCGATACGAGATCGTGACCCCGGCGTTGATTCTCGACCTCGATGCCGCCGAGAGGAACTTCAAACTCCTGTTAGGTACGTTGCAAGCTCGCGGTTTGGGTCTGCGCGTCAACGTCAAAACCCACAAGTGTCTGTCACTCGCTCAGTGGCAGATGAAGTTGGGGGCAACAGGCGTCTGTTGCGCGACGCTCGGCGAGGCCGCCGTCATGATCGATGGCGGTGTTGAGGGGGTGCTGATTGCGACGCCGATGACGACGCCGCAGAAGATCGATGAGGTCGTTCGACTGGCGGGTCGGTCCGAGTTGCTGTTGGCGGTTGACCACTGTGACAACGTGTCGGCGTTATCCAAAGCCGCCGCAGCGGCTGGTGTGACGATCGGCATCTTGGTCGACGTGGACCCCGGCAGTAAGCGTACTGGCGTCGCTTCGGACGATGCCGCCGTCGCACTGGTACAGCAGGTGTCCGAATCGGCGGGGCTGCGTTATCGCGGCTTGCAATGCTATGCCGGGTTCATTCAACACATCGAGAATCTCATCGAGCGTCGCGAGAAGAACGCGCAGGTGACCAAGCGATTACACGGGCTGGTCGAGCGATTGCGTGCGATGAATCTGGCGCCCCAAATCGTTTCGGGTGGTGGTACCGGGACTTTCGATTTCGACGCGATAGCGGCGGTATTTACCGAGAGTCAGGCCGGATCGTTCATGTTCATGGACGTGCAGTACGAGGACGTCTGGACCAAAGACGGTTTGAATCCGCCGTTTGAGCCTGCGATGTTCGTGCAAACGGCCGTGCACAGCGCCTCACACGAGGGTGTGGTGACGACGGACGCTGGTAGCAAGCGTTTTGCGACCGATGGCGGTCGCGTGATCGTCCAGACACTGCTGCCGACTCCTGTGGAGTACCGGTTTCATGGCGACGAGCACGGCAAGATTTTTTTCGCTGACGGCAAGACTCATTTGACCGTCGGTGATCGAGTCGAGTGCCGATTGCCGCACTGTGATCCGACCATCAATCTCTACGATCGGATTCACTGCGTGCGCGGCGATACGCTTACCGCCGTGTGGCCGATCGACGCCCGCGGAATATGACGGTACGGACTCGACGTCAGCCACGCAAATTCGCCAGATGATGATCGACGAGCGCTGAGGTCGCCGCATCGATAGCGTGCAGATCCTTTTCACTGCTTGCCACCAAAGCGCAGATCGCATCGACGTTCTTTCGATCGATGCCGCCGTTGCTCTGCAGCGTCTCGTGCAACAAATGCAGCACGCCCCGAACTCGGAGCGCACAGTGGTGCAAGGTCATCAGTCGCTCTTCGACTTCGGGTTCTGAGGTGGCGAGTGGTGTGCGCTGACCTTTGAGGGACGGCTCGTCGGCGTATTCGTTGGGTCTGGTTTTCAAGTTAACCGGTTTTTTCATCCGTCATTCCTGCCTAGTAATTCTCCGAAGATTAATCCCAATGACTTGCCGGGATCATTCCGCGCGAGGTAGAAACCATTCTTCGCCGCACTTTGGCAGATCAAAATGCATCCATTTTGGAATGACTTATTTTAACTACGATTTCCGGCGTGTTTTCGCACTGCTGTTACTGCTGATGGGCAGCGGACGCGAGTTGGCCGCGGCGATACCCCAAGCAGTCGACATCGCGACGGCCGCACACCGTATGAGCCTCAATGAGTCCATGGTTTGGTGCCGCGCCAATGCCGTCGCGACTCCCTCCTCGGTAGTGGCCGGGCGGTGTCGGTGGCAATCCATGTCACCCGCGGATGCACTCAGGGGAGCTCTGGACGAGGTAGTCTGGATGCGACTGTCGTTGATCAATACCTCGACTGCCCCGGTCGAACGCTGGATCAAGATCGGTCACTCGCGCACCTCCGAGAGATCCTTGTTCCTTCGCGAGGGTGAGCAGTGGCGGCGTCAGGATGCCGGCATGTCGACCCCGCTCGATCACCGTGACCGAGGTCCAGCGGCGGCGCGCGGATATCTGACGGTCGAGGTCCCCGCAGGGCGGCAGGTCGATCTGTTGTTGCGGGTGCAAAGCGGCGCCTGGCTCGATTTGCGCGCTTCGTTGTTGATACCGGAACTGGCCTCGGCGGAGGTCGAGAGGCGCGAATTACTCGTCCTTTTAGCGGCAGGCGGGTTATTGCTGAGTCTCATTTTCGGCTTGCTGCTTTTTGTTCGGACCCATCGCGTCGCGTATTTGTGTTTCGCCGTGGCGCTTTCGGGCGATACGATCGTCGAGCTGCATCGGTCGGGTATTTTGCAGCAGCGCTTTTGGCCAAGTCACCTCGCCGTACCGGATTATGTGATGTCAATCGGTGGGCTGCTGGCGCTCGTTGGTTGGATGAGCTTTCTGATCTTTTTTTTCCCGGCACTGAAAAGTCATCGTCGCTCGCTGTTGGTGGGTGGCATCTTGATCGGGTCGTCCGTGCTCGCTTTGCTCTGGTCCATTTTCATCGACTACGCGAGCGGCTTGCGTTGGTGGGGTTACCTGTTCGTACCGTCGTACCTGTATGGCGTTTATCTGTGCTGGATGGCGGCACGAGAGGTTGACCGATTTCGCAGGGTTCTACTGTGGTTGCTGACCGCGCTTTTCTTGTTTGCCGTAGCACGAGTTTTCTTTGCCCAATCTATCGATGCGTCGTACTCCATCACGCTGGGTCTGACCCCCTTCGTCTTGATGCTGAGTATGCCGCTCGTTTTATTTGTTCTTCTCGAGAGTGCCGCCGAATTACAGTCGCAACTCGCTCGCTCGGAAGCACGCAGCGCGGGTCAGGTGCAGTTTCTCGCGCAGATGAGTCATGAGCTGCGAACGCCGCTCGACACCGTGCTGGGTAACGCCCAGTTGCTGCTGCGCGGCGGCGCTAAGATGTCGGAGTCGGTCGCCCGCGACGGTTTGAGGAGCATCATCGAGAGCGCTCGGCATTTGCTCGGAATGATCGATGAGATTCTGGGCTACGCACGCGGCCTCTCGGGCGCGCTGGCGTTGCGGCCCGAACCCGTTTTACTCGGTGAATTCATCCGTGCCGTCGACTCCACTGGGCAGATCTTGAGTTCCCGAAATCGTAATCGCTTCGTGTTGCGGCGTCGCGCAGGCAGTATGGATGTCACCCAGCTGGTCTTGATGATCGATGCGAGTCGTTTGCGTCAGGTGCTCGACAATCTGTTGGTGAATGCGGCACGCCATACTCGTGAAGGCTTGATCACCCTGGAGTATGGCGTCGACGATTTGCTGGGTCCCCGTGCTCGGGTGAGCTTCGCCGTGAGCGATAACGGCGAGGGAATCGCGCCGCAAGATCATGAGCGTATTTTTCTGCCCTTCGAGCGTGCCGGCCGTAACGCCCACGTCGGCGGCAAGGGTACGGGCATGGGACTGCCAACGGCCCGACAGCTCGTGAAGCTGATGGGCGGTGACATTACGGTGCAGAGTCAGCTCGGTCAGGGCAGCACCTTCGCCTTCGATATCGTCGTGCCGTTCGGCGCGCTGCGTGACACGATTCGTCTCTTCGAAACCGATCGTGAGCCAATTGAGGCGACAGGCTATTTGGGAGAGCGTCGTACGGTTTTGTTGATCGATGACGAGCAGACGAATCGCCGGCTCCTCGCGGCGCTGTTGATTCGGCTTGGTTTTCGCGTGATCGAGGCAGATAGCGGGCGCGCCGCCACGGAGCTGATGCGCAGCTCGCCACAGCTCGATTTGATCATCACCGATCAGTTCATGGCCGATGGTGATGGATGGGATGTGCTCGAGACCGCGCAACAGACACATCCGGATGTGGCGGTCGTGTTGCTGTCGGCGGCGCCACCGAGTCCGCCCGACGGGTGGCCACTGAATCGCGGCTTTTCTTTGAGTTTGCTCAAGCCGGTTGATCACGATGTGTTGTTGAGGCGAATCGGGGAGCTGCTCGCCCTGAAGTGGGTTCGGGAAAAAGCGGTTTCCGATGTGGCCTCGGCGGGTCTCATGCGTCCGCCTGCACCGGAATTGCAGGCACTCTCGCGGATGGTCGATCTCGGTGAGGTCACCGCGATTCGCGAGTGGTCGACGCAACTGCGTCGCGATTATCCCTCCTGTGGTGAGTTTGCCGACCAAGTGGAGAAGGCGATTATCATGCTCGACTTCAAGGCGCTCGAGTCGATGCTGGGACGCGCCGGCTCATGATGGCACCCGGGGTCGTCTATTCTCGAGTGGACGTGTTGCTAGTCGACGACTCGACGACGGACCTGCGATTGTTGATGGAGCTGATGCCACTGAAAGATCTGCGCTTTAGCGTGGCCCTCGATGGCGAGCGAGGTTATCAGCAGGCCGTCGCGTTGGAGCCGAGCTTGGTCTTGCTCGATGTCAAATTGCCGGACATGGACGGATTCACGGTGTCGCGGCGCTTGAAGGCCAACCCCAGCACGGCGGCGATCCCTGTCATTTTTCTCTCCGCGTCCACCGATCTTTCGCATCGACTGCAGGGTTTTGCAGCCGGTGGCGTCGATTACATCTCTAAGCCGTTCGAGCCGGAGGAAGTGTTGGCACGCGTGGGTGTGCATCTGCAGCTCGCGGCGCGGCGCGCTCCCGACCAGCAGCCTGCCTCGGAGGGTGAGGTCGCCGCGGAGCTGCCGAGCGGCTCTTTCGATGTCGTCTTGGTCAATGGTGCTCAAAGAATTCTGTTCGATCGGTTGTCGGATCCGCCATCGCTCGATGAGCTGGCGCGCTTGATGGGTAGCAACCGTCGCCGTCTTAATGAGGCTTTTCAATCACTCTGCGGGCAACCGGTCTTTTCTTGGTTGCGCGAGGAGCGCCTGCGTCGCGCGTACGCGATCGTGGTCAACACCGACACCTCGGTAACCATCATCGGCGACATGCTCGGTTATTCCTCAGCAGCTAATTTCACCAAGGCGTTTCGTGATCGATTCGGTTATTCACCGAGAGAGCTCCGCGCTGGCATCCGCGGCGGTGCCATTCCGTTATAGTCACGCGCATGAAAGCACCTACGGTGACGACGGGTCGACGTTTGTTTTTGGCGCCGCTGTGGTTGGCGGGCGCGACGGTCTTCATCTCCGGTGTCTTGCTCGTGGTTGCCGTCCGTTTCAGTATCGATGCGCTCGGGGAGACGACGAGCGTGATCGTGTTGCGTCATGCCGAAAAGGTGCGCTCGGTCGATAAGGATCCGGTGCTCAGTGAGTCGGGGCAGCAGCGCGCGTTGCGATTGGCAACGATGTTGGGTTCGCAGAAGATCGACGCGATATATGTGAGTGACACCCGTCGCGCGCAGCTCACGGCAGCGCCTTTGGCCGCGCGTCTCGGAGTCCCGGTCACGATCCGTAGCGGCACGGATGTCGATGGTCTGCTCGCCGATATCGGGGAGCGGCACTCGGGCGGGCGGGTCGTCATCGTCGGCCATTCCAACACCGTGCCGGCGATCGTCGCCAAGCTGACTCGGGGCGCGACCGAGGTATCGCTCGCGGACGAGGAGTACGACGCTCTGTTCGTCGTCGCCGTGACCCGCTTCGGGCCGCCTTCGGTCGTGACGCTCCGCTACTGACCGGCCAGCGGTCATCCATCCCCGACTGCGGAAGGCTTCGGTATTGGTAGGCGTCGGTGCTAGAATCCGCGCCCTCGTGTGGGGCGGTAGCTCAGCTGGGAGAGCGTCGCGTTCGCAATGCGAAGGTCGGGAGTTCGATCCTCCTCCGCTCCACCATTTCTCGATTCCTGCATTTAGTTGCGGTTGCTGCCCCCGTAGCTCAGTGGATAGAGCGACCGCCTCCTAAGCGGTAGGTCGTCGGTTCAACTCCGGCCGGGGGCGCCACTACCTCAAGCGGGCGCCACAGCGCCGAATCCGTTAAACTACGCGCGTTTTTTCGATGGTTTTTCGGGGGTCTCTCCTTCCATGGGCGCAACGCGCAGCGATTTGCTCGAATCCTCTCCTTTGCACGGCGGCAACGCCGATTACGTCGAAGCTCTCTACGAACAGTATTTGACCGACCCAGCCAGTGTGGATGCACGTTGGCGCGAATACTTCTCGAAGTTGCCGCGCGGGACGAGCGGGGCAGAAGCCTTCCACCGGTCGATCCAAAGTGGCATCGCGCAGCGTGCGAAGGTCGCGCGTGATTTTGGCACCCCTGTCGCTTCCGGTGGCGGCGATCTCGCGGATGAAGGCGGTAAACAGGGCGCGGTCGCGCGTCTTGTGCAGATCTACGCCAATCGCGGGCATCTGGTCGCGAATCTCGACCCGCTCCGTTTGACGCGTCGCGAGCGGCCGAAGGTGCTCGACCTCGCGTACTTTGGTCTCTCCGATGCCGATCTCGGTTCGGTGTTTCACACCGGTAGTCGGACCGCTGGCATTCCGAAGCGCGCCACTTTGCGCGAGATTTTGCAAACACTGACCCAGGTGTATTGCGGCACCGTCGGCGCCGAGTTTGCGCACGTGTCGAACACGGACGAGCGTCTTTGGTTGCAGGATGAGTTTCAGGTTGGGCGCGTCACGCACCAGTTCTCCGCCGAAGAGCGCCGGAACATTCTGTGGCAATTGACGGCAGCCGAGGGTCTTGAGCGTTACTTGCACACCAAGTATGTCGGTCAGAAGCGCTTTTCTTTGGAGGGCGGTGAGTCGCTGATCCCGCTGCTCGATGATCTCGTGCAGACCGGCGGTTCGCTCGGCGCCGAAGAATTTGTCATCGGCATGGCGCATCGCGGTCGCCTGAACGTTCTCGTCAACGTGCTCGGCAAATCGCCAAAAGATCTGTTCTCCGAGTTCGAGGGTAAATACGACCTGAGCCAAATCAAGGGCTCCGGCGATGTGAAATACCACAAGGGCTTCTCGGCGGACTTGCGTACCGCCGGCGGCAACGTGCACGTGGGTTTGGCATTCAACCCTTCGCATCTTGAAGTGGTGAATCCTGTTGTCGAGGGCTCGGTGCGTGCGCGGCAGGAGCGACGCAACGACGCTGTTGGTGAGCGCGTCGTTCCGCTGCTCATCCACGGTGATTCCGCCTTCGGTGGTCAGGGCGTGGTGATGGAAACGCTCCAGTTGTCGCAGGCGCGTGGTTACTACACCGGCGGTACGATTCACCTCGTCGTGAACAACCAGGTGGGATTCACGACTTCGAAGCCCGAAGACATGCGCTCGACGATGTATTGCTCGGACGTCGCCAAAATGCTCGAGGCGCCGATCTTCCACGTCAACGGTGATGACCCCGAGGCGGTGGTGTTCGTGGCACGCATGGCGATGCGTTATCGGCAACGCTTCCACAAGGATGTGGTGATCGATCTCGTTTGCTATCGCCGTCTCGGCCACAACGAGGCGGACGAACCCGCTGCCACCCAGCCGGTGATGTACAACGTCATCCGCAAGCATCCGACGACCCGCAAGCTCTATGTAGAACACTTGGTGGCCGAGGGGGTTTTGTCAGCGGCCGATGCTGACGCACTCGTTGAGCAATACCGAACGGGCCTCGATGAGGGTCGGCCGCAGGCGCGTGCTTCGCTCGGCATGATCGGCAACAAATACACGGTCAACTGGGCGCCCTACATGCAGGTCAACTGGGCGGCGCGCGTCCACTCGGGTGTTGAAGTCAAACGCCTGAAGTCGCTCGGTGAGCGTATCACCCGACTCCCCGAGGGTTTTTCGCTGCATCCGCGCGTGCAGCAAGTCATGGTCAATCGCGCCAAGATGATCTCGGGCGAACTGCCGCTCGATTGGGGCTGCGCCGAAACGCTGGCCTACGCAAGCTTGCTCGAAGAGGGCTTCGCGGTGCGTATTTCGGGTCAAGACTCCGGTCGTGGCACGTTCTTCCATCGTCACGCGGTGCTACACCATCAAAATAATGGTGATGTGCACATTCCGCTGCAGCATGTCGCCGAGCGCCAGCCGCGTTGCCAGATCATCGATTCGGTACTTTCGGAAGAGGCGGTGCTCGGCTTCGAATACGGCTACTCGCAAACGGATCCGGGCGTGCTCGTGATCTGGGAAGGTCAGTTCGGCGATTTCGTCAACGGCGCCCAAGTGATCATCGATCAGTTCATCAGCTCCGGGGAATCGAAGTGGGGTCGCTATTGCGGCATCACGTTGTTCCTGCCACATGGTTATGAAGGGCAGGGACCCGAGCATTCGTCGGCTCGTCTCGAGCGCTTCTTGCAACTGTGCGCCGAACTCAACATGTCCGTGTGCGTGCCTTCGACGCCGGCGCAGATGTTCCACATGTTGCGCCGCCAAATGTTGCGAGAGTTCCGCAAGCCGCTCATCGTCATGACGCCGAAGAGCTTGTTGCGTCACGAGCTGTCGGTGTCGAGTCTCGAGGATCTGGCCACGGATTCATTTTGCAACGTGATCGATGAAATCGATGCGATCGATCCCTCGAAGGTCCGTCGTCTCGTGATTGCAAGTGGCAAGGTCTACTTCGATCTGCTCAAAGCGCGTCGGGCTGCGGGTCAGCAAGATGTCGCGCTCGCGCGGCTCGAACAGATCTACCCTTTCCCGGCTGAAGAATATGCCGCCGTCATCGCACGCTACCCGAACGCCACGGAAATCGTCTGGTGTCAGGAAGAGCCGCAAAATCAGGGTGCTTGGTACCAGATCCGCCATCGGCTCGAGCGGCCGCTGACGGGACGGGCCTTGTTGTACGCGGGTCGTCCGCCAGCGGCTGCACCGGCGACGGGTATTCCGAAGATCCACGAGACCGAGCAGGCTCGACTCGTGGACGCGGCTCTGAAGTCCGCAGCCCGCGAGGATGACAACCGAACCACCAGACGACTCGGCGATCCGGTTCCGACCGTAGCGGCGAGCACGTCGACCTCCGTGCCGCGCGCCGCAGTGGCGGCGCGTCGCAAGCGTTGATT
Source organism: Klebsiella pneumoniae (assembly GCA_945873095.1). Taxonomy (GTDB): domain Bacteria; phylum Pseudomonadota; class Gammaproteobacteria; order Steroidobacterales; family Steroidobacteraceae; genus UBA964. Next base: position 15,398 of record CAMCBU010000031.1, on the reverse strand, counting down.
TTTTTGAGGACCTTTCTTCGATGACTACTGAAATTCGCGTACCGCAACTGCCTGAATCCGTGGCCGATGCCACTTTGGTCGCTTGGCGCAAGCAGCCCGGCGAAGCCGCAAGTCGTGATGAGAATCTCGCCGATCTCGAGACCGACAAGGTTGTGCTCGAGGTGCCGGCGCCGGCGGCGGGCATGGTCAAAGAATGGAAAGTGCAGCCGGGTACGACCGTCAAAAGCGGCGATCTGCTCGCCCTCTTCGAGGAGGGCGCCAAGGGGGCCGCGGCCCCAGCGCCTGCGGTTGCTGCGCCCGCTGGCGCGGCCGCAACGACGATCGCCTCCGACCCGAAGCTCAGTCCGGCGGTTCGTCGTGTCGTGGAAGAGACCAAGGTTGATCCTGCCTCGGTCACGGGTACGGGTCGCGATGGTCGCTTGACCAAGTCGGATGTCATCAGTGCGGCGAGCGCCCCGAAGGCCGCGCCAGCTGCGGCGGCACCCTCGGGTCCGCGGGCGGAGCAGCGCGTGCCGATGACGCGTCTGCGGGCGCGCATCGCCGAGCGGCTTGTCCAAGCGCAACACACGGCAGCGTTGTTGACCACCTTCAACGAAGTGGATCTGACGGCGGTCACCGAGCTGCGCGCGCGGCATAAGGATCGCTTCGAGAAGGAGCATGGCGTGAAGCTCGGTTTCATGTCGTTCTTCGTGAAGGCGAGCATCGAGGCGCTGCGGAAGTTCCCGGTGATGAATGCGGCCGTCGAAGGTAACGATGTCATCTATCACGAGTTCTATGACGTGGGCGTCGCTGTGTCGACCGACCGCGGACTCGTCGTGCCGGTGCTGCGTAATGCCGAGAAGCTGGGCTTTGCGCAGATCGAAAAGCAGATCGTCGAGTACGGCACGCGCGCGCGCGCCGGCAGCCTCGCCCTCGAGGATCTTCAGGGTGGCACGTTCACGATCACCAACGGTGGCGTGTTCGGTTCGTTGCTCTCGACACCGATCGTGAATGCGCCGCAGAGCGCTATCCTCGGTATGCACAAGATCCAGGAGCGGCCGGTGGTCGTGAATGGTCAGATCGTCGTGCGGCCGATGATGTATCTCGCGGTCAGCTACGACCATCGCATCATCGATGGTCGTGAGGCGGTGCAGTTCCTCGTCACGATCAAGGATTGCCTCGAGGATCCGGGTCGCATGCTGCTCGGACTTTGATTCCAGGAATGATTCCCATGAGCGAATTCGATGTCATCGTCATTGGCGGCGGCCCCGCCGGTTATCCGGCTGCCATCCGGGCGGCGCAGAACGGTTTGAAGGTCGCCTGCATCGACGGTTGGAAGAACTACGACGGTTCGGCCACGTTTGGCGGCACGTGCCTCAACGCGGGGTGTATTCCGTCGAAGGCGCTGCTCGAGTCCTCTGAGCTCTTCCATCGTGCGCAGTCTGAATTCGCCTCGCATGGCATCAAGACGGGCGCGGTGTCCGTCGATATCGCGGCAATGCAAAAGCGGAAAACGGGCATCGTCAAAAATATGACCGGTGGCATCGTGCAGTTGCTGAAGTCCGCGGGGGTCATCGCCCTGCAGGGCCATGGCAGGTTGCTCGCCGATCGACAAGTCGAATTCACGGCCCATGATGGCGCGAAGCAGACTTTGTCCGCTCGCCACGTCGTGCTGGCAAGTGGTTCACAGCCGATGCCGCTCAAGAGTGCACCGTTCGATGGCAAGCACATCGTCGATAGCTGGGGTGCTCTCGAGTTCGATGCGGTGCCGAAGCGCTTGGGCGTCATCGGTGCGGGTGTCATCGGCTTGGAGCTCGGCAGCGTGTGGCGTCGACTCGGTGCAGAGGTCGTGGTGCTCGAGGCCATGCCGGGTTTTCTCACGATGGCCGATCAGCAGCTTTCGAAAGAGGCGTTGAAGCATTTCAAGAAGCAGGGGCTCGATATCCGCCTCGGTGCGAAGGTCACGGGTGCGATGGTGAAATCCGGCGCGGTCGATGTGACATACACCGATGCGAGCGATGCGACCCAGTCACTCACCGTCGACAAGTTGATCGTGTGCATCGGCCGTCGTCCTTACACCGACGACTTGCTCGCGGACGGAACCGGCGTGAAGCTCGACGCCCGTGGTTTCATTGAAGTGGATGACCACTGCCACACCGGCGCCGACAACGTGTGGGCCGTCGGGGACTGCGTGCGTGGGCCGATGCTGGCGCACAAGGGCAAGGAAGAGGGCGTGTCGGTCGCTGATCGCATCGCGGGGCGCTATGCCCACGTCAACTACGATGCGATCCCGTCGGTGATCTACACCGCGCCAGAGATCGCGTGGGTTGGTCAAACCGAGGAGCAAGTGAAGGCGAGCGCGCGACCATACAAGGTTGGCAGCTTCCCGTTTCTCGCCAGTGGCCGCGCGCGCGCGATGGAGGCCAGTCAAGGATTCGCCAAGGTGGTGGTCGCAGCCGACGACGATCAAATACTGGGCGTGCACATCATCGGCCCGATGGCGGGCGAGTTGATCGCGGAGGCCGTGTTGGCGATGGAGTATTCGGCGAGCGCCGAGGATCTGCAACGCACGATCCATGCACACCCGACGCTGTCCGAGGCGCTGCACGAAGCGGCATTGGCTGCGGATAAGCGTGCCATCGATATGCCCAATCGCTGACGCTGTGCGTCGTTTCGGTTCGATCGAGCCGTTCACGGTCAAACTCCGTTTCGGAGTATCATAGGGGACTGGTTTTTCAGCCGTTTTTTCGGGGTCGCGGACGCATGTCGCGATATCGCTCCAAGTCTTGGCGCGCCTTCAATCCAGAGTCCGCCTCTGCGGCGGCCAGCCCGACGCCAACGGCGGTGACGGCTGATCTCACTACAACGGTTCGTATTCTCGGGCTCGATCCGGGCTCGAGGCGGACGGGCTTCGGCGTGCTCGAAATCGGACCGGGCACGCAACGCTGTCTCGCCCAGGGTCGTATCGAGGTCGATGGGCTTGAGGTACAGGCGCGTCTCGCGCGGATTCATGCCGGGGTGCGCGAACTGATCGCGCAGTTCGCGCCGACCGAGGTGGCCGTCGAAAAGGTCTTCGTTAGTCGCAATGTCGATAGTGCCCTGAAGTTGGGGCAGGCTCGTGGGGCGGCCCTCGCCGCCATCGGTGAAACGATCGAGTTAGCCGAATATGCGCCGCGCGCGATCAAGCTTGCGGTGGTCGGTTTCGGCGGTGCGGACAAGATGCAGGTGGTTCACATGATGCGCAGCGTGCTCCAGATCGATGGGCGTTTGACCGCCGATGCGGCCGATGCGCTTGCCGTGGCGCTCTGCCATGCGCACCATCGTCGTCTACGCGCGCTGCTCTCGGCGGGTAATGCATGATCGGTTCGCTGACGGGCAAGATCGTCATCAAGGCACCGCCCCAACTTTTGTTGGAGGTGGGCGGCGTCGGCTACGAGCTCGAGGCTCCGATGTCGACGTTTTACGGCCTGCCAGCCGTCGGTGAGAGCACGCGCTTGTTGACCCATCTCGTCGTTCGCGACGATGCGCATATTCTCTATGCATTCGGCAGCCTCGACGAGCGGCGCTTGTTTCGTCATCTGCTGAAGGTGCAAGGGGTCGGTCCGCGCATTGCACTCGCAATCCTCTCTGGTACGACCGTCGAAGGCTTTGCCGCCTGCGTGCTCGCCGGCGATGCCAGTGCGCTCACCAAGATCCCCGGTGTCGGTCGTAAGACGGCTGAGCGGCTCGTCATCGAGATGCGTGATCGACTCGAAGCGGATCAAAGTAATCCCAAGCTTGCAGCGGAGATGTCGGTCGCAGGACCCGAAGGCGAGGCCTTCTCGGCGCTGGTTGCGTTGGGTTACAAGCCTGCGGAGGCGACACGACTCATCAAGGCCGTGGGCACCGGGGCGAACAGCACCGAGGATCTCATCCGTAAAGCGCTGCAAGGGGCTGCCAAATGACCGAGCGTGTCATCAGTGCAGAGGGGTCGCGCGAGGAGGAGGTCATCGATCGGGCGATCCGACCGAAGCGGCTGGCAGACTATATCGGCCAACGTCCGGTGAAAGAACAGCTCGAGATTTTCATTGGTGCGGCACGCAGCCGCGGTGAAGCACTCGATCACGTGTTGATTTTTGGTCCGCCGGGTCTCGGTAAGACGACTCTCGCGAATATTTTGGCCACCGAGATGGGGGTCAACCTTAAGCAGACCTCGGGTCCGGTGTTGGAGAGACCGGGCGATCTGGCTGCACTCTTGACGAATCTGCAGCCGCGCGATGTGCTCTTCGTCGATGAGATCCATCGGCTGTCACCGGTCGTCGAGGAGGTGCTGTATCCCGCGATGGAGGACTACCAGCTCGACATCATGATCGGCGAAGGCCCGGCGGCGCGCTCCATCAAACTCAGTCTGCCCCCCTTCACCTTGGTCGGTGCCACCACGCGTGCAGGCTTGTTGACCTCGCCGTTGCGTGATCGCTTTGGCATCGTGCAGCGCCTCGAGTTCTACGATGTGGCCGACCTCACCGACGTCGTGACGCGTTCGGCCGGGATACTCGGCGTGCCACTCGTGAGCGAAGGCGCGCGACGGATCGCCGAACGGTCACGCGGGACACCGCGTATCGCGAACCGTTTGCTGCGCCGCACGCGCGACTACGCGCAGGTGAAGGGCGATGGCACCATCACGGCGGCGATGGCCGCGGCTGCGCTCGACTTGCTCGAAGTCGATCCGCTCGGTTTTGATCTGCTCGATCGCAAATTGCTCATGACGATCATCGACAAGTTCGAGGGCGGTCCGGTCGGCATCGATAGTTTGGCTGCGGCGATCGGCGAAGAGCGCGGCACTCTTGAGGATGTGATCGAACCGTTTTTGATTCAGCAGGGCTTTTTGATGCGCACCGCGCGCGGTCGCATTGCCACCCGTAATGCCTACCTGCACTTTGGACTGACGCCGCCGGCGCGTTCGGCTACCGCCATGCCGCTGTTCGGTGAGGATGCATGAGTCGGTTGTTTGACGAGAGCTGGAGCTGGCCGGTGCGGGTCTATTGGGAGGATACCGACGCCGGCGGCGTCGTTTACTACGCCAACTACCTGAAGTTCATGGAACGCGCGCGTACCGAATGGTTGCGCGTCCTTGGGGTGTCGCAGTCGTCACTGGAGCGTGAGCGTGGCGTCCTGTTCATGGTGTTGCGAGTCGAGGTGGATTATCGCGCGCCGGCGAGACTCGATGATGAGCTGATCGTCAGTTGCCGGGCGGCTCCCGATGGTCGAACCAGTGCGATTTTCGAGCAGGCGATCCATCGGGCCGATGGGGAACTTCTGATCGAGGGTCGAGTCCGTGTGGTTTGTGTCGATGCCAAGTCGCTGCGTCCGCGGCGCATGTCGGAGTATCTGCCTTGAATGATCTGTCTATCCTGCGCTTGATCGCCGAGGCCACCATCGTGGTGCAGGCCGTGATGGCGTTGCTGCTGGCGGCCTCCGTGTATTCCTGGGGCATCATCTTTCGCAAGCGCAAGGTGTTGCGATCCGCCTCGGATGATCTGCACCGCTTCGATCGCGAGTTTTGGTCGGGCGGCGATTTGGCTGCGCTTTATAAAAGCATCGAGGCGCGCGGGCGAGCTGCCGGTATCGACAGCATCTTCCAGGCCGGGTTTCGTGAATTCGCACGGTTGAGGCAACAGGGTGTGGATAGTGCGGATGTTCTGCTCGAGGGCGCACGACGCGCGATGAAAGCCCAGCAGATCAAAGAAATCGAGCATCTCGAGCAAGGTCTCTCGAATCTCGCGACGGTCGGCTCCACGAGCCCGTACGTGGGTCTGTTCGGGACGGTATGGGGCATCATGCACGCCTTCGTCGGCTTGGGCTCGGTGCAGCAGGCGACGCTGGCGACCGTCGCGCCGGGTATCGCCGAAGCCTTGATTGCCACGGCCATCGGTTTGTTCGCCGCGATTCCAGCGGTGGTGGCTTACAACCGCTACGCCGATCAGGTCTGGCGGCTCGAGAACCGCTATGACGCCTTCATGGAAGAGTTCTCCACCATCCTGCAGCGTCATGCGACGCGCAGCGTGAATTGAGGGCGACGAGTCACCATGGCACAGCTGAAGCGGAGTCGCCGCCCGATGAGCGAGATCAACGTCGTTCCCTATATCGACGTGATGCTCGTGCTGCTCATCATCTTCATGGTGACCGCACCGCTGTTGACGCAAGGGATCAAGGTCGATTTGCCGCAAGCCGAAGCGGAGGCCATCGACCCGGATGAGTTTAAGAACACGCCGCCGATCGTGATCTCCATCGATGCGACGGGCAGACTGTTTCTCAACCAAGGCGAAAGCCCGAGTGTAGCGCTCGACGATGTGATGCTGGAGTCGCGCGTGGCGGCACTGCTGCGCCGAGCGCCGGGCGTGCCGGTGTTCGTCAAAGGCGATCGCGCGGTGCCATACGGGCGTGTCGTTGAGGCCATGGTGCTGTTGCAGCGCGCCGGTGCCGCCAAGGTGGGATTTTTGACCGAGCCATTGCCCCGCTCATGACCTCACGAGCGGGGCGTTGGCGACCCTTTATCCTCTCGGCGCTGCTGCACGGTGCTCTCGTGGCCGTGCTCGTAGCGGGGGGATGGTGGGTCACTTCAGCCGCCACGCCGCCTCTGCAAACGCTCGCCATCGAAGCGACCGTGGTCGATGCGAGGGACATTGGCGCCTTGCAGCCGAGTCGACAGCCGCCGGTGGCACCGCAGCCCGAACCAGACCCTGAGCCGCCAGCAGAGCCGACGCCGCCGCAGCCCGACCGCACCGAGGCGCAAGCGCAACGCGAGGCGCAAGCGCAACGCGAGGAGCAAGCGCAACGCGAGGAGCAAACCAAGCGCATCGCTGAGACGAAGCGCAAAGCGGAGGCCGACGCAAAGCGCAAGGCTGCGGCCGAGGCGGAGGCCGAAGCGAAGCGTAAGGCTGTGGCCGAAGCGGAGGCTGAGTCCAAGCGCAAAGCGGAGGCCGAGGCGGAAGATCGGCGTATCAAGGCAGAGCGAGAAGCCGAGTTACAGCGTGCGCTGAGCGCTGAAGAAGATCGTCGCAATGCCTCGCGCCTAGCCGGTCTCGGTGCACAATGGGCGCAGGCCATCCAAGCGCGCGTGCAACGCGCCTGGATACGACCGCCGAGTGCCAAGGCCGGGCTCGATTGCCTCGTCATCGTCACGCAGGTTCCGGGCGGCACGGTCGTGCGCGCCGAGGTGCGTAGTTGTAACGGCGACGAGGCGGTCAAACAGTCGATCGAAGCGGCCGTGTTCCGTGCTTCACCGTTGCCGCCACCACCGGATCCGGCCCTGTTCGAGCGTACTTTGGAGTTGAGGTTCCGACCCTATGATTAACTCGTCCCGCGGCATCGCCATGAAGGGGTGGTGGGTTGCACTCGTGCTGCTCGCTGCGATGGCAGCGCCGGCGCAACTGAAGATCGATATCACCTCCGGGGTGACCGACCCGATCCCGATCGCCGTATTGCCCTTCGATACCGACCCGCGACCTTCGAGCGAGGTGGTCGCCGCTGACCTGACGCGTAGTGGAAGATTTTTGGCGGGCGCTGCGAATCGATCCGACTACCTCGTGACGGGACGTCACGCGGTCCTCGCAGATGGCCGACATCAGATCGATTACGAGCTCAGTAATTTATTGACCGGTCAAAAATTGTTGCGCGAGCGGATGGTGGCTTCGCCGCAAGCCTGGCGTAACGCCGCGCATCGAATCGCCGACAAGATCTATGAGCGCATCATTGGCGCGCGCAGTTCTTTCGCGACACGCATCGCGTACGTCTCGGTCGATGGACGCCCACCGACGCAGCGATCCCAGCTCATCGTGGCGGATGCCGATGGCGAAAATTCGCGCGTGATCCTCGAGTCGAAGCAGCCGTTGATGTCGCCTGCGTGGTCACCCGACGGCGAGTGGTTGGCGTACGTCTCCTTCGAGACGCGCAGTGCCGCGATCTACGTGCAGCGCGTGCGTACCGCAGAACGACGACGCGTGTCGGGTCGCGCGGGCGTGAACAACGCGCCTGCTTGGTCACCCGATGGCAGGCGCTTGGCGCTCACCCTGTCATCGCCCGCCGGCAACCTCGATGTCTACGTGCTGGAACTCGAGGGCGGTGCTTTGACGCGCGTGACGGAGCATCCCGCCATCGACACCGAGCCGGTCTGGTCGAGCGACGGTACGCGTTTGTTCTTCACCTCGGATCGTGGTGGTGGTCCGCAGGTCTATCGAACCGAGCCGCGCGCGGGTGCTGCGGCCACCCGAGTCACTTTCGGAGGCAACTACAACGCACGGCCGCGCCTCTCGCCCGATGGCAAGCAACTCGCGTTCATCACGCGTGAGGGTGGTGGCTATCGGGTCGCGGTACAGGATCTTGGGAACGGATCGATGTCCGTGCTGTCGAAAGGCTCGCAGGATGAGTCGCCCGGTTACTCGCCCGATGGCGGCACGCTGATCTATGCCGCCCGGGAGCGAGGGCAGGGCGTGCTGGCGACGGTGTCTGCCGATGGACTCATCGCGCAGCGCTTGAAAGCGGATCGGGGCGACGTTCGCGATCCGGCCTGGAGCCCATTTCTGCCCTGACGGTCTTGTGCTGCGCTTCCTGTCATAATTTGCCCTTCAGTTTTCGGAGAACATCATGACTTTGAGATTCATCGCCCCGCTCGTCTTGCTTGCGTTGCTCGCTGCTTGCTCATCGCCGAAGAAGGCCGTTGAGGCGCCGGCGGAGCCGATCGCCAAGAGCGAGAGCGAGTCGGCCGTGGCTCAACCGGACGCCAGCGACGACGCCGTCTCCGCCGGTATGGTGGGTGACGCATCGAGCAACCCGGTCGGTCTGCCGCCGGAACTCGTCAATCGTCTCGTGATTTATTTCCCGTTCGACAGCGACGCGATCGCGAGTGCCGATCTCGAACTGCTCTCGCAACACGCGCGCTTTCTCAATGGTAAGGCCGGTGTGAGCCTGCGTCTCGAAGGGCACACCGATGAGCGCGGGACGCGCGAGTACAACATCGGTCTAGGTGAACGCCGCGCACAGGCAGTGCGGCGCGCCTTGGCGTTACAGGGTGTGGCGGAGTCGCGCCTTGCCACGGTGAGCTATGGCGAGGAGCGTCCCGCGATGGGTGGTGAGGGTGAAGAGGCCGCCGCCAAGAACCGTCGCGTCGAGTTGGTGTACGGCGCCAATTGATGCGCGCGCTCGCTTGGTTCGCAGCGGGCGCACTGGTCCTCTCGGCAACGCCGCTGCTGGCCCAGTCCACCCGCGTGCGCGTGGAAGATCTCGAGTTGCGTGTGGCGCAGCTCGAGCAGACGCTCCAGAGTCAGACCCTCATCGAGATGTCGCAACGTCTCGAGGTGCAAGCTGCCGAGTTGCGTGAGTTGCGTGGGGCGATCGAGTCGGTGCAAAACGAGAACCAACAACTGCGCAAGCAGTTGACCGATCTCGCCGCCGACTTCGATCGGCGTCTCGTCGAGCTCGAGCGTCGACCGGCGATGGTCGCCGCGCCGGTGGCGGAGCCCCCGTCTTCGTCGGTCGCAGCGCCCTCCGTGGTGGCGGACCCTTCGGCCGAGGCGCTTTACAACCGCGCTTTCGATGCGCTCAAGGCAGCGCGTTATCCAGAGGCGATCGAGGGAATGAGAGCATTCCTTGCGGCGCATCCCGAGCATCCGCTTGCCGACAATGCGCAGTACTGGCTTGGTCAAACCTACTACCTCAGTCGTGACTACGCGCGTGCTGTCGAGGCGTTTTCGGCCGTCGGTGGACGCTCGCCTGATCGATCCAAGGCGCCTGATGCTTTGTTGAAGAAAGGCTTGTCGGAAATCGAGCTGAAACGCAACGAAGACGCTCGCCGCAGTTTCGGTGAGTTGTTGCAGCGGTATCCCGAGAGCGATGCAGCGCGTACGGCCGCAGACGCATTACAAAAGCTGCGCTGAGTGACCAAAGAAATTCGACTTAAGCTCACGGAAATTTTCCGATCGCTGCAGGGCGAGGCGGATACCGTGGGTATCCCGACCGTATTCGTGCGTCTCACCGGCTGTCCGCTCCGTTGCCTTTATTGCGATACGGCTTATGCGTTTCACGGCGGTCAGTGGTGGTCGTTGCCCGAGATTCTGGCGCGCGTAGCCGAGCTCGAGGTCCGTCACGTTTGCGTGACCGGTGGTGAGCCACTCGCTCAAGCGGCGGTGCACGAGTTGCTGTCGGCCCTGTGCGATACGGGTTATCGCGTGTCGCTCGAGACGAGCGGGGCGATGTCCCTCGAGCGAGTGGATCCTCGGGTCGTAAAAGTCGTCGATATCAAAACACCAGCGTCCGGTGAGGAGTCGCGTAATCGTTATGACGAGCTCGTACGTCTCGATCAGAAGGATCTTCTGAAATTCGTCATCGCGGATCGGACCGATTACGAGTGGAGTCGCGAACAACTCAAGGCGCGCGCGCTCTCCGAGCGTTGCACCGTGTTGTTTTCGCCGAGTCATCAGCAGTTGCAGGCCGGTGATTTGGCTGATTGGATACTGGAGGATCGCCTGCCGGTGCGCTTGCAGATTCAACTGCACAAATATCTTTGGGGCGATGTCCCCGGTCGTTGATCGCAGCTTATGACCACACCCGCCGTGCATCGTGCAGTCGTGCTGCTCTCGGGTGGTCTCGATTCGGCCACCGTGCTCGCCATGGCGCGCGAGGCCGGATACGAGTGCTACGCGCTCTCAGTTCACTATGGTCAGCGGCACTCGATCGAGCTCGAGGCGGCCGCCAAGATCGCCAAGGTATTTGCCGCGCAGGACCATCGCATCATGGGCGTCGATCTGGCGGGTATTGGTGGCTCGGCGCTGACCGACGCTGCCATCGGCGTACCCAGCGCGCCCACCGCCGGTATTCCCGTCACCTATGTGCCGGCGCGCAACACGCTGATGCTGGCGTTGGCGCTCGGTTGGGCGGAGGTGCTCGAGGCGCAATACGTCTACATCGGGGTGAACGCACTCGATTATTCCGGCTACCCCGACTGTCGACCGGAGTTCGTCGCGGCATTCCAGCATTTGGCCGATGTCGGTACCAAAGCGGGTGTCGAGGGTCGGGGCGTACGACTGGTGGCACCGCTGCTGCATTGGAGCAAGGCGAGGATCATCCAAGAGGGTGTGCGCCTAGGGGTCGACTACTCGTTGACCGTTTCCTGCTATCAGGCCGATCCCGACGGGCGAGCCTGTGGGGTGTGTGATTCGTGTCGGTTGCGCCGGGAGGGGTTCCACGCAGCGGGTGTCCCAGATTCGACGCGATATGTGTAAAATCGCGCCTCCCACGGAACGGGTCCTTAGCTCAGCCGGTAGAGCAGCTCCCTTTTAAGGAGTTGGTCGACAGTTCGATCCTGTCAGGACCCACCATCTTTTCCGCAGCCGCAGTGCCCAAGCACGTACGCGGCAGCATCGGCGCCCGAATCGGTTTGATAGACGAGCGCCTTGTCTCGCGACTCGATGTAGCCGCCGTCGGCCAGATAATCCAGATCTAACATCCGGCCCCAGTACTTCGACCCCACCAGCACGATGGGGATCGGGTCGATGGTGCGCGTGAGCACCAAGTTCAGCGCCTCATACACTTCATCGAGCGTTCCAAAACCGCCCGCGAATGCAACCAGCGCGCGCGCTCGAAAAATGAAATGCATTTTGCGTAGCGCGAAGTAACGAAAACTGAATGCGAGTCCCGGCGTGATGTAAGGGTTCGGCTGTTGCTCATGCGGCAGTCGGATATTGAAGCCAATCGTCGGTGCCCCGGCCTCGGCAGCTCCTCGGTTGGCGGCCTCCATCAGGCCAGGGCCGCCGCCCGTGGCGACGACGAGTCGATGGCATCCGGTTGTGTGCGCGGCGCCGAGACTCAGGTCGTAGCTGAATCGGCGTGCCTGTTCGTAGTCATGCCGATGTTGCTCACTGGCAAGCGGATCCTCGGGCGATCGAACTCGGGCGCTGCCGAAGACAGCGACAGTGCTTTCGATGCCGTGAGCCTGCAAATAGGTCTCGGCACGATGGAATTCGAGCGCAAGACGGATAGCGCGCGCGCTATCGCTCTCGAGAAAATCACCGTCGTCTTCGGCCAGACGGTAACTGGGGCTGGCCAAGATGGCTTTGAGGCGAGGGTCATCCATGATCATCGTGCCTCCTCGTTGACTACTCTCGTGCCGTTCGACAACTCTCTGCTCGGAAAAACAATCACCGCGTCGCCCACTTGCAAGCCGCGTTTGATTTCAGTGAAGTCGTCGCCGCGAATGCCAAGCTCGACGGGCTGCGATCGAGCTCGTTGATCTCGAACGACGAAGACGCTCCAATCATTGCCATCACGAAAGAGTGCGCCTCGTGGGACGCGAATGACTTGATCTACCTGATCCAAGATCACGCGCGCATCTACGCGGTATTGATGCGCGCGGAGTTCATCCGGGGGCGTCTCAGCAAAACGCAGGATGACTCGCGTACGCTGCTCTTCGATGCCGAGCGCTGAAATTTTCGTTCTTGCCGTGGGTTCGACGCGGTCGACTACAGCGCTGATACTTTGACTAGCTGAGTCGCCGGTACTCCAGTTCTCGATCAGTGCGGTGTCACCGGTCTCGATGCGCAGAGCATCTTGCGAGAGAAACTCCGCCACGATATCGATTCGTGTTGGGTCACCTAGGACGATTATCGGTGTGCCGGCCTGAACGGCTGTTTCGCTCTCCTGTCGCACCTCTAGGATATAGCCTGAAGAGGGTGCGAGAAGCGCTACCTGGCCCGCAGAACTCCGGGTTTCAGCGGAGAGGAGGGCGCTTCTGGCGCGACTGAGTTCGGCTTTTGCGGTGGCTTCCTCGGCGCTAGCAGTGCCCAATCGGGTACGGGCGCTATCCAAAGTGCTTGTAGCGATGAGTTTCGATTCGGCGAGTTTCCGCGCCCGTTCATATTCGACCGAGGCGTATTCGCGCGCGGCTGTGGCAGCACGCAAACGGGACTCCGCCGCCGCGATCAATGATTGCGTGCTCGAGTCGGCTCGCGCATCGACGAAGCCAGCACGGTTACGCGACAGTCGGGCCAGTGTGTCGCCCTTTTTGACAGCATCGCCAGGTTCGACTGTGACACGTAGCAGTTCGCCGTTGATTGGAGCACTGACAATAAAAGTCTCGTGCATTCGTGTACGCGCTTCGTCAATGAGCGTACTTCGCACTGTGCCCCGATCGATATTGACGGTCTCCACGAGAATGGGTCGCGGTTGGAGCGACCAAGTCAGCACGCCCAGTAGTGCGAGGATGGCGACGACGGCATACCACCATCGCATCAGAAATTTCGACACTTGTGATCGGTTCATTCGTGCGACTTCAGCGCGGAAACCAATTGCATTCTATCCAGGTAGCGGCGAGCCCAGAAAGTCGCCAGCAGCACGGCCAAGGTAACGAAGATAGCGGATTGGGCGTAGGCGCCCTGATCGAAGATGAGCGGAAACGAGAAAAGGTCTGTTTCAAACTGGTGCATCATCCAATTCGAGAGTGCCGCGCCAAGCAATAGACCCGTTGGAATCGCGGTGATCAGCAGGGTGGTCATTTCGCCGAGAGGCAAGCTCGCGATCGCCTGGCGACGATAGCCCAGCACTCGCAAGGTGGCCAGATCCCGTTCTTGTTCGCTGATGGTGATTCGCGCTGCCGAGAAGGCAACACCGGCGGCCATGCTGAGTGAGAAGAACAGGAACATATTCGAAAAGAAACCGACTCCTTCGCGAAAAAGTTTTTGCAGCTCGTTCTGAAAGTGATCCGTATACGCTACCCCAACGATGGAGGGGATTTGCTTCAAACGCGCATTCAGTACCTGACGTTGTGCTGCATCGATGATTAGGTGTGCCCCGCTGACTCGCGCAGGTTCGCGTAGCATGCGTCCCAGTGTCGTCTGGTCCATGTAGGCACTGCCACCCAAGAACGGACTCGCTATCTTGCTGACGATGATTTCGCTGGTAATGCCTTGTCCGTCGGTCGCTTTTACCAAGATGCGGTCCCCCACTTTGACCTCGAGCTTTCGAGCGAGACTTGTAGAGAGCGTCAGTCCGTCTTTGGCGGGTGCGACGATCGATCCATTCGACTCGACGAGCCGATTCAGCGCGGCGTCTTGCGGCAGACCAATGATGACTTCGCGTTCGCGACGGTGGCGGCTTGAGAAAAAGACATCAGCGGCACGTATGGGCTCGACCATCACAACGCCAGGAAGACGGCTGATATCGCGTAACACAGTATCGCTCCGTTGATCCGCGAAGGTGAGTGTGGCGTGCATTCGCTGCGCCGTACCGAAATTCAGTTCGAGTAGGCGATTGATGGCGATCGGGAAGTGCTCGGACATGATCAGCAACGCCAAGGCGAGCGCAATTCCGATGATGGTCATCGCGCTACGACGCGGAAACTGGAACAGTCTTCGTATCACCATTCTTGAGCGCAGCGATAGATTATCCAAACGCTGCTCAATCCCACGGCTGAGTCTACGAAACGATGTCGGTGTCGGTGGCGATAGAGCGACGATCGGCGCAAGCGTCGTCGCCTGACGTACTGCGCTGAAAGCGCCCAACAGACCTGCGATTAGGCCGACCGCAACGGCTCCACTGTAGGTCAACGCATCCGCTTGAAAATCGAGAGTGGGAAAGTGATACACCTCACGGTACACCCCGGTCATATATTGGCCGACGACGGTGCCGAGCAAGATACCGATCGCAATGCCAACCAGAGAAAACGCGATCGAGAACTGGGCGTAGTGCCAGCCGATCGTCGAGTTTCGATAGCCGAATGATTTCAGCAGTCCAATGTTAGATCGCTCCATTCCAACCAAACGCGAGAGCATTGAGTGGATCAGGAACGTGGCAACGAGCAGGAATATCGGCGGCAAGATGCTGGCCAGCGTCTTTAGTTGCGATAGTTCGTCGGTTAGATAACGTGCAGACAGCATTCGCTCGCGTCCGTACACCCCGCGATTGCCGTAGCGTGTCAGGCGCTCGTCGATGCTAGCGCTGACGGCTGCACGAGATTTCTCTGAAGACAAACGCACTACCAAGTCATTGAATGCGCCATCGAGCTCTAAGGCGCGGGCGAGCGTGTTGCGGTTGATCCAAAGCACGCCGAAGCGTCCGGGTTCCGGCAAAATGCTGCCTGGAGCGACCGCAAACACGAATTCCGGGCTGCTGGCTATGCCCACGATGTTGAACCGCTTTCGTTCGCCGCGAATCAGGAGTGATATCGTTCCGCCGGGTTCGATTTCGTGCGCGGTGGCAAAGGCTTCGTTGACCAAGGTTTCGTCGGTGCGATGTATTTCCGGCCAGCGCCCGGCTCGCAAGACGAGGTCGTTGACCGTCGGGCGCCTGCCCTCGGGAAGAGAGAGCAGTTGTGCGGTGACGGGCTCATCGACTGACGGCAAGTCGATCAATCCGAAGCCCACCGTGCGTGTTTCGATCGCAGCGATACCGGG
>CAMCBU010000030.1 GCA_945873095.1 Klebsiella pneumoniae | reverse complement strand
AGCGAACCTGGTGAATTGAAACATCTCAGTAACCAGAGGAATAGAAATCAACCGAGATTCCCTTAGTAGTGGCGAGCGAAAGGGGAACAGCCCAGTCGGGGTAAGTCGGCGAGCGTTAGCAGAACGGTCTGGAAAGGCCGGCCATAGTGGGTGATAGCCCCGTAAACGAAAACGCAAACCGATGACCGACGAAGAGTAGGGCGGGACACGTGTAATCCTGTCTGAACATGGGGGGACCATCCTCCAAGGCTAAATACTCTCTACCGACCGATAGTGAACCAGTACCGTGAGGGAAAGGCGAAAAGAACCCCGGAGAGGGGAGTGAAATAGAACCTGAAACCGTGTGCGTACAAGCAGTCGGAGCCCCGCAAGGGGTGACGGCGTACCTTTTGTATAATGGGTCAGCGAGTTATTTTCAGTGGCGAGGCTAACCGAATAGGGGAGCCGTAGGGAAACCGAGTCTTAATCGGGCGTCACAGTCGCTGGGAATAGACCCGAAGCCAGTCGATCTATCCATGTGCAGGGTGAAGACCAGGTAACACTGGTTGGAGGCCCGAACGAACCACTGTTGCAATAGTGCGTCGATGATGTGTGGATAGGAGTGAAAGGCTAATCAAGGCTGGCGATAGCTGGTTCTCCCCGAAAGCTATTTAGGTAGTGCCTCGAGTGATTACTCTGGGGGGTAGAGCACTGTTTGGAGAAGGGGGGCGTCTAGTCTTACCAACTCCATGCAAACTCCGAATACCCAGAAGTACAGCTCGGGAGACACACGGCGGGTGCTAACGTCCGTCGTGAAAAGGGAAAAAACCCAGACCATCAGCTAAGGTCCCAAAATTTCGGCTAAGTGGTAAACGATGTGAGAAGGCATAGACAGCCAGGAGGTTGGCTTAGAAGCAGCCATCCTTTAAAGAAAGCGTAATAGCTCACTGGTCTAGTCGGTTTGCGCGGAAGATTTAACGGGGCTAAGCCGAGTACCGAAGCTATGGGTGTGCAGCAATGCACGCGGTAGGGGAGCGTTCTCCAAGCCTGCGAAGGTGCACTGTGAGGTGTGCTGGAGGTACGAGAAGTGCGAATGCTGACATGAGTAACGTTAAAACGGGTGAAAAACCCGTTCGCCGTAAACCCAAGGTTTCCCGCGCTACGTTAATCGGCGCGGGGTTAGTCGGATCCTAAGGCGAGGCCGAAAGGCGTAGTCGATGGAAAGCTGGTTAATATTCCAGCACCCGGCGTCACTGCGATGGGATGACGGAGAAGGCTAGGCGAGCAGCAGCAGTGCTGTTCAAGGTCGTAGGGAGAGTCTCCTGGCAAATCCGGAGGCTCGTTAATCCCGAGAGCTGAGTACGAGGGAACTTCGGTTCCCGAAGTCGCTAATGCCACGCTTCCAGGAAAAGTCTCTAAGCTTCAGGTGACGTTGGTCCGTACCGTAAACCGACTCTGGTGGGTGGGGAGATAATCTCCCAAGGCGCTTGAGAGAACTCGGGTTAAGGAACTCTGCAAATTGATACCGTAACTTCGGGAGAAGGTATGCCTTTTTGGGTGACTGAATTTACTTTTGAAGCCCGAAAAGGCCGCAGGTAATCGGTGGCTGCGACTGTTTATCAAAAACACAGGACTCTGCGAACACGTAAGTGGATGTATAGGGTCTGACGCCTGCCCGGTGCCGGAAGGTTAATTGATGGGGTCAGCCGCAAGGCGAAGCTCCTGATCGAAGCCCCGGTAAACGGCGGCCGTAACTATAACGGTCCTAAGGTTAACGAACGCTAGCCTTAGTAAAACCAAACCATATGCGGGAAACTCCTCCAAAACTGTCAGGTACTCGTCGACGAAAGTCGGCAGTAAAAATCCTTCAGACATGGGGACAATCCGCAGGAAAGGCCCGGTGATGAATCGGGAATCCTCAGAGACTTAATGTTTGGGAGTGCGTTATGGAACTCGATGCGCAATGGATCGTCGGGTTCGTTGATGGAGAAGGTTGTTTTCATGTGGGTATCAACCCGCATCCGGAAATGACCGCGGGTTTTCAGGTCTTGCCTGAATTCACCGTTGTCCAACACGAACGAGATGTTCAAGTTCTGCATGCCCTTAAGGCTTATTTCGGTTGTGGCGTTGTTCGAACGAACAACGGCGATCGGATGGCTTACAGGGTGAGAGGGCACGAACACTTGTCGAAGTACATAGTCACGTTCTTCGAGAAGCATCCGTTGAAGACACGCAAGCGAGTTGAATTCATGAAGTTCAGAGAAATCGTGAACTTGATGGACCAAGGCGAACATCTGAGCCGTGATGGTGTGGAGAGAATCCGCGCGATCGCGATCCAGATGAATCGCAAAGCACTCAAGATAAAGTCCGACCTGTCCGGAAACGGATTGGAGTAATCGAGCGAAATTCCTTGTCGGGTAAGTTCCGACCTGCACGAATGGCGTAACGCTGGCCACACTGTCTCGACCCGAGACTCAGTGAAGTTGAAATCGCTGTGAAGATGCGGCGTAGCTGCGGAAAGACGGAAAGACCCCGTGAACCTTTACTACAGCTTTACACTGAACTTTGAATTTGTTTGTGTAGGATAGGTGGGAGCCTGTGAAGCGTGGGCGCTAGCTCGCGTGGAGGCAACGTTGAAATACCACCCTGACAACTTCGGAGTTCTAACCTAGGTCCATTATCTGGATCGGGGACAATGTATGGTGGGTAGTTTGACTGGGGCGGTCTCCTCCCAAAGAGTAACGGAGGAGTGCAAAGGTACCCTCAGCGCGGTCGGTCATCGCGCATAGAGTGCAATGGCATAAGGGTGCTTAACTGTGAGACGGACATGTCGAGCAGGTGCGAAAGCAGGTCATAGTGATCCGGTGGTTCTGTATGGAAGGGCCATCGCTCAACGGATAAAAGGTACTCCGGGGATAACAGGCTTATTCCTCCCAAGAGTCCACATCGACGGAGGAGTTTGGCACCTCGATGTCGGCTCATCACATCCTGGGGCTGTAGCAGGTCCCAAGGGTTCGGCTGTTCGCCGATTAAAGTGGTACGCGAGCTGGGTTCAAAACGTCGTGAGACAGTTTGGTCCCTATCTTCCGTAGCCGTTGGAGATTTGAAGGTGAGCTGTCCTTAGTACGAGAGGACCGGGATGGACGCACCTCTGGTGTTCCGGTTGTCACGCCAGTGGCACTGCCGGGTAGCTATGTGCGGACGGGATAACCGCTGAAAGCATCTAAGCGGGAAGCCCCCCCTAAGACTAGATCTCCCTGGGAGCTCGACTCCCCTAAAGGGCCCAAGAAGACTACTTGGTTGATAGGCTGGGTGTGTAAGGCCAGTAATGGCTTCAGCTAACCAGTACTAATTGCCCGTGAGGCTTGACCATATAACCTCAAGCAGTTTGCTTGTAAGGTTTGATTGCGATGGAGTTGATTCCATCACTCATGTGAACGCGACTGCGTCACGTCAAAAAACACCGGATTTAAAGAATTCCCTGATGGCCATAGCGAGCGGGAACCACCCGATCCCATTTCGAACTCGGAAGTGAAAACGCTCTGCGCCGATGGTAGTTTCGCCTGTTGCGACGCTAGAGTAGGTCACCGTCAGGGTCCTTATCAAAGAAAACCCCGAGCTCGAAAGAGCCCGGGGTTTTTCTTTTGTCGTGCAGTGACACGGCGCGATGCGCGCGCCGCTACCAGGCGATGCCGTGGTCTTCGCCGTGGTTGCTCACACCACCCCAAAACGTGCCGTGCTGACGATCGACCTCGATCGCGGTGATCGGTCCTGAAGTGCGGGGACTGAACTCGAGTTTGTAGCCGCGCGAGATCAAATCGCGGCGCACCCAACGCGGCACTTCGTCATCGAGCAGCATGCGCCCGGGCGTGCTCGCGTGGTCACCAAAAGAATCGCGCAACTGGAAGCTATTCATGTTCGCAGCCTCGGCGGCCACCTGCGGCGTCATGCCGAAATCCACCACGTTCAAAAAGAATTGCAGCAGGTTCTGATCCTGACTATCGCCGCCTTGCACGGCAAAGGCGAGCCACGGCTTACCGTCACGCACGGCGAGACTCGGCGTGAGCGTAGCGCGCGGGCGCTTGCCCGGCTCCAAGACATTGAACGGATTGTCTTTTGCATCGAGTACGAAGGATTGCAATCGCTGCGAGAGACCGATACCCGTCTTGCCGGCGATCACCGCCGGGTTCCAACCGCCGCTCGGCGTGACGGCAACCAACCAACCCTCCGCATCTGCGCTGACCACGGAAGTCGTGCCGCGCCAGAAGGGTGCATCGGGGTCGCTAGCCCGAGGCTCGCTCGCAGCAAGCTTGCCATCGACATCGAGCACAGCTGCCGAAGCCGGTGCGACGCCACCGGGGCTGAACGGCCGGTTGGGCTCACGCGGCTTGTCGCGCTTGCTGCCATTTGCAGCCTCTGCGGCTTGCGCGCGATCGGCTAACAGCGCTGCATACGGGTTCACCTCGCCTTGGAACGGATACGGGTCACCAGGGCCCATACGCGGATCGTTCTTCTCGCCGATCAGTGCCGCACGTTGTTTCGCGTAGTCCTTCGACAGCAGTCCGCGAATCGGCTCGGTGGGCGGGAATGCCGGATCGCCGTAGTAGAAGTCGCGATCGGCGAAAGAAAGATTCATCGCTTGGTAGAGCGTGTGCAGATAGCGCGCCGAGTTGTAACCCATCGACGGTAGATCGAAATTCTCGAGTACATTCAGCGCCTGCAACATCACCGGGCCCTGAACCCAAGTATCCAGCTTGTAGACGTCGACACCGCGATAGTTCGTGTGGCGCGCCTCTTCGATTTTCACGCGCCAGTTCGCGAGATCCTCGCGCGTGATCAAACCGCCCTCGGCTTGCACGGCCGCTGCGAATTCGCTCGCGATATCGCCTCGATAAAATCGATCGTAGGCCGCCATGATGGCCTGCTTGCGTGTCGCTCCGCGCGCGAGCGCGCGGCGTTCGGCTTCGACGAGTTTACGTAGTGTGGCGGCAAGCTCCGCTTGCACGAAGATTTCGCCTGCGCGCGGCGCCTCACGACCTTCGCCTTTCGCGTTGCGATGCGGTAGCAGAATGCGTGCGGAGTTGGGCCATTCCTTGAGCTTGGCCTTCTCGCGCTCGAATCCGTCGGCGAGCTGAGCTTCGATGGCGAACCCATCGGCCATCTCGATGGCTGGCGCCAACACTTCGGCGAGTGACAGTCGACCATATTCCGCGAGCATCACCATGATGCCGCCCGGGGTACCGGGCGTGACGGCGGCGAGCGGTCCGTGTTCGGGTGGATAGTCCATTCCCTTGCCGCGGAAGAACTCGGGCGTCGCGCCGGTGGGTGCGACACCGAGCGCATTGATCGCGATCACCTTCTTGAGGCCCGGGTGCCAAATCAGCGCCTGCGTCTCACCACCCCAGTGCAGGGTGTCCCATTGCGTCGCCGTCGCCGCGATCATGGCGCAGGCCGCATCGACCGCGTTACCACCACGCTCGAACATCTTCGCGCCCGCCGTGGCACCGAGAGGTTTGCCGGTGATGGCCATCCAATGCTTGCCGTGCAGAGGCGGCCTCTCGGTCTTCTCTTGGGCAACGCCGGTGCCGGCGCTCCAAGTGGCAGCGACCATCAGCAAGACGAGGAGGTGTCGTGTCATTGGCGTAGAATCCCCAAGCAATGTCGATTACCGAACCCGTGATCATCGCGGGCGCGGGGCCCGTAGGTTGTACCGCGGCGCTGCGTCTGGCTCAAGCGGGCATCCCCGTGATGCTGCTAGAGGGCTTGTCGACACTACCCGAGACCCTGCGGGCGTCGACCTTCCACCCTCCCTCGATCGACATGATCGCCGAGCTCGGCCTGGCCGATCGGTTGATCGAGCAGGGGCTGGTCTGTCGCCACTATCAATACCGTGACCGTCGCACTGGCGAGATCGCGGAGTTCGATCTCGAACTGCTGCGCGGCCACACGCAGCACCCCTATCGCCTGCAATGCGAGCAGTGGAAATACACACGTCTCGCATGGCGAGAGTTGCAAGAGCAGCACGCGAGCCTAGCGAGCTGTCACTTCGATCACTCGGTCAAGGGTGTCCATCAGACCGACGAGGGCGTCGAAGTGTTGGTGTGGGATCGCGGCGTCGAAAAAATCCTGCGTGGCTCTTGGTTGATCGCCTGCGATGGCGCCGACAGCACGATCCGCAAGGCACTGGCGATCGAGTTCGAGGGCTTCACCTACCCCGAGAAATTTCTGGTCGCCTCCACGCCTTTTCCGCTCGAGACCAAGTTCGAGCGACTCTCGCCCGTGAACTACATCTCCGACCCGGATGAGTGGCTGGTGTTGTTGCGCACGCCGACGCTGTGGCGAGTGCTCATTCCGACCGATCCCGCCATCGAGGACGATGCGCGCTGGCTCTCGGATGCGTGGATTCAGGAGCGCTTGCAGCACATGGCGCCGCACGAGCAGGCTTACGAAATCGTGCACCGGACGATTTATCGCGTGCATCAACGCGTTGCCAAGACTTGGCGGCGTGGGCGCGTCTTGCTCGCGGGCGATGCCGCGCACATCAACAATCCTTTGGGCGGTATGGGTATGAACGGCGGTATTCACGATGCGTGGAACTTGGCCGAGAAGTTGATCCAGATTCATGCGGGGAAGAGCGATGATCGCCTGCTCGATCGCTACGATCGCCAGCGTCGCGGAGTCTGTGTGCGCTTTGTGCAAGAACAAACCATCCAGAACCGGCAAGCGATCAAGTCGAAGGATCGTCAAGCCGAGTTGATGCGCATCGCCGCAGACCCAGAGCGTGCCAAAAGTTTTTTACTCAAAAGTTCGATGATCGCGAGTTTGCGCGATGCCGAATTGATCGATTGAAGAAAAAAGACGCAGGAGTTGGGGGATGATGAACGTACGATTTTGGCCATGGCTCGCCATGGCGCCGTTGGCCTTGTTGAGCGTGTTCTGGTCGCCTTGGTTGGCCGCCGTACTCGCGCTGCTGTTTTTACAAGGTTGGCGCGATTTTTCGCAACGGCATCATGCCGTGTTGCGCAACTATCCCTTGCTCGGGCACTTGCGATTCCTGCTCGAATACATCCGCCCCGAGATGCGTCAGTATTTTCTCGAGGACGATGAAGACAAGCACCCGTTCTCGCGCAATCAGCGTGCGCTCGTTTATCAGCGCGCCAAGCGGCAGAACGACAAGCGAGGCTTCGGCACGCTGAAGGATCTTTACAGCAGCGGATCCGACTGGCTATGTCATTCGACCACGCCGCGTCATGCCGACCCGAGCACATTTCGCGTTGAGGTGGGCGGCCCTGACTGCCGTCGGCCGTATTCGGTGTCGGTGTTCAATATCTCGGCGATGAGTTTTGGTTCCCTATCCCGCAATGCGATCCTGGCGCTCAACGGGGGCGCCAAGCGCGGTGGCTTCGCGCACGATACCGGTGAGGGCTCGATCTCGCCGCATCACCGCGAACACGGCGGAGATCTTATTTGGGAGATCGGTTCGGGCTATTTCGGTTGCCGTGACGCCGAGGGGCGTTTCTCGCCCGAGCGCTTCAAAGAGCAGGCGAGTTCCGATCAGGTGAAGATGATCGAGATCAAGCTCTCGCAGGGCGCCAAGCCCGGTCATGGTGGCGTGTTGCCGGCGGCGAAGGTCAGCGAAGAGATCGCGGCCACGCGGGGTGTGCCGATGGGGCAGGATTGTATCTCGCCCGCCAGTCATTCCGAGTTCAGCACGCCCACGGAGTTGCTGCAGTTCATCGCGCGCCTGCGCGAACTCTCTGGCGGCAAACCGGTGGGCTTCAAACTCTGTATCGGCCATCCGACGGAATTCTTTGGGATCGCCAAAGCGATGCTCGAGACGGATATCACGCCGGATTTCATCGTCGTCGACGGCGCCGAGGGCGGCACGGGTGCTGCTCCTGCAGAATTTGCGGATCATGTCGGTATGCCGCTACGCGATGGTTTGCGTCTGGTGCACAACACGCTTTTTGCGATCGGCTTGCGTCAGCGCATCAAGATCGGTGCTTCTGGCAAAATCATCTCCTCGTTCGATCTGCTGCGCGTGCTCGCGCTAGGCGCCGATTGGGGCAACTCGGCACGCGGCTTCATGTTCGCTCTCGGCTGTCTGCAGTCGCTGTCCTGCCATACGGACGAATGCCCGACTGGCGTCGCGACACAGGATCCCTTGCGTCAGCGCGCACTCGTCGTGTCCGATAAAGTCACTCGCGTCGCTAACTTCCACCATCAGACCGTGGCGGCCTTGGCCGAGTTGATCGGCGCGGCCGGGCTCACGCATCCCTCACAGGTACGACCCGGTCACTTGATGACACGCGATGGCGATGGTCGTGCAGTGTCGTTTGCGCGTTCGATCGACACCTTGCCGGCAGCTTGTTTAGCGACGGTCGATGCACGAGCCGATGTGCTACCAGAGCCGTTTCGCAGTTGTTGGGCAGAGGCGCGAGCGGATCGATTCGCCGCCGCGAGCGGATCTCAATGACCGTCGAATGAGAGTAGCGTGTGCGTGGCGATACCGCGCGCGCGCAACTTTTCGCTGCCGCCAAGTTCAGGCAGATCGATCACGAAAGCCGCCGCCACGATCGTGGCATGCAGCGTTTCCAATAGTTGCACGGCAGCCAGTGCGGTGCCACCCGTCGCGATCAGATCATCGATTAGCAATACGCGCTCGCCATGTACGAGGGCATCACGATGAATTTCGATTTCGTCGCTGCCGTATTCGAGCGCGTACGCCACGCGCAGTGTTTCGTGGGGCAGCTTGCCTTTTTTGCGCACCGGGACGAAACCCGCGCGGAGTCGATCTGCAAGCGCACCACCCAAGATGAAACCGCGCGCTTCGATGCCGACCACGCGATCGATACCTGCACTCTGATAGGGAGCGGCTAGCTGATCGATCGTCTCCCGATACGCGGCAGGGTCGGCTAGCAAGGTCGTGATATCGCGAAATTGGATGCCGGGTTTCGGGTGGTCGGGAATGGTTCGAATATGGTCGATGAGCATGGCGCGAGTGTACCTGTCAGCGTCGGCGGGCTGACTCGACCGCGGCAGGGCAACGCTGACCCGGCAGCGCGACATCGACCCAAACCAACCGATGGTCTGAGCTCATCGCAGGACCGCTTTCGTCCAAAGGCCAAGCAACGCCGGAGGCACAGACCTTCAAGTCGGCCGATGGCAGCACATAGTCGACACGCAGGTTGCCGACCGATCCCGCTCGGTCATCGAAGTCGCCGGTGTCGAAAGCGGGGTCGCCGCGATGCGCAAGATTAGGTCCGCCTTGACGCTCCGCGGCTGCTGCGCCGCCGGCGCTACGCGGAGTCTGCGTACCGCGAGCCACCTCGCGGTGCACGCGCGGATGATCGAGCAATCGTGCGATGGCGTCGGGCACGCTGCCGCCATCGATCGGATCGGCATTGAGATCCCCGACGATAACGAAGGATGCATCGTTCGCGAGACCACCGCGACGGCCTTGATCGTCCGTCAAATACGTCACCTCTGATCCGCCGCTGAGGTAATCAGCCCACAGTCGAATTTCATCGTGATTGCGCCGGCCGTTGCGATCTTCCGGGCCATCGAAGCCCGGTGGCGTCGGGTGACTTGCGAGCAGATGCAGTGAGCGCGGCGTTTCGGGTAAGCGAATGACCACGTCCCAATGGCTCTTGGAGGAGAGTGGCAAGACGGCAAGCGCCTCGGGCGAATACCACTGCGGCGGAATCAAGTTGTTCGGCATGTCACGCCAAAGAAATCGCCGGAAGGTACGCGATGTCTCGGCGTCGATCGGCCAGCGCGAGAGCACGAGCATACCGTACTGCCCGGGGAAGCGACCGAAGCCGAGTGCGTCGTTGCCACCTTCGATACGTCCGTTGCGATCGAGATCGACACCCGACGGCATACCGGTATTGGACGGGGCTATGAAGTGGTGGGGGTAGTCGAGTGGTGCGCCGCCAGCTTGCGAGCGATGCAGATAATTCGTGAGCAACAGCGATGGCGATTCGGAGTCGTAGTCGAATTCATTGAGTAAGACGATGTCGGGGCGTATCTGTTGCAACACCGCCGCCACGCCTTGGATCTGCTCGTGATCTCGACGTGCGAGATCACGACGCAATTCACCCTCGGCGTTTCGGTACAAGCTGATGTTGTAGGTCGCGATGCGCAGCGTCGCGGCGGCAATGGCATCGAGTGGTGCGCTGATGAGCAGACTGACAAGCAAACACGTGGAGATCCGCACATCGAACCCCTTCGGAAATGACTAGGTGAGAATACGAGGGCAAAAAAAAACGGGGCACCCGCAGGTGCCCCGTTACTTTGCCAGAGTTGGCCGTTAGCGTCAGAACTTGAACTTGACGCCGACCTGCATGGCCCAGCGCGATTCGCCGCGGTTGTCGCGCAGCGTGAGGTCGCGAAGGTCGGTGGTGCGGAAGTCGTAGCGATACTTCTTGGTGGTCGGGTCGATGCCGGCGAAGCGAACCACGCCGAAGCCGCCCGGGAAGCCGACTTCCTTGATTTGGCCCCAATCCTTGTTGATCAGGTTGCCGACGTTCAGGATGTCGAGCGTGACTTCACCCTTGCCGAAGCCGAAGAGGCCAGGCAGCTCCTGCGACAAACGCAGATCGACGTTGTTGATCCACGGTGCGCTGACGTCGTTGACCTGAGCGATCCCGCCCTTGTACTGGGCGAGATCCGGGTTCGAGTCGAGGTAGCTGAAGAACGCGGACTCCATCGCGGCGCCACCGGTGAAGATGACATCGCCGGGAGCCGACGGCACGTACAACGGATCGTCGAACGAGCGACCGTCACCGTTCATGTCGTTGGCGAACACGAAGGTGTACGGCTTGCCCGAGCGACCTTCGTAGAACACGCCGACCGAGGTCATCAGATCCGCGATGAAGGACTTGCGGTAGCTGATATTCGCGGTGAAACGATCACGGATCGCGTACACCGAACGTTCGGCCACATCAGCATTACGATCGACGCGGATGGCGTTGTTCCAGTTGGAGGCCGCCTGCGAGCTCGTGAGGGTGTTGACCTCGGTGGCTTCCGTGTAGGTGTAGCCGACGTTCCAGTTCCAGGTTTCGCTGCGCGCGCCTTGCAGGCTGATCGTGAACTGCGTGCCATCGCCCTTGCCGGTCGGCGCGGCGATCGTGCTGTCGACACCGAAATCACGGTTACGCAGCGCAGTCGCCTGAGCGGCGGCACCCGTGAAGGCCGGAGCCGTCACGGTCGTCCAGTAGTACGGACGGCCATCCGGCGCGAAGCCGGTCGGGGCGCCGAGGTTCGGCTTGATGTAGCGGATGCCTTCCTCGACTTCCGTACGCACGACTTCGGCACTGGCGATCAACCCGTACCACGGCAGCTCGTGATCGACCGCGAAGGAGGCCTTCCACGCCGCCGGCAGTTGCAGATTCGGATCGACGAAGTCGACGTTGCCACCCAAGCCCGGCGGCGGACGCACGCCCGGCTGGTTGTTCGGATCCGGGCTGAAGGTGATGCCCTTGGAGGCCGGGCTGTTCTCGAAGATCGCGCTCTGCGTGACGTTGTTGTTCGAGAACGGGTTCGACAACCAAACGTTGGCAGCGATGCCCTGGAACAGACCGATACCACCACGGATCTGCGTTTGACGCTCGAAGTTCGGGCGCCAGTTGAACGAGAAGCGTGGCTGGATCAGCTTGTTGCCATCGACCGTCGAATCATTCGGCAGACCAAAGAAATTCGAGGCCAAGGCATTGAAGGCCGGGCGATCATCGACCATCGGCGTATCCATGCGCAGGCCGGCGGTCAAGGTCAGCTCGGGGCTCACGACCCAAGTGTCTTGCAGGAAGAGACCCAAGTTCTCGAGCTTCCAAGCGGCGGCGCGGGAGTTCACATCGCCGTTGGTCGGATAGAACAGGTTGTAGGTGCCCGGGGTGCCGGCGCGGAATGCGCTGATACCGTAGAACTGGTAGACACCGAACTGATCGCGACCGAAGAGGTTGAAGATATCCTTGCTGTCGTATTCAACACCGAACTTGGTGGCGTGATCGCCCCACGAGTAGGTGCCGGCGGCGAAGAAGGAGGTCGTATCGACGTTGACGATGTTGACGTGACGGAAGCGCTCCGTGCCGATCCAGAGGCTGTCGGCGCCCGAGCAGTTCGTGCTGTTCAAACAGATCTGGACGGCGGGCAGCGGCGTGCCGATGTCGTTGGTCGAGGCCTGCTTCGAGGTCGTGAACGACACTTCGGTCGAGAAGGCTGGCGTCCAGTCGCTGTAGAGCTGCGCGACCGAGCTTTCGAATTCGCGGATGTTGTCGTACCAGTGGCTCGAGAGCGAGAGCGAGCGCGAACCGAAGTTCGGGAGGATCGGCAGCGTCTGCTCGGTCTTGTTCAAACGCAAGCTCGCACGATGCGACTCGTTGATGTTCCAGTCGAACTTCACGAGCATATCTTTGATTTCGGTGTCGAGCGCCGAAGGCGGGTTGAACGTGCCCGCATCGAACTTCCAAACATCTTTGGCGATCGCGGCAACTTCGGCAATTTGCGCTTGGGTGATACCCGTCACGATGTTCGACGCGCCGGAGCCCGCCGGGCCGAAGCTCGGAGCCTGCGCGGAACGCTCGAACTGCTCGAAGCTCGCGAAGAAGAACAGCTTGTCTTCGACGATCGGTCCGCCCAAGGTGGCACCGATGGTGTTCTCGTCCTCGAAGCCGGTGAACTTCACGCCGTTGCGCTTACCCACCCAGTCGTTGCTGCGCGTGACGTAGTACGCCGAACCCTTGAAATCGTTCGTTCCCGACTTGGTGACGGCGTTGATGCTCGCACCCGTGTATCCCGAGCGAGCAACGTCGAAATCGGCCAAGGCGATGTTGATCGACTCGATCGAGTCGATGCTGATCGGCTGACGCTCCGTCGGCAGGTTGTTCGACTCGAGACCGAAGCCGTCGTTGGTCGACACGCCGTCGATGCGGATATTGTTGAAGCGGGTATTTTGACCACCCGCCGAGATTTCGCCACGCTCCTTGTCCGTCTGCGCGATGCGCGGATCGGTGCGGACGTAGTCTTGGATGTTGCGGTTGATCGAGGGCAAGCCTTCGATCTGTTCGCGCGCGACGCGCGTGCCTGCACCGGTGCGGGTCGAATCGAAGACCGGATCCGCGACGCGGTTGGCCGCGATCACCACTTCGGCGAGACCATCCGGCTGCACGTTGACGACGATGCCGCCCGTGTCACCCAGTTGCAGGAATTGATTGTCGAGCGTTGCGGATTTGAAACCGGTGCCGCTCACCGTGATCGTGTACGGACCGCCGACGCGAACGCCGCGGAAATTGAACCGTCCGTCCGCATCGGTCGTCGTGCGGCTCACCGTTCCCGAGGGGACGTGCCGCAGCTCGACGGAGAGACCGCTGACCGGCTTGCCGTCCGCCGAAACGACTTCACCCGTGGCGGCTGCCGAGGTGACTTGCGCAAACGCGCTCGGTGCGTGGACTGCGCTCGCGGCGACGATCGCTGTCGCGACGAAACTCGCCACAAGCAGGCTGGCCTGCGGGGACGTTCGAGTTCGCATCTGTTCTCTCCGTGGGGATGCTGAGGATTTGGGGGGCCATATTGTAATTTGGAGCGAATGACATTCGCGTGACCCACGAAGATTTTCTTGTTGCATTTAAGCAACAACCGTGCAGGCCAAGCGCACGGCGACAGCCTCGGGCGATCGTCAGAGCTCGCCCGCAGCGATCGCCGAGGTGAAATGCCGACGGCAGAGCGGGACGTAGCGATCGTTACCCCCGATCTCGACCTGCGCGCCCGTGGTCTCGACCGCACCGTCCGGGCGGACTCGAACCACCATCGTGGCTTTCTTGCCGCAGTGGCACACCGTCTTCAATTCGACGAGGTTATCGGCCCACGCGAGCAGCTGGGCGCTGCCTTCGAACAAACGGCCGAGAAAGTCGGTGCGTAGTCCGTAGCACAACACCGGCACGTTGAGTTCGTCGACGACTCGGGCGAGTTGTTTGACGTGTTCGGTCGAGAGGAATTGCGACTCGTCGATGAGCACGCAGGCGAGCGGCTCGATGGAGTGCTCGGTGGCGATATCGGCGTAGAGATCGACTGCGGCCCCGAAGTGCCGCGCTTCGGCGCTGATGCCGATGCGCGAGGCGATGCGACCACCGGCACGATCGTCGAGCTTGGCGGTGTAAACGAGCGAGCGCATGCCGCGCTCGCGGTAGTTGTGCGCCGCCTGCAACAACGCCGTGGATTTGCCGGCGTTCATGGTGGAGTAGTAGAAATACAGCTTCGCCATGACGTTCCTCAGCCGGCGACGATGCCCACGACACAGCCCGTCATGCACGAGGCCAGCGTGGCCGCCACGAACGCCGGCCAAGCGAGCTCGGCGAGATCTTTGCGGCGCTCGGGCGCCATCGTGCCGATGCCGCTGATCTGGATGCCGATGCTCGCGAGATTCGCGAAGCCCGCCAGCGCGTAGATCGTGATCAAGCGCGAGTGTTCGGAGAGGGAGTTTACCGGCATCGACGAGAGTTGGATGAAGGCGATGAATTCATTGAGAACGCTCTTCACGCCGAGCAGTGATCCCACCATCATCGCCTCGTGCCAAGGCACACCCATCAACCAAGCGATCGGCGCGAATATCCAGCCGGCGATACGCTCTAGCGTCATCGCTTCACCACCGATATAGGGCAGGAATCCGACGATACTGTTGGCGAGAGCGACGAAGGCCGTGAGCACGATCAAGATCGCGACGATATTCAGATAGAGAGTCAGGCCATCACCGGTGCCGCGGGTGATCGAATCCATCGCGCTTTGATAGATACGCGGCGGCGGTTGCAACTCCTGCCGATCGGCGTCATCACCTGGCAACATCAGATGCGCGAACAGGATGGCAGCAGGCACCGACATGATCGACTTGGTGATGAGGTGCCCGAGCACGCCATCGAAGAGTTGGCCGAGCATGGCCGAATAAATCACCATCACCGAGCCTGCGATCGTCGCCATGCCGGCTGTCATGACGAGCAGCAGTTCATAGCGCGACATGCGCTCGAGATAGGGTTTTACTAGCAGCGGCGCCTCGGTTTGACCGAGAAAAATATTGGCTGTCGCCACCAATCCCGCCGGACCTTTGGTGCCGAGCGTGCGCTCGAAAACCGCCGATATCGCGCGGATGACGACGGGCAAGATCCGCCAGTACCACAACAGCGCCGAGAGAGCGGACATCACGATGACGAGCGGCAACACCTGAAAGGCAAAGGTGACCACCGCATTCGGGTTGGTGATGGTGAAGGGCGTATCGCCACCTCCTAGGTAACCGAACACGAAGGAGGTGCCCTGCAGGGTGGCAGCGCCGAGTGCACCGACGGCTTGATTCAAATACAGCAGCCCATCTTTGATGATGGGTGCTTTAAGCAACAGCGCGCAGATCACAAACTGCAGCGCGACGGCAACGCCGACCAGTTTCCAGTTGACCTTGCGCCAGTTGCTCGACATCGGCAGCGCGATGGCGATGAAGACCACGATACCGAGCAGAGCTTGCGCGTAAAGCATCCGTGAGTTCCCCTGATTTTCGAATTATTTGAGTTTGATTTCGCGCAGCCGCTCTTGCAGATATTCCTCGGCAAGAATCGGTGGCAACGGCTTCGGGCGCCCCGGGCCGACGC
This sequence comes from Klebsiella pneumoniae, assembly GCA_945873095.1. GTDB lineage: Bacteria > Pseudomonadota > Gammaproteobacteria > Steroidobacterales > Steroidobacteraceae > UBA964. The sequence goes on along the minus strand of CAMCBU010000030.1, from coordinate 10,370 downwards.
AGGAGGGCAGCGCGGCTATCGGGAAGTCCGGGTTGAAGTGCAGAAAAAACGGCATCGAGAAGCGTGCCTTCTTGGCGCGATCACTCACCGGGTTGATCACGCGGTGGCTCGTCGAGCGCAGTGCGCCGTTGGTGAGGCGCTGCAGCATGTCGCCGACGTTCACAACCATCGAGCCCGCAGAGGGGTTTACCGACAACCACTCGCCTTGTTTCGTCAGTACCTGCAGTCCGGGCTCTTCGGCGCCCAAGAGCAGCGTGATGACGTTGATGTCTTCGTGCGCACCGGCGCGAATGCTCTCCGTCGGGTTCGGCGGCATCGGTGGATAGTGGATGACGCGCAGCACGCTGTTACCGAGTTGTACCTTGTCTTCGAAGTAATCCGGTGCGAGCTTCAGCACGCGCGCGATCGCGGTGAGTAAACGACGGCCGGTACGATCAAAGGTCTCGAACATCTCGATACCCGTCTCGCGAAACCCCGGGATCGAGTCGATCCAGAGGTTGTCGGCCATGTAATGGCGATACGGATGCTCCTCGGGCAGTTCGCGACCGATATGCCAGAACTCTTTCAGGTCGAAGTACGCCGAGCCCTTGGCGGTTTCGATACCAAAGGGGGTGTAGCCGCGGGCGCCGCCGCCACCCTCGAGATGAAAGCGGTGCTTCTCGGCTGCCGTCCAAGCGAAGAACGTCTTGAACTGTCCGAGGAACCGCTCGATGAGTGGCTGCGGAATGCCGTGGTCCTCGATGATCACGAACCCGTAGTGTTCGTAGGCTTCACCGATAGCCGAGACGAATTGTGGGGTCTCGACGTCGCTGAGGCTCAAGGTCGGTATGTGGGCCGTCATCTGCGCATTCTGCACCCATCGGGGTGGTCGCGTTAAGATTCACGGATGATCGAGTTCGCTCTACGTACTCTCGTCGCGTACTTGCTCGGGTCGCTCAACGGCGCCCTGCTGCTCGGTCGTTTGCGCGGTATCGACATTCGCACCTTGGGCAGTGGCAACGCGGGCGGCACCAATGCGTTGCGCACCCAGGGGCCGATCTTCGCGATCGGTGTGATCCTCATCGATGTGGCGAAGGCTTGGGTCGCCGTGCGGTGGGTCCCCGGTGATACCGAGCCCGGCATGTGGCTGGCGGCCACTTGCGGATTCGCTGCGGTGCTCGGGCACGTGTACCCCATCTTCCATGGTTTTCGCGGCGGCAAGGGCGTGGCGACGGTGCTCGGTACCCTGCTCGCGCTATCACCGTTGTTGCTCTCGGGCGTGCTCGTCGTGTGGCTCGTGATGATGGTCGTCTTTGGTTTCGTGGGACTCGCGTCCATGGTTGCCGCTGGCGCAATGCCGTTACTCGTCGTGTGGAGCGCGCGCGCCGGGACGATCGGCCCTAACGAGTTTTTGCCACTGCTCTGGTTCGGTGTGGTGTGTGCGCTCTTCGTCGTGTGGACGCATCGCAGCAATATCGCCCGCATGCGCAACGGCACCGAGCCGCGCGCCAAGCGCTTGTGGTTGCTCGGTCGTCTGCGCAAGTGACTCTCGTACAAGCCCTCTTTGTACAACTCTCGGATGGTGCACTGCACTCCGGCGAAATGTTGGCTCTGTCTCAGGGCGTCACGCGCAGCGCCGTGTGGAAGGGGATCGAGCAACTGCGCGAACTGGGGCTCGAGATCGAAGCTCACACCAACAAAGGCTATCGACTGACACGAGCGGTCGACGCACTCGATGCCGTTCGTATCCGAAGCCACTTGGGCGAGGCGCTGCGTGAGCGAGTCGACATCGAGGTCGCGTGGGAAGTCGATTCGACCAACGCCGCGTTGCTCGCCCGGGCCGCGCCGATACCTGATCACTACGCCGTGCTGCTCGCCGAAAATCAAACCAGCGGTCGCGGTCGTCGTGGTCGCGCTTGGCAGGCCCGACTCGGCGCGAGCCTGTGTCTTTCGATCGCAACGAGTTTCGATCCGCTGCCGCGCGATCTGCCGGCGTTGACGTTGATCGTCGGATTGGGAGTGCGAGAGGCCTTGCTGCGCTGCGGTGCGCACGCATTGCAGCTCAAGTGGCCCAATGATTTGGTGGTCACCACATCGAGCGGTGCGCTCGCCAAGCTTGGCGGTATTCTCGTGGAATTGCGCGCTGAGGCGGGCGGTGCGGCACACGTGGTCATCGGTGTCGGGCTTAATCTCCTGCTCGCTGATGAGGATCGTACGGCGATCGGCGCGCTGGGTAACTTGGCTGGCAGTCTCGCCGAGACAGGTGTCGAGGTCGGCGCGCGTAATCGACTCGTCACTGTCCTCATCGAGTCGTGCCTGAAGGGTCTTGAGCAGTTTCGAGCCGCAGGCTTTGCGCCTTTTAGGACGCATTGGGAATCGGCTGATGCCTTGCGTAACCAAGCCATCATCGTCAGCGACGTGAATGGTCAGCGGCGGGGCACGGCGCGTGGCATCGATGCGCAGGGCGCGCTCGTTCTCGAGCGTGATGATGGTCGTTGCGAGACCGTCATCGCCGGTGACGTGTCGGTGCGCCGATGACCGTGCTCGTCGACCTTGGTAACTCACGACTCAAGTGGGCCGTGCTGCAGCGCGACGGCAAGCTCGGCGCGATGCGCGCGGTGCCACACGATCGTGCGCGCATGGTGAAACTGCGCGCCGGCGTGCCGGTTCTCGCGGTCAGCGTCGCCCCCGAATCCGTCCGCAACCGCTTCGAGTCGATGGTGCACGAGGCGACAGGGTTCGCACCGCGCTTCGTGCAGAGTGAGGCGCAGTACGACGGGCTCATCAACGGCTATCGGGATGCATGGCGTTTGGGCGCCGATCGGTGGGTGGCGATGCTCGGTGCGCGCGCGCTGTTTCCGCGCGCATCGGCGCTGCTCGTGGTGGATGTCGGCACGGCCACGACCCTCGATCTCGTCACGCGCGACGGCCATCACCACGGCGGACTCATTTTGCCCGGCCCCTCGATGATGGTGGATTCGCTGCTTGGACGAACCGGAGGCATCGCACGGCGTGCGCAGGGGCTCACGCAGACCACGCGAGCGGATTTCTTTGTCCGCGATACGCGTGCAGCGGTTCAGCAAGGTGCGATGCAGAGTCTATTGGCGATGATCGAGCGAGCAAGAGGTGAGGCGCGGTCGTTGACTGGCGTAAGTCCCAAAGTGATTCTGACCGGCGGCGGTGCCGACGAGGTCGCGACCCAGATCAAATATGCGCATAGCCGAGTCGACGATCTCGTGCTGCGCGGGCTCGCGCAGTACGTCAAATAAAAAAGGAGGCCGAAGCCTCCCTTTTTATTTTGATCGGCACCGAATGCCGATCCGTTTCGGGTCGATCAGTTTTTGGGCTTGTTGGTCTCTTCGACGACCTTCTCGGCCACGTTGCGCGGCACGAGATCGTAGTGCGAGAACTCCATCGTGTACGAAGCGCGACCACTCGACATGGCGCGCAACTGACCGATGTAGCCGAACATCTCCGACAACGGCACGGTGGCCACGACGGCGATGTTGGCGCCACGCTCGAGCTGATCCTGGATCGAGCCACGACGACGGTTGATGTCGCCGATCACGTCGCCAAGGTAATCACCGGGCGTCACGACTTCGACCTTCATGACCGGCTCGAGCAGCACGGGGCCAGCCTTGCGGATACCTTCGCGGAAGCAGGCCTTAGCGGCGATTTCGAACGTCAGCGCGTTCGAGTCGACGTCGTGGTAACTACCATCGAACAGCGTGGCGCGGAAGTCGACCGTCGGGAACTTGGCGAGCACGCCTTCTTCCAGCTGCACCTTGAGGCCCTTCTCGACCGAAGGCACATACTCGCGCGGCACCGAACCGCCGACCGTGGCGTCGACGAACTCGAAGCCTTTGCCGCGCTCGAGCGGCTCGAACTTGATCCACACGTCGGCGAACTGACCCGAACCACCGGTTTGCTTCTTGTGCACGTAGTGTTCTTCGATGGTCTTGGTGAAGGCTTCGCGATAAGCCACCTGCGGCTCACCCATGATGCCTTCGACGTTGAACTCCGTGCGCATGCGATCGAGCGTCACGTCGAGGTGCAACTCACCCATGCCGCGCAGGATCGTCTGGCCGGTTTCGCGGTCGGTTTCGAGGCGCAGCGAAGGATCCGCGCGAACCATCTTGCTGAGGGCTGCGCTGAACTTCTCGAGTTCCGCCTTGCTCTTCGGCTGCACCGAGACGCTGATGACCGGCTCGGGGAAGCGCATGCGCTCGAGCACGACCGGGTGATCGGTGTCGCACAGCGTGTCACCGGTGTCGGTCTCGGCGAGCGAGACCAGCGCGATGATGTCACCGGCGCGCGCTTCTTCGATGGCGTTGGCTTCTTTGGCGAACATCTCGACCATGCGGCCGATCTTTTCGCGCTTGCCGCGGGTCGTGTTGGTGACCGACATGCCTTTGGTGAGCACGCCCGAATAGACGCGCACGAAGGTCAGGGCGCCGTAAGCGTCGTTGATCACCTTGAAGGCGAGAGCCGAGAACGGCTCTTCGTCGGAGCAGATACGCTCACCGACCGGGTTACCGTCGGCATCCACCGTGTTGATGGCGGCGACGTCGGTCGGAGCCGGGAGGTAATCGACCACGGCGTCGAGCACCTGCGTCACGCCTTTGTTCTTGTAGGACGAGCCGCAGAGCACCGGGTTGAACGCGCTGCCGAGGGTGCCTTTGCGCAGGCACGCGCGGATCGTCTCGACGGAAGGCTCTTTTTCTTCGATGAGAAAGGCTTCCATCGCCGCGTCGTCCATCTCGAGGCAGGTGTCGACGAGCTCTTTGCGGAACTCGGCGATACGCGCGAGGATCGCGCGATCGCTCGGTACCGTGATACCGAGCTTGTCGGCGATGTCGTCGGTGATGTCGAGTTCTTCAGGGACGGCGTCACGGTCGTCCGAGTTCCACACCAGCGCCTTCATCGTGACGAGATCGATCATGCCCTTGAAGTTGTCTTCGGAGCCGATCGGCAGTTGCACCGGCAGCGGGCGGGCGCCCAAGCGCTTCTTGATCATGTCGACGCAACGCAGGAAGCCGGCGCCGCTACGATCCATTTTGTTGACGTAGCAAATACGCGGCACGCCGTAGTTGTCGGCCAGACGCCAGTTCGTCTCCGACTGCGGCTCCACGCCGGCGACGCCGTCGAACACGACCACGGCGCCGTCGAGCACGCGCAGCGAGCGGTTCACTTCGATGGTGAAGTCGACGTGCCCCGGGGTGTCGATGACGTTGATCTTCTTTTTGCGCCAGAAGGTCGACACCGCAGCGGACTGAATCGTGATGCCGCGCTTTTGCTCTTGCTCGAGATAGTCGGTCGTCGTCGAGGACTTCAGGTCCTTCGTGTCGTGCACGTCGACGATCGTGTGCTTGCGACCGGTGTAGTAGAGAATGCGTTCGGTGGTCGTGGTCTTGCCGGCGTCGACGTGGGCGATGATGCCGATGTTGCGAATGTCGGCCAGCGGAGTGGTACGGGGCATGGCGGTGTTCCGTCAGAGGTGGTTGAAACGATGGGCAAAAGGCATCCCTGCAAGCAGGGGCGCGAGCAAACTCCGCATTATATAGGAATGCCCCGCGAATCCCGTAAGTCTTTGATTCAAATGAGAGGTTCAGGAGGCTTCGGGCGCGAAAAGGCGGCTTCCGGTAGAATCGCGGCCCCAGCGCCGGGTTAGCACAGTGGTAGTGCAGCGGTTTTGTAAACCGAAGGTCGGGGGTTCAAATCCCTCACCCGGCACCAACTTTCAAGTGTCCGTACCGACCACTTAGGTAGCGGATATCCCCAGATTATGTTCTGTTAATCGCTACTCTGCGAGATATCCCGCTGTGTTGCGTGTCGCGCAACATGCTATATACTGGCGATGATCAAGACCTTTCGGCACTCCGGACTTAAACGCCTTTACGAGACGGGCAGCGTCGCTGGAGTGCAGCCTAGGCATGCCGATCGACTTCGAATGCTGTTGGCTGCATTGGATTCGTCTGAATTCGTAACGGACATGGATCTCCCGGGTCTGCGGCTCCATCCCTTGAAGGGTCGTCAGAAGGGACGATGGTCGGTCTGGGTCAGCGCCAATTGACGACTTACGTTTGACTTTTCTGATGGGCACGTATTCGTGCTCGACTACGAGGATTACCACTGATGGCTATGCATAACCCGCCACATCCCGGTGAATTCATCGATGCGATCTATCTCAAGCCGCACGGGATCACAGGACGCGAGCTTGCTCTTAAGCTTGATGTGTCGCCCTCGACGCTCAATCGGATTTTGACCGGCAAGAGTGCGGTGAGTCCGGAGATGGCATTGCGACTCGCCAAATGCCTTGGCCGATCTCCCGAGAGTTGGCTCACCATGCAGATGAACTACGATTTATGGGTGACCAAGCGGCAAGTAAAGCTCTCGGGCGTTTCGCCGATCAAGCTTTCAGCAGCTTAAGAGCCACCTTCCTCCGCCCGATACCACTCGTTGATCTTGGCGCGGATCGCGGCGCTGAATTGCGGATAGAGCTCTGACGAGGGATGGGTGAAGTCGTGCGCACCCTCGAGGTCGAGATCGTTCCCCTCGAGTACATCTTTGAGCGACCAGGCGCCTAAGAAAAATTCCACGAGTTCCACTAGCGTCAACGGTCGCTTCGAGGTGCGGGTGTGCTTATCCGATAACGTATCGCCGTTGTACTCATCAACGACGCGGTAGTAGATCCGACTTTTTCCGGCTTTGGCATAAACCGAGGTCACATCGCTCGTGGTGGAGTCGATGTTGATGCGAGCGATCTCGATCTCGGTGTCTTGGCGATTCGGCAAATACTCCCCGCCCATGAACGAGGGATGCAGGCTGCCGAGTGCGCGCCGATCTTGTTCGTCCAACACGGGGGTGGCGTATTGCTCATCAAGCGGCGTCACCGCATCGGCGTCGAATGCGGCGCGAATCAGGTTGCGACGCCGCTCGCCTTTGATCGCGGCGATGCGGTGGGTTTCGTGCGTGATCGGCCAGAAGTAGCTCTCGGGGCGGTAGCTAAGATCGAGTTCAGACTTTTCGACAGACATGTTAAGTCTCCTCTTTAGCGGAGTGGGCGATCTGCCCGGGGCCGCAATTTGGTGAAATCCCCCGGCCCGTGTCAGGGCCAGGTGTATTGAAGCGCGTTAGCGGATCAAAGAGTGAGCCTAAGCTCGACCGGGGCGGGCGTCACTTAGCGGGCAATACGCAAGCAGGTTTCCACGCCAAAAGCCGAGGATTCAGGTGATGCGCTCGCCAACAGAGCGCTCGAAAATTCAAGTCATTATCTTTCGTATAAAGTTCGCAAAACTGCTAACATGCCAAAATGGTCAATCAGTTATTTCAATGCGCGCGTCAAGCGTGAAGTTGAGGCATGGCCGACGAGTATCTATGCGGACTATTTGCGCCTGGCGCAGTTGATCGAGAAATATGGAGTTGATCTTCGAATGCCTCATTCCCGAGCCCTTGGAGAAGGGTTATTCGAACTACGATTTGGAGGTCGCGACGGAATCGGGCGCGCCCTCTATTGCTTTGTTTCAGATAGAGAAGTGGTGATCCTGCATGGCTTTGTCAAAAAAACGCAAAAAACCCCAGCGAGAGACATCACTATTGCGAGGGCGCGAATCCGAGAGGTCAGAGCACGCTCGTAATAGGTACAAGCCTGTCCCGCTCGATATCGCGCGTGCACTAAACGCAGCCAAAAAGAGACGAGGCTTCGCAACAGCGTGGGATGCCGTTAAGGAGGACTATGCAGCGCTTGAGTGCTTGCTCGACGCGCGCAGAGATGCCGGCTTGACCCAAGAGACCTTGGCCGCGCGAATGGGCACCACTAAAAGCGCGATCTCTCGGCTTGAGAGTTCGCTGCGCGATGAGCGCCATTCACCGTCATTTGCGACGTTGAAGAGATATGCGAACGCTTGCGGGAAACGACTCGTTTTGCAGTTGGTTTGATTAGCACGAACGAGCCGCGACGCTTAATCTTTAGGCGAAGCCCGCGGGCGACCCGCTTGCCCTCGTTGGCAGGTTGGCTATGCCTGAAACTCTGCCTCCAAAAAACACGGGGTCGTGATGAACACGACCTCTGATCGAGCACCAATCCGTAGCGGGATCATTGAAGTGCCGATGCCGCGAGTGACGTAGAGGGGGCCGAAACGAGTCGCATAACCTCGGGATCGTCAGAGCGGCATTTGCCTAAGGCGGCCTCGAGGTTGGGCTTGCCGGCTGTCGCGTCATCGAGCCCCACAATGCCTTCATGACAATCGTTAACGAGCAAACGTACGTCATGCTTAGCGTAGACGCCGAGCAACGCGTCGCGATCGATGCCGCTCCAATATTCCCAGTTGCCCACGACCGCGAGGCGCTCGCTTGAGGGCAGTGCGCTCAAAAATCGCTCAAGCTCCGGGAGGTCGTCAGGACTGTCGACGACATCGCCGAGCCCATCGAGATGCAAATCGGAAATCACAGCGATGGACGTGACCGACGGCGCAATCGCGTTGACACGCATCTCGGTGATGTCGATCGAGCGAGGCTCGATAACGGCGCCCCAGGTCAGGAGCGCCGAGAGGCCGATGGCAGCCAGCGCAAGAGCCCATCGCTTCATGACTTATCTTTATCGCGGGCGGTTCGGACGCTGTAGGCGCGACGTCCGGATTTGCCGATGTTCATTCGAGACGATGAGTTCTCTATCGGCTGTGCGATTAGCTTGATTCCAAGCGCGAGACAAACTTTTTGGATGGTATCGAAACGCGGCTGCGCGCTACTGCGCAACGCCTTGTATAAGCCTTCTCGTGTCAGACCAGAAGAGCGTGCGAGGTCAGACATGCCGCGCGCTCGCGCAATGACGCCAAGAGCGTGTATCAACTCATCTGGATGATTTTCGGCAAGAACCAGGGTTAGGTAGTCAGCAATGTCAGTTTCGGTCCGCAACTGATCGGCGAGATCAAAGTCTGGGAGTAGTTGAGCTGTGATTCGTTTTGCCATGGGTCGAGGGATACGGGTTATTCCGCTCTCAAGAGAACTGAGCCACGCATCAAATTGGGGAAGGGTTTTGACCGTGTATCCGATAAAAGTGTAATCATTCGTTCACATATTGCAAGGCCTTGAGTGTGGCAAACACGTTGGCTTTCTCCTCCTGACATTTCTGGCTTTTTTCGTCGTATCGCGATTGAGGGGAAACCGTCATAACCTCCGATGGATCTCAATCAGCCGATTCGGTTGAAGGCGCTGAGGTGCACGATCTCGCCCTCATGAATCAGCGCAGCACCGACAGCTGCGGCGCCTTCGAAACGCAGATCCTCGCCTAACCCGAGAGCCGGTTTGCGGAACGTCGGTAGGTTCTGCAGCGTCGCCAAAAACTTCGCGATGCCTGCTTCTGTGGCACGCGGACGTCGACCCAGCGATCGCTCATCGAGGGCATCGAGGGCATCGAGGCCGTAACTGCGGACGAGCTTCGGTAGCAGTCGCGAGAAGGTATCCGTCGAGCCGAAGAGTTCGATGCCGCTCAATTCACCGCGCACGAGGAATGCCGCGCCGATCTGTCCGGACAAGGCAGGGATCTCGCCCACCATTCGATCGAGCAGAGCGCCGCGGTCTTCAAAGATGTCGGAGGCCGCACCGGTCGTCGAGCGGACCTCAAAGTTGGCGGCCTTGCGATGGATCGAATCCCAGATCGCGTGCTGGTCGGAGTGATACCCGTCGGCGACGCGCATCGACCTTGATACTTGAGTCATTTTTTCGGCACGGGCACTCGCGTAGAGCGTGCGATTGGCGGCTTCGAAGTGTCGCGAGCGCCAGTGCCAGCGACCCTGCTCGATACACGAGACCGGAATGCGGATCTCGGAGAGCGCCGGCGCCAGTATCGTCAGGTTCAAGACACGGTTTTGTTTGGCGCCGATCAGTTCTTCGCCATCGAGCAATAGCACCGGCAGATCGCCTTCGTTGCGAAAGACGAGCGTCGGTACGCTACCGCCGTCCGAGATCTCGGTGATCTGCGCGATTCCTTTGGCAAGTGCTTCACCGAGGGTGAGCCAGTTCGATGAGGTGCTGCGCCCGCCGATGAGGGGGACGACGGCGAGCTCACCGGCGATGCGCGGTGCGCCGATCGTGAGAGCGGAAAAATCCAGGATGGCTTTGGTCATACAGTGCTCCTTTGGCGTGAATGCACTCGTATGACGGGTTGGGGGCTCGATTTCTTGGGTGTGGTCTCGGACGGTGCGCTTTCGTACAGAAAGTTTCCTATCTAAGAGGCTCTGTTCCGCCGACGTCCCCCCGGATTTAGTTCCGGTTGGGTCTAGAGACTGACGGTTAGTGTATCTGCCTTTTGACTGATCTGTTTTGCGTATTCCGTTGGCGTTAGTCCGCCAAGTATTTTCTTCGGTCTTTCATCGTTGTATTCCCTTCGCCAA
>CAMCBU010000029.1 GCA_945873095.1 Klebsiella pneumoniae | reverse complement strand
TGACCAGGCGCACGCGGCAAACTTTGCGCAGCGCCGAGTTCGGCTTCTTAGGGGTAGTGGTGTAAACGCGGGTGCAAACACCGCGCTTCTGGGGGGCAGCGCCGAGAGCGGGCACCTTCGTCTTTTCAGCACGGGTGCGGCGCGGGGCGCGAATCAGCTGACCTGTCGTGGCCATGCAGTCTCCAAGTCTTCAGCGTTGCGAAAAATCAATGACAGCTGGACAGGAGACGTCGCTCGCAAGATCCGCAAAAACATCTACCGACAGCGTGAACTGGGGCAGAGAACCCGGACCTACGACCGACAGCTCGACGACCGGCTGCGGCGGGCGAGCTTCCGAGACAACCCGGGCCACCCCCTCGCGAGGGCGGCCCGGAATCTTGAAAGCCGCTGTTTCACGGCACCCTGCCCGAAGGCTAAGGGCCGATAAAGGCCGCGGATTCTAGGAAGGCATCCGCGGCCTGTCAACGGTTAAAGGAGCAATCAGAACCGATACTTGAGTCGCGCACCCCAACTGCCCGGGCGATCTAGGAACTGGAACGGACCCAGTGCCGACATCGGATAGGCCTTATCGGCGCAGTTGCGGCAGTCGATCGCGGCGGTCAGACCCGGCACGTTCGCAAAGCGCAGCGACACACCGGCGTTGATGTAGGTCTGCTTGCCGGACCAAGTGCCGTTGGTCGATGCGGGGCTGCCCGTCGTGCCGATGGCGTATTCGTCGCTGGTGTTGAAACCGAAGCTCGGAATGTAGGTGATCGCACCCGAGGTGAACTCGTAACTCGCGTTCATGCTGATCGTGTAATCCGGGGCACGCACCGGCTCTGCGATCTGGCCGAACTGGTCGACGAAGTTCGCGTTACAGGCCGGAGCACCCTGGAACGTGCCGGTCGGGTTGGCACGGCAAACGGCCGCCTGATCCAACACGCGCTGGCTGATGCTGACGTACTTCGCGTTCTGCATGCCGAGGCCGGCCGTGATGTTCAGACCGTCGATCGGCACCCAAGTGGCGTCGATTTCGATGCCGTAGTTCTCGAGGTCCGCCGGGTTGGTGGTCGTCGAGATCTGCAGACCGTTCACATCGATACGGGCCGGGATCTGGATATCGTCCGTCATCGAGTAGAACGCGGTGGCGTTCAAGCGAACCCGGTTGTCGAACAGGTCGGCACGGGTGCCGAACTCGTACGACCACACCGTCTCCGGCTCGAAGGGGATGAACGCGTTGTTTGCCGTCGCGCGAGCCGGCCAGCCACCCGACTTGAAGCCGCGGGTCGCCGACAGGAAGAACATCACGTCATCGGACACGTCGTACTGCAGCGCGACGCGCGGCGTCCACACCTGCTCGTTGATCGTGAGCGGGATGCCAGCCGCAATGATCGCAGCGGTCGAGAGGGCCGCACCGGTTGCACCTGCATTGCGCTCGATCGAGAAATCTTTGGTCTCCTCGGTGTAGCGAATGCCGGCAGTCACGGTGAAAGCGTCGTTGAGTTTGAAGTCGCCCTGACCGTACACGGCGTAGGTCTCCAGACCGTTCTTCATGGTGCGGTCAGCCGCCACCACGAAGGCTCCGGTCGCCGCCGTGCTGTTGCCGTTGGCGAAATCGGTGACGTTGTCCTCGTTCATGTAATAGAGGCCGGTCGTCCAGTTCAAGCGGCCGGACTGGCCGTTGAGCTTGATTTCCTGCGAGAACTGCTCGTGGTCGCCCATGTTGATGAGCGGCGTGAAACCACGGCTGTTCGTGGCGCGGGGCAGCTCACCACCGGAGTCGACGAGGAAGTCGTGATCGGTGTCACGGAAGCCCGTGATCGCGGTCAAAGTAATGTCGTTGTTGAGTTCGCTGGTGACGATCAAGGTCGCCGCACGCGTCGCCGCCTCGTTGCCGAGCGGCAAGTTCGCCTTGGCACCCGTGACGATGCCGACCAACGAGCCCTGCGTGATCTTGTTATTGACGATGCGGTTGCCGTCGGAGTTCTCGACGTTCAGGAAGTTCGTGTTGCGATCGTCCACGTACTCACCAATGAAATCGATGGTGACACCATCGACCGGGAGGAAACGGATGTCGGCACGCAAACCCGAGGCATCCCGATCGTTGAGGTAGTCACCGGTCGAAACCTGCAAGGCGTAACCATCGTCCTTGACGCGGTAGGCCGAGAACTTGGTCAACAAACGATCGCTGATCGGCAGGTCGATCGAGGTCCGGGCCGTCCAGAGACCGAAGCGGCCGAGGCCGGCTTCGACGTAGCCCTTGAGATCCTCGCTCGGCTTTTTCATGACCACGTTGACGGCGCCACCGGTGGTGTTGCGACCGAACAGCGTGCCCTGCGGACCACGCAACACTTCGATGCGCTCGACGTCGAACAAGCTGAAGTTGTTGTGGTTCTGGCGAGCGACGTAGACGTCGTCGACGTACGTGCCAACCGGCAGGTCGAACGTGGCGATCGACTCGGCGTTGCCGATGCCGCGGATGTAAAGCGAACTCGAGGTGCCGACGCCGACGTTCGAGTTACCCGTGAGGTTCGGAATGTTTCGAACGAGGTCATAGGTGTTGAACACCTGACGCTGCTCGAGCTGGTCGGCCGTAAACGCCGTGATGGCGATCGGCACATCCTGCAGGCTCTGCTCGCGGCGCTGAGCCGTGACCGTGATCTCCTCCAAACCGCTAGACGTATCTTGGTCTTGTGCGGTTGCCGTGGCAGCGGCCGTCAACGCGGCGGCAGCCAACACCCACTTAGCATGTTGCATATTTGTCACAACTCCATTGCCAAAAAGCTACAGACAGAACCGTGGATCGTCTTATATTGATAACGACTCTGCAATACCTCCGCCAACTGTCGGACATCAAAACCAGCTGAAATTGAACGAAATGCTGATTCGAGGCGTCTCGGACGGGTTCGGCGGCACTTCGTGACGCAACCAACTTTCAAACAGCACGACCTGTCCAGCCTTGGCTGCCACCGTATGCCACGGACGCAGTGCCTCGGGCGCGTCCGCCCGCCGCGGCGGCGCCGCCATGTAGCGATCGAGGCGCGGATCCTCGAACTTGAGGCCCGCGGCGCCGCTCGGTGTACGCACGTAATAGGTGCCGCTGATGGTCGAGAGCGGATGCAAATGCAAACTGTGGACGACGTCTTGCGGCATCACGTTCACCCAGCAATCGGTCATGGAGAGCGCTCGGCCGTCCAGATCGAGAGCCAAAGATTTCGCGTAGTTGCGCACGTGCGCCGTGAGCGCCCGCTCGAGCTTGGCGAACGTCGGCGAGAGCTGTTGCATGCGACAGAGTGAACCGTAAGAGGTATAGCCGCCCGGATAGTTACGCGCCGACCAGCGCCGGCCGGCCGCATCGTCGAGCTGCAATTGCAGGCACTCGGCAAGCAGGCGCCGATTCAAATCGCGGCTGCCGCCCCGTCGCAGTGGCGCGACATACAGCAGCGTCGGGAACAACGCTCGAACACGCGAATTCATTGAGCCTGCTCGGCCACCGTTTTCGCGGACTTCGGCTCGGGCCTGCCGGTGTAACTGCGCAGCAGTAGGAATCGCAGCAGACGGGGAAAATACCGCGACAGGAAAACGATGATTTTGCCGTGTCCGGTGACCACGATTTCCGCCTTGCCACGCTCGACACCCCGCACGATCTCGCGTACCGCGACATCCGTCGGCACACGCAGCCACGCCGGCACGGGATCTGGCGCATCTTGCTGCAACTGACCCCGATTATCGGTGCGGCGGATGTCCGAGTCGACAAAACCCGGCGATACCAAGGTCACGCCGATACCGTCGCGACGCAAATCGCCGCGCAACGACTCCGACAGCGCGCGCACGGCGAACTTGCTCATGGCGTAAGCGGAAGCAGAGGGCGCAGCGACGTGACCTGCCACACTGCCCACGAGCACCAATCGACCACGACTTGCACGCAGAGTATCGAGGGTTTCGTAGATGGTTCGCAGCAAGCCGAATACGTTCGTTTCGAACTGCCGGCGGTAGTCTTCGATGCTCAATCGCGGCAAGGGCCCGGCGACGCCGAACCCCGCATTCGCGTACACGAGATCGATCACGATGCCGCGCGCTGCGAATTCTTTGACCACACGCGCGACGTCGCCCTCGAGGGTGATGTCGCCCGAGTGCACGCTGACCTCAGCGCCCAAGGCACGCAACTCGCTCGCCAAGGCTTCGAGGCGCTCGAGGCGACGCGCCACCAGTGCCAAGCGAGCACCGCGCCGCGCATATTCGCGCGCCAAACCTTCGCCGATGCCCGATGAGGCACCGGTGATTAGAACCGTCATCGGCATACGAATACCCCGCGTCGAGACGCAGCCCGCCAAAGTAGTGCGCCGCCGAGCACCAGTAAGAACCACGGCTCCAGCGCACCGCCGCCACCGCCACCACCGGCACTACCCGCCCCGGGCGTCGTCGGCGCCGTCGGCGGAGTGGCCACCGGTGGTGCAAAACTCAGTTCGCTAGGGCATGCAGGTCCGGCCACACCCGATGGACGATCACTGCTCGCCGACGTGGCCGTGACGTTGACCCGTGCCGAATCGCGTGCGCCCTGACTGTCGGTGACGGTCAATTGCAGTTGCAGCGTCCCACTGGTCGGCGGCAGCACGGTTGCCGAGGCGGTGTTAGCGCCGGAGACCAGCGCGCCACCCGCGCCGCTAGCGAGCACGGTCCAAGCATACGTTTGCAAGCTTCGACCGCAAGAGGCGGTCGAAGCGCTCGCTTGCAGCGTGGCGTTCTGTCCGGCCGTGACGCTGGTGGGAGCGACGACCACCGCGAGGGGCCGGCGCGCCTGCTCGAGGGCTCCCACCGCATCGACCATTCCGGCGCCGCAGGCGGCGGTCGTGCACGCGCACTCGGCCGTTTGTCGATCGTTGGCATTACTCGGATTACGACAAACCGGGATCCCGCTGGCGGTCGGGTAGGCTCGGGCGCCCGCGCGCAGTCGCGCGGTGATCTCGGCGCTCGTGAGCGTGGCGTTGACCGACACCATCAACGCCGCCACGCCTGCCACCAGCGGCGCCGAAAAACTCGTGCCGACATTGAAGTTGAATTGATCGGTATAGCCATGCGCCCCGGGCACGGTGGCGCCGAGGTTGGTGGTGGTGTCGATCGAATACAGACAAGGGTCGTTCGCCCCGGTGTTGACGCAGTTGCCACCGGGCGCGCCGATGGTCGCATTGGCACCGAGGCTGCTGAAGCCCACTTTGCTTCCCACGTGACGCAAGGCGACGACCGACACCACACCCTGGCAACTCGCTGGCGCGGCAACAGGGCCCGATTCGTTACCCGCCGACGCCACGATCACGACACCGCTGCGCACGAGTTCGTCGATCACCGTCTGATAGGAGGCAGGACAACGATCCTCGGACCCGAGACTGAGATTCAGTACCCGCGCCGGATTCGGATTTGCGGGCACCCCCGCGACGCCGAGTCCGCCCGCCCATCGCATCCCCGCGAGGATGTCCGAGTCGTAACCACCACACTTCCCGAGCACCCGGACCGGCAAAATCCACGGACGCCACGTGAGACCGGCGATACCCGTGTTGTTGTTCGCCCTCGCCCCGATGAGACCGGCCACACGCGTGCCGTGCCAAGAGGACTCATCCTGTGCCTCGCAGTTGTTGTCGAAGATTGGCAGCGCGGCCTCGGCCGTCGTCACCCAATCGCCCGGATCGGAGGCATCCGCATCACGCCCGTCGGCATCGTTGGCAGAGGTGAATTTCCCGTCAGAGTCGCCCGAGACGAAATCGTATCCAGGCAGCAACCGACCGCCGCTCGCCGCGCGCTCGAGATCCGGGTGGTCGTAGCGGATGCCGGTGTCGAGCACGGCCACGATGACACCCGCGCTACCGGTGCTCGAATCCCACACGCTCTCGGCCCGTACCGCCGCAGCCTGCTCGGCCTTCAAATACCATTGAGCGGCATAGAGCGGATCATTCGGCACGGCGTGGGGATACCGGCGACGATCCGGTTCGGCAAATGCGATCTGCGAATCTGCCCGCAAGCTCGACAGCGCCGCCTCGATGTTGCTCGCCGTCGCCGGCATACCGAGCCTCAGCACCGCCAGCCCGTCACCCAAGCGATCGATCGCCTGCAGGGGCAAATCGACCCGCGTCGATAAGGCCTCGATCTCGGCTTGCATCGCAACGACATCGCCGACGGAATCGCCGACGGCATCGCGGCGAAAACCCACGAGAACCCGGTCGGTCACACCGCCACGACTCGAGGGCGCCGACCGCGCCGGTTGGTGTTCAAAGGCGGCTGCGGGCGTTGCGCCCACGAGCCACGCGATGGCGATCAGTAGCGTCGCGACCTCGCGACCCAAAAATTTCGAAGGCACGCTAGCACTCCGTAGGACCGTGATGGTGTCGAACAAGCGGTATTCGATGATCGGATATTTGACAAGCAATGGTTGACAGCCTCGAGACAAGGCGCAAGATAGCAAAAAGACCGACGGGGGTAGGTCCGATGAGACGACAGTCTTGCATGGCTATTGGCTTCGCTTGCCTGCTGGTGAGCGCGTTGCACGCGGACGAACCTCGCTCGAATGCACCCCTGCCCGACGCCGACGCGCGCACGCTCTACACCCTCGGCCAGCTTATCTCGCGCACGCTCGAGAGCTTTGCGCTCTCTCCGGAAGAGTTGAAATACGTCGGTTTGGGCCTCGAGGATGGCGTGCTGCACCGCGAGCCCAAAGTGGATCTCGCCGCGGAAGCACCGCGCCTGCACGAACTGCAATCCGCGCGGCGCGCCGCCGCAGCGGCCGCCGAGAAAGATCGCGCGCTCGCACACGTGGCGAACGTCTCGGCGAATCCCGAGAGCATCCATCACGCCAACGGTTTGATCGTCGAACCTTTGAAATCGGGTACCGGCGAAACACCCTCCAGCAACGACCACGTCAGCGTGCACTACGTCGGGCGCTTGGTCGATGGCACCGTGTTCGACAGTTCGCTCGCCCGAGGCGAGCCCACCACCTTGCCCGTCAAAGGTGTGATCGCCTGTTGGAACCAGGCGTTGCCGACCTTGCGCGTCGGCACTCGCGCGCGGCTCACCTGTCCGCCGGAACTGGCCTACGGAGACCGTGGTCTACCTCCTGCGATCCGTCCCGGCGCGACGTTGATTTTCGAGCTGGAACTGCTCGGCATCGTCCGCTAACGCCCCAACTCGCCGAGTTGCGCGCCCGCTGCTAGCATCGGCGGGTGTTGGCCTTTCGTGCTCGTCACCCGGAGAATCGCTGTATGTTTTTGCGCCGCCTCGGTCTCATCGTCGCTCTACTGACCCCCGTCTACGGCTACGCCCAAATGGGCGCCTCAGCGCCAAAGAGCGAAACTGCTCAGAAAATCGACAAGGCCCTTGCAAGCCCGATCCGCAGCGACGACGAGCGGGCGCGCGATGCGCGCGAGCGAAAACCCGTCCAGACGCTCGAATTCTTTGGGCTCAAACCGAACATGACCGTGGTCGAGCTGATGCCCGGTGCCGGCTGGTACACCAAGGTCCTCGGGCTCACGCTCGCCGAGCAGGGCAAGCTCTATGTGACGCTCGGCGCGGGACGAATCGCACCGCGCTTGAAGGAGTGGGGTCTCGATAAGGTCGAGTACGTCGACGATAAGACCGTGATGAAGGCCGCGCCCGGCACGATGTCGATGCAGGCCGACTCGATCAAACTGCCAGTCGATAATGTCGACATGGTGTTGACCTTCCGTAACCTGCACAATTTCAACGCCGAGAGCCGCGCGATGCTGCATCGCGCCGTTTTCGATGCACTGAAGCCGGGCGGGGTCTACGGTATCGTCGATCACACCCGCCGACACAACGAACCGACCACGCGTGAGAACTGGCGTCGTGTCGACCCGGTGCTGGTCATCAAAGAAATCTTGGATGCCGGCTTCGTGTTCGATGGTTTTGCCGATCTGCACTATCGCCCGGATGACGAACTGCGCTACGACACGCAGCGGCCGACGGTGGCAAGCTACAGCGATCGATTCACCTTCCGCTTCCGCAAGCCCGCACCTTGAAGCTCTACATCGGCAACAAGAACTACTCTTCGTGGTCTTTGCGGCCGTGGGTGTTGATGCGTGAACTCGGTATTCCGTTCGAGGAGCATCTCGAGCCCTTCGGCGAAGATGCAGCCGAGATGCACGATCGTTTCAGTCGCTTTTCACCGAGTGCCAAAGTGCCTTGTCTGCACGATGGCGAGTTACGCATCTGGGATTCGCTCGCGATCGTGGAGCACTTGGCCGAGCGTCACCCTCGGGTCTGGCCGAGCGATAGGGTGGCGCGCGCCTATGCGCGCAGTGCGACCGCCGAAATGCACTCGAGCTTTGGTGCACTGCGCCGTCACTGCAGCATGAGCTGCGGGCAGCGCGTCGTGCTGCGCGAGCGCCCGCTCGATCTGCAGGCCGATCTTGTGCGGCTGCAAACGCTTTGGACGATGGGCCTTGCGGGCTTTGGCGGCCCGTTCCTCGCCGGCACAGTCTTCACTGCAGTCGATGCGTTCTATGCGCCCGTCGCGTTTCGTTTGCAGACCTACGGCGTCTCGCTCGATGAGCGCTGCGATGCCTACGCGGCCAATTTGCGTGCGCTGCCCGCCATGCGCGAGTGGTACGCGGCCGCCTTGCTCGAACCTTGGCGTGAAACGGCGCACGAAGCCTCGATCACGGCCGTCGCTGCGTCGATCGTCGATCTTCGAATCGCGAACTGACGGTCCGGCTTCACATCTCCGGCTTGGCGGCTTGGCGCGGTGTGATCGCGCAGTTGGCGAGTATCCATTTGAGATTCAGCGCGATGCGCTCGGTCTGCGGATCGGTGAACGCATAGGCATGCTCCTTCACGCTGCCATCAGCGAGCTTTTCGAGCACCGATAGCACCATCGAGTTGCGATTGAAGTAGTCGTTGGCCTCGTTGAGCACATGCCACGTCACCGCGCGCAGCTGTAAACCCAGTTCGCGCGGCGTCGCTTCGTCGGTCTTGAACCAGTGCACGCCACCCTTGTCGTGCAAGCTGATGTGGTCGTATCGCTTGAAAGGGATGTCTCGCCCACCGCCGACGCCCGGAATGTCGGCATAGCAATGGAAGTCGCGCGAGCGCTCGAGCCAATAAGGTTCACCGGAGGCCACCCCCGTGATTCGACGACCGGTTTTGATGACCCATTTGTGATCGTGAAACCACAGACTGCTCCTGGCGATCGAGATCTCGTTATCCGTCCGGACCCGCTGCCCTTCCCAATCGAACTCGCAACGGCCCGGTGCCTGCAAGCCGCGGAAATGATCCGCGCGTCGCTTGAATAGGTAATCACAGCCTTCGGTCCGGCGTAACTGCGCAGGCGTCAGCGTCGCGAGTTCCGCCTCGGTGATCTCGCCTTGCATGCGTAGGTGGTGTTGCATCGTGACTTCATCACTCGCAGGGCCAGCCTGCAAACTCGCAATACGCCAAGATTTTTGTAGACCGCCCTCCGTCTGCACTTCGTTGATCCACAGATAGGCGTAGCGACCGAAGGCGGGCGCGTCCACCCTACGAATCGTCGTCGACAGACGCAGGTGTCGATCATCGGCAGCGAGCTTGCGACGTTGATCGAAGTAATGCTGATTCGCGTTGTCGTAATGCCCGGGCAACAGTTCCGCCATGATGCGCAGGTTGCGCTCGCCGGCGGTCGAGTCCTGCCCTTGTGCGTGGAGCCCCGGCGTGATGAGCATCAACAAGCATCCGGTCAACCACGCCAACGAACGCGCGGCGCGCTTCTTTCGCGCCGGGTTTTTCATCTTTAGGTTTTTCTGCGGTGTTATCGACTGCATAAGATGAGCCCCCTGCTGCCGTGCATGATGCACGAGCTTCCGAGCCTGTGCGAACATGTGCCATGCGTTCAGCCAAGCTCGTCCATACTGCGATCCTCCCCCTGCTTTGCGCGTTGCTGCTCGCGATCACGGCCCGCGCCGATGTGGCGGCGATCGCCGCACCCGATCGGCCCGCCGCCGCGGTGGCCGAACAGGTATTGCGCTCCGGTGGCAACGCCGTCGATGCGGCGGTTGCCGTGGGTTTCGCGCTCGCCGTCACTTTTCCGGAAGCGGGTAATCTCGGTGGTGGCGGTTTCGCGACGCTCCACATCGACGGCGAGTCGCGTTTCCTCGATTTTCGCGAGACGGCGCCTGCAGCGGCCTCGCGCGACATGTATCTCGATGCGGATGGCAAAGTCATTCCGCAGCTGAGTCTCATCGGACATCGCGCCTCGGGTGTGCCGGGCACAGTGGCGGGCCTGTGGGAGCTGCATCGAGAGCACGGCAGTCGACCATGGTCTGAACTGCTCGCACCAGCCATCGAGCTCGCGAAGGACGGTTTCATCCCCGATGCGAAGCTCGTCCGTCTCGTCCGTGAGGCCGAAGAGGATTACGTCGGTAAAACCAACTTCCAGCGCCATTTCGGCGCGCTCAAAGAAAACACCTCCTTCAAGCAGCCGCAGCTCGCAGCGACGCTCGAGCGCATCGCCGCGCAAGGATCTGACGGCTTCTACCGCGGTGACACCGCCAAGTTGCTCGCCGCCGAGATGCAGCGCGGCCAAGGACTCATCACCACCGCCGATCTCGCTGCCTATCGACCCGTTTGGCGCAAACCGTTGGTCAGCCCATGGCGCCACTACACGCTCGTCACACCGCCACCGCCCAGTTCGGGCGGCATCGCGCTGATCCAATATCTGCGCATGAAAGACTTGTTGGCAGAGCAATTCCGCGGCGTGCCGCATAACTCGACCCGATATGTGCACCTCGTCGCGGAAATCTCCAAGCGCGTGTTTGCCGATCGAGCCGAATATTTGGGCGATCCAGACTTCGTCAAGGTGCCCGTCGAACGACTGATCGACGCGGATTACCTCGGTCGGCGCACCCAAGAAATCAATTCGACGAGACCCTCGCTGCCGCAAACCGTGCAGCCGGGACTCGGCGAATCGCTCGATACCACCCATTATTCGATCATCGACGGCAAGGGTAATGCCGTATCGCTCACCTATACCCTCAATGGTAGTTTCGGCAGCGGCGTCGTCGTCGAAGGCGCGGGTTTCTTGCTGAACAACGAGATGGACGATTTCAGCACCAAGCCCGGTCAACCGAATTTATACGGCGTCGTCGGCGGCACCGCCAATGCGATCGCCCCGGGCAAACGCATGCTCTCCTCGATGACTCCGACGATCCTGCTCGAGGGCGCTGCCGTGCGCGGTATCTACGGCACACCGGGCGGATCCACGATTTTTCCGGCGGTATTCCAGACTCTCGCCAATCTCAAAGATTTCGGTATGACGCCCGCGCAAGCGGTGTCGGCGCCGCGCTTCCAACATCAACTGCTGCCGCCCAATCTGATCGTCTACAGCCGTTGCTGCGCACTCTCGGAAAGCACACGCAACGAGTTGACGGCGATGGGCTATCGAGTCGAGCAAAGTCCGTGGGAATTCGGCGACATGCAGATCATCGAGATCGATGCGCAGGGTCGTCCGGTCCCCGCCTCCGATCCTCGCGGTCGCGGCGAGAGCCGCGTTATCGATCTCGGTCCGCCGGCTCGGGCGTCGAATCGCTAGTCGATAGCGGCAACTGCGGTACCACCTCGACGCCATCGAGCTCGGCTAAGCGATCGGCATCCAGCGCCGGATCGAGGTCGCGGAATTTGCGTGCCGTGACCCACACCCGCGTCTCCAGTGAGCGCGTCGCCTTGTTGTAGGCATCGACGGCCTGCTTGAGGCTGCTACCGACCTTGCCCCAGTGCTCGCCCATGGTCGAGAGACGATCGTAGATCTCTTTGCCCAACGCACTGATCTGCTCGGCGTTGCGCGCGATTTGCTCTTGACGCCACCCATAGGCGACGGCCCGCAGCAACGCGATCAACGAGGTGGGCGTCGCGATCATCACACCCTGATCGACACCCGCTTCGATCAACGAGGGGTCCTGCTCGAGAGCCGCGCTGAAGAACACTTCGCCCGGCAGGAACAGCACCACGAACTGCGCACTGCTGCGAACCTCTTCGGCATACCCCTTGCGTGCAAGAGCGGTGATATGCGCTTTGACGGCGCGAGCGTGCTCCTGCAATTTCAGCGCACGGGTCGCATCGTCGCGTGCCTCGAGCGCTGCGAGGTAACCCGCCAGAGGCACCTTCGAGTCGACGATGACGTTGCGCCCGCCCGGTAACTTGACGATGAGATCCGGACGCAGGCGCCCCTCTTCGGTTTCGACCGAGAGCTGCTCGACGAAGTCGCAATACGAGAGCATGCCGGCGAGCTCGACGACGCGGCGCAGCTGGATCTCACCCCAACGGCCCCGTACGCCCGGTTGCTTCAAGGCACCGACGAGATTCGTCGTCTCACTGCGCAGCAAGACCTGCTCGCGCATCAACTGCTCGACCTGTTGAGTCAACGATTGATAAGCCCCCACTCGAATCTTCTCGATTTCCTGGATCTGCAAGTCGACTTTGCCGAGTGATTCGCGGATGGGTTTGAGACTGTCGTCGATTTTCTGCTGGCGTAATTCGAGATCGTGCTTGGACTGCAATTGCAGATTCTCGAACTGTCCTTTGGCGAGTTCGAGAAATTGCTGGTTGTTGGTCTGCAGAGCCTCCGCCGACAGTGCCTTGAATGCATTGGCCAGTTGCTCACGCGCCGCCTCGAGCAGTGCGGCTTTTTCGGCGGCGCCGACGCGCTCGGCATCGAGAGTGGCTCGCAGCGCCGCCGCCTCGGCCGTGAGCTCGAGCACCTTGGTTTGCGCTTGCTCCAGCGCTGAGCGCACATCGCTCGCACCGCGTTGGCGGACCCACCCCGCGAGAGCGACACCGGCAACGGCACCGGCCACGATGGCGACGATCAACATCAGAATGTCCATCGAGCAACTATAGAGCGTCGCCGTACCAATGGGTGAGCCGGTGGATGCGACAATGCGGCATGGCTGACCAAGACGTCGACCGACTGCATGACGAGGGCGCACTGTGGCACGGTCGCGGTCAGCCCGAACGCGCCATCGCCTGCTATCGCGCCGCACTCGCCTTGGATCCCACCGCGCTCGAGACCCGCAGTAACTTGGCGCACGCCCTACTCGAGATGGGACAGCAAGACGACGCATGGCAAAGCCTGCAAGACGCCCCACCTTGGCAACGTCAGCACCCGACCTTGCTCGCGACAGCAGGCGCACTGCACTGCGCTCTCGGAGGTCATGCTGCCGCAGTCGCTATTCTCGAGCCACTGACCCGCTCGGGCCGCGTCGACGAAATGCCGTGGGTGAATCTCGCCACCTCCCAGCGCGAGCTCGGCGCCGAGACCGCCGCACTCGCGTCCTTGCGCGAGGCTTGCGACATCAACGCCGATAATGCGCGTGCCCAAGCCGATCTCGCCGGGCTGCTGCTGTCACTCGGCCGATCGGCCGAGTCGCTCGCCGTCGCCGACGCATTTCTCGAGCGCCATCCCGAGGATCGACAAGTGCTGGCGGTGGCCGCGCTTGCACTCCACGAGCTCGACCGCCACGCCGAGGCGCGCGAAATCTGCGACTTGGATTCGATGGTCGAGATCGTCGATCGCGATGAGCTCGACTTGCCACCGGGGCTGCTGCAAGAACTCGCACGACACCTCAGTGCAGAGCCCTCGTTGCTGTCATCACCCTTGAGCAAGGCCACTCGCGGCGGCAGTCAGACTGGCGAGCTCGAGCCCGCATCACACCCCGGTCTTCTCGCCATCGAGTCGTGGGTGAAATCTTTGCTGCCCGCCGAACGACACTCCTGGCGTTGGTGGGCGACCCTCCTCGAGGCGGGCGGACGTCAACTACCGCACATCCACCCGCGCAGCAATTGGAGCGGTGTCTTCTACGTCGCACTACCCGAGGAGTTGCAACAACTGGACCCGGCCTCGGGCGCCTTGGAGTTCGGTACGCCACCCTCGCATCTGCGTCTGCGCTCGAGTTTGCCGACGCGCGTCGTGGCACCGATGCCCGGGCGCCTCGTGATCTTTCCCTCGCATCTATGGCATCGGACGCTGGATTTCAGCGCCGCAGGGCGGCGTGTGAGCGTTGCCTTCGATGCGACCGATCCGAACAGCGGCAGCTGAGGTAGTCTAATCCGATGAAAAATTGGGATGTGATCGTGATCGGTGCCGGCTCCGCCGGGCTGCCTCTGGCCATCAAGGCTGCCGAACGAGGCGCGAAAGTGCTGCAACTCGAGGCGGACTATCGCATCGGGGGCACGTTGCACTGGTCCTCCGGCCAGATCAGTGCAGCCGGTACCCGGTTGCAACGCAGCCTCGGGATCGACGACAGCCCCACCGAGCATTTTCGCGATGCGCAGCGCATCGCCAAAGACAGCATCGACCCCATCGTGTTGCGCACCTTCGTCGACCACGCGGCGGGCCTCATCGATTGGCTGATGGATATCGGTTTCCACCCAGCGCCCGGTACACCGGTGGCGGGCGAAGCGCATGAAGCGTACTCGACTCGGCGATATCTTTGGGGAACCCGTCAAGCGATCTCGATCCTCGACGTGCTGCGACCCGTGCACGAGAAGTGGGTCAAGGCCGGCGGTATCGAGTTGCGCCTACAACATCGCATGACGGAGTTGCTCACCGACGAGCGCGGCGCCGTCATCGGCGTCAAGGCGCACACCCCCAATGGCGAGGTGGAGTTTCGCGGCAAGAACGTGGTGCTAGCCTCGGGCGGTTACGCCGCCAATGCGGAACTCTGGGCCAAGCACACGCCGCAAGCCCCCCTCTGCTCCTACGCCAATCCCTACTCGCGCGGCGATGGGCTTACAGCCGCTGCGACGCTCGATGCACGAGTCGATCGCGGCGATCATTTTTTGAATACGTTCGCAGGCTATCTCGAAGATGCAGCCGACCCGACGAGCGGTCGTTTCTTGTTGCTCTCGCCCGGCGCGCGCAAGGTCTGGGAAATCTTCGTGGATCGACGCGGTCGTCGCTTCATGCAAGAAGATCATCCGAGCATCGATTACCGCGAGCGTGCCTTATTTTCACAACCTGGCACGGCGATGCACATCATTCTCGATGAGGGCATCCTGCAAAATGCGGCGCCGCTGACACTCGAAGACGCTGCCGCTTATCGCGCGCGCTTCGGTCGTCATCCCGCTTTCATCAAGGCTCGCACCATCGATGAACTTGCACGCAAGCTGGATGTACCAGTCGGCAATCTGCGAAAGACGATCGCACAGTACAACCGCGCGGTCGATACCGAGCTCGATCGCGAACAAGGCAAACAGTTTTTGATCCGTCGTCTCGAGAAGGGACCTTACTATGCCATCAAGGCACAGGGCATCACGGTCGTCAGCCCAGCAGGTCTCGCCGTCGACAAACATTTGCGCGTGCTGAATCGCGCCGGCAAGCCCATCCAGAATCTATACGCCGCTGGCGAAGTGCTCGGCTTTGGTCGAACCTCGGGCAATGCCTATGTCGGCGGATTGTCGCTGACACCTGCACTGACCTTCGGCAAGTTACTCGGTGAAAAACTGCTGTCTTGGTGACGGCGGCCGCGCTCACCGGCCGATTTGGCGCCCCATCCTCAGGCGTTGCGCCCGAGGACGATCTCCTGCAACGCTGGCAGCATGCGTTTGCGCGCATCATCGAAACTGACTGCGGATAACGCAAACCGCACGGCGAGCGCCGCGACCGCCTCACCATCGACCATCACCGGTACGGCGATGCTGCCCTGCTCGGTCAATCGCAACGGGCGCGTCGCGCGGGCGTAACCTCGCTCGCGCATGGCCGCGATGTCGCGATCGAGGGCCACGCGATCGGGCCACAGGGCCATCGTCTCTTCGGAGCGGTTCGGCCAGAGAGATTCCAGCAGCGTCTCGCGCACCCGTGGGCTCGAGAAGGCGATGATCGCCCGCCCCGAGGCCGTCGTCAGCACGGGAACCTGCATACCACGCTCAAAATATTCGACTGCAAAACCACTCTCGCGATCGGTCGAATCTTCGATGAACAACTCGGGGAAGCGGGGCGTCATCAGACTCATCGGCCACTGCACACGCGCGGAGGAGGCGTGCATCGCGCGGCGGATCGGCTCCAAGCGTTCGGTCGTGGCGTCGAAGCCATGACTCAGCAGCGACGCCTTGAGCGTCAGCTGATAGCGACGATTGGGCAATCGAACCACGAAGTCGGTGGCCTCGAGCGTCGCGAGGCAGCGGTTGACGGTGGTCCGTGCGAGGCGCAACCGCTGGCTCAGGGCCGCCGTCGTCAGCGGGCCATAGCGATTGAGAACTTGAATGAGCTCTAAACCCCGCAACAGCACACGCACCGGGGTGGGATGCCCCGGCGGCATGCGATGCGTTCCTGCAGGGGCGTCAGTGTTATTGCTGCCCTGATCCTCGTCCATCGTCTCTCTCGGCTGGCGGCCTGTCCGGCCGCCGCCTACTTTAGCCTATCGTCATAACGATATGCTCATTCTGCGCCTCATTCCGCAGCGCTTTCGACCTCGCCGACAGACGATTCCTCGGATTCTCCGCCAGCGATACCGCCGACGTCCCCAAATCCGCGAGAGCTGTCGTCCGCTTTACGCCGACGATGGGCGTGAGCCGCGAAGCCCGTGCCCGCCGGAATCAACCGACCGACGATGACGTTTTCCTTCAAGCCGCGCAGATCGTCCTTCAGACCGCGCACCGCGGCCTCGGTGAGGACGCGGGTGGTTTCCTGGAACGACGCCGCCGAGATGAACGACTCGGTAGCGAGCGAGGCCTTGGTGATGCCGAGCAACACCGGCGCGAAGGCCGCCTGCTCCTTCTGGTCGGCTGCCATGCGATCGTTGATGTCGAGCGCACGCGAACGATCGAGCTGCTCACCCTTGAGCAGCGGCGTCTCGCCGGCGTTGGTGATCTCCGCTTTGCGCAACATCTGTCGGATGATGACTTCGATGTGCTTGTCGTTGATCTTCACGCCCTGCAGACGGTAGACGTCCTGGATTTCTCGCACCAGGTAGTTCGCCAACGCCTGCACGCCCTGCAAACGCAGGATGTCGTGCGGGTTCGGCTCGCCGTCGGCGATGACTTCGCCGCGGGTGACCTGCTCGCCTTCGAAGACGTTGAGCTGGCGCCACTTCGGGATCAGCTCCTCGTACTTCTCGCCGCGCTCCTCGGTGATGACCAGCCGACGCTTGCCCTTGGTCTCTTTACCGAAGCTCACGGTGCCGCTCTTCTCGGCGAGGATCGCCGGTTCCTTCGGTTTACGAGCTTCGAAGAGATCCGCTACGCGCGGCAGACCGCCGGTGATGTCGCGGGTCTTGGACGACTCTTGGGGGATACGGGCGATGACGTCACCCACCGACGCCTTGGCACCATCCTCGAGGCTGATGAGTGCACCCGCGGGCAGCGTGTAAACCGCCGGAATCTCCGTATTCGCGAACGGCACTTCCTTGCCCTTGGCGTTGACGAGCTTGATCGTCGGACGCAATTCTTTGCCACCGCGCTGCTTGCTGCCGTCCATGACGACGACCGACGACAAACCGGTCACTTCGTCGACTTGACGCGTGACGGTGAGCCCATCGACGAAGTCCTGGAACCGCAGGAAACCGGCCACTTCCGTGACGACCGGGTGGGTGTGCGGATCCCAGGTCGCAACCGTTTGACCGGCCTCGACCATCGTACCTTCGGTGCTGTTGATCTGCGCACCGTAGGGGATCTTGTAGCGCTCACGCTCGCGACCGAACTCATCGACCACGCCGATTTCACCCGAACGCGACACCGCCACGAGATAGCCCTTCTCGTGCGCGACCGTCTTCACGTTGTGGAAGCGCAGCGTGCCCTTGTTGCGCACCTCGACGCTCGAGGTCGCTGCCGCTCGCGATGCCGCACCACCGATGTGGAAGGTACGCATCGTGAGCTGCGTACCCGGCTCGCCGATCGACTGCGCCGCCATGACGCCGACCGCTTCGCCGATGTTGATGATGCGACCGCGCGCGAGGTCACGACCGTAGCAAGTCGCACACACGCCATAGCGCGTATCGCAGGTGATGGGCGAACGCACCTTGACCTGATCGACGCCGTGCTGTTCGAGCACGCGCACCAGATGCTCATCGATGAGCGTACCGGCTTCCATCAGAACGGCACCCTTGCCACCCGGACGCAGCACGTCTTCGACGATCACACGGCCGAGCACGCGCTCACCGAGACCTTCGACCACGTCACCGCCTTCGACGAGCGGCGTGACCATCACGCCATGCTTCGTGCCGCAATCGACTTCCGTCACGACGAGATCCTGCGCGACGTCGACGAGGCGACGCGTCAGGTAACCCGAGTTCGCCGTCTTCAATGCCGTATCGGCGAGACCCTTACGGGCGCCGTGGGTCGAGATGAAGTACTGCAGCACGTTCAAACCTTCGCGGAAGTTCGCGGTGATCGGCGTCTCGATGATCGAGCCGTCGGGCTTGGCCATGAGGCCGCGCATACCGGCGAGCTGACGAATCTGCGCCGCGCTACCACGCGCACCGGAATCCGCCATCATGAAGATCGAGTTGAACGACTTTTGACGCTGTTTCTGACCCTTGCTGTCGGTGGCTTCCTCGGTGCCGAGCTTGTCCATCATCGCCTTGGCGACTTGGTCGTTGGCGCGTGACCAAATGTCGACGACCTTGTTGTAGCGTTCACCGTTGGTGACGAGACCGGAGGCGTACTGCTCCTGAATCTCCTTCACTTCGCGATCGGCCGCAGCCACGATCTTGACCTTCTGTTCCGGGATCACGATGTCGTCGATACCGAACGACACCGACGCGCGCGTCGCGTAATGGAAGCCGGTGTACATGACGCGATCGGCGAAGATCACGGTGTCCTTCAAGCCGAGGATGCGGTAGCAGGCGTTGATCGTGGCCGAGATCGCCTTCTTGGTCATGTCTTGGTTGATGACATCAAACGACATACCGGCGGGCAGCACTTCGGAGAGCAGCGCACGACCGACCGTGGTCTTCACCAGACGACGACGCTCGATCCACTCGCCGTTCTCGATGGCCGTCTCGTTGATGCGCACGCTGATGCGCGCTTGCAGATGAACCTGACGGGTCTCATAGGCGCGATGCACCTCGCCGACGTCGGAGAACATCATGCCCTCGCCTTGCGCACCGACGCGCTCGCGAGTCATGTAGTAGAGACCGAGTACCACGTCCTGCGACGGCACGATGATCGGATCACCGTTGGCAGGCGAGAGGATGTTGTTCGACGACATCATCAGCGCGCGGGCTTCGAGCTGCGCCTCGAGCGACAGCGGCACGTGCACGGCCATCTGGTCACCGTCGAAGTCGGCGTTGAACGCCGTGCAAACGAGCGGATGCAGCTGGATTGCCTTGCCCTCGATCAGCACCGGCTCGAAAGCCTGGATACCGAGTCGGTGCAGCGTCGGGGCACGATTGAGGAGCACGGGATGCTCGCGGATCACCTCGGAGAGGATGTCCCAAACTTCCGGTCCCTCACGCTCGACGAGACGCTTGGCGGCCTTGATGGTCGATGCGTCGCCACGCAGCTGCAGTTTGTGGAAGATGAACGGCTTGAAGAGCTCCAGCGCCATCTTCTTCGGCAGACCGCACTGGTGCAGGCGCAGCGTCGGACCGACCACGATGACCGAGCGGCCGGAGTAGTCGACGCGCTTGCCGAGCAGGTTCTGGCGGAACCGGCCCTGCTTGCCTTTGATCATGTCGGCGAGCGACTTCAGCGGACGCTTGTTCGTGCCGGTGATGGCGCGGCCGCGACGGCCGTTGTCGAGCAAGGCATCGACCGCTTCTTGCAGCATGCGCTTTTCGTTGCGCACGATGATATCCGGCGCATTGAGTTCGAGCAGACGACGCAGGCGATTGTTGCGGTTGATGACGCGACGATAGAGATCGTTCAGATCGGAGGTCGCAAAGCGACCGCCATCGAGTGGCACGAGCGGACGCAAATCCGGCGGCAACACTGGCAGAATGGTCATGACCATCCACTCCGGACGGTTGCCCGACTCGATGAACGACTCGATGAGCTTCAGACGCTTGGAGAGGCGCTTGAGCTTCGTCTCCGAGGCCGTGTTCGCCATGTCTTCGCGCGCCTTGAGCACCTCGGCCTTCAGGTCGAGCGAACGCAGCAGCTCGTGGACGGCCTCGGCACCCATGCGAGCGTCGAATTCATCACCGTGCTCCTCGATGGCCTCGAGGTACATTTCGTCGGTCAACAACTGACCACGCTGCATCGGCGTCATGCCCGGATCGATCACCACGAAGGCTTCGAAGTAGAGCACGCGCTCGATTTCACGCAGCGTCATGTCGAGCATCAAACCGATGCGCGAGGGCAACGACTTCAGGAACCAGATGTGTGCGACCGGTGAGGCAAGGTCGATGTGACCCATGCGGTCACGACGAACCTTAGACTGCGTCACCTCGACGCCGCACTTCTCGCAGACCACACCGCGATGCTTCAGGCGCTTGTACTTGCCGCAGAGACATTCATAGTCTTTGACGGGGCCAAAGATTTTGGCGCAGAAGAGACCGTCGCGTTCCGGCTTGAAAGTCCGGTAGTTGATGGTCTCGGGCTTTTTGACCTCGCCGAAGGACCAAGACTTGATCATCTCGGGCGATGCGAGCCCGATCTTGATCGAGTCGAAGTGCTCGACTGGTGCGTTCTGCTTGAAGATTTTCAGTAGATCTTTCATGACTGCACCTTGCCTCAATCCTGTTCGAGTTCGACATTGATCGCGAGGGAGCGGATCTCCTTCACGAGCACGTTGAACGATTCGGGCATGCCGGCATCCATCTGATGATTGCCGTCGACGATGTTCTTGTACATCTTCGTGCGACCGTTCACGTCGTCAGACTTCACCGTCAGCATTTCCTGCAGCGTATACGCTGCGCCGTAAGCCTCGAGTGCCCACACTTCCATTTCACCGAAGCGCTGACCACCGAACTGCGCCTTGCCGCCGAGCGGCTGCTGCGTGACGAGCGAGTACGGTCCCGTGGAGCGGGCGTGCATCTTGTCGTCGACGAGGTGGTTGAGCTTCAGCATGTACATGTAGCCGACCGTGACGGGACGCTCGAAGCGCTCGCCGGTGCGGCCATCATGCAGGTAGGTTTGACCCGACAGCGGTAGATCGGCGAGTTCGAGCAAACGCTTGATCTCGCGCTCGGAAGCACCGTCGAACACCGGCGTTGCGATCGGCACGCCTCGCGAGAGGTTCTTCGCGAGAGTGACGATTTCTTTGTCGGTGAACGTATCGGTCTGTTCGCTCTGACCACCGGTCTCGTTGTAGACCCGACCGATGAACTGACGCAGTTCACCGACCGCTTGCTGCTGCTCGAGCATGCGGCCGATCTTGAGACCCAAGCCCTTAGCAGCCCAGCCCAAGTGCGTCTCGAGCACCTGCCCCACGTTCATACGCGAGGGCACGCCGAGCGGGTTCAAAACGATGTCGACCGGTGTGCCGTCTTCGAGGTACGGCATGTCTTCCACCGGCACGATGGTCGAGATGACGCCCTTGTTGCCGTGACGACCGGCCATCTTGTCACCGGGCTGCACACGACGTTTGACGGCGAGGTAGACCTTCACCATCTTGAGCACGCCCGGGGAGAGATCGTCGCCCTGGGTGATCTTGCCTTTCTTGTTCTCGAGCTTCGCTTCGAACATCTTGCGTTGATCGCGCAGACGCTCGGCGGTCGCTTCGAGTTGCGAGTTGGCATCTTCGTCATCGAGACGAATCTCGAACCACTGGTCGCGCTGCAGACCATCGAGATACTCCTCGGTGATCTTCGTGCCCGACTTCAGCTTGGCGGGGCCGCCAGCGGCGACCTTGCCGATCAACATGCCGCGTACACGCTGGAACATGTCATCTTCGAGGATGCGTTGCTGATCGCCGAAGTCCTTGCGGACGCGCTCGATTTCAGCCTTCTCGATCGAGAGGGCACGCGCGTCCTTCTCGACGCCATCCCGCGTGAAGACCCGCACGTCGATGACCGTGCCATCCATACCCGGCGGCACGCGCAACGAGGTGTCCTTCACGTCACTCGCCTTCTCGCCGAAGATGGCGCGCAGCAACTTCTCTTCCGGCGTCAGCTGCGTCTCACCCTTCGGGGTGACCTTGCCGACGAGGATGTCGCCCGCGCGCACCTCGGCACCGATGAAGGCGATACCCGCTTCATCGAGCTTGTTGAGTGCTTGGTCACCCACGTTCGGGATGTCCGCGGTGATTTCTTCGGAACCGAGCTTGGTATCGCGCGCCACACAAGTCAGCTCTTCGATGTGGATGGTCGTGAAACGATCTTCCTGCACCACCCGCTCGGAAATCAGGATGGAGTCTTCGAAGTTGTAGCCATTCCAAGGCATGAACGCGACCAGCATATTCTGGCCGAGCGCGAGCTCGCCGAGATCGGTCGAGGGACCGTCGGCGAGCACGTCGCCACGCGCGATCACATCACCCGCCGACACCAACGGACGCTGGTTGATGCAGGTGTTCTGGTTCGAACGGGTGTACTTCGTGAGGTTGTAGATGTCGACGCCGGGCTCGGCCGAGTTCGTCTCGGCGTCGTCGACGCGCACCACGATACGCGAGGCGTCGACCGAATCGACCACGCCACCACGACTGGCCACCACGGTCACACCCGAGTCGATCGCCACCGGACGCTCCATGCCGGTTCCGACGAGCGGTGCCTCGGTGCGCAAGGTGGGCACAGCCTGACGCTGCATGTTCGAGCCCATGAGCGCGCGGTTGGCGTCGTCGTGCTCGAGGAACGGAATCAGCGAGGCGGCAACCGACACGATCTGCTTCGGCGACACGTCCATGTAGTTGATGCGCTCGCGCGGCATCAACGTGAACTCGTTTTGGAAGCGGCAGGAGACGAGTTCGTCGGCAAGGTTACCCGAGCCGTCGGCGTTGGCGTTCGCCTGCGCGATCGCAAACTCGCCCTCTTCGATCGCCGACAAGTAGTCGATCTGGTCGGTAACACGGCCGTCTTCGACACGGCGATACGGCGTCTCGAGGAAGCCGTATTGGTTGGTGCGGGCGTAGACCGACAACGAGTTGATCAACCCGATGTTCGGGCCTTCCGGCGTTTCGATCGGACACACACGACCGTAGTGGGTCGGATGCACGTCGCGCACTTCGAAGCCGGCACGCTCACGGGTCAGACCGCCCGGGCCCAACGCCGAGACGCGGCGCTTGTGCGTCACTTCGGAGAGCGGGTTGTTCTGGTCCATGAACTGGCTGAGCTGCGAGGAGCCGAAGAATTCTTTGACCGCTGCAGCGACCGGCTTGGCGTTGATCATCTCCTGCGGCATGAGCGGCTCGCTCTCGGCGATATTCAAGCGCTCTTTGACCGCGCGTTCGACGCGCACAAGACCGACGCGGAAGGCGTTCTCAGCCATTTCACCGACCGAACGTACGCGACGATTGCCGAGGTGATCGATATCGTCGACCGTGCCGTCGCCGTTACGGATGGCGATCAAAACCTTCAGCACATCGAGAATGTCGCCCTTGGAGATCACGCTCGAGCCCAAGATTTCCTTGCGGCCGACGCGACGGTTGAACTTCATGCGACCGACGGCCGACAGGTCGTACCGCTCGGCGTTGAAGAACAGGTTCGAGAACAGGTTCTCGGCAGCATCGCGGGTCGGCGGCTCACCGGGGCGCATCATGCGGTAGATCTCGACCAGTGCCTCGAGGCGGTTCTTGGTCGGGTCGATGCGCAGTGTGTCGGACACGTACGGGCCACGATCGAGATCGTTGACGTACAGCGTACGAACTTCGGTGATGCCCGACTCGATCATCTTCTCGGCCGAGGCGGCCGTGATGACCTCGTTGGCCTTGGCGATGATCTCACCGGTGTCGATGTTCACGACATCGTGCGCGAGAATCTTGCCGTAGATGTAGTCACGCGGAACGGCGAGCTTGCTGACGCCCGCATCTTCGAGTTGGCGCACATGACGGGCGGTGATGCGACGGCCTTCTTCGACGACCACTTGGTCGCCGATGCGAATCTCGAAGCTCGCCGTCTCACCACGCAGGCGCGCCGGCACGAGCTCGAGGGCGGTCTCGTCCTTCGAGATGAAAAAGGTGTTTTTGTCGAAGAAGGTGTCGAGGATCTCGCCTTCGTTCATGCCGAGCGCACGCAGGATGATCGACACCGGCAGTTTGCGGCGACGATCGATGCGCGCAAAGACGCAGTCCTTGGCATCGAATTCGAAGTCGAGCCATGAACCACGGTAAGGGATGATGCGGGCGCTGAACAGCAGCTTGCCCGAGGAGTGCGATTTGCCGCGATCGTGATCAAAGAAAACGCCGGGGCTGCGATGCAACTGCGAAACGATCACGCGCTCGGTGCCGTTCACGACGAACGTCCCGTTGTCGGTCATCAGCGGCAGCTCGCCGAGGTAAACCTCTTGTTCGCGCACGTCTTTGACGGGCTTCTTCGGACCCGAGGCTTCCTTGTCGTAGACGATGAGGCGGACCTTCACGCGCAAAGGTGCGGCGTAGGTCAGACCACGGAGTTGGCACTCCTTGACGTCGAACACCGGCTCACCGAGTCGGTAGCTGACGTACTCGAGTACCGCATTGCCCGAATAGCTCGAGATCGGGAAGACGGTCTTAAACGCCGCATGCAGACCGACATCGACACGCGTTTCCTCGACCTTGTCGGCCTGCAGGAACTGGCGATACGAGTCGAGCTGGATGGCGAGCAAATACGGCGTCTCGAGGACGCTGCCCTGCTTGCCAAAGTTCTTGCGGATGCGCTTCTTCTCGGTGAAGGAGTAAGCCATCGGTCACCTCATACTTTCAAACTAGACGGAGACGACGAGGCAACCGAGGCCTTCAAGCCCCGGTTGCCACGCATCTCGCGATACAAAGGTAATTCCCACCACGCGAGCGGCGGGGTTACTTGATCTCGACCTTCGCGCCGGCTTCTTCGAGCTTCTTTTTCATGCTGTCGGAATCGGCCTTGTTGACCGCATCCTTCAGCGTGCTCGGAACCGCTTCGACGAGGTCCTTCGCTTCCTTCAGGCCGAGGCCCGTCAGTTCGCGCACGACCTTGATGACGCCCACCTTCTTGTCGGCCGGATACTCCTTGAGGATGACGGTGAACTCCGTCTTCTCCTCAACCGGAGCCGCGGCAGCGGCGGGACCCGCGGCGGCCGCGATGGCCACCGGAGCAGCAGCGGTCACGCCGAACTTATTCTCCATGTCGGAGATCAGTTCGACGATCTGCATGATGCTCATGTTGGAAATTGCTTCGAGGATTTCGTCCTTGCTAACAGCCATTGTGGTAACTCCAAAGATATGTCAAAGGCAACAAGATCAAGCGCTGACGGCCTGCTTCGCGTCGCGGATAGCCGCGACCGTGCGGACCAGCTTGGTATGCGGCGCAGCCACCGTGCGAACGAATTTCTCGATCGGTGCTTTGAGCGTACCCAACAGCAACGACAGAGCCTGTTCGCGCGTCGGCAGCGATGCGACTTTCTCGAGATCCTTCCCGGGCAGCACATCGCCACCCAAGGACACGAGCGTCGCAACGAGCTTATCGTTCGCTTTCGAGAAGTCCTTCACCACGCGCGCCGCAGCGCCCGGGTCGTCCTTCGAAAAAGCCAGGACGAGCGGACCCTTCAATTGGGGACCGACCGCCTCGAACGAGGTGCCGACCAATGCCTTGCGTGCCAACGTGTTTTTGACGACACGCATGTACACGCCTTGGGCACGGGCCTTGGCACGCAGCTCGGTCATCTGCGAAACCGTGATACCACGGTATTCGGCAGCGACCACCGATTGCGCCGAAGACGCAATATCCGCCACTTCCTTCACCAGCGCTTTCTTGTCTTCTAGGTTCAGAGGCACTAGTTGATTACTCCTCTCCTGAAGATCACACACCGGTACGAGACTTGCGCCCCGCACCGGACCCTATGGACGGCGACCTTCAAACGAGGACGATCCTCGTATGAGCGGTGCACCACCTGCGCAGGCCATCTCATTAAGAGCGGGCTGGTTGCTGACGCTTCCACCCACTCGCCTGCGGTCTAAGATGGAACTCGGTGGCTTGCGTCACCGAGCCCGCATCAATTCAAAAAATCAAACGCCGAGCGATGCCTGATCGATCTGCACGCCCGGCCCCATCGTGGAGGAAACCGTGACGCGCTTCAGGTAGATACCCTTCGACGTTGCCGGTTTCGCCTTCTGCAAGTCGGCCAACAAAGCCTGGAGGTTCTCGCGCAAGTGCTGCGCATCGAAGCTCACCTTGCCGATGGTACAGTGCACGATGCCGGCCTTGTCGACGCGGTAACGAACCTGGCCACTCTTGGCATTCTTCACGGCACCGGCCACATCGGGGCTCACCGTACCCACTTTCGGGTTCGGCATGAGACCACGGGGACCCAAGATCTGACCAAGCTGACCCACGATGCGCATGGCATCGGGGCTCGCGATCACGACGTCGAAATCCATCTTGCCGGCCTTCACCTGCTCGGCGAGATCTTCCATACCGACGATGTCGGCGCCGGCCGCCTTGGCGGCATCGGCGTTCTTGCCCGAGGTGAACACGGCCACGCGGACCGTCTTACCGATGCCGTGCGGCATCACGGTCGAACCGCGAACCTGCTGGTCGGACTTGGCGGCATCGATACCGAGATTGATGGCCGCGTCGACCGACTCGTTGAACTTCGCCTTGGCGAATTCTTTGACGAGCTTGAACGCGTCGTCGACGGGATAAGTTTTGCCCGGCGGGAGAGCGTCCTTCCAGGGCTTCAAACGTTTGGCGATGAACGGCATGATCAGACTCCTTCCACATCGACGCCCATCGAACGGGCGCTACCGGCAATCGTGCGCACCGCAGCATCGAGATCGGCTGCAGTGAGATCCGGCGTCTTGGTCTTGGCGATCTCTTCGAGCTGGGCGCGAGTGATCTTGCCGACCTTGTTGGTGTTGGGAGTGCCACTGCCCTTCTCGATGCCGATCGCCTTGCGGATCAGCACCGCGGCAGGCGGCGTCTTCATGATGAAGGTGAAGCTGCGGTCTGCGTAGACCGTGATCACCACCGGAATGGGCAGCCCCTTCTCGAGCTTCTGCGTGGCAGCGTTGAACTGCTTGCAGAACTCCATGATGTTCACGCCCTGCTGACCCAATGCCGGGCCGATGGGCGGTGAGGGGTTCGCCGAGCCTGCAGGTACCTGCAGCTTGACGTAGCCTTGGACTTTCTTGGCCATCGTTCACTCTCCTGGGTTCCAACGCCCACGCTCCAGCGTGAGCTCCCCATGCGCTTCCTTGCCGTTACGACACGCGATCCATCGCGTGTCGATCCACCGACTCGTCCCCTTGCGAAGACGAGCCTTCAAAAAAACTCAGGCCTTTTCGACCTGCGAGAAATCGAGCTCGACCGGCGTCGAACGACCGAGGATCTGCACTGCGACCTGCAGGCGATTCTTCTCGTAGTTGACGTTCTCGACCACGCCGCTGAAATCATTGAACGGACCATCGGTGACCCGCACCACTTCACCCGGCTCAAAAATGACCTTCGGCCGCGGCTTCTCGACACCCTCTTCGACGCGACGCAAGATCTGGTTCGCTTCGCGGTCGCTGATCGGAGCCGGTTTTTCCTTGGTGCCGCCGATGAAGCCGAGCACCTTCGGAACCTCGTGCACGAGATGCCAGGTTTCCTCGTCCATCTCCATCTGCACGAGCACGTAGCCCGGGTAGAACTTGCGCTCGCTCTTGCGCTTCTGACCATCGCGCATCTCGACGACCTCTTCGGTCGGGACGAGAATCTCGCCGAACTTGTGCTCGAGACCCGCCCGCTTGATGCGTTCCTTCAAACCATCGGCCACGCGGTGTTCGAGGTTCGAGTAGGCATGGACGACGTACCAACGCATTGCCATGTGATCAGACTCCTGCGTCCGGGCCGCCGAGGATCAACTTGGTCAGCCAACCGAGGATCGAATCGACCCCCCAGAAGAACAACGCCATGATGATCACGAATACGAAAACCACTGCGGTCATGGTGCCCGTCTCTTGACGGGTCGGCCAAAAGACCTTGTACAACTCGATGCGCGCATCGAGCGCAAACTTCCAAAAATCGCGCCCATACTGCGAGAGAAAAAACACCGCCGCGGCGACGATGAGGCCGCCTGCAAAAACGAGCCAGCGAACCCAATCGGCCTGATCGCCCTTGAGCACGTAAAACGAAGCGATCCCTGCGGCCGCGATCAGGATCGCAGCCCAGAGTTTCGCCTTATCGGCGCCGGTGACGCCGTCGTTTTTGACTGCTTCGTTCATCGTTGCACTGATCCTGCGTAGCCCGAATTGGCAGGCCAGGAGGGAATCGAACCCCCAACCTGCGGTTTTGGAGACCGCTGCTCTGCCAATTGAGCTACTGGCCTGTACTGTTTCGACGAGCCTCTTACTTCAGGATCTTCGCGACGACGCCTGCGCCGACGGTACGACCGCCCTCGCGGATCGCAAAGCGCAGACCATCTTCCATCGCAATCGGAGCGATCAAATCCACCACCATCTTGATGTTGTCGCCAGGCATCACCATCTCGACGCCC
>CAMCBU010000028.1 GCA_945873095.1 Klebsiella pneumoniae | reverse complement strand
GATACCTTGGTCATGTGCCATGAACCAACCCGCCGACATCTACGCGGTCTGTCGCACTGGCCGATGCCGTCGCTTGAAGAGTGCTTCGAACTGCACTTGCGCTGCGCGCGGATGATGAACCCCGCCGCGCGTTTCGTCGGCATGGCTGTCAATACTTCGGCGTTAGCGGATGAGGCGGCGCGCCGTTTGCTCGGTGAGCTCGCGCAGCGTTTCAGCCTGCCTGCCTCGGATCCCGTTCGCTACGGCGTGGCTTCGATCGTCGATGAGATGCTGCGCTAAGCTCGGCGCCGCGACTTAGCGGCAGAGAGCGGGTTGCTGCTCGATCAAGCGGCGCGTCGCGGCGAACTGCTGCAACGTCGCCGTCGTCGGTGTGTGCCCCTCGCCGGGCAGATACACCCCAAAGGCGATGTCGCCCTGCTTGTCGTAGAACAGCACTCCGCGTTGCGTTTCATCGCCGATGGCGAGTTCCATCACGTAGATGGCCGACAGCAAATCGGGACGCAGATGGCCATGCATGCCCTCGGCGACGGATTTGAGATTGAAGAATTGGCTACGCTTGGATGGCTCTCCCTCCGGGATGCGACCGTGCGTTTCAAAGATATGACCGCCTTTCATGACGACGGTGACCGCCTCGTCCCAGGTGGTGAGGCTGCTCCAAACGCTTCGGAAATGACTGGCCTCGATCCCGTAGCTCGCCGGCGCCAAGGCGCTCTGCACGGTCGCCTCCGGTAACGCGAGTTTCGCGGCGATACGGAACGGGGCTGGCTTGGCAGGATCCGCCATCGCCGTTCGCACGGCGGAACGTTGCTCGTTCGTTGCGCACCACGGCGTAGCCGCAGCCAGCGGTGCCGTCGCAGCGACGCAGAGACCAACTATCAACCGGAGTTGTTTTCTCATGTGGTGGTTTCCTGAGTGGTGAAAAACGCGGCTACACTCGATCGCATGATTAGGTGGCACCCATCCGTTCGCCGCGGCATCGCGCTCGGCTGTCTCGTCCTGAGCGGCGTCACGCCGCGCTTGATTGCAGGCGAAATTACACCAGCCATAATCGAAATTCGACCATCCCGTGTCGACATCGAACGCTTGAGCGACGAACCGACCGAGGCGCCGTCGCGTCTCGACACGTGGCATAACCGACTCTTCTTGGGCGTGCAGCGGCGCTTACTCTCGTTCGATCGTCGCTTTCTCGACCCCTCGGAGGCGGCTGCGCCGGTGCCGGTTTCGCCGTTTCGGCTCGGCTTGGATCTGACCGCTCTGCGTCGCGACGGAGTCGTTGCTGCGGATATCGCAGCTGACTTCGATATTTCTTTGAATCTTCCGAATCTCGAGCAGAGCTTGGATGTCTTCATCACGACCGATGGGCTCTCCGAGAGTACGCTGGAGCAGGCGCCCGAGTCTCTGCGTGCAGGTCTACGCTACGATCCGTTTAGGCTGCTGAATTTCGAAGTCGGCGCCGAGTTGGCAGCACCGCCGGTCGGTTTCATCGCCCTGCGCACGGGCCGAGCATTTTCACAGGGGAGTTGGCGTATCGAGCCTTTCCTGAAGGTTTTTGCCGAGACCGATGCGGGCTTCGGGCTGACCGGCAGTGTTCTGGCCGATCGTTGGCAGGAGGGCCGTCTACTTCGATCTTCGTTGTCGGTGCGCTGGTTGCACGAAACGGCGCAGACCGGGTGGTCGTACCAATTCGTCTCAGCTCGTGCGCAAGCGGTGATCAGTCCTGATCGTCAGTTATCGCAGGTTCGTAATCGCGATCTCGGTGATGCCGCCGGATTTCGGCTGGAGGCGGGAGGGCGTAGCACTGACGGTGCCGATTTCTATGAGGCGGGATTTTTCTGGAAGAAGCCGCTGCATGGGCGCTGGCTGTTTTTGAGCATCGAGCCGTTGGTGCGTTTCGATCGTGAGCGCCAGTGGTCCGCCGATCCCGGACTGCGGATAGGTGTGGATGCGCTGTTTTGGGACGTCGCTCGCTAGCGGTCAGGACAGCGTGATCGTGGTTTCGAAGACCATCGCCGCGCTACCGACGATCCACACGCCGGCAAGGCGCCCGTCTTCGAACTCCAACTCGACGTCGACCCGACCGGGACGATTTTGGAATTGACCTTGAGCACCTGAGAACTCGACCCTGGTGCCGTTGCGTTCGAGCAGTCCGTGGTGCAACAGGTAGGCACCGAGCAGACCGTGTGCGTTACCGCTGACCGGATCTTCGGGAATGCCGATCGCCGGGCAAAACATGCGTGAGAGCGTGAGACAGTCCGGC
This sequence comes from Klebsiella pneumoniae, assembly GCA_945873095.1. Taxonomy (GTDB): domain Bacteria; phylum Pseudomonadota; class Gammaproteobacteria; order Steroidobacterales; family Steroidobacteraceae; genus UBA964. Next base: position 28,965 of record CAMCBU010000028.1, on the reverse strand, counting down.
TGACCCGATTCCGTCGTGAACACGAAGTGTCCCGATGCTCCGAGCTGCGCCGAGAGCGTGGTCAGACGGCCAAAGTCCGGTTTCATCTGCTTCAATTGTTGACTGCCGCGCACGCCGATCAGCAGTCGATTGCCGGCCCCACCGACAATCCGCATCTCACAGCGCGGATCGAGATCGGCGCTCGAGAGTGCCAGTGCATCGAGTACAGCCAGTCGCTCACGCTCATTCAGTTCGCGACCCAACGGGGGGGCCGGCTGTCGGACGGCGATGCGGCGATCAGCGCCGGAGCCGCGGATTTCGACATCGACCCGACCGGCTTTATGCTTTTGGCGAGCTCGTCCTGGATGTGGCGCCGCATCACGCGAGAGCACGTAGTGGGTTGCGATCGTGGCGTGGCCGACGAAGGCCGATTCCGTTCGCGGTGTGAAAAACCGCACGCGCAGATCGTGATCGTCACCCTCGGGCGGCAACACGAAGGCGGTGTCACCGTTATTGAGTTCGCGGGCGATGGCGAGCATCTCCTCGTCACTCAGTACTTCGGCACCGAGCACCACACCTGCTGGGTTGCCGGTGAAAAGTTGCCGCGTGAACGCGTCGACCTGAAAGACCTGCACGGTTCTCGACATGATCTGCCTCCCCTCGGGCGAGGGCCCCAATGGCTGACGCTGGGGCCGCGATTGTAGGCAGTTCGGTCGCCAACTGCACCCCGTACTTGCAACCGGCTGATTTTCAAGCAAAATGCCGGTCTACCTTGGGGTGGCCTGCGGGCCTGAGACGTCGCATGGGGCGACGAACCCGTTGAACCTGATCCGGTTAGTACCGGCGGAGGGAGCAGGTGTATCCATTGCGTCTGTCGCGTTTTGTGTTGGTCCGCTGGGCGCTTCTCGTGCTGGCATTTGCCCAAGCGGCTGCGGCTGCCCCGGCCGCGCCCGATGCCCCTGTGCTCGATGAGGTCATCGTGACGGCGACCTTGCGACCAACGAGCTCGCTGGAGTTGCCCGCGAGTGTCACCGTGCTCGCGCAAGGCACGCTACAGGAGGCGGGTTTGCAACATCTGCAGGATGTGCTGCCCCTCGTGCCCAATCTCAATTGGGCCTCGGGTAGTTCCCGACCCCGTTACTTTCAGTTGCGCGGCATCGGCGAGACGGACCAATGGCAAGGCGCTCCGAATCCGTCGGTTGGATTTTTGATCGACGGGATGGATTTCTCCGGTATCGGTATGCCGGCGATGTTGCTCGATCTCGAGCAGGTCGAAGTATTGCGAGGGCCGCAGGGGACCACCTTTGGTGCCAACGCGTTGGCGGGCTTGCTGCACGTGCACAGTCAGAAACCTAGCCGAGAGCCGCAGCAGCGTTGGGAGTCCAGTTGGGGCGAGGCGGGTGTGGCGTCGCTGGGGCTCGTTGCGGGCGGCCCGCTCGCGGAGGAGTCCGCGTGGCGCATGGCCGCGCAGCGCTATCGCGCCGATGGCGCCCGCGAGAACGAATTCTTGGGTCGCGAGGATACCAACGGATTCTCCGAAGACAGCTTGCGTTGGCGCAGCACGCACCGCCTCACACCGCAATGGCAAGCCGATTGGTCGGTGCTTGCCGTGGATCAGGATAATGGCTTCGATGCGTTCTCCATCGACAACTCACGACGGACGCGCTCGGACGATCCGGGGCGTGATCGCCAGCGCTCATACGGTATGTCGCTGCAGTTGGTGCGCGAGGGGGCGGTCGAATTTCGCAGCGTGACGGCGCTCGTCGACGCCGACATTCTCTACTCGTTCGACGGCGACTGGGGCTTCGATCCGCAGTACGACTTCACTTCGCGCTTCCGACGCGATCGCCAAACTCTCAGTCAAGACTGGCGTTGGTTATCGAGCGACGGTGGCTGGATCGTCGGTCTCTACGGCCTCGATATTCACGAGCGCAACGACCAGCTCGATCTCTACGGTGGTGACGTCTATCGCAGCTTACAAAGCGACTATCGAGCGCGTCACGCGGCGCTCTACGGGTCTCTCGAGCGGGCGCTATCGAGTCGTTGGACCCTCACCGTCGGCGCCCGTTTGGAGCATCGCAACGCCGATTACACCGACACCGACGGCACGGATGTCGCGCCGGGCGAGAACATGTGGGGTGGTAATCTCGCGCTAGGCTATCGACTCGATACTCATCAACGGGTTTACGTGTCGCTCGCGCGCGGCTACAAAGCCGGGGGTTTCAATATCGGTGCCGTGATTCCGAGCGATCGTCGCGAGTTTGCGCAAGAGGTGTTGAACTCGCTCGAGCTCGGCTACAAGGCGCTCGATCCCAATCGCCGGTGGCGCGTCGAGGCCAATCTGTTTCTGATGCGACGCGCCGATCAGCAGGTGAGTACCTCGGCCCAACTCGATCCGGGCGATCCGCTGTCGTTCATCTACCTCACGGGTAACGCCGCACGCGGCGAGAATGCGGGTCTTGAAGCGAGCTTCAGCCGCCGCTTGTCGGCACGTTGGCAGCTGTCGGCAGCGATCGGTGTGCTGCGTACACGCTTTTTGGATTACGTCACGGTCGATCGCGACCTCGCAGGTCGCGCGCAGGCGCATGCTCCCGCACGACAAGCGACCTTGAGTGTCGAGTACCGTCACGAGCAGGGTTGGTTCGCGAGAGCCGATCTACAACGGGTTGCTGCGTTCTACTTCAGCGATAGTCACGATGAGCGATCGCAGTCGTACAATTTGCTCAATCTTCGCGCGGGCTACGAGAGTTCACGTTGGCGGGTCGATGTTTGGGCGCGCAATGCGCTTGATGACGATTATGCCCAGCGCGGTTTTTTCTTTGGTAACGAACCGCCGGATTTTCCCAACAAGTTGTATGTGCAGTTGGCGGATCCGCGCCGCGTTGGACTCAATGTGAATTGGACGGTGTACTGAGTGCAGCTCTGGCTCGATCAATTGTTCGCCACCCATTGGGCCGAGCACGTGGCACTGCTGTGCGGGGTCACCTATGCCGTACTCGCCGTAAAGCGGATCCGCTGGGCATGGGTGTTTGGCGCAGCCTCGTCGACCGTGTTGGTGTGGTTGGCCGCCGGCGCGGCACTGCCACTACAGGCGGTGCTGCAGGCTGTCTATGTGTTGATGGCCATATATGGCTTTTGGCATTGGTCGAAGGTCGCGCCGGGTGAGACGGTCATCGCCGTGACGCTGTGGAGTTGGCAGCGGCACCTCGTTGCGTGGGTCGTGATCGCCGCTGCGGTTTGGTTCGGTGCGCCGCTGTTGCAGCAGCATACGGCAGCGGCGTGGCCGCACTTGGATGTCCTCGTCACGGGTCTCAGTCTGCTCGCCACTTGGATGACGGCCCGCGCTATTCTCGAGAACTGGCTGTATTGGCTGTTGGTCGATGCCTTGTCGTTCTACATGTACTCGGCGCAGGGCCTGATGTTTGTGGCGATGCTGTATTCAATTTATTTTGTCATCGCGATTTTCGGACTGCGCAGTTGGTGGCAACAGCGCACATGAGTGTGCCCATGCGCAACTCGCTGACGGGTAACCAGATCGAGTTTCGGCAGGTCGAGGGTCGATGCGTCGTTCGTCGGCACTGGAGCAGTGTGGCGCGAGCGGCTTGGTTGGGTGCGAGCCCTGATGCGGAATTGGCAGCGCATCGCTTGGGCAGCGAAGTCGGTATCGCCCCACGGATCACGGCTGTGGATCGGGTATCGCGCTGGATGGAGCTCGAGCAAGTCGATGGCGCGCCCATCGTCTTGGACGAACTCCTCGACTCGTCGTCGCGATCGGCGCTCGTGACGCTGCTCGAGCGTTTGCGCGGACTCGCCGCGGCGGATGTGCCGAGGCTCGACCTCGCCAGTCGTATCGACGAGCTGCTCGATCGACTCAGTCGGGTCGACTCGAGTGCGTGGCTGATGTGGCAGCAGCAGTGGCGCGTGCTTCGCAGCGGAGCAGAGGAGAGCGACACAGCGCCGACCCGAGCGTGTCTCGTGCATGGTGATTTGCACTCGGGCAACGTGTTGCGCGAAGCGGATGGGCGTTTGCTTTGCATCGACTGGGAGTATGCCCACCGCGGTCATCCTCTTGAGGACTTGGCCGGTTTGTTGCTCGCTTCGTCGCGCTGGCAAGGCGAGTGGCAGGACGCGCAGCGGGCGTCAGCGCCGCGCCCGGATTGGTGGCCGCAGGATGTGTTCGATGCGCAGGGTTGCCGTGGGCATGCCGAGCGGGTGCGGTGCCTCGGTTGGTGGATGGATGCGCGCCGTATTCTCGACGGGGTCTGGATGGCACTGGCGGTGCATTCTGCTGGAAACGGGCCCGACGCCTAGGCAAACTAGGCAGCTTCGTTTCAGGTTGAACACAGGATGCGCGAATGCCTACTTTGAAGGTCATCGACCGTGACGGTGTGGAGCACGACGTGCCCGCCCGAGCCGGCGTCAAGTTGATGGAAACGCTGCGCGAACTCGACTACGGCATTTCGGCGATCTGCGGTGGTATGTGCTCCTGTGCAACCTGCCATGTTTATATCGATCCGACCTGGGCCGCCAAGATTCCCGCGCCGATGTCGGATGAGCGTGAATTGATCGAGGAGTTGGCGCACCACCAAGCAGGCTCCCGCCTCTCCTGTCAGATCGACATGACCGAAGCGCTCGACGGGTTGCGCGTCACCATTGCGCCGGACGAGTGACGGGCGCTCGCGGTGGATTGGTTCATTCTGTTTCTCGTGGCGGCCGCTAGTATTGCGGTCGCTCGTATCGTCTATCAGGTGCGTCGGACGGCGACGCATCGAGCAGACGATTGGGATGCCAAGCTGATCGAGCGACTTCGTCGCGGCGGGATCGACCCGTTCCAACCGCTCTCGATCGACTTCTTCATCGCCATGCCCACGATGCAAGCGGCCGAAGTGGTGGCGGGTCAGTTGACGGCCGATGGGTATTCCATCGAGATGCGCGAATCCACCGAGGGCGGTGCGCATCCGGTGAGCGTGCATGCGGCCAAGGCGATGCATCTGCATGTGCCGGTGATCCGGGCAGCCTCGCAGCGTTTGCGCGAATTGGCCGAAGCTTCGGGCGGGCGCTACGACGGTTGGGCGCCCGGCAAGGTTTAACGCTTTTCGGTTTAACTCTTTTCGGTCTGACGCCGCACCGCGTCGGCAGCAGCGGCGATCGCGGCCTGATCGCCGAGATAGCGGCGACTCCGGGGCCGCAGATCGGCATCGAGGTCGTACAGCAAAGGCACGCCCGTTGGGATGTTGAACTCAACGATATCCTGCTCGGGTACGTCATCGAGCATTTTGACCATCGCACGTAGGCTGTTGCCGTGGGCTGTGACCAAGACGTTCTTGCCAGCACGCAGTTGCGGCGCGATATCGCTCTCCCACAGCGGCTTCACACGCGCCAAAGTATCTTTGAGCGACTCGGTCGCCGGTAACAAGGCAGGGTCCATACCGGCGTAGCGATTGTCGAAACGCGGATGTCTCGGGTCATCCACCGATAGGGCCGGCGGTGGAATGTCGTAGCTGCGGCGCCAGATTTTCACTTGGGCTTCGCCGTGTTCCGCCACCGTCTGCGCCTTGTTGAGACCTTGCAAGGCGCCGTAGTGGCGTTCGTTCAAGCGCCAGTTGGTTTCGATCGGCACCCACATACGATCCATCTCCTCGAGCACGATCCAAAGCGTACGAATCGCGCGCTTCAGAACCGAGGTAAAGGCGACATCGACCTCGATGCCTGCCTGCTGGATTTCGCGACCGGCATTCGCCGCCTCGAGACGTCCCTGCGCCGACAGGTCTACATCCGTCCAACCAGTGAACAGATTCTCCACGTTCCAGACGCTTTGACCGTGACGGACGAGGACCAGTTTTCCCGCCATTTTTACCGTGCTCCCGCGAGTTGGGGGTGAATTTGAGGGCGCAGATGCTAGCACAGCGCTCGGTTGTCCTCGTCCGCGGACGGGGCATAGACTCGGGCCCAACGGGGATCACATCGCGACGTCAGATCGCGGGGGAGACAACATGAGCGCGAATCTCGAGCCTGCGTCCTCGGGCGATGGCGGTTTGAAGAACTGGCTACATCGACCACCGTACATCGGCTTGGTGGCGTTTTTAATCGTCTTCGTGGTGCAGGCACTGGGCCACACCGTGATGATCATGATGGAAGAGATCTGGCCCGGCCCCGGCTACGTGTTCGAGTCGGCTTTTGCTCTCGGGGCGTTCGGAGCACTCCTGTTGTGGCTTGGCATGCGCAATCCCAATGAAGTGTCGGCAACGTGGTACGGCTTTTGGGCAGGCACTTTCTTGTGGACAGGATGGGTGGAGTTCGCGTTCGTTTGGTCGGGTGAGGATCTCGGTGTCCCCGATTTGATGGATCCGTTCAAGCCCGGCGTCATTGCCACGAAAGCCGAATATCTGGTGATGATGTCGTCGATCGGTGTACTCGGCTCGACGCTCGTCTATTTTCTCTTAAACAAAGAAACCAAGTGCAATTTCTTCATCTGGTTCCAACGTCATCTCGGACTAAAGACGGGCAAACCCAATCCGCACCATGAACGCAACTTCGCGGCGATCACGGCACTCGAGACGGTCTACGTGATTTGGTTTTTTTACCTCCTCCTGCTGTTTTTGTATCACGAAGATTTTGTCGGCGACCGTCATCCGGTGACCTATGCCGTATTTTTCTTCAATGTCGTTTGGGCGGTTTATCTATTCCGTCGGCTGATGTTGTTCTGGCGTGTAACGACCGCAATCCGCTATGGCATTCCGACGGCGATCATCGCGTGGAACGCCGTCGAGCTCGGTGGTCGCTGGCACTGGTTCACCGAGTTCTGGGAACACCCAGAGGAGTACGCTTGGCAACTGTCAGCGTTGGCCATCGGCATCGTGGCGGCAGCCTGGCTAGCGGCTCGCACACCCATGCACACCAAGGCCAACCGCGACAGTTGAACGGGGCGGCTCAGTCGCTCAGTCGGTGAGGCTGCGCAAACTATCGACGCACACCGACAAGGCGGCGAAGTCGCTCGAACCGCCTGCAGACACGTCGGCCAGAGTGCGCTGCCAGCGCGCCAAGGCCTCTGCTCGACTCGCAGACCAGCGCGCGTAGTCTTGTTTGGCCACCGCAGTGACGATCGCGCGGTGCAGTTTGCGTACCGCCTCGCGTAGACCGGAGCGTGCGATGGCCTGTAGTGGGCCGTCCACAGCCAAGCGGTCGATTCGCGATCCCAACCAATCGAGTTGCAGCGTCTCGCCGATCGCAAACCAATCAGCCGCTACTGCAGCGACCGGGCGCTGCTGCAGTTTGGCGAGCTCCGCCACATCGAAAGCGGCATCGCGTGAGGTTCCATTGGCTAATCGAGTGGCGAGCGCCGCGGGCAGACCGGCATCCAGATAACGCTGCTCGGTCGCTCTGAACTCGCGCTGCAACTCACCACCGAGGCTGCGTTGGACGATGTGCTCGAAGGTGCTGACGGCTGCACTGAGCTCGGACACGGTATCGGCCACGACCAACTCACGCTGCCGTCGCAACAGCCACATGGTGGCATGACGCAGTGATCTCGCGGTGTCCGCGTAGGCTGCGTATTGCGCTGTGCACGGGATGCGATTGTCGAGTGCTTCGATGTTGCTCCAGATGTCGCGCGCCTGCAGCAACTCGCGCGCAATGCTGTAGGCACGCGCGACCTCTGCGGCCGAGGCACCGGTCTCCTCGCAGGCGCGCATCACGAAGCTCGGTCCCATGCGATTGACCAAACTATTGGTCACGGCGGTGGTGACGATCTCTCGTCTCAGTTGGTGGTGGCGAACGTCCTTGCCAAAGCGTTGCGTCACGGCCGACGGGAAGTATCGCTCGACCTCCCGGGCGAAATGGCTGTCGTCCGGCAAATTGGTGTCGATCAATTGACGATACAGCGAGATTTTCGAATAGGCGAGTACTACGGCCAATTCAGGGCGTGTCAGACCGAGTCCCTGTTTCCGACGTGCCGCGAGGGCTTCGTCGCTCGGCAGATTCTCGACTTGGCGATCCAGTTCGCCCTTGCGCTCGAGATGTTTGATCAAACTTTGCAATTCCGGCAAACGCGCCACCGACTGCAACTCCAGCGTCGAGAGGGCTTGGCTTTGCAAGTAGTTGTTGCGAAGCACGAGCTTTGCGACCTCGTCCGTCAAGCGCGCGAGCAGCCGATCGCGCTCCGCTCGACGCAAGGCGCCACGTGATTCGATCGCCGAGGTCAAAATCTTCAGGTTGACTTCGACGTCGGAGGTGTTGACGCCTGCCGAGTTGTCGATGAAGTCAGTGTTGATACGTCCGCCCCGCAGGGCGTATTCGACTCGACCGCGCTGCGTGCAGCCGAGATTGCCGCCCTCACCGACGACTTTCGCCCGCAAATCGCAGCCATCGACACGTACGGCATCATTGCTGCGATCGCCGGCGGCGGATTGCGCTTCGTCACTCGCTTTGACGTAGGTGCCGATACCGCCGTTCCAAAGTAGATCGACCGGCATGCGCAGAATGGCGCGAATGACATCGTTCGGAGTGGCGGCAGTGGCGTCGATACCGAGCAGGGCACGAGCCTCGGCGCTAAGTGCGATCGCCTTAGCGCTACGCTCGTAGATGCCACCGCCCTTGGAGAGGAGGCGGGCGTCGTAGTCCGTCCAAGCGGAGCGCGGCAGCGCGAACAGACGTGCTCGTTCGGCAAAGCTCGTGCGCGTGTCGGGGTTCGGATCGATGAAAATATGTTGATGGTTGAACGCGGCGACGAGTTTGATCTGCTCCGATAGCAGCATGCCGTTGCCAAACACGTCGCCGGACATATCGCCGATCCCGGCAACGGAGAAGGGCTCGCGCTGAATGTCTCGGCCTTGCTCACGGAAGTGTCGCTTGACGCATTCCCAAGCACCGCGCGCCGTGATGCCCATTTTCTTGTGGTCGTAGCCCGCAGACCCACCGGAGGCGAAGGCGTCGCCAAGCCAAAAGCCGCGCTCGACTGCGATCGCGTTGGCAATATCCGAGAAGGTCGCCGTGCCTTTGTCGGCGGCGACGACAAGATAGGGATCGTCGCCGTCGCGGCGATACAGACTCGGCGGCGGTGTGATGCGGCCGGTGACGATGTTGTCCGTGAGATCCAGCAGGGCGTTGATGTATTGACGGTACGCCGCGACACCCTCAGCCTGAATGGCATCGCGCGGTCCTGTCGGCAGTTGACGTGCGACGAAACCGCCTTTGGCGCCGACGGGAACGATGACCGTGTTCTTGACGTTCTGCGCCTTCATCAACCCGAGCACCTCGGTACGGAAGTCCTCGCGGCGGTCCGACCAACGCAGCCCGCCGCGAGCGACGTCGCCCATGCGCAGATGCACACCCTCGACGCGTGGGCCGAGCACGTAAATCTCGTACCGTGGACGCGGCAGCGGCAACTCGGGGATCGCCTTCGGATCGAGCTTGATGGCCAGCACCGGACGATGACCACCGTCCGTATCTCGTTGGAAAAAATTGCAACGCAGGATGGCGAGGATGACGGCTTGGAATCGTCGCAGGATGCGATCCTCGTCCGCATTCACGATGCCGTCGAGTTGCTTGGCGAGACGAGTGAGCAGCGATGCTTCGGTCGTTGCACGCGTCGATTTGCGCAGTTTCGGGTCGTGACGCACCGCGAAGAGTTGGAACAAATCGTTCGCGAGCGCCGCGTTCGATTCCAGCGTACGCTCCATATAACGCTGACTGAAGGGGATACCCGCTTGCAGCAGGTAGCGACAGCAGGCGCGCAGCACGTTGATTTGGTGGATATTGAGTGGCGTCGAGAGCAACAGTCGGTTGAAACCGTCGTTGTCGATCAAACCGTCGCGAACGCACTGCAGGCCCGCCAAGAGTCGATCGCCGTCCACGTCGACTTGGAACTCGGCATCGGCCTTTAGCTCGATCTCGAAGTCTTGGATGGCGTTTTTCTGCGAGCTACTCTCGCCGACGATCCAAGCTTGTTCGCCGAGCAGACGCAACCCGAAGTTCTCGAACAGGGGTACCAGATCGGCGATCGGCAGACTCGAACCACGTCGCACCAGACGCAGATGTAAACGAGGTGAGCCCGCACCGGCGTCATCCTCCGGGTGGTGGGCGCGCCAGTGCATCGTGGTATTCGATGTCGTCAGCTGCTCCAGCGCGTCGATGTCGCGCAGTGCCGTCGCTGGCGAGACCGCTGTTTGATAGGCCAGAGGGAAAAACGGCGCATAGCGCTGGAAGAGTCGCGCCGCCGCCGCCGGCGCGAGCGCGCCTTGTAAGGTCGTGCGCAAGTGATCGGTCCACGTGGCGACGGCATCGGCCACTTCGCGCTCGAGCGCTGCAATTTGTGCATCCGACAGCGTCGCGATACCACCGCGAATCATCACGTGCAAGCGCGCGTGATTGGATAAGGCGATTTGCACCTGCGACTCGAGATCACCGCCACCACAATGGCGTGTCAACAGCGCCTCGATGCGATGCCGAACTTCGGTCGTGTAGCGATCGCGGGGGATGAACGCCATGCAGGACCAGAATCGACCGAGGGGGTCGTGTCGCAGCATGACACGCGTCGTCGGACGATCGTAAAGGTTGACGACGCCGCGGACAAAGTCGACGAGCTCGGATGGACTGGACTGAAACAGTTCGTCGCGAGGCCAAGTCTCGAGTACGGCAAGCACCGCCTTGCCGTCATGACTGCGGGGATCGAGACCGAAACGGGTGATGACCTCGGAGACTTTGCGACGCACGACCGGAATATCATTGGGCGAGGCGAAATAAGCCGTGGCGGTCCACAGACCGAGGAACCGATGTTCACCGCGGACACGACCTTGCGCATCGAAATCTTTGACCGTCAGATGATCGAGGTGTCCACTGCGATGGACCGTGGAGCGTAGCGCAGATTTGGTGATGATCAGCGGCTCGGTGCTGCGCATGGCATTGCGCAGTTCGCCTTGTAAACTTTCGGCACCCACCGCCGCGAACGCCTCGGCACGCAAAATCCCGAGGCCACTGCGTGGATCGGCTTGTAAACGATCGCGATGTGCGCCGCGTAGCAAGCGCTGATATCGATACCCGAGGAAGACGAAGTGCGCGCCCTCCATCCAGTCGAGCAGGGCGATCGCTTCGTCGCGCTGCTGACCGCGCTCGCCGCGCAACGGGATTTTCGCCAACTGCTCGATCGATCGACGAACCTGTGTGCGCATCGCCATCCAGTCGGAGACTGCGAGCTGCACCTGCTCGAGTGCCGCATGCAGTCGCGATTCGAGCGCCGCGATCGACTCGGTGTCCCAAAGCCGGTCGATTTCGTACAACTGCCACGACTCGGCGCGGCTGCGTGCATCGGCCACCTCATGAGTGGAGAGCAGCCGACCCCGCTTATCTCGTCTGACGTGCAGCACGGGATGGACGAGCATCCGCACGGCGACATCCGTTTCCGCAAAAGCGATTCCGAGGGACTCGACGAGGAATGGACGATCGTCGGTGGCGATCAAGACCAGACTGCTCGAGTCGGAAACATGCACGATCTTCAGCAAGGTTTGCTCGGCGCGGCGTTGCGCGGCCATGTCGTAATGCAAGCCGGCGATACCGGCTAGATAAGCGGCATCGCGCGCGGCGAGATCTTCTTCGCCGACGCCGCTGAAATATCGGCGCAGTAACTCGATCGACAGTCGATCGGCTTGGCGCTTGGCCGCCTTGATGATCCGCTCGATGAGCTTAAGACGTCGCTTGGGCAGTTGGGTCGGCATGTCACATCTCGTCTTGATTCGGAGGTTGAACGGTCAACAGACTGGCTCGCTCGGTCAGCAGTTGCAGCAGGCGATCGAGCTCGAGGCGTTGAGTCTGATCGAGACCCTCGAGCAGGGTGCGTTCGTAAGCTTTTGCGAGGGGAGCGATTTCTTGGTAGACGCGCTGACCTCGAGCCGACAAGCGAAGCTCGGAGCGACGACGATCCTGCGAGGTGTAGCGGCGTTCGAGTCGATCTTGTTTGATCAGTCGCGTGACGGCACGACTGACGGCCACGGCATCCATCGCCGTCTTCGCTGCGACTTCGGCGGCGGATAGGCCAGGCTGCATCCCGAGAACCGCCAAGACCCGCCATTCGGGAATGCGCAGATCGAAGCGCTCGGTGTAGCGATGTGCGATCGCCGTGCTGACCGTGTTACTAAGCACCGAGAGCCGATAGGGCAGAAACCGATCGAGTATCAGCAGGTCATTCATGATCTTGCGACGGCAACGACGCGCTGGTCGATCGAACCGAAGATCGATCGGCCCTCGGCGTCGCGCATGTCTATCTTGACTCGATCACCCGATGATAGGAATGGTGTCGACGTGGCGCCGGTGCGCAGCTGCTCGACTGTGCGTTGCTCGGCGATACAGGAATAACCGAGTCCGCCCTCGGCAATCGGGCGACCCGGGCCCCCGTCGGCGTCGCGGTTGGATACCGTGCCGGACCCGATGATGGTCCCGGCGGCCAGATGGCGGGTCTTCGCCGCGTGCGCGATGAGTGCCGGGAAGTCAAAAGTCATATCGACGCCGGCGTTGGCGCGGCCGAAGTCTCGGCCATTCAGTTGAACGAGTAGCGGCAAGTGTAGGCGTCCGCCATCCCATGCAGTTCCAAGTTCGTCGGGCGTGACGGCGATGGGTGAGAACGCCGAGGCAGGTTTTGATTGGAAGAAACCAAAACCTTTGGCCAGTTCGCCGGGGATCAGGCCGCGCAACGAGACATCATTCACGAGCATCAAAAGCCGGATGTGCTCGCGGGCCGCTCGTGCATCGCAGGCTTGACGTACATCATCGGTGATCACGGCCACCTCGGCCTCGAAGTCGAGACCCCATTGCGGATCTGCGAGCGGAATGTCCTCGGTCGGCGCTAGGAATCCATCCGAGCCGCCTTGGTACATCAACGGATCGCTCCAGAAAGACGGCGGCAGCTCTGCGCCGCGGGCTCGTCGGACCAGTGCGACGTGATTGACATAAGCGGAACCGTCGGCCCATTGATAGGCGCGTGGTAGTGGCGAGAGGCAGTCGGCAGGATCGAATGCCCTGCCTTCGCCCGCGTCGACTCGTGTGCTCAGCGCTCGCAGCGACGGCTCGCACTGCGCCCACGCGTCGAGTGCTGCTTGCAGTGTCGGTGCAATCGACTGCGCGTCGAGGCAGCGAGTCAGATCGTGTGAGACAACGACCAGACGTCCGTCGCGGCGCGCGTTGACATCGCGTACGCTCGCGAGCTTCATGATGCATGCTCCGCAGATGAGTGCAGCCAGGCATTATGTTTGGGAGCCCGTTTCGTGCGGCTCCACTCGGCCAACATCGGCTCGGCGTTGGCGCGCGCCTTGGCCGTCGCTGCCGCGCTGGCGGTGTTGCAGGTCAACTCGAGGCGATGGCCATTCGGATCGAAGAAATAGATCGAGCAGAACAACCCGTGGTCCGTGGGTCCGACGACCTCGATGCCACGCTCGAGTAAGCGTGCTCGCGCGAGACTCAGCGTGGCAAGGTCGATCACCTCGAAGGCAATGTGCTGCACCCACTGCGGCGTGTTCGGATCGCGGCCCATCGGTGGGCGCGTCGGCAACTCGAAGAAGGCGAGCACGTTGCCACCGCCCGCATCCAGAAAGACATGCATGTAGGGGTCGGGTTCGCCCGTGGAGGGAACTCGATCCTCTGCGAACGCCACGGTGAAATCCATGCCGAGCACATCGCGATAGAACTCGACCGTCTCGCGAGCGTCGTTGCAGCGGTAGGCCACGTGATGAATGCGTTGTACGAGACTCATGACACCGCGCTCTCGGTTCGTAAAGCGCCGCGACGCAACTGATCTCGCTCCAAGGATTCGAACAAGGCCTTGAAGTTACCCTCACCGAAGCCTTCATCACGCTCGCGCTGGATGAATTCAAAGAAAAGCGGGCCCACCATGCATTCGGAGAAGATCTGCAGCAGCAACCGCTTCTCACCGCGTGTGTCGCCATCGAGCAGGATGCCGCGCTCCTGCAACCGGGCGACGGGCTGCTCATGCCCCGGTAGACGATCTTCCAGCGCGTCGTAGTAGGTTGCAGGCGGCGCCGACATCAACGGTACGCCGCGCGCGCGCAGTCGATCGACCGTGGCGCACAAATCGGGGGTCGCCAAGGCGATGTGTTGGATGCCCTCGCCATTGAAGCGCATCAGGAATTCTTCGATCTGTCCGCCGCCTTTACCATCTTCCTCGTTCAGGGGGATACGGATGCGATTGTCCGGTGCCGTCATCGCGCGCGACTGTAGGCCGGTATGCGCACCCTGAATATCGAAGTGACGGATCTCGCGAAAGTTGAACAGTCGCTCGTAGAAGCCGGCCCAGTGCGCCATGCGCCCGCGATAGACGTTGTGGGTGAGGTGATCGATATGCGTGAGGCCGACGCCTTCGGGTGTGCGATCGGCTCCGGGCAAAAAGGTGAAGTCGATGTCGTAGATGCTGCTGCCGTCGTGATAGCGATCGATGAGGTAGAGCGCAGCGCCACCAATCGCGCGCACGGCCGGCAAGCGCAACTCCATCGGGCCAGTCGGGACCTCGATGGGTTGCGCGCCCAGTTTCAGCGCCCGCGAATAGGCGTGATGGGCATCGCGAACGCGAAAGGCCATTCCGCAGGCACCAGGCCCATGTTCCTCGGCGAAATACGCCGCTTGGCTAGCGGGCTCGTTGTTGAGGATGAAATGGATCCCGCCTTGGCGGAACAAAGTGACCTGCTTGGAGCGGTGATGGGCAACCAAGCTGAAGCCCATGGCTTCGAACACGGGCTCGAGGACGCCAGGTTGTGGGGAGGCAAACTCGACGAATTCGAAACCGTCGAGGCCCATGGGGTTGTCGCGAGGCGAGGTGGGTGTGCTCATGAGCGCCAGTATAGTTTCAATTGAAACTATTTCGCTCGGTGGACAGTTCGCGACCCCATCGCTATAGTTATGCAATGTTGAGCAACTCTGCAATCAGATACGATTCGGAGCTGATGGGGCGGGCGCTGCGAGCCGTGGCAGACCCGGCCCGTCTGCGCCTGCTGCGTCTGTGCAGCGACCAAGCGACGAGCGTGTCCGAACTCGCAGCGGCGACGGCCGATAGCGAGCCGAACGTCTCGCGGCAACTCAAGCAACTCGCGCTCGCGGGTTTGCTGCGTCGCCTGCGACGCGGTCAGCGCGTCGAATACCTGCCGGTTGCCGAGAGCGGCTTTGCTCGCGACTTACTGGGCCTCTTGTTGCAACGACTCGACCCGGACGACCCGGCCTTGCGCGAGGCGCGAGCGCGCCTGCGGGCGATCGAGGTCGCGGCGCGCAATCCCGCGTTGCTGCGTGCGGCGAGCCACGAGTGGTTGCAGTCGGGCCGCCTCGGGCGAACCCTGCGGGTGGCTATCGAAGGCGATTTGATGCGCGATCTCGCAGGCGCACGCGTACTCGCGCGGACCCAGCACCGCGAGTTGCTCGAGAGTGTCTCGAGCGCGGACGCTCAGTTGACGCTGCGGGCTCGCGACAAACACGAGCTCGCGCTGTTGAAGGCTTGGTCGCAGGATCAACCCGCGGGTCTCGAAGTCCGAGCCAATTCCGAGCTGCGGCAGCAAGAACGCTTCGACGTCGTGATCGATATGCCGCTCAGCGGCGAGATCAAAGATTTCGCGCAGTTGGCGAGCCTGCTTTCGCGGGCACGTAACCATCTGAGCGATGACGGCATTCTTTGGTGCGCCATCGCATACGACTTGCTGGAGCAGGTGGGCGCTGCGCCGCCGGTGGCGCCGCCGACGCGCTTGCGCGCGCTACTTCAGGAAGCGGGGTTCGACTGCCAGTCGTTGATCCCGGTGGAAGCCGAGGGGCGTCACTTGCTGGTTTTTCGTGCCCGTGCCCGCGCGCGTCGAGCCGCCGTCGCGCCTGCCTTGTCCGTCGCTGTTTCAGGAGTGTGACGTCCATGTCATCGAGTTCGATCCGCGTGTCTTTCGAGTTCTTCCCGCCTGCCGACGCGGCGATGGAGGCGACGCTGTGGCAGTCGGTGCAGCGCCTCGCGCCACTGTCGCCACACTTCGTCTCGGTGACCTATGGCGCCGACGGTTCGACACGCGATCGCACCCATCAGCTCGTCAGTCGCATTCAACGCGAGACCCACCTGACCGGTGCGCCGCATCTCACCTGTGTCGGAGCCACGCGAGCAGAAGTGCTCGAGGTGGCGCAGCAGTATTGGCGTGAAGGCATCCGACACATCGTTGCGCTGCGAGGCGATGCACCGCAGGGCGCAGCGCAATACCAGCCGCATCCGGACGGTTATGCCTACGCCTCGGATCTCGTGGCCGGTTTGCGATCGGTCGCCGACTTCGACATCTCGGTCGCGGCCTACCCGGAAACGCACCCCGAGGCCCCCTCGGCGCAAGCGGACCTCGACAACCTACGTCAAAAAATCGATGCCGGCGCCACGCGAGCCAT
This sequence comes from Klebsiella pneumoniae, assembly GCA_945873095.1. GTDB lineage: Bacteria > Pseudomonadota > Gammaproteobacteria > Steroidobacterales > Steroidobacteraceae > UBA964. Next base: position 12,594 of record CAMCBU010000028.1, on the reverse strand, counting down.
CACGCAGTTTTTCTTCGACACCGACGACTACCTGCGCTTCCGTGATCGCTGTGTCGCTGCCGGGATCCATGTCAGCATCGTCCCCGGGATTTTGCCGATCACCCGTTTCCCCCAAGTGACCCGCTTTGCGGCGCGCTGCGGTGCGAAGATTCCTCAGTGGCTCGCCGAGCGATTTGCCGGTCTCGATGATGACCCGGAGACCCGTCGTTTGATTGCGGCGAATGTCGCGATCGAACAGGTGTCCCGCTTGCGGCATCACGGTGTCGACGAATTCCATTTCTACACCTTGAATCGTGCCGAGCTGACCTACGCCATTTGTCACGCGTTGGGTTTGCGACCAGTTGCGGGGGCAGCGTGAGTCGTGTGATGCCCTGCGGCTGCGAGTCGCACACGGCGCAACTCAAAGAAATGGCGCACGGCACTGCGCCGGGTGGCACTGCGCCGGGTGGCGCCTCCGCTTCCGCTGCGCCCTTTGCGATCGAGTCGCTCGATGAGCGTGCCCGCGACGAGCGGGTGCGTCGACTGCGCGAATCGATCGAAGAGCGCATTTTGATCATCGACGGCGCGATGGGCACGATGATCCAGCAACATCGCCTCGATGAAATGGGCTATCGGGGCCAACGATTCGCCAAGTACGGCCGCGATGTGCGCGGCAACAACGATTTATTGACGCTGACGCAGCCGAAGATCATCGCCGACATTCATCGCGCCTACTTTGAGGCCGGTGCCGACATCGTCGAAACCAACACATTCAATTCGACCACGGTCGCGCAAGGCGATTACGGCATGGAAGCGCTAGTGCCGGAGCTCAATTATCGTGCAGCTCGCCTTGCACGAGAGGTTGCCGATGAAGTCGCCGCGCGCACGGGTACGCCCCGATTTGTGGCGGGGGCTTTGGGCCCGACCAATCGCACAGCCTCGCTGTCACCGGATGTGAATGATCCGGGTCTGCGTCTCGTGAGCTTCGATCAACTCGTCGAAGCCTACTCGGAGGCGACCCGCGCACTGGTGCTAGGTGGATCCGATTTGATCCTCATCGAAACCGTGTTCGATACGCTCAATGCGAAGGCCGCGATCTTTGCGGCTCGCCAGGTGCTCTCGACGCTCGGTCGCGATCTACCCGTCATGGTCTCGGGCACCATCACCGACGCCTCGGGTCGAACTTTGTCGGGGCAGACCACCGAGGCCTTCTGGAATTCGGTTCGACACGGCGATCTCTTTGCGATTGGTTTGAACTGTGCACTCGGCGCCAAAGACATGCGTCCTTATGTCGCCGAGCTTGCGCGTATCTCCGATCGCCATGTCTGCGCTTACCCGAATGCGGGCTTACCGAATGCGTTCGGCGAGTACGATGAAACGCCCGCGGAGACGGCTGCGATCCTGGCGGAGTTCGCGCGCTCGGGTTTGCTCAACATCGTCGGCGGTTGCTGCGGCACGACGCCCGAGCATATTCGTCTCATCGCCGAGGCCGTGCGTCCATCGGCACCGCGAGCGCGTGCGAGCGTGTCGGTCAAATGCCGCTTGTCGGGGCTCGAGCCACTCAATATCGACGAGAGCAGTCTTTTCCTCAATGTGGGGGAGCGAACCAACGTCACCGGCTCGGCGAAATTTCGTCAGTTGATCGAAGCTGGTGATTATTCCGCTGCGCTCGATGTGGCGAGACAGCAGGTTGCCGCCGGCGCGCAGATCATCGACGTCAACATGGACGAGGGCATGCTCGACTCGGAAGCGGCGATGGTCAAGTTCCTGAACTTGATTGCGGCGGAGCCGGATATCGCGCGAGTACCGTTGATGATCGACTCCTCGAAGTGGAGTGTGATCGAAGCGGGCCTCAAATGTGCGCAGGGCAAGCCGATCGTGAACTCGATCAGCTTGAAGGAAGGCGAGGAGGCATTCCTCGCGCAAGCGAAGCAGATTCGCCAGTACGGCGCGGCTGTCGTCGTCATGGCCTTCGACGAGCAAGGTCAGGCCGACTCGATCACCCGCAAGGTCGAGATCTGTCAGCGATCCTACGACTTGCTGACGGGAAAAATCGGTTTTCCTCCCGAAGACATCATCTTCGATCCCAATATTTTCGCGGTGGCCACGGGTATCGAGGAGCACGCGAGCTATGGGCTCGATTTCATCGAGGCCACGCGCCAGATCAAGGCGCGCATGCCGCTTGCGATGGTCAGCGGTGGGGTCAGCAACGTGTCGTTTTCGTTCCGCGGCAACGATCCGGTGCGCGAGGCGATGCACAGCGTCTTTCTCTATCACGCGATCCGTGCGGGGATGGATCTCGGCATCGTCAACGCGGGGCAACTCGCGATCTATGAAGACATTCCGCTGGACCTGCGCGAGGCAGTCGAGGATGTCATTCTCAATCGTCGTACCGATTCGACCGAGCGTCTCTTGGCGTTGGCGGCGCGTTTCAAAGGCGACGGTTCGACCAAGCGCGAGGTCGATCTCGAGTGGCGCTCCCAGCCGGTCACCAAGCGCCTCGAATACGCGCTCGTCAAGGGTCTCGATGAGTTCATCGTTGAGGATACCGAAGCGGCTCGCCTCGAGGCAGAGCATCCCATCAAGGTCATCGAAGGGCCTTTGATGGATGGTATGAATGTGGTTGGTGACCTTTTCGGGGCCGGCAAGATGTTCCTGCCGCAGGTCGTCAAAAGCGCACGTGTGATGAAGAAGGCGGTCGCCCACCTCGTGCCGTTCATCGAACGAGACAAATCCGGCGCGGTCCGCAGCAATGGCAAGATCGTGCTCGCAACGGTCAAAGGTGACGTGCACGATATCGGTAAGAACATCGTTGGCGTCGTCTTGCAGTGCAACAACTTCGAAGTCATCGACCTCGGTGTGATGGTGCCCGCCGAGCGGATCCTCGAAGTGGCACGCCGCGAGAATGCGGCGCTGGTGGGTCTGTCGGGTTTGATCACGCCATCGCTCGACGAGATGGTGCATGTTGCTCGCGAAATGCAGCGTCAGGGCTTCGAGGTGCCGCTGTTGATCGGTGGTGCGACTACCTCGCCGGCGCACACCTCGGTCAAAATCGCGCCGCAGTATCGAGAACCCGTGGTCTATGTCAAAGACGCGTCGCGCGCGGTCGGCGTTTGCCAGTCGTTGGTGACACCCTCGAGCAAGCGCGTGTTTGCCGCCAAGTTGGCTGAGGAGCACGAGCGACGGCGCGAGCAACACGCGGGGAAAAGCGTTAAGCAACCCGAAGCAACGCTGATCGCCGCGCGTGCCAATCGACCACGTATCGACTGGTCGGCCTATCGGCCGGTCGCCCCCTTGCGCCCTGGCGTGCAAGTTTTCGACGGTTATCCCTTGGCTGATCTGCTCGACTACATCGACTGGATGCCGTTTTTCAACGCCTGGGAATTCGCGGGTAAGTTTCCGGATATTTTGACCGATCCAATCGTCGGTGAGGCGGCGAGCAACCTCTACGCCGACGCGCGTCGCATGCTCAAACAATTGATTGCCGAGGAGTGGCTCGAGGTCCGGGCGGTCATCGGTCTTTTCCCGGCGAACTCGGCTGGCGATGACATCGAGGTCTACGCCGGAGAGGAGCGGGGTGAGGCGCTCATCACTTTGCAGCACCTTAGACAGCAGAAGGGTAAGCCTGCCGGGCAGCCGCATGAGTGTCTGTCGGATTACCTCGCGCCGCGTGAGTCCGGCGTGCGTGATTACCTCGGTGCATTTGCCGTCACGGCGGGCGTGGGTATCGAGACGCACATCGCGCGGTTCGAAGCGGCGCACGACGATTATTCGAGTATTTTGCTCAAGGCCTTGGCGGATCGACTGGCAGAGGCCGCCGCCGAGCATTTCCACGAGCGCGTCCGGCGTGAGTTGTGGGGCTACGCCTCGGCGGAACAATTGACGAACCCACAACTGATTCGCGAGGAGTACCGCGGCATTCGTCCAGCGCCAGGCTACCCGGCATGCCCGGATCACACGGAGAAGGCCAAGCTCTGGAAGCTACTCGATGTCGAGCGCAACACGGGTATCCGCTTGACCGAAAGTTACGCGATGTATCCGACGGCGGCGGTCAGCGGTTGGTACATCGCACATCCCGATGCGCACTATTTCGCGCTCGGCAAGATCGATCGTGATCAGGTCGTCGACTATGCAGCCCGCAAGGGCGTCAGTTTGGAAGAGGCTGAGCGTTGGCTCGCTCCCAATCTTGGATACGAGCCTGCGTGACGATCAGCGCGGTTCGGCGTCGTCGAGTTGGCGTAGGTAGGCCGCACCGCCCAGCGCGCGCATCTGTCCCATGATGCGCTCGGTGCGTCGCAGCACGTAGGGCGAGGGCGCTGCGGCGCGCAGTTTGATCGGGTTCGGCAGAACGGCTGCGAGCAGAGCGGACTGTCGGCGAGTCAGCTTGGCGGCATCCTTGCCAAAGAATTCTCGCGATGCGGCTTGTACGCCGTAAACGCCGCGACCGAACTGCGCGAGGTTGAGGTACACCTCAAGGATTCGATCCTTCGGCCACAACACCTCGATGAGGACGGTGAAGTACACTTCGAGCCCTTTGCGCACCCAGCTGCGGCCTGACCACAAAAAGAGATTCTTGGCAGTTTGCTGCGTGATGGTGCTCGCACCCCGTACGCGTTTTCCTTTGGCGTTGTACTGGACGGCTTTGCGGATCGATTCGAAGTCGAAACCGGTGTGGAACGGAAACAGCTGGTCCTCAGCGGCGATCGCAGCCATGGCGGCATGCGGTGAGATGGCCTCGAGGGGGACCCAGTCGTACTCGTTGCGGTAGCGGAAGTTGCCATCCAACATCGCTTGGGCCCGTGCCGCGATCATGAAGGCTGAAGTGGGTGGCGGCAGCCAGCGCAAAAGCAGCACCAACACGATCGAGCTCGCGATCGTGATCAGCAAAGCCCGCAGCACTCGGCGGGCGATGCCAGCGAGTGTCAGGCGGTTGTCTCGCGGGTGACGGCCAGCATCACCACATCATCGGTCGGCACGTCGGAGTGACCGCGACGGCGCGTCGTCGGTACCTCGGCGATGGCATCGATGACATCCATGCCGTTCGTCACGCGCCCAAATACGGCGTAGCCGTAGTTGCCGGGGCTGTGGTTGAGAAAATCGTTGTCGACCAAGTTGATGAAGAACTGCGCCGTGGCGCTGTCGATATCGTTGGTTCGAGCCATGGCGAGCGTGCCGCGCAAGTTCTCCAGACCGTTGGTCGCCTCGTTACGGATCGGCGCATGGGTTTCCTTATGTTCGAGGCCCGATGCGAAACCACCCCCCTGAATCATGAAGCCCGGGATCACTCGATGGAACAGCGTGCCATCGTAGTGACCTTCATCCACGTAGCGCAGGAAATTGACGCAGCTTTCGGGTGCTTCCTTCTCGAAGAGTTCAACGGTGAATTCACCGGAGGTGGTTTTGAAACGCAGCATGGCAAGGTCATCCTAAAGTGAGATCTGATGTTCGATTGCCATCGGGCAACCATTGGCCTTCGGTCACACGCTCGTGACCGGCTAAATCGCGATGCGAGCCTACGTGAGCATAGCCCCTCGCCACAAGTCGCTCGCGTACTGCCACGGCTTGATCGGCCCCATGCTCGAGACAGAGCCAACCGCCGCTAGCGAGATACCGTGGTGCCTCTTCGACAAGGTGCTTGAGTGCGGCCAGAGCATCGGGGCCTGCCGTGAGGGCGAGTCGCGGTTCGAAGGCCAGCGAATCCGCCTGCAGCACGGGATCATTCGCCTCGACATAGGGTGGATTCGATACGACGAGGTCGAAGTGTTGCCCCGCGAGCGGCTCGAACCACGAGCCCGATCGATAGCTCACTCGAGCTGCCACTAGGTTGCGCGCATTTTGAGCGGCGATGGCGAGCGCCTTTGTCGAGAGGTCCACGGCCGTGCACAACCACTGCGGGCGCTCATGTGCCACGGTGATGGCAATGATCCCCGAGCCGGTGCCGAGATCGACCACTCGGATCGGTGAAGTAGGCCAATTCGCTCGCCGATTCGCGAGTGCATCACCGTGGTGCAGGGCACGCTCGACCAAGAGCTCTGTTTCCGGACGCGGGATCAGCACGTCGGGTGTGACCGTGAATTCGAGCGACCAAAACTCGCGTCGACCGGTGAGGTACGCCAGCGGCTCGCCCGCGGCGCGGCGCCTCGTCCAAGCGCGCAGTTTGTCGAGTTGCTGTGCGCCGAGCGCACGCTCAGGTTCGATATGTTGCGCGATGGACGAAATTCCAAGACACGCGCTGAGCAGCAGTTGCGCTTCTCGCGTCGCGTCCGCACCGAGCGCGCCGAGTGCTTCGCGAGTTTCCCGCAGTGCCGTTTGCAACGACACGCTGTTCACTGGCATCGGTTCCATGGGTGGCAGTGTGACACGAACCGTCATGGTTCGGCAGCGGCAGCGATCTTCATCGAGGGTTTGATACAGTGCGATCGTGAGCGCTTCAACCCAGTCTGCACTGCCGCCGGTCGGAGACGTCGTCGCCGTCGCTTTCGAGCGTTTTCGCGCGACCCTGCCGCGTTGTTTGCCGTTTTCGTTGCTCGCGGTGCTGCTCGGTCAATGGCCGTCGGTTTATCTATTGCAAGGCGGCGAGTCTTTGCAGTTGTTCGCGCCAAAGTCGCCAGGCTGGTGGATCGTCATGCTGCTCGCGAGCGTCGGTACGCTCTGGTGTTGGCTGGTGATTGCGCGGCGGCAATGGCGTCTCGATCCACTCGTCGTCGATATCCGCGAGGCCACACGCATCTTGCCGCGGGCGCTGCTCATTTTGCTGATGTCGATTGGCGTCGTGAGTTTGGGTGCGCTCGTGTTGGTGATCCCCGGAATCTATCTGCTCGTGGCGTTGTGGCCTGCGCTCGCGGTGTCGCTCGCTGAAAATGCGTCGGCTCGTGCGAGCCTCGATCGGGCGCTGCTGCTCGTCCGTGGAGCGTGGTGGCAGAGTTTGAGCGTGCTCGTCGTGATGCTCGTGCTCGTTCTCGGTTTTTTCGTCTTCGGTGCGATCGCGGCTTTCGCCTTGGCGAAGCTCGTGCCGATGGCGGTGGTGACTGCGCTCTTGGCGGCTTTTTTCCAGCCGTTCGTGACCGCCACCGGTTGGGCGCAGTATGCGGCGCTGCGTGCGCGTCAGGCCTCTTCCTCGGCCAGCAACTCGCTCTGATATTCCTGCGACAGCGGCTCGATCAAGTCGTCCAAGCGTCCCTCGATGATTTGCTCGAGTTGGTAGAGCGTCAGGTTGATACGATGGTCGGTGACTCGCCCTTGCGGGAAGTTGTAGGTCCGGATCCGCTCTGATCGATCACCGCTACCGACTTGGAGTTTGCGGGTGCGAGCTTGGGTGGCTTCCCGTTTTTCGCGCTCACTCGCCAATAGTTTCGCTTTCAACAGCGACATCGCGCGACTGCGATTCTTATGCTGCGAGCGCTCGTCCTGACACTCCACCACGATGCCGGTCGGCAAATGGGTCATGCGGACGGCCGAGTCGGTTTTATTGACGTGCTGACCGCCCGCCCCGGATGCACGAAAGGTGTCGATACGTAGATCGGCCGGGGTGATCTCGATGTCTTCGACTTCGTCCATCTCCGGCAGGATGGCAACGGTGACCGCCGAGGTGTGGACGCGGCCTTGAGCCTCCGTTGCCGGGACGCGTTGCACGCGATGCGTACCAGACTCGAACTTCAGTTTCGAAAAAACACCTTGACCGATGACGCGACAGATCACTTCGCGAAAGCCGCCATGCTCACCGGGACTCTCGCTCAAAGTTTCGATCTGCCAACCTTGCTTCTCGCCGTAGCGTGCATACATGCGCAGCAAGTCCCCGGCGAAGATCGCGGCCTCGTCGCCGCCCGTGCCAGCGCGGATCTCGAGAAACACATTGCGGGCCTCACGCGGGTCGACCGGAATCAGCGAGCGTCGTATCTCCAGTTCGAGACTGCCGAGCAACGGTTCGAGGCGGTGCACTTCCTCCTCACCCATCGCCCGCATGTCGGGGTCGGCATCGCTCACCAAGACTGAGGCGGCGTGCAGTTCTTGCTCGCAGCGACGGTAGGCCTCGAAACGCTCGGCCATCGGCGTCAATCGCGCGTACTCCATCGACAGTTCACGGAATTGATTCGAGCCACCGTCGATGTCCGGTGCGGCGAGCAGGCGTCCGACTTCCTCGTAACGGTCGAGCTGTTTTTCCAATCGCTGCCTGATGGTGTCTTTCATTTTCGATCCGTGACGCCCGCGGCTGGCCGGGGCAGCGCGATTCTCGGGGTCGCGCCCGTTGCTGACAAGCAGGTTGCTGACAGAAGAGCGGCGCGACGGGCTATAGTGTCTGCAAGATGATGGGGTCTCGATGCGGGATGTGGGCTGCGATGCTCTGGTTGCTGACCGGGGCCGCCTCCGCGTCGGCTGATCCCGGCCAGTCAGCGCCAGTCGAGCCGTCGAGCGCGAAGCAAACCGATTGTCGAACGGCGGTCGAGTCGCTCGTGCTGGAGGCCTCGGCCGAGCGAGACCCGCGGCGCACTGATCGCGCCCTCGATCTGGCCCTGGCGTGTCATCACATCCCCGCCGCCTGGCAGATGGCCTCGCGTCTTTGGTCGTTAGACCCTGAAAACCCCGAGGCGCTACAACGGGTCGGCATGGTCGCCCTGCAGGCCTGGAAACTGACCGAAGCGCGCGAAGTCTATGCATCGCTGCTCGCCAAGCCGGATGTCGAGCTGGGCCGCGCCTTGACCGACATCCTGCCGCCCTTGTCGGAAGGACCACTCGCACCGGCGGCGTGGCGAGTGTTCGGTCCCATGCTCGATCGCGAGACGCTGACACCACCAGCGATCGCCACGCTGGGGCGCATGGCTTGTAACTCCGATGATCTTGCCGCCTGCGCGGCGCTGATCTCGCTCGCCCGCACTCGCGGTGGTGGTCGCGACGTGCGCACGATTCGCTTGGCGGCTGCCGCGGCAGCTGCGCTCGGTGAAGAGACTACCGCGCTCGAGGAGGCGTCGTTGGTCGCACAGGGCGATCCAGCCAATCACCGGTTTGCGCAAATCGAGACTTGGATCACGCTGGATCGTCTCGATGAGGCTCGTGCGGCACTGCAAAAAATTGCGTCCGCCGATGATGCATCGCCGGATACGCCATTTCGTCGTGAAGCGCAGCGGCGACTCGCACTACTCGCCTTGTCGCAGGGAGAGTTGGCGGAGGCCGAACGGTTGTTCAGCGAGCGCTTGCGTGCCGATCGCGGCTCAGCGGAATCTTTGTACTACCTTGCGGTCATCGCCGAGCGAGAGGGCCGCGCCGACTCGGCCTTGAAGGCTTATTTGCAGCTCAGTGCTGCGGGTGCGGGATTACCACCGCGCGTGCGTGCCGCCCGCCTGTTGTTCGCGCAAGGCCGGCGCGACGAAGCGTTGGCGTTATTCGATGCGATCCGGCATCCAGCGCGAAACGATACGATCGAAATCGAGATCGCCCGGTCGCGCGCTTTGGCGGAGTCGAGTTTCGGTGACGAGGCGATCGCGAGCATCGAGGCTGCGCTGCAACGTCACCCCGATCACCCGGAGTTGCGTTATCACAAAGCGGTGCTCCTTGATGGGATGGGCCGCACCGCCGCCGGCATTCGTGTGTTCGAGGAATTGCTGCAGCAGCGGCCGGATGAGGCCAACATCATGAATGCGCTCGGTTACACCTTGGCAGATCGCAAGCGTCAACTGCCGCGTGCCGAGCGACTGGTGCGAGCCGCACTCGAGCAACGACCCGACAACGCCGCCTACCTCGACAGTCTCGGTTGGGTGCTGTTTCGTCGCGGAAAAACCCGCGATGCGTTGCCCTTGCTCGAGCGCGCGTGGCGACTCTCCAAGGAAGCCGAGATCGCCGCGCATTGGGGCGAAGCGCTGTGGACGAGTGGCGATCGCGCGGCTGCGCGACGCGTCTGGACACAGGCACTCGTGTTGTCCCCAGAGTCGAAGCCGTTGCGCGCTGTCATCGAGCGGTTTGCCGAGCGCAGGTAAATACCCCGTATGTCGCCGTGGCGATGCCTCGCCCTGTTGATTTTGTCGTCGTTGACGGCCTGCGTCAGCGTTTCGCGCCTGTCATTGCCTGCGGTCGATCTGCCGGTGGAGTGGATGGCGCGCCAAACCACGTTGCAATCTTGGGCGCGCTTCGACTTGCGCGGCAAAGTGTCGATCGTGCGCGGCGAACAAAGCGTGGTGGCGGGCGTTCGCTGGCGTCAACGGGGCGATGCGCTGCGCCTTGGGCTAGAGGGCCCGCTCGGCACGGCAGCATCGGAATGGTCGTTCGATTCGGTTCGATCTGACGCGACGCTCGCGGATCTCGAAGGCCGACTCGGTGTGGCGCTGCCGATCGCTTCGGTGCGGTATTGGGCTCTCGGCGTGCCCGATCCGTCGCTGGAAGTTCAATCGGTCGAGATCATCGCCAATCGCTTGCAGGCTTTGCAGCAGCAGGGATGGTCCATTCGGTATCTCGACTACGCGCCCGTGCCCGGCGCGCGCTTCGAGTTGCCGCGCCGCTTGCAGTTGGAATCGTCCGAAGTGCGTGTGCGGCTGTTCATCGAAAGTTGGGAGTCGCTGAGCCCATGAGCGCCTCGGAGCCGCAACGTTGGTGGCCAGCGCCAGCCAAGCTCAATCTTTGTCTGCATGTGACGAGTCGACGCCCAGATGGTTACCACGACTTGCAGACGATTTTCCAGCTGATTTCTTTGAGCGATCAATTGTCTTTCGAGCTACGTGAGGATGGTCGAGTCGTCCGGCTCGACTACGAGGGCGCTGCGGCGGATGCCTTGAGTGGCGTCGGTGAGGATCAGGATTTGTGTGTCCGCGCGGCGCGGGCGCTGCAGCTGCGCACGGGTACCACGAGCGGTGTGGCGATTCGAATTCGCAAAAACATCCCCGTCGGTGGCGGTCTGGGCGGCGGTAGCTCTGATGCGGCCACGACCCTCGTGGTGCTGAACGCGCTTTGGCAGGGCGGCCTCTCGAGCGACGAGTTGGCCGCGATCGGCATGGGGCTCGGGGCGGATGTGCCGGTGTTCGTGCGGGGGTTTTCCGGGCTCGGCGAGGGGGTGGGCGAGCGCCTGACGCCGTTGGAGCTGCCGAAGTCGTGGTTTTTGGTCATTCATCCGAGGGTGTCGATCCCCACTCGGGATGTCTTCCAGGCTCCTGAATTGACACGAAATTCCCCCGTCCTCACAATACCCGCCCTTTTGGCTTTCGGGGGTCGCAACGACTGCGAACCGGTGGTGCGCAGGCGCTATCCGGAAGTGGCAGCCGCGCTCGACTGGCTCGGTCGGCACGCCCCCGCGCGGCTGACTGGCACCGGATCTTGCCTCTTCGCCCGATTCGCTTCGGCTGCCGAGGCAGAACGGGTTGCCGCGAGAGTGCCGGACGTCTGGCGGGCTTATGTGGTGCAGGGGCTGGCAGAATCGCCGCTTCGGCAGAGTTTGTAACGGTTGGGGTGTCGCCAAGTGGTAAGGCAGCGGGTTTTGATCCCGCCATTCGGAGGTTCGAATCCTTCCACCCCAGCCACTCGATAAGTTTCCCCGTCAGCGGGGGAGGGTCGCTTGGACAGTCCGACGTTTGCGCTCTTTACCGGGAATGCCAATCCCGCACTTGCGCAGGAAATCGCCCGACATTTGAAGGTACCGCTCGGGCGCGCCATGGTGTCGCGCTTCAGTGACGCCGAGGTCAACGTCGAGCTGATCGAGAACGTGCGTGGTCGCGACGTGTTTCTGGTGCAGCCGACCTGTCCGCCGGTCAACGACCACCTCATGGAACTGCTGATCATGGCGGATGCCTGCCGGCGCGGTTCCGCCCGCAGCGTCACGGCAGTCGTGCCGTACATGGGCTACTCGCGACAGGATCGTCGTCCGCGAGCCACCCGCTCGGCTATCTCGGCCAAGGTCGTCGCCAACATGATGGTCGGTGCGGGTATCGATCGGATGCTCACCGTCGATCTGCACGCCGAGCAGATACAAGGCTTTTTCGACATCCCAGTCGACAACGTCTACGCCTCGCCCGTGTTGCTCGGTGACGCTTGGCGGCAGCGCTACGAGAACATGATCGTCGTGTCGCCCGATGTGGGTGGTGTGGTGCGCGCACGCGCGCTCGCCAAACGACTCGATGATGTCGAGCTCGCCATCATCGACAAGCGTCGGCCGCGCCCGAACGAGTCGAAGGTGATGAACATCATCGGTGAGGTGACGGATAAAACGTGCGTGCTCATCGACGACATCGTCGATACGGCCGGCACGCTGTGTCTCGCGGCGCAGGCGCTCAAAGACGAGGGTGCTCGCAAGGTGGTGGCCTACATCACGCATCCCATTCTGTCGGGGCCTGCCGTCGAGCGGATCGCGAACTCGGGGCTCGACCAATTGGTCGTCACCGATACGATTCCCTTGAGTGCAGAGGCACAACAATGCCCGCGGATTCGCCAGCTTTCGGTGGCGGGTCTGCTCGGTGAGACGATACGACGCATTCGCGACGAAGAGTCGGTGAGTTCGTTGTACGTCGATTGAGTCCGTTCTGGTCGCGGAACGGAATAACGTTAAATCAGGAGTTGAATATCATGAAGATCTCTTTCGAACTTGCGGCGGAAGCCCGCAATGACGAGGGCAAAGGTGCGAGCCGCCGCCTCCGTCATGCT
>CAMCBU010000027.1 GCA_945873095.1 Klebsiella pneumoniae | reverse complement strand
GCTCGCCAATCTTTGGGTGTTTGCGCACCCGTCAAGCCGCGCTGTTCGCAGGCGCGCTCGTAGGAGTCGTGCATCTGGCCGACGAGCGGGCCTTCCATGTAGTTGCGGGCAGCACGCAGAAAGGCGTGATAACTGCGGAAGTCTCGGCTCTCGTTAGCATGCGCGGACATCGACATCACTCCAGATAAGCGTAACCGTTGAGCTCGCCTTCATAAAAGCGCTTCAGCGCCTGGCTCTCCGCGACGGTCATACGGCCATCGCGAATGGCGCGTTCGCAATCGCGGGCGAGTGCGGGGTAGAGCTCGGCGACATCGTACTCCATGTATTCGAGCACACGATTGGCGGTATCGCCCATGACCACTTCATCGATACACCAGGTGCCATCGTCGGCGAGCCGAATGTGCACCACGTGCGTATCGCCGAACAGGTTGTGCAGATCGCCCAAGGTTTCCTGATAAGCGCCGACCAGAAAGGCGGCGAGGTAGTACTCCTCACCAACCCGATAGTCGTGCAGTTCGAGCGTGCGCTTGACTTCGCGATGGCTCACGAAACGATCGATCTTGCCATCCGAATCGCAGGTGATATCGGCGAGGACGGCGCGACGCTGTGGGCACTCTTCAAGACGGTGGATGGGCATGATCGGAAAGAGTTGATCGATCGCCCAGCTATCCGGCAGTGACTGGAACACCGACATGTTGCAGAAGTAGATATCCGACAGAATATTCTCGAGATCTTCGAGCTCCTCCGGGGTCTCTTCGAGCTTGCGAGCATGGTCGCGGATTTTGGCGCAGGTGGCCCAATAGAGGCGTTCTGCCAAGCCACGAAACTCGAGCGACAGCAAGCCGAGTTTGAACATCTGCAGGCACTGTTCACGAGCCGTGAGGGCATCGTGCCAGCATTCGACGAGCGTGCGGTCGCTCACTTCGCGATAAGCGCCAAGCAAATCTTGCACCGGTTGCGGCAGTGATCGATCGGCATATTGCTGATCTTCTCGGCCCGTGACATGGAACTGATCGAGCGCCGAGGTGCCTAGCGTGTTGAAGATCAGCACGCTGTGATGCGCGGCGATCGCACGGCCCGACTCGCTCACGATGACCGGATGCTCGATGCCACGCGCGTTGCAGACGCTAGCCACGCGATAGACCACGTCGCTCGCATATTCCTGCATGTCGTAATTCATCGACGAGGCATAGTTGGTGCCAGAGCCGTCGTAATCGACGCCGAGTCCACCGCCAACATCGATGTATTCGAGCCCGGCCCCGAGGAGTTTGAGCTCGGCATAGACGTGCGCGAGTTCGTTGATCGCTTCTTTGACGCGACGAATATCCTGCAGTTGGCTGCCCGGATGGCAATGCACGAGTTTCAGACAATCGAGCATGCCACGCTGCTTGAGCACGTCGACGGCCTCGAGGATTTCGGTGATGAAGAGACCGAACTTCGATTTTTCACCAGCCGAATCACGCCAGCGACCGGAGCCTTCGCTCGCCAGCTTCACCCGAATACCGATCTTCGGCTTCACACCGAGTCGGTCGGCATGCTTGAGGATAAGATCGAGCTCCGAGAAATTTTCGACGACCGGCACGATCGTACGGCCCAGTTTGGTCGCGAGCATCGCGGTTTCGATGTAGCTATCGTCCTTGAAGCCGTTGCAGACGATGAGACGGTCCGGTGAGTTCTCGGTCATCGCCATCACGGCGAGCAGTTCCGGCTTACTGCCCGCCTCGAGCCCGAAGCCGAACTCGGCGCCATAGCGGTACACCTCTTCGACGACGAGGCGTTGCTGATTCACCTTGATCGGAAAGACAGCGGCATAGCGGTTGCGGTAGTCGTTCTCGGCGATGGCGCGGGCGAACGCTTCGTTCAGCTTGCGCAAGCGATGCGCGAGGATCCCGGAGAAACGCACGACGACGGGGGTCGTCAGTTCGCGGGCCTTCAGGCCCTGGACGACGTCAAATAAATCGATCTCTCGACCCGGGATTTGCTCAGGACGAACCGTGACATGGCCGGCATCGTTGATACCGAAATAACCGTGGCCCCAGGCGTTGACGTGGTAGAGCTCGACCGAATCGGTCACTGACCAAGCGGGTTTGTTCAAGATGCAGCGGCTCCTGTGGCGACCGGACGCGACGGATCACGAACCCATTCACTCCATGAGCCCGTGTAGAGGCGAGCCCCTTGGATACCGAGTGTCTCGAGGGCAAGCAGATTAAGGCAGGCGCTGACGCCCGAACCGCACATGGTGACGATTTCGTTCGCGGGGCGGCCTTGCAGGGTTGTCTCCCATCGCGCACGCAGCTCCGCCTCGGGCAACCACGTTCCGTCAGCGGCGAAGTTGCTCGCGAACGGATGATTGACGGCCCCCGGCACATGTCCGGCGATCGGATCCATCGTTTCGTTTTGACCCGCGAATCGATCGGCACCACGCCCATCGACCACGTGCAGTCGATGCGATTCGAGCGAATCGACAACGTCGTCCACGTTCACGACCCAGTTCGCTTGCGGTCGCGCGACGAAGTTACCGCAGGCGCGGGTGGTCGTCTCGGTGGTGAGCGCACGAGCACTCGCCGTCCAGGCGGCGAGCCCACCGCGCAACACGGCGACTGACTCGTGCCCGAGCCAACGGAACAACCACCACGCGCGGGCCGCGTAAACGCCGCTCGCTTGGTCGTGCACGACGATCTGCGCGTCTGCGTTGATGCCCCAGCGACGGGCGAGTGCCGCGAACGCCTGCGGCTCCGGCAGTGGGTGTCGGCCTGAGGTGGCAGTTTGTGAGGCGGCCAGATCGCGATCGAGGTGCGCATACTGCGCCCCGGGAATATGCCCGGCCGCAAAGCTTTCCTCTCCCCAGGTCGGACGGGTGAGCTCGAAACGGCAGTCGAGCACCACCCAGCGCGGGTCGTCCAAGTGGGCGGCCAAGGTGTCGACGTCGACCAAAGTGCGCAGTGCCATCAGACCTCCGTGGGGGGCAGGCGCGAATTCTCCGACCAGACTGTTACCGTTACAATCCCGCGATGGCGATTGATCTTTATTGGGCGAGCGGTTGTCCTTACTCGTGGCGGGTACTGCTGGCGCTCGCGCACAAGCGGCTGCCGTTCGCGGGGCACCGACTGCAACTCGAGTTTCAGGAGCAGAAATCGCCGCCGATGCTCGCCATGAATCCGCGCGGTCGGGTGCCGGTGCTCAAAGACGACGGCTATGTCGTTTTCGAGTCGGTGGCCGTGCTCTATTACCTCGACCGCAAGTATCCCGAGCCGTCGATTTTTGGCCGTACACCCGAGGAGGCGGCCGTCATCTTGCGCGTGATCGAAGAGTTCCAGGCGTATACCGAGCCGCACATCATGGGCATTTGTCGGACCCTGCTCGGCTCGGTAAGCCCGGCTGACGAGGAGCGCCCCTTGTCGCGTGATGCTTTGACCGACGCCATGCACGTGGTTGCTCGAGAGGCACGCACCATCGAGATGCGTGTATCGCGATTCGATTGGATCGTGGGCGACGACTACAGCGCGATCGATATGGTGATTTTCCCGGCGATCCAACTGCTCCGTCGCGCCCTGACGCGACCCGCAGCACACGATTTGGCGGGACGTTTTTTGCCAATCGAGGCAAACTATCCGGCCCTAGGCCGGTGGTTGCAGCGCATCGAATCCCTGCCGGGGTACGAGCAAACCGTGCCACCGTCTTGGCGCATCGGCTGACCGCCGTTTTTCATTTTCCCAAGGAGCATCATGAGCGATCACCAAGTTCACGTTAATTTTTCCGGCCGTATCGTTTTTGTGGGTTTTGGCAGCATCGGGCAAGGCGTCTTGCCGTTGATGATGCGACACATCGGCACCAGTGCCGATCGCATCACGATTGTCTCTGCTGATGAGCGCGGTCTCGAGGAGGCGCGTCACTTCGGTGTGAAATTCATCACCCAGCCCGTCAAGCCGGAAAATTTGCGTACCTTGCTCGAGCCACTCGTCGGCCAGGGTGATTTCCTGCTCAACCTCTCGGTCGACGTCTCTTCGATTGCGCTGGTGCAGTTCTGCCAAGAGCGTGGTGCGCTATACCTCGATACCTGCATCGAGCCGTGGCCGGGCGGTTACACCGACCAGAGCGTGCCGGCGTCGCGGCGCACCAACTACGCGCTGCGCGAGGCGGCGCTGGCGCTGCGCGATGGCCGCGAGGGCGGGCCCACGGCCGTGCTGACGCACGGCGCGAACCCGGGTCTCGTCTCCCACCTCGTCAAGAAAGCGTTGCTCGACGTTGCCGCGGCGACCGGTGTGAAGACCGACGAGCCGAGCTCGCGCGAGGACTGGGCGGCACTCGCTAAAAAACTCGATGTGAAGGTCATCCATGTCGCCGAGCGCGACACCCAGGTGTCGCCCGTACGCAAGCGCGTGGATGAATTCGTCAACACTTGGTCCGTCGACGGTTTTGTCAGCGAGGGCTGTCAGCCCTGCGAGCTCGGCTGGGGTTCACACGAGCGGCATTTTCCGACCGACGGCAATCGTTACGATTTCGGACGCGGATCCTCGATTTTTCTCTCGCGCCCCGGCGCAGCGACGCGCGTTCGAACCTGGACGCCGAAGGCGGGGCACTTCCACGCGTTTGCGATCACCCATGGCGAGTCGATTTCGATTGCCGATTATCTGACCGTCAAAGAAAACGGCGTCGTCAGTTATCGACCAACGGTGCACTACTCCTACCATCCTTGTGATGATGCGGTTTTGTCCGTGCACGAGTTCGTCGGCCGAAACTATGTCATGCAGAGCAAGCAGCGCATCCTGATGGACGAAATCTCCTCAGGCGGTATCGATGAGCTCGGCGTGCTGTTGGCAGGGCATGCCAAGAACGCCTATTGGTACGGCTCGCAACTGTCGGTCGACGAAGCGCGTCAGCTTTGCCCATTCAACAACGCGACGAGTTTGCAGGTGTGTGTATCCGTCCTGTCGGGCGTGATCTGGGCGATGGAGAATCCGCAGCGCGGCATCGTCGAGCCCGACGACATGGACTATCGCCGTAATCTCGAGATTTGCATGCCGTATCTCGGCCCGGTCGTCGGCGAGTTCACGGAGTGGAATCCGCTGACCGGCCGCGAGAGTTTGTTCTCGGAAGATCTCGATCACGAGGATCCGTGGCAGTTCAAGAACGTGCGGGTGGTTTGACACCCGTGTAATCGATTGCGAGGATCACGAGAAGACGCCGACCGGTCGGCGTCTCGACGTGCACCTCGTCGTCGAGACGTTTGCCGAGCAACGATCGTGCGAGCGGCGAGTCCATGCTGATGTAGCCGGGCGCGAGATCGAATTCGTCCGGACCCACGATGCGATGACGGCTCTCGGTGCCTGTATCATCCTCGAGCGTGACCCAGGCGCCAAAGAATACCCGTTGCACATCCGAGGGCGGGTTCGACACGATGACCATGCCATCGAGACGCTTGCGCAAAAAGCGCACTCGCGAGTCGATTTCGCGCAAGCGTTTCTTGCCGTAAGTGTATTCGGCGTTTTCCGAGCGATCTCCCTGCGCCGCCGCTTCGCTGACCGCGCGCGTCACCGCCGGGCGCTCGATACGCCACAGTTGGTCGAGTTCCGTTGCGAGCCTGGCATGGCCCTCGGCCGTGATGAACTTCGAACCGGGGCGGGTTGGGGGGCGATATCGGGACACGGGCGCAAGCATACTGAGGGCGCGGGAAACAGGTAACCTGTCGGCCTCTCAGAGCAGATTCGGAGTATCGACAGATGCGTTTTCATCAGCGTTGGATCGCCGTCGTCGGAGCATTGGGCTTGGTGTGCACGAGCGCCTCCATCAGCTTGGCTGCCGAGCGATCGGGTCTGGATCTGGCGGGTTTCGATCGCTCGGTTCGACCTCAGGATGATCTCTATCGCTTTGCGGGTGGCACTTGGCTCGCGACGACGGAGATTCCCGCCGATCGCTCCAATTACGGCACTTTCAGCAAACTCGAGGACGATGCGATCGCTGCCTTGCGAGCGCTCGCCGAAGCGGCTGCAGCCGACGCGCAGAAGACGCCGGGCTCGGACCGTCAAAAGCTCGGCGATCTCTATGCTGCCTACATGGACGAGCAGGGTATCGAGCAGCGGGGACTTGCGCCCCTACAAGATGAGCTCGCGCGCATCGATTCCATCAACGACGCCCGCGCCATTTTTGCCTACATCGGACGCGCGCAGCGCATCGGCGGCGGAGCGCCCATCGGCTTCTATGTTGGCCAGGATCGCAAGAACTCGTCGAGCTACATCGCGGGCATGGGACAAAGTGGCTTAACCATGCCCGACCGCGAGTACTACCTCGCCGACGACGAGCGCAATCGCAAATTCCGCGAGGCGTTCGTCCGCTATGCCGAGCAATTGCTGAGCTTGTCGGGGACGCCCGATGCCGCGACCAAAGCGTCGCGCGTGTTGGTCGTCGAGACGGCGATCGCGCAGCAGCATTGGACTCGTGTCGAGAATCGCGATCCGCTCAAGACTTACAACAAGACTACGATTGCCGAGCTCGCTTCACTCGCACCCGCACTCGATTGGACTGCACTGGTTGCGGGGCTCGGGGTCGATCCGGCCAAAATTCAGGCGGTTGATGTCCGTCAGCCGAGCTATTTACGCGAGGCGTCTCGTTTGGTGCGCGACCTGCCCGTCGAGGACTGGCGCGCTTACTTCCGCTTCCGTTTGCTCGATGGCAGCGCGGCTTTTCTTCCGGCCGCTTTCGATGCGGCCCGTTTCGAGTTCAGGGAGCGGACCCTGCGCGGCGTGCAGGAGCAACAGCCGCGCTGGCGTCGCGGTGTGAACCTGCTCGATCGCACGGTTGGCGAAATCGCCGGTCGCGCTTATGTCGAGCAGAACTTCCGACCGGAAGCGCGGGAGCGTATTCGCCAGCTCGTCGGCAACTTGCGACAAGCATTCGAGGTGAAGATCGACGAACTCGAATGGATGAGTGCCGATACCAAGCTCGAAGCAAAGCGCAAGCTCGCGCGCTTCACGGTCAAGGTCGGGTATCCAGACCAATGGCGTGATTACGCGGCACTCGAGGTCCGCGCCGGTGATTTGCTCGGTAACTTGCGTCGCGTCAATGAATTCGAGTTTGCACGACAGATATCGCGGCTCGATAGCCCGGTGGATCGGAACGAGTGGTTCATGACGCCGCAGACGGTCAACGCGTATTATAGCCCGCCCATGAACGAGATCGTGTTCCCGGCTGCAATCTTGCAGCCGCCGTTCTTCGATCCGCTTGCCGACGATGCCGTTAATTACGGCGGCATCGGTGGTGTGATCGGCCACGAGTTCAGTCACGGTTTCGACGACTCGGGGCGTCGTTACGATGGCGAGGGTAATCTGCGCGACTGGTGGACCTTCGATGACAACGCGCGTTTTCGCGAGCGTGCGGGCCGCTTGGCTGCGCAGTACGGCCAATACAAACCGATCGCCGATCGCTCAATCAACGGCGATCTGACTCTGGGTGAAAACATTGGTGATTTATCCGGGCTCGCGGTGGCGTATCGCGCCTATCTCATCTCACTCAAAGGTAAAGAGGCGCCGACCATCGACGGCTTCACCGGACCGCAGCGGTTTTTTCTCGGTTGGGCGCAAGTGTGGCGTCGTAAATATCGCGACGACGAACTGCGCACGCGACTGATCACCGATTCGCACAGCCCGAGCGAATACCGCTGTAACGGTGTGGTCACCAACATGGCAGAGTTTCACGAGGCGTTCGGTGTGAAACCGGGCGATCGGCTCTATCGCAAGCCCGCCGAAAGAGTGAAAATCTGGTAATCGCTTCGGAGGATATCCATTCCATGCATTCGATACTCAAACGACTGATCGTGGCCGCTGTCACCCTAGCGTCACTGGCACTCAGCGGCTGCGGCTACAACACCATTCAGGAGCAGGACGAAGCCGTGAAGGCATCGTGGTCCGAGGTGGTCAACCAATATCAGCGGCGTGCCGATTTGATCCCGAATCTCGTGCGGACCGTGCAGGGTTTTGCCGCGCAAGAAGAGAGGGTGTTGGTCGGTGTCACCGAGGCGCGTGCCCGAGCCACCTCGATCCAGGTGACGCCGGAGCTCGTCAATGACCCGGTCGCGCTCGAGCGCTATCAGAAAGTCCAAGGCGAGTTGACGAGCGCCCTCAAGACCTTGCTCGCCATCAGCGAGAACTACCCGCAGTTGAAATCCGATCAAAACTTTCGGGATCTGCAGGCGCAGCTCGAAGGCACGGAGAATCGGATCGCAGTCGCCCGCAATCGCTACATTGCGGCGGTGCAGGCCTACAACGGGACGATCCGGCGCTTTCCGTCCAACCTAACGGCGATGGTCTTCAGCTACGAGGTGAAGCCCAATTTCACCGTCGAGAATGAAGCGGCCATTTCGGCTGCCCCGACGGTCGATTTCAGCGCACCCGCCCCCGCGAAGTGACGCGACACGGCGTCTCGTGGTCTCGAACGCTATGGCCGTGGGTGCTCGCGGCCATCGCGTGCTTGCCCTCGGCGTGGGCCCAAAGCGAGCTGCAGCCGGTTCCCACACTCACCGCTCGGGTGACCGACCAAGCTCTGGTGCTCTCGGCGCAGCAAGAGTCTGAGCTCGAGTCGGTGCTCGCGGCGTTTGAGGCCCGCAAGGGCGTACAGATCGCCGTGCTGACGGTGGCGACCGTCGCGCCCGAAGAAATCGAGCAGTACTCGATCCGTGTCGTCGATGCTTGGAAGCTCGGGCGCCAAGGTGTCGACGATGGTGCCTTGCTGCTGGTGGCCGTCGAGGATCGACGAGTCCGTATCGAAGTGGGGCGCGGTCTCGAGGGTGCGCTGACGGATCTGGTCTCGAATCGCATCATCGACGAGAGCATGGTGCCCGCGTTTCGTGCGGGTGATTATCCGGGCGGCATCGCACTCGGCGTCGAGCGCATGATCCAAGTGGCCGATGGTGAACCGTTACCCGAGCCACAACCGAGCTGGAATGGCGAAGGCGGCAATACCACGGGTGACTTGTTTGGCTTGTTGTTCATCCTCGTTTTCTTCGTGGGTGCGGCGCTACGCAAAGTATTGGGCCGATTCTTTGGGTCGCTCGCGACCGGCGGCATCGTCGGCACGGTTGTGTGGCTTGCTGGGACGGCGTTGTTCGCAGCCGCTCTGGCGGCTTTCGGCGCGTTCTTCTTGACCCTCGTGCTTGGGGTGATTCCGGCGAGTGCGTTCAACACTCGCGGTCGCCGCGGTCGTTGGGATGGTGGCTTCGGTGGCGGAGGCTTCGGTGGTGGTGGCGGTTTTGGCGGAGGCTTCGGTGGTGGTGGCGGTGGTTTTGGTGGCGGCGGCGCTTCAGGGCGTTGGTGAATCCGCATGAATCTGCGCCGTTGGATTGCCAATCTCTTTGCGACTCCGCTCATGACGCGGCGCCGATTCCCCGCGCAGGCGCTCTCGGCCATCGAAGCGGCCATCACCGCTGTCGAGGCGCGGCACGCGGGCGAGATTCGTTTCGTGATCGAGACCGCGCTCGACGTATCGGCGTTGCTTGCCGATCGCACGCCGCGCGAGCGGGCTGTCGAAGTGTTTTCGCACTATCGAGTTTGGGATACGGCCAACAACAATGGCGTGTTGATCTATCTGCTGATGGCCGAGCACGACGTCGAGATCATCGCGGATCGCGGGATTGCCGCCAACGTCTCCGAGGCCGAGTGGCAGACGGTGTGTCAGCAAATGGAGACTCACTTTGGTGCAGGTCGTTTTCGTGAGGGCGCGATCGCCGGGGTCGACGGTGTTGCGGCCTTGTTGGTGCGACACTTCCCCCATCAGGGTGGCGATCGCAACGAGCAGCCGAATCGCCCCATCCTGCTGTAATCTCGCCGATCATGCGAGTGTTCGATCCTGTGCTTCGCTGGACTTTGGGCCTCTGCCTATTGGCACTCGGCGGCTGTGTCACGCTCGAGCGTGAGCGCGAGACGACCTGGGTGGCGCCACCCCCCAAGGTGGAGGAGGCACTGCCTTACGCAGTCAGCTTGCATCGGTTCGAGCTACCGGCTGAAGGCAGCGATCTCGTGGGCACCGTGCAAGTCACTCGCGCCGAACACGAGGACACCTTCGTCGATCTCGCGCGCCGTTTCAACGTCGGCTACGAGGAGCTCGTCCGCTCCAATCCGGGCGTGGATCCTTGGTTGCCTCGCGAGGGTCGCGAGATCGTATTACCGACGCAGTATTTGTTGCCGAATGCACCGCGCGAGGGCGTAGTCATCAATTTGGCGGCGATGCGCCTCTACTATTTTCCAAAAGTAGCCAAGGGTGAAAGCCCCATCGTCTACACCTTTCCGATCGGCATCGGTCGAGTTGGCTGGGCGACACCCGTCGGTTCGACGCGTATCACGCGCATGGCCAAAAATCCGAGTTGGCGACCCGGTCCGGGCGTACGTCGTGAGCATCGCGAAAACGGCGAGATCCTGCCGGCTGTCGTGCCGGCAGGCCCCGATAATCCGCTCGGAACGCGTGCGATGTATCTCGGCTGGGCAGGCTATTTGATCCACGGCACGAACAAACCTGCCGGCGTCGGATTACGCTCGAGTCACGGTTGCATTCGACTGTTTCCGGAGGACGTCGAGTTTTTGTACGACCTCGTCGGGCCCGGAACCAAGGTCACGGTCGTCAATCAGCCCTTCGTCTTCGGCTGGCACGAAGGGCAGTTGTTACTGCAGGCCTTCGATGTGCTCGAGGACGATCCGCGCAACTGGAAGACGGCGCGGCAGAAACTGCTGACTCGCACGCTCGCAGCGCGACTCGAGAAGCGCTTGAAAGCGCAAGGCGAGAGCATCGACTGGGCCGCGGTCTCGCGCGTCAGTCATGAGCCGCGCGGTGTTCCGCTCGCCGTGTCGCGCGGTATCGAAGGCTTCGATGCCGTGGTTGCACGAGCCACTCGTGTGCGCAACGCCTTGCCGATCGGTGCGAACTGGCAAGGCGAGCTTGCGACGACCGAGACGACGAGATGACTCGACAGCTGATTTTTTCGCACGGCAAGGACTCGGAGCCGTGGGGTACCAAGATCGTGGCCTTGGCCGCGACTGCGCGTGAGCTCGGTTGGCAGTGCGAGTCGGTCGATTATCGCGGCATCGATTCCGTCGAGGGCCGTCTCGCGAAATTATTGACGGCGGCACGTGAGCTGCCCCCGGCGGTGCACGTGGGCTCGAGCCTCGGCGGATTTTTGGCGGTGGCAGGGTCGATACCGTGTGCGGCGCGCGGCTTGTTCTTGATGGCACCGGCCTTCGACTTGCCCGGTTTACCGCCGACGCCTGCTTGTGCCGCTTGTCCGATCACCGTGGTGCACGGTTGGAACGACGACATCGTGCCGGTGGAGATCGGTATTCGTTTCGCGCGATCGCAGGGCGCGACCTTGCACGTCGTGAACGACGGGCACCGCCTGCACGATTCATTGCCGCAAATACAGCTCTGGCTGAGCGGCTTTCTGCGCGGGCTCGCATGATCGCACCGTTGCGTTGGTTACTGGCACGTTGGGTCAAGCCCGAGGTGCGACCTGAGGCGGTGCTCGGTTCGATCGGTGCACAACGTGCGGCACCCGTTTGTTACTTGCTCGAGCGACGCAGCGCGACCGATGTCGCGGTGCTCGAGAATCTCTGTACTCGGCAGGGCCTGCCGGCGCCCTCAGGACGGCTCGTCGGTCGCGGTAAAGACACCGTGCGGGCCGCCATTCCTTTGCTGCAAGCACGGGGTTTCTTTGACGCTCGCATCGAGCGCCGTGCACCGACTGCGCTGGTTCGCTTGATCGACGTCGTTCGCGCTGATCCGAGCTTCGATGTGCGCTTGGTACCTGTCGCCGTTTACTGGGGGCGAGCGCCTGAAAAAGAGGGCTCTTGGTGGCGATTGTTGCTGACGGAGAACTGGGCGCTGACGGGTGGCTTTCGGAAGTTTCTGCAAGTGCTGTTCAACGGTCGATTCACGCTCATCGAAATCGGCGAGCCGGTGAGTTTGCGCGGCCTACTGGAAGAGACCGGATCAGCAGCCGTGCAGGCTTCTCGGCTGACGCGCTTGCAGCGGGCAGCTTTTCGCAGGCAGCGAGCGGCCCGTATTGGGCCTGATTTATCGCACCGTCGCACCATCGTGACACAGGTCTTGCGCACCCGCGCCGTGCGCTCGGCGGCCGCTTTCGAGGCGAGATCCAAGCAGATCTCGCGCCGCAAGGCGATCCTGAATGCGCGCGACTACGTCGAGGAGATTGCCGCCAATTACTCGCACGTCTTCATCAACTTGATGGAAGGCGCCCTGCGACGCTTGTGGAATCGTCTCTACGATGGTGTCAGCTTCAATCACGCCGAGACCTTGCGGCAGATCGGGCCCGAGCGTGAAGTGGTGTTCGTGCCCTGCCATCGCAGCCACATGGACTATCTGCTGCTCTCGTACGTGATTTACAAACAAGGCTACGCGGTGCCGCACATCGCGGCCGGCATCAACCTCAATATTCCGGTCGTGGGTCGCTTTTTACGCAAGGGCGGTGCTTTTTTTCTACGGCGTAGTTTTGCGGGCAATACGCTCTACACCGCCGTATTCATGAAATATCTCGCAACCATCATGGCGCGCGGTCATTCGATCGAGTATTTCATTGAGGGAGGCCGCTCGCGTACCGGACGACTGCTGCAACCGAAGACCGGCATGTTGTCGATGACCGTGCGTAGTTTCTTGCGCGATCCGCGTCGACCCGTGGTGTTCTTGCCGGTATATTTCGGGTACGAGCGGATCGTCGAGGCGGGTACCTATGTCGGCGAGCTGTCGGGCCGCCCAAAGAGCAAAGAGAGTATCGGCGATCTATTCCGATCGCTACGCGTCCTGCGCGAGAAGTTCGGTCGAGTGCATGTGAACGTCGGCGAGCCCATTCATCTCGACGAGTTGCTCGTGCGAGGGGATCCTCACTGGCAATCATCGGCACTAGACGAGGAGGGGCGTGCGCCGTGGGTCGGCCCGCTCGTCGAACAACTCGCGCAGCGGATCATGCGCAATATCAATGCGGCCGCAGCCGTCAACCCGATCAATCTGCTGGCGATCACGTTGTTGGCGATGCCGAGGCAGGCCATGGTGACGCAGGATCTGGTTCGCCAGCTCGATCTGTATTTGGCGTTGCTCAAACTCCAGCCCTACGACAGTCGCGTCACGGTGACGCCGCTCGATGGCAGCGAGATCGTGGCTTACGGCGAGTCGATGAAGGTCTTGCAGCGGCAGGCTCACAAGCTCGGTGATGTCGTGCGCATCAACGACGACATGGCCGTGTTGATGGCGTACTACCGCAACAACGTGGCGCATCTTTTCACGCTGCCTTCGTTGATCGCTTGTGCGTTTATCAGCAATACCTCGGTGCGTACCGAGGATATCCAGCGACTCGCGTGGCGTATCTACCCTTACGTCGCAGCCGAATTGTTTCTCAAATGGAGCGAGACAGAGCTTGCGGAGGTCGTCGATCAAACACTCGGTGCCCTCGCGCAACTCGGCGTGCTCGAGCGGGTCGAGGGGAGCGATCTCTGGCGTCGACCGCCGCCGAGTTCGCCGAAAGCCATTCAACTGTCTCTTTTGGCGCAGGCGTCGGTGCAGACGATCGAGCGCTATTACCTCGCCATCGCGACACTCACGCACGCGGGCTCGGGGATTTTGACCGCCAAGGCGCTCGCCGAGCGCTGTCAGTTGATGGCGCAACGCATCAACATGCTCTACGGGTTCAACTCGCCCGAGTTTTCCGATCGCGCGATGTTCGATCAGTTCATCGCCTTGTTGCTAAAACGCTCGGTGATCCGCAACGACGAAGCGGGCCGACTCGTGTTCGACGTCGTCTTGGAGCGAGTCGCAGCGGATGCGGAGTACGTGTTGTCGGAGCAGATCCGCCACAGCATCCTGCAAGTTACGCACGCTTGAGATTCAATCGTCGGGGCTGATACGGCCGCGACCACGCTTGACGCCACTACGACGTGTTTTGCTATCGAGACGCCGAACTTTCGACGCGCGCGTCGGCTTGGTCGCATGTCGCTGCTTTGGTTCGACCAAGGCCGCCTCGATCAGCTGCGCGAGTCGCTCCTCCGCTTCGCGCCGGTTCTGTTCCTGGCTGCGCTGCGTGCGCGCGATGATCAACACGGCGCCTTCGTCGGTGAGCCGGCGACCTGCGAGACGTCGCAAGCGCTGTTTTACGGTTTCGGTCAGCACGCTCGAGCCCTGCAGGTCGAAACGCAATTGCACGGCCGAGGAGACCTTGTTGACGTTCTGCCCGCCCGGGCCGCCGGAGCGCACGAAAGCAACCGACAGCTCGTCGTCGGGGATCAGCAGCTTACCCGCGCGGATCGGCATCGTCGGATGGGTGGCTGGGGCGAGCGAGGATCGCGCCGGGTTCGAGCACGCGCACTTCTTGCTGTGCGACGGGAATTTTGATGCCGTGTTCTTTGAAGAGCTTCCAGATCTTGCGATTCACATCCGAGCGTACGTTGTTGACGCCGTTCATCGGATCGCGAATCCAGAAGCGTGCTTCGAGTTTCATGCCGTAGTTCTCGAACGACATCAGTCGTGATACCGGACCGGGGTCGCGCAAGATGCGCGGATGATCGCTGGTCGCCCTGATCAGCAGTTCGAGCGCGAGTTCCGGGTCATCGTCGTAACTGATCATGACGGGTAGACGCAGGCGCACGCGCTGATCGGAGTAGCTCCAATTGATGACTGAGTTGATGATCAAATTCTGGTTGGGCACCAGCGATTCCACGCCATCGCGGTCGCGTACGACGACATAGCGACCGCGCAGTTCCTGTA
This sequence comes from Klebsiella pneumoniae, assembly GCA_945873095.1. Classification (GTDB taxonomy): domain Bacteria; phylum Pseudomonadota; class Gammaproteobacteria; order Steroidobacterales; family Steroidobacteraceae; genus UBA964. The sequence goes on along the minus strand of CAMCBU010000027.1, from coordinate 16,577 downwards.
CCCAACCGAAGTTCTCGGAGGTCGTACCGGTGTGTTGCGTGAAGCTGATGACATCACCCGGCTTGATGGACTTGTCCATCAGCAGCACGAAACCGCTGACGAAGTTGCTGGTGATATCGCGGATGCCGAAGCCTAGACCGAAAACGATGGCACCGGTGAGGACGGTGAGGGCTGTCAAGTCGACACCCGCGGCATTGATACCAAGCAGGATGCCGAGGCTGAGCAAGAAAAAGTAGGTGAATTTGCTGATACCGACCCGCGTCGATGGCGCGAGCGATTCGAGCAACATCACGCGTCGCTCGATAGCCCGCGCGATCACGGTGGTGATCAGAACGAACGCGGTGATGACGATGAGCCCCTTGAGCAAAGCCCACAGGCTGAAAACTGACTTACCGGGCAGCAGGTCAATGGTGTCGAGTGTGTTCTCGAGCCAGTTGAACCAACCGAGCAGCTCGAAACCGAGGCCGAGCCATAGCACCAAAGTAATGCGAGTTTCCCAGCGAGCGACGAGACTGGTCTCGCCGAGCAACAAACGCAGACAATAAACTGCGATGCGCACGACACCGAGTGCGATGACCAGTTGCGAGCTCAATGCGAGCACGTTGTAGGCCATGCCGAATTGACGGGCTGCATTTTCCGCCAAACCGATCAACAGCGCAGCGACGAGATAGGGTGTCAAGATTGCCGCGGTTTCGATGAGACGACCCGTCCACGGGCGTTGCATTACAGTGTTGCCGACACGCCCAAGCACGGCCTTCGCAAGGCGACCGGCGATGACGGCGATGGCGATGACGATCAGGATCGCGATCGCTTCGTTGAGACCATCGCTACTGAGTAATTCGACGAGCAGCTTCGAGGACGCGGGGGGATTTTCGTTCATCACTCGTTCCTCAGGCGTTCAGATCGGGAATCAAGTGGCTGCCGTAACGCTCGATCTGATCCTTCAGCAGGAGCTTGCGTCGCTTGAGCCGCTTCAGTTCGATCTCGTCGACGTGGATATCCATCGACAGGCGTGCAATCACTTCGTCGAGATCGCGATGCTCGATGCGCAGTTGGCGCAGTTTTTCGATATTGCGAAAGAGCTCGCGGTCGATGTTGTCGGTTTCGTCCGTCATCTCTGCAGCCGCGCTGCGACGTGTTCGAGGTCGGGCGGTAGCTTAGCGAAGCGGCCGGGCGGATTCCACGGAATAGTCGGATCGTGGAAGTCCGAACCCGTGGAAGCTAGCAGACCGTTGGCGCGGGCGAGTTGTGCCAGTCGGTCCAAATCGTTGTTGCTCACACCGCCGACGGCCACTTCCATCCCGACGCCGCCGACGCCACCAAACTCCGCGAGTAAGCGCCGCAGCGCCCCTGCGCTGATTTTATAGCGATGCGGGTGAGCCAACACGGGCTGGCCACCCGCCTCCCGTATGGCTTGAACGGCGCTCTGCAGCGCAGGCCACTCCACTGGCGCATAACCTGCCTGGCCTCGACCGAGCCAATGGTCGAAGGCGTGTGCAATGTCTTTTGCGAGGCCGCGAGCAACCAACAGTCTCGCCAAATGTAACCGTGTCGGGCTGTCATGCGTGCTGCATAGCTCCTCGATCGCTGTGCCGACCACGAGTTGTTTTTTACGCTCGAGTCTGCGACCGATTTCGCGCAAACGCGCCTGACGCAATTGCCGCAACGTCGACAGGTGAGCGTGCAGGGCCTCGCTGGTGGGGTCGATGCCAAGGCCGAGCACGTGCAGTTCTTGACCCTGCCAGGCGGTGGTGACCTCCACCCCCGGCACGAAGTCGATGCCGAGCTCGGCGCAGCGCTGCGCCGCTTCGGGACAGCCGCGCACGGTGTCGTGATCGGTGAGGGCGGCGACCGTGACGCCCTGCGCCGCAACCCACTGCATGAGCGCCGCTGGCGCGAGCACGCCGTCGGAGTGGTGACTGTGAAGGTGCAGGTCCGCGATCATCCGGCGGGTATCATACCGGCATGGATATCCAGACTGCCGATACTCCCGACTGGTCTGCGATCGACACGGTGCTGCTCGATCTCGACGGTACCTTGCTCGATCTCGCCTTCGACAATTTCATCTGGCTCGCGCGCGTGCCGGAAATCTATGCGGAGCGAGAAGGGCTCTCGCTCGCTGAAACCCACGCGGCACTCGCGCCGCGATTTCATCGCGTGCAAGGCACGCTGCAGTGGTACTCGATCGACTATTGGAGCGAACAGCTCGACATCGATATCGCCGCCGTCCATCGCGAGGAGGCCGCTCGAGTCGCTTGGTTGCCCGGAGCGCGACGCTTTCTCGAGGAATTACGGCTGCGCGGTAAACGATTGGTGCTGTTGACCAACTCGCATCCGACGATCCTGCAAATCAAACACGAACAAACGGGCGTGCTCGATTTTCTGGACGCGGCCCATACTTCCCACGGCTTTGGCGCGCCCAAGGAAGACCAGGCCTTCTGGCGTGCGGCCCGAGCGACCGTGGGCTTCGATCCCGCGCGCAGTTTATTTGCCGACGATAGCAAAGCGGTGTTGCATGCGGCCGTCGCGGCGCAAGTGCGTTGGGTCTACGGCGTGCGAAGACCCGACAGCTCGCGCGATCCGCACTTGCACGAGGAGTTCACGGCGATCGACGCCGTGGTCGAATTGCTCTAGCGGCGATTGCTGCGCGCGCCGGCGCCGCTGCTGCCGCGGCGGGGACCGCCACGCTGTCCGCCGCCACCGCCAGATCCGCCGCGACGCGGGCCACGGTGTGCGCCCTCAGGGCTTGGGCGACGCGGCGGCCAAGTGAGCTCCGGCAACATGTCGACGCTGATCGGCTCGTAGGGAATTTTACGAGCGATGTATTTTTCGATATCCGGCAGTGCGACGGCGTATTCCTCACAGGCGAAGCTGATCGCATCGCCCTCGGCACCGGCGCGCGCCGTGCGGCCGATGCGGTGGACGTAGTCCGCGCAGTCTTGCGGCAGATCGAAATTGAAGACGTGGCTGACTTCCGGAATGTGCAAGCCGCGCGAGGCGACATCGGTTGCGATCAGCACGGCGAGCTTGCCGTCGTGGAAATCTTGCAGAAAGCGCATGCGCTTCTTCTGCGGCACATCGCCCGAGAGCGCCTGCGCCTGAATCCCGTTGGCCTGCAGTGTGTCTTCGAGTTTCTCGGCCATGCGCTTTGTGTTGACGAAGACCATGGTGCGATGTGGATCCATCTTGCGCAGCAGCCCGACGAGGAGCGGAATTTTTTCCTCCATCGCTGGGTAGTACATCACCTGTCGCACACGATCGGCCGTGATCTTTTCCGGTTCGATGCGCACGAGTGCCGGATCGTTCATGTGTTCGTAGGCGAGTTCGAGCACGCGCTGCGATAGCGTGGCCGAAAACAGCATCGATTGTCGGCGCTCGGGTGGCGGCAGACGCCGCAGCATGTAGCGGATATCGGCGATGAAGCCGAGATCGAACATGCGATCGGCTTCGTCGAGCACAACGGCTTGCGCTTCGCGCAGTTCGAAAACGTGCTGCTTGAAATAATCGATGATGCGCCCTGGCGTGCCGATCAAGACATCGACACCGCCTTCGAGGTCGCGGCGCTGTTTCTCGTAATCCACGCCACCATAGACCACGGCGATGCGCAGCCCCGTGTGTTGACCGAGCTGGATCGCATCCTGGTGAATTTGGATGGCGAGTTCGCGCGTCGGCGCGATGATCAGAGCGCGGATCGCGGTGGCACCGCGAGTCGGTGCGGCGGGGTGTTTCAGTAAGTTCTGGAACAGGCCTACGAGGAACGCGGCGGTTTTTCCAGTGCCTGTCTGCGCCTGCCCTGCCACGTCGCGGCCGGCTAGAGCGAAGGGCAAGGTTTGTGCCTGGATCGGGGTGCAGCGGGTGAAACCGGCTTCCTCGATGCCACGCATCAGGTCAGGAACGAGATCGAGGGAGGAAAAGGTAAGATCGGATAGATGGTTTTCGGACATTAGTTCGTATTGGATCGAAGCGAGTGGATAGAGGATGCTTGCAAACGGGACGAGAATTGGCTACAAAAGCGTCCCATAAGGGCGTTCTGCCCACGGTTTACGGCAACAGCCCCAGTTCACATCCACACAATTTTCTGGTCCTTCCAGAGGCAACCCAAAAAATCGACACGGCGTAGTGTAACCGTTTGACGGCCCCCCGACACGGCGTTCAGCCACGGGCTCGCAAACTCCCTGATTTCTCTCCTCTCAACTTGTTTTGCTAACTCCAACTGGAGGTTAACCCGCGTGAGCAGCCCTCACATCATCAATACCAGCGATGCCACCTTTGCTGATGACGTTTTGAAGTCCGACAAGCCCGTTCTACTCGACTTTTGGGCCGAGTGGTGTGGTCCCTGCAAGATGATTGCACCCATCCTCGATGAGCTGTCGGGCGAATACGCCGATCGTGTTCGCGTCGCCAAGTTGAACATCGACCACAATCCCCAGACACCGCCGAAGTACGGCATCCGCGGCATCCCGACGCTCATTCTGTTCAAGAACGGCACCGTCGAGGCGCAGAAAGTGGGTGCGGTATCGCGCTCGCAACTAGCGGCGTTTCTGGATAGCCACCTGTGAGAGGCGGTTACCTAGGGGGTCAGGGTGGCGGTGGCCCGCGTCGTCAGAAGCCGCGACACGGCGGTAATCGCGACCCGAATCGCGGACCGCGTCACGGTAACGTCGGTGGCCCGATGCACGACGAGATGCCGATGGATCACGCGCCGTTCATCGATTCCGGTGACGATGCGGAAATCATCAGCCCCGAGGAGCTCGCGGCGTCACGCAAGTCGATGAACTTGACGACGTTGAAGGCGATGCCCATCAGCAAGCTGGTGGAAATGGCCGCTGCGCTCGGCGTCGAGAACATGGCGCGCTCGCGCAAGCAGGACATCATCTTCAGCTTGTTGAAGGCACATGCTCGCAAGGGCGAGGATATCTACGGCGATGGTGTGCTCGAGATTCTGCAGGATGGCTTTGGCTTTCTGCGTTCGGCCGATGGTTCTTATCTCGCCGGTCCCGACGACATCTACATCAGCCCGGCGCAGATCCGTCGCTTCAACCTGCGCACCGGCGACAGCATCTCGGGTCTCATCCGCCCTCCCAAGGATGGTGAGCGATACTTTGCGTTGTTGAAGGTCGGCGAGATCAACTTTGATTCGCCTGAGAACGCACGCAACAAGGTGTTGTTCGAAAACCTGACCCCGCTGCATCCGACCAAGCGTCTGAAGCTCGAGCGCGGTAATGGTTCTACCGAAGACCTCACCGCTCGTGCGATCGATCTGTGTGCGCCGATCGGTAAAGGCCAGCGAGGCTTGATCGTTTCGCCGCCGAAGGCCGGTAAAACGATGCTGTTGCAGAACATCGCAACGGCCATCACGGCCAACCACCCCGAGGTGTATCTCATCGTGTTGCTCATCGACGAGCGACCGGAAGAAGTCACCGAAATGCAGCGGACGGTCAAAGGCGAAGTGGTGTCATCCACCTTCGACGAACCGGCAGCCCGTCACGTGCAAGTCGCCGAGATGGTGATCGAGAAGGCCAAGCGCCTCGTCGAGCACAAAAAGGACGTGGTGATCCTGCTCGACTCGATCACGCGCCTGGCACGCGCCTACAACACGGTCGTGCCGAGCTCCGGCAAGGTGCTCACCGGTGGTGTCGATGCCAATGCACTGCAGCGTCCGAAGCGATTTTTCGGTGCGGCACGCAACATCGAAGAGGGTGGCTCGCTGACGATTCTCGCGACCGCACTGATCGATACCGGCTCGAAGATGGACGATGTGATTTACGAAGAGTTCAAGGGCACGGGTAACAGCGAAATCCACCTTGATCGTCGTATCGCCGAGAAGCGTGTCTTCCCGGCCATCAACATCAATCGTTCAGGCACGCGTAAAGAAGATCTCATCACCGATCCGGGTGAACTCGCCAAGATGTGGATCCTGCGCAAGCTGCTCCATCCGATGGACGAGCTCGCGGCGATCGAGTTCTTACTCGACAAGATGAAGGACACGAAGACGAATTCGGAGTTCTTCGAGGCGATGAAGCGCTAAGTCGACTAGCCCGCGGGCAGTGCGCTCAGCGCTGTTCGCGGGCGATCGCGCGATACCCGATATCGCGTCGGCATTGCATGCCTTCCCAGCTGATCGCATCGACCAATCGATACGCTGCCGTCTGGGCGGCTGACACCGTGCTGCCGAGGCCGACCGCGCACAACACGCGACCGCCTGCAGTTACAACGGTCTCCTCACCGAGCGCGGTGCCGGCATGAAATACTTTGCCTGGCAATTTCGCAGCGGCGTCAAGTCCGTTAATCACATCGCCTTTGCGAACGTCGTTCGGGTAGCCGCCTGCGGCGAGTACGACGCCGAGGGCGGCCCGCGGATCCCAATCCATCGATACCTGATCCAAGCGCCCATCGAGCGCCGCTTCGCACAGCGCCGTGAGGTCCGAGTTCAAGCGCATCATGATCGGCTGAGTTTCGGGATCGCCGAAGCGGCAATTGAATTCGAGCACATTCGGTGTGCCATCGGGATGGATCATGATGCCCGCATACAAGAAGCCCGTGTAAGGCATGCCATCCGCCGCGAGCCCCGCGATCGTGGGTTCAATCACCTCGCGCATGATGCGCTGATGCAGTGCCGGCGTGACGACGGGTGCCGGCGAATAGGCGCCCATGCCGCCGGTGTTCGGCCCGGTGTCGCCATCGCCGATGCGCTTGTGATCCTGTGAGGTGGCAAAGGGCAAAGCGTGCACGCCATCGGCGATGACGATGAAGCTCGCCTCTTCGCCCGGCAAGAACTCCTCGATGACGACCTCGGCACCGGCGCCGCCAAACTGGCCTTCGAACATCGATTGCGCTGCCCGGATCGCTTCGTCGGCGGTGGCAGCGATGATGACGCCTTTGCCCGCCGCGAGACCGCTCGCTTTGACCACGATCGGACTGCGTTGCCGGCGTACCCAGTCGGCGTCGAAGGTGTCTGCTGTGAACGTCGCGTAGGCGGCCGTCGGGATACCGTGGCGCCGTAAGAATTCTTTGGTGAAAGCCTTCGATCCCTCGAGTTGCGCCGGCGCCCGATGCGGCCCGAAACAGCGCAAGCCCGCCGCTTCGAAGGCATCGACGACACCGAGTACGAGCGGCGCCTCTGGGCCGATGATGGTGAGATCGATCGTCTCTCGCTGCGCGAGCGCAACCAACCCTGCGACATCATCGGCGGCCACCGCGACATTGCGCAGCTTGGGCTCATGCGAGGTGCCCGCGTTGCCCGGTGCGACTAGGACCTCGCTGACTCGCGTTGCTTGCGCACACTTCCAAGCGAGGGCGTGTTCGCGCCCGCCATTGCCGACGATCAACACTTTCATCGCGCGAGGCCTCAGTGTCGGAAGTGACGCATGCCGGTGAAGACCATGGTCATGCCATGTTCGTCGGCGGCGGCGATCACTTCGGCATCACGCAGGCTGCCGCCTGGCTGAATGACGGCGGCGATGCCGTATTCGGCGGCCACATCGAGACCATCGCGGAACGGGAAGAACGCGTCCGATGCCATCACCGCGCCTTTGACCTCGAGCTTTTCGTCGGCAGCTTTCATGGCCGCGACACGGCTCGAATAGACGCGGCTCATTTGACCCGCGCCGACACCGATGGTCGATCGATCACGGGCATAGACGATCGCATTCGATTTGACGAACTTGCACACCTGCCACGCGAAGAGCAGATCATCGAGCTCGCGCTCGGTCGGTTGTCGACGCGTGACGACTTTCAATTCACTGCGCGCAATCATGCCGACATCGCGCGACTGCGCCAGTAAACCACCGGCGACAGTACGATACTCGAACTCCGCGCCGACATCGCGCGGCATGCTGCCGAGTTCAAGCACTCGAACGTTGGGCTTGCCAGCAAGCACAGCGCGAGCGGCTGGTGTCACTTGCGGTGCGGCGATCACTTCGACGAATTGTTGACCGACGATAGCGGCAGCCAACGCGGCATCGAGCGCTTGATTGAACGCGATGATGCCGCCGAAAGCCGAGGTCGGATCCGTACGGAACGCCTTCTCGTAAGCTTCCAGCAGGGTACCGGCTGTCGCGACGCCGCAGGGATTGGCGTGTTTGACGACGACGCAAGCGGGTGTACTGAATTGACGCACGCATTCGATGGCCGTATCGGCATCGGCGATATTGTTGAACGACAGCTCCTTGCCCTGTAGCAGCGTGCTGCTGGCAACCGACGCGGCGCGCGGGGTGACTTCGCGATAGAAGGCAGCCTTCTGGTGTGGGTTTTCGCCGTAGCGTAGGTCTTGTACTTTTTCGTAAACGAGCGGCAACGACTGCGGGAATCCGGCGCCGGGTGCAGGACTGCGGCTTTGCAGATAGCTTGCGACCATCGAGTCGTAGCGCGCGGTGTGTGCAAACGCTTTGGCGGCGAGCCAGGCGCGCAGATCCGGCGTCGTCGCGCCCTCGTTTGCGGCGAGGGCCTCGAGAACGGCGGCATAGTCTTGCGGATCCACGAGTACCGTCACGGCATCATGATTCTTGGAGGCTGCGCGCACCATCGCCGGTCCACCGATGTCGATATTCTCGATCGCTTCGGAGTAAGTGCAGGCGGGCCGCGCGACCGTCTCGGCGAACGGGTACAGGTTGACGACCAACAGATCGATGCGGTCGATACCGTGCAGTGCCATCACACTTTCGTCGACACCTCGGCGGCCTAACAGTCCGCCGTGAATCTTGGGATGCAGCGTCTTGACGCGCCCATCCATGATTTCGGGGAAACCGGTGTGCTGAGCGACTTCTTTGACGACGATACCTTGCTCGGTCAGCAGTCTTGCCGTGCCGCCTGTGGAGAGGATGTCGACGCCACGATCGGCGAGTGCCTTGGCAAACTCGACGACACCGGACTTGTCGGAGACGGAGATGAGAGCGCGACGAATGGTGACAGGCATGGATTAGTTCGCTGTGAGACCGAATTCACGAAGTTTGCGGCGCAGCGTGGCGCGATTGATCCCGAGCAAATCGGCGGCGCGGGTCTGGTTGCCGTTGGTGTGCTGTAGCACGACGCGAAACAAGGGCTCTTCGACCTCGCGTAGCACCAAATCGTAGAGCCCCGAGGTGTGATGACCATCGAGGGACTTGAGGTAGTGTTCGAGCGCGCGCTCGGTGTGGTCTCGCAGAAGCAAGTCACCGCCCGTCGAGTTGTCCGTTGTCATCGGCACTCCAGAGATCAAAATATTCCTGCGCACACGCAATCTGCAGCGACGTCGATTCGGCTGCCATGAACCGGGCGCGAGCCGCAGCGGGTTCATCGAGCAGCCGGGAATACCAGCCGAGGTGTTTGCGGGCGATTCGCAGGCCGGATTCTTCGCCGTGGAAGGCGTAAATATCCCGCAAATGCGCCAGAACTATATCACGCAGTTCCGAGCGCGAGAGCGCGGCGGGCTTGGCGCCGCACGTCAACAGGCCGTTGATGTCGCGAAAAATCCACGGGGCGCCGTGCGCGGCCCTGCCGATCATGACGCCCGAGGCTTCGGTACATGCGAGAACGGACTGAGCCTTTTCGGCCGAGTCGATGTCGCCGTTCGCCAACACCGGAATACGCACGCCTGAGCGGATCGCTCGGATGGTGTCGTATTCAGCCGACCCCTCGTAGAAGTCCGCGCGGGTGCGGCCGTGGATGGCGAGCGCTGCGATGCCGCTAGCCTCTGCGATACGCGCGACGCTCGGTCCATTGCGATGTTCGCGATTCCAGCCCGTGCGGGTTTTGAGCGTCACGGGGATGCCGGCGGGGCCAACGGCGGCCACGACCGCCTCGAGGATCCGAGCGATCAACGGCTCATCCTGCATCAGGGCCGAGCCGCACAAACGATTACAGACTTTTTTGGCGGGGCAGCCCATGTTGATGTCGATGATCTGCGCGCCGAGATCCACGTTTCGACGTGCCGCTTCAGCGAGTGCGGCGGGCTCCGCACCGGCTAGTTGCACGATACGAGGTTCAGGCTCGCCCTCGTGATTCATTCTTTGACGGGACTTGCGTGAGCTCCAAAGACGCGTGTCGGCGGTGATCATCTCCGAGGCAGCCATCGCCGCGCCCAAGCGCCGCGCGAGAATGCGAAACGGCCGATCGGTGATGCCGGCCATCGGTGCGAGCACGGCGGGCGCCTTGATGCTCCAGCGGCCGATCTGGAAAGCAGCTGGCACGGCGGTGTCATCCACGGCGCTGACCGACGAGACAGGTCCAACCCTCGAGCGTTCGCCAGCGACTCAAGGGCACGAGCGTCGCGTAGGCACGAATGACCTCATCGGCTTGTTCGTCGAGTAGCCCGGCGAGTACGAGAGTGCCATCGTGGGCGAGTAGCGCGGCGAGTCGAGGCGCCAACTCGCAGAGCGGCCCGGACAAAATATTGGCGAGCACGATCTGGGCGCCACCCCGCGCCGCCACGATCGCCGACAGCTCGTCGGCCGCTGCAACGCAGTGCAGCGTATCAGCGACGGCATTCAGTTCCGCGTTATCGCCACTGGCGATGAGTGCTTGCGGATCGATATCGTGGACGTAGGCTGCGCGCGCGCCCAAGCGCAGTGCCGCGATAGCGAGGATGCCGGAGCCGCAACCGTAATCGACCAAGCACGCTGCTTTGTTCAGCAGCTCTTGGCCCGTAAACAACGAGTCGAGAAACTCGAGGCACAAGCGCGTCGTGGGATGCGTGCCGGTACCAAAGGCGAGACCCGGGTCGAGCGTGACCACGACCGCGTCCGCAGCTTCGACGGTCGCATGCGTTGGGCAGATCCACAGATGACGACCAAATTGCAGTGGATGAAAGTCCTTCAGCCACTCGCGCTCCCAAGCTTTCTCCTCGATTGCCGCGATCGTCAAGCGCGTTCGATCGATGTTGCAGAAACGGCAAAGGTGTTCGCACAAAGCGTCGATGGTGGCGATGTCGCCGAGCGAGCCCATGAAAATCGCCTGCAAGCGCGTGGCGGGCCAGAGGCGCACTTCACCGGGGGCGGGTTCGAGTATCGCATCGTCGCGCTGATCGGTCAGAACGACCGAGACGGCACCCGACTCGAAGCAGGCTTCCTCCACGAGCTCGGCGTCGAGCCCGTCGAGATCGAGCGTGATCGCAAGCTGAGGCACAGGTGATTTATTTGAGGCCGAGTCGGCGCTCGAGATAGTGAATGTCGAGGCCGCCTTGTGCGAATGCGGCATGCGCCAGGATTTCTTGATGCAGCGCCGCATTCGTCTTGATGCCCTCGACCACCATTTCCGCGAGCGCGTTGCGCATGCGGGCGATGGCGACATCGCGATCCTCGCCGTAGGAGATCAGTTTGGCGATCAGCGAATCGTAGTGGGGCGGCACGCTGTAGCCGGAGTACATGTGGCTATCCACGCGAATGCCCGGGCCGCCCGGCGCATGCCAAAGACGAACGGGGCCCGGCGAGGGCATGAACGTTTTGGCATCCTCGGCGTTGATGCGACACTCGATGGCATGCCCGCGCAGCACGATGTCGTCCTGCTGCCAGGGCAATGCGTCGCCCGAGGCGATTCGCAGCTGCGCTTTGACCAGATCGATGCCGGTGATGATTTCCGTCACCGGGTGCTCGACTTGGATCCGCGTGTTCATTTCGATGAAGTAGAACTCGCCATCCTGATACAAGAACTCGAGCGTGCCGGCGCTGCGATAACCGACCGCTCGGCAGGCCTCGACGACGCGATCGCCCATCTTGGCGCGCTGCGCCGACGTAATGCCGGGAGCCGGCGCCTCTTCGATCACTTTCTGATGGCGCCGCTGCATCGAGCAGTCGCGTTCGCCTAAGTGAATGACATTGCCGTGATGATCAGCCAATACCTGGAACTCGATATGCCGCGGCTTTTCGAGGAACTTCTCCATGTAGACCTGATCGTTCCCGAACGCGGCCAGCGCCTCCGAGCGAGTCACGCCGATCGAATGCACCAGTGCAGCCGGGTTATGCACGACCCGCATCCCGCGTCCACCGCCGCCGCCAGAGGCCTTGATGATGACCGGATAGCCGATGTCCTTGGCGATGCGTAGGTTCTCATCGTTGTCGAGACCGAGTGGTTCACCCGAGCCCGGCACGCAGGGCACGCCGTGCGCTTTCATGACTTTGATGGCCGAGACTTTGTCGCCCATCATGCGGATCGTCTCGGCCTTCGGGCCGATGAAGGTGAAGCCGCTCTTCTCGACGCGTTCGGCGAAGTCGGCATTCTCCGAGAGGAAACCGTAACCCGGATGGATTGCGGCCGCATCGGTGAGTTCGGCGGCGGCGATGATCGCCGGCATGTTCAGGTAGCTCTTTGTCGACGGCGGCGGACCGATACAGACCGACTCGTCTGCGAGCAGCACGTGCTTCAGATTGGCGTCGGCCGTCGAGTGCACGGCTACCGTTTTGATGCCGAGCTCTCGGCAGGCGCGCAGCACCCGCAGCGCGATTTCGCCGCGATTGGCGATGATGACTTTGTCGATCATGCCGATGCCTGGATCACTGAATCGAGAACAGCGCTTGGCCGAATTCGACCGGATCGCCGTTCTGGACGAGCACTGAGGTGATCTTGCCGGCGCGGTCGCACTCGATCTGGTTCATCATCTTCATCGCCTCGATGATGCAAAGCACCTGACCGACCTTCACCTCATCGCCGATCTGCACGAAGGCCTTCGCGCCTGGGGCCGGCGCCGAGTAGTAAGTGCCGACCATCGGGGCCTGCACGGTGTAATCGTTCGACTTGGGAGCCGCTGGAGCGGGGTTCTCGATGGCGGGGCTGGCCGTTGCAGCGATGGCCATCGGGGCGGATGTCATCTGCGGGGTGTACATGGGGAAGTGACTTGCCACCGCGCCGGTCGGTTGGCGACTGATGCGGACCGATTCCTCGCCTTCCTTGATTTCGATCTCGGCGATGCCCGATTCCTCGAGCAATTCGATCAGCTTCTTGACCTTGCGAATGTCCATGCGCCCCCCGATCCGATCCGAAGATCACGAAAATGGACGCGAAATGTACCCTATTCGCGGCACAATCGGGATAGAAGACGCTCCCGGCTCGGACAACGGCGCGCCGCGACGGGCGATCTCAGGGACCGGCGATCTCAGTTAGCCGCGGTCTCAGCGCGGATCAGGCCGTTTCCTTCGGCCGCAGGGCGTCGAGACGGCGAATCTCGTCGCGTATCAACTGCCGCGCGGCGCTCGGCTGCAGACTTCCAGCGTTCACTTTGTCGACATGATCGAGGATGAACGCCGCTTCATCGGCATGAAGTTCGCCAATTTTAAGGGCGATGATCCGACGCTCCCGATCGACGAAGGCGGTGAATGGGAACACCGGATCAACGCCGAACGAGTCGGCGGCGGCCATGCCGTCCTCCTCGCCGATCAGCAGCGGGTAGTCGAGCCCGATCTCAGCGGCGTATTTGACGACATCTTCGCGAAAATCGACGGCAACGCCGACTACTTCGACACCTTTAGCACCACGTTCGGCACGAATTTGACGCAGTAACGGGATTTCACGGCGACAGGGGGCACACCAAGTGGCCCAGAAGTTCACCACCAGCGAGGGTTGAGTGAACGCCGAGATGGCCTTGGGTGGGCCTTCGAGCGTCGCGAGGGTGAAATCGGGCAGTGTGTCGGGAATCTGCCGAGCGATGCTGGGATTGTCCCCGGCACCGCTCGCCGTCGCTGGCGCGCCGGGCAGCGGGGCCATTTCGGTGGCGGGCGGGGCTTTCGGTTCGAGGAAGCTGCGAATCGCGACAAAGGCAATCACGCCGGCGAGCAGGGCGACGCCCGCGGTCAGCAGCGAGGATTTTTTCATGGCGTGGCTCCGGGCGCTTGGGCGAGACGGGCGACGTTCGCAAATTCGTCGGCCTGCATGAACCCGACCACGCGGAAGCGGTTGAGTTCCACACCCGCGGTGTTCCAGAACGCGATGGTCGGCGGGCCGAAGATACCAAAGCGCTGCAACAGGGCCTGGTCCGCCTCGTCATTGGCGGTGACATCCGCCTTGAGCAAAACGGTACCCGCCAACACGCTCTGCACGGTAGCGTCGGTGAAGGTGTAGCGTTCCATTTCTTTGCAGGAGACGCACCAGTCGGCATAGAAGTCGAGCATCACCGGCTTGCCGGCGGCGCTCGCTGCGGCGATCTCGCGCTCGAGGTCGGCTACCGTTTTGATTTTTTTGAACTCGAGCGCGCTTTGCGGCGCGCTCCACTGGGGAATCGGTGCGAGCGGGTCGCGACCGCCGAGCGCGAGGCCGGCGAGCAGCGCCAAGCCGTAGAGACCGAACGCCACGCCGATGCCGCGCCCCAGCCAACCGCGCCAACTCCGCGGCTGAATATCGACCCAGAGCACGATCGCCGCGGCGAACGCCGGGATCGCCCACAGCACGAGCGCATACGGTTCCGGCACGATCCGCGCCAGCATCCATGCTGCGACGGCCAGCATCAGCACACCGAAGAGTTTTTTGACCGTATCCATCCAGGCACCGGCTCTGGGTAACCAACGCCCCGCCGAAGTCCCGATGATCAGCAACGGTGCACCCATGCCGAGCGACATCACGAACAGGGCGGTGCCTCCGCGTAGTACGTCACCGGTCTGCGCGATCACGGCCAGCGCCGCGAACAAGGGCGGTGCGACACACGCCGTCACGATCAAGGCCGACAGTGCGCCCATCACGGCAACGCCACCATGGGTGCCCGCGCGTTGCTGGTTGCTGACATCGGCGAGGCGCGTTTGCAGCGCCGCGGGCAATTGCAAGGCGAAAAGGCCGAACATGGACGCGGCGAGTACGACGAACAGCAGCGCGAAGACCGTGATGATCCACGGCTGTTGGAACAGTGCCTGCACCTGCGCGCCTGCCGAGGCCGCGGCGACACCGGCCAAAGTATTCACCGTCGCCATACCGAGCACGTAACTGAGCGACAGACCGAAGGCGCGACCGGTGGTGATATTGCCTTGCCCGGCGATGATGCCGGAGAGGATCGGCACCATCGGCAACACGCAGGGCGTGAAAGCCAGCAGTAAACCGAGGCCAAAAAAAGTCGCGAGCACGAGTGGCAGCGAGCCGTCTTTGATCAGCGCGGCGAGGCGATCTTGCTCCGAGACGAAGCCGCCCGAATCGGCCGGCAGAGTGGCGGCTCGATCGGTCGCGGGCAGCGTGACGCTCAAGCGTCGCTTCTCCGGCGGGTAGCACAGGCCTGCATCGGCACAGCCTTGCAGGCCGATGAGCAGCGGCAGCGTCAGCGCGTCGCCCGGTGCGCGTGACACTGGAACGGTGACACTCACGGCCGAGTAATAAACCTGTTGGCGACCGAAGAACTCATCCTCTTTCCACTTGCCCTCCGGAATGGCCGCATTGCCGAGCGCGGCGCCGGGGCTCCCGGCGGCGGTGTCGATCGCGAAATTGAAGCGGTGGCGATATAGGTAGTACGCCGGTGCGATCAGGAAATCGATGCGAATCTTGTCTGCGCCTTCGGCGGTCGCGGTGACTTGGAAGGCTTGTTTGGGCGGCAGAAACTCCGAATCACCCAGTTGGGCTTGCCCGATCGGCATCGACAGCGCCATGACGAGCACGGCCCACACTGCGGCCACGAGATTATTCGGAAGCATATTTTTCAATAATTTCATGATGTTAGTGGAAATCGCCGGTCTGCCGGCCAATCAGCATACCGGGCTCGACCCTTGAAAAGAAACAGTCCGCCCCTATCATTAGCAGCCACCCGGGTAGAGTGCTAACACCCTCCTGGTTTCCATCGTCAATCTTTCGTTAGCTTAAGGAGCGAAACATGAAAATTCGTCCGCTTCATGACCGTGTGATCGTGAAGCGCCTGGAAGAGGAACGCACCTCGCCAGGCGGTATCGTCATCCCCGACAGCGCTGCCGAGAAGCCCTCGCAGGGCAAGATCGTGGCCATCGGCAAGGGCAAGATCCTCGAGGATGGCTCGGTTCGTGCGCTCGACGTCAAGGTCGGCGACAAGATCCTCTTCGGCAAGTACAGCGGTACCGAAGTGAAGGTCGACGGTGATGATCTGCTCGTGATGCGCGAGGAAGACATCATGGCCGTCATCGAAGGCAAGTAAGCCACACTCACTCCACTTTCAAGGAATACAGAAACATGGCTGCCAAAGAAGTCCGTTTTAGTGATGACGCTCGTTCGCGCATGGTGCGCGGCGTCAACATTCTCGCCAACGCCGTCAAGGCCACCCTCGGCCCGAAGGGCCGCAATGCCGTGCTCGAGAAGAGCTTCGGCGCTCCGACCGTCACCAAGGACGGCGTGTCGGTCGCCAAAGAAATCGAGCTGAAGGACAAGTTCGAGAACATGGGCGCGCAGATGGTGAAGGAAGTCGCTTCCAACACCTCCGACGAAGCCGGTGACGGCACCACGACCGCCACGGTGCTCGCGCAGGCGATCATCCGCGAAGGCATGAAGGCGGTTGCCTCGGGTCGCAACCCGATGGACATCAAGCGCGGTATCGACAAGGCCGTCATCGTCGCCACCGAAGACATCAAGAAGCTCGCCAAGCCCTGCAAAGACAACAAGGCGATCGCGCAGGTCGGCACGATCAGTGCGAACAGCGACGACTCGATCGGCAAGACCATCGCGCAGGCGATGGA
>CAMCBU010000026.1 GCA_945873095.1 Klebsiella pneumoniae | reverse complement strand
AGCTGCACGAGCAACTTCTCGACCGGAACCTTCAACACCTCGGCGAATTGGGCAACTGTTACGTCTGCCATCTGTCGCGCCCCCCTAGGCCATCAGCCGTGACCCGGGGCGAACCAGTGCTCGCGGGCCTTCATGATGAGCTTGCCGGCCTCTTCGGCCGTCAAACCCTGGATGTCGAGCAAATCGTCTACCGCCTGCTCGGCTAGATCTTCGCGGGTACGAACCCCGCGTGAAGCCAGTGCCAGTGCGAGATCCGGCTGCATGCCCTCGAGCAACAACAGATCGTCGGCGGGCAACTGTGAATCAAGGCTCTCCTCGCTCGCGATGGCTTGCGTCAGCAGCACATCCCGTGCGCGGCTACGCAACTCCTTGACGATGTCTTCGCTGAAGTCCTCGATGGCGATGAGCTCGCCCTGCGGCACGTAAGCCACCTCCTCGACGGTCGAGAAGCCCTCTTGGACGAGAATGGTCGCGACGTCTTCGTCGACATCGAGCTGCTTCATGAAATTCTCGACGAGCAGACGTGCTTCGGATTCGCTCTTCGCTTCGGCATCCGACTCGGTCATGACGTTGAGCTCCCAACCGGTCAGCTGACTGGCGAGACGAATATTTTGACCGCCGCGACCGATCGCCTGCGACAATTTCTCTTCGGAAACGGCGATGTCCATACTGTGCGAGTCTTCATCGACGACGATGGAGATCACTTCGGCTGGCGACATCGCGTTGATCACGAACTGCGCCGGATTCTCGTCGAAGGGAATGATATCGACGCGTTCACCTGCGATCTCGTTGGAGACGGCTTGCACACGCGATCCGCGCATACCGACACAGGCGCCCACGGGATCGACACGGTTATCGTTGCTCCTCACCGCGATCTTGGCGCGGATGCCCGGGTCGCGCGCGGCGCCCAAAATGGTGATGAGTCCCTGACCCACCTCCGGCACCTCGAGCTTGAACAACTCGATCAGGAATTCGGGAGCCGAGCGGGTCAAGAACAACTGTGGACCGCGCGGCTCGGAGCGTACTTCCTTGAGATACGCCTTGATACGATCCTGCGGCTTGACCTGCTCGCGCATGATCATGTCTTGGCGCGTAACGAAGCCCTCGGCGTTGCCACCGAGATCGACATAGATACCATTGCGATCGACACGCTTGACGACGCCGCTGACCAGCTGGCCGACGCGGTCACGATAAGCGTCGACGACCTGAGCGCGTTCGGCTTCGCGCACCTTCTGTACGATGACCTGCTTGGCCTGTTGAGCGGCGATTCGACCGAAACTGACCGACTCCATCGGCTCTTCGACATGACCGCCCGCGACCGCCGCCTTGTCGACGTCCAGAGCATCCTCGAGACGCAACTCGCGATCCGGTACTTCCAGTTCCTTGGAGTCATCGGCGAACACTTTCCAACGACGGAACGTGTCGTAATCGCCCGTCTTGCGGTTGATCGCCACGCGCACGTCCCACTCTTCGCCATGCTTTTTACGCGTGGCGGACGCGAGGGCGGCCTCGAGCGCCTCGAAAATGACTTCTTTATCGACGCCCTTCTCGTTCGAGACGGCATCGACCACCATCATGATTTCTTTGCTCATCGTCGTTCGTCCTCTTCCGTTGCCCGCCCGTGCGCATCAAGCGACGAGCCGCGCTTTACCCACTTCATTGAAACCGATCGACACATCCTGCCCATCGACATCCAGCGTGATGCCCTGCGCGTTCACGCCGGACAAATTGCCCGTGTAACGACGTCTGCCGTCTCGGGCGACAGTCAACTCCACCCACACGCGCGCCCCCTTGAAGCGCTCGAAATGCGTCGGCTTGCGCAGCACCCGATCGAAACCGGGTGATGACACCTCGAGGTTGTAGGCACCGGCGACCGGATCCTCTACATCGAGCAACGCCGACACCTCACGACTGACCCGCTCGCAGTCTTCGATGCCGATGTGTCCTTCGCGCCCAGCCGGCAGGTCAAGGAAAATCCGCAAAATGGCACTACGTGGTGCCGACACCCATTCGATGTCGACGAGCTCATAGCCCAACTGCTCGACCAGTGGCTCGAGCAGCGCGATCATCTTGTCCCGAACTACCGACGCCGTTGTCATAATGAAAAAGGGCCACGAGGGCCCCCTGTTGTCGTCCCGCCCCGGCCAGGGGCACAAAAACAAAAAGCCCCTCGGGGGGCTTCGAAAACAAGCACTTGCGACTAAAGCTTGACGCTCTTTGTCGCTCACGCAAGACCCGAGGAGCCTTGCAGGGCCGCGATGTTACAAGAAAAGCCTCTGACGCGCTAGTTGGCGGGCACCGGCGGTAACCAGCGTGCCAGCCACGCGTGCACTTCGGAGTAGAAATAGCGGCTGTTCTCGCCCTTCAGGATCCAATGATTCTCGTCCGGGAACACCAGCAGCCGGCTCGGGATCTGCCGGCGCTGCAGAATCGACCAATATTCGAGCGAATTATTGAGTGGAACGCGAAAGTCGCGTTCACCGACCGTGACCAGCGTCGGGGTTCGGAATTGGGCGGCGTAGCGAATCGGGTTTTGTTCACGCCAAACCGGCCCCTGCTCCCAGACCGGTCCGCCGTTGTTGATCTCTCGGCCGTAGATCGTGTCGCTCGTGCCCCATTGGGACTCGAGGTTGATGAGCCCCGCGTGACTGATCAGGCAGCGATAGCGGGTGGTCGTCGCTTGTAGCCAATTGGCCAAGTGCCCGCCGTAGCTCGCACCACCTGCACACTGACGGGTCGAGTCGATGAAGGCATGGTCGCGGATGGCAAGATCAGCCGCCTCGTTCAATTCCTCACCGGCCGTGCGCAGCGGGTCACCCTGGATCGTCTGCGCCGCCGCCTCACCGAATCCGGTGGAACCACTGTAGTTGGTCAGCAAGATCACGTAACCCGGCGCCGCGAGTAAGTGGTAATTCCAGCGCATCACCCACTGGTCTCGCCACATGGTGTGCGGGCCGCCATGGATGACGACGAACAGCGGATATTTCTTTGACGGATCAAACCCGGGCGGCGTCAGCAACATGTTGTGGATACGCCTTCCCTTCGAGCTCGTAAACCAGAAGTGGCGTAGCGGCGCGAGATCGAGCTTCGCGAGACGCTCCTCGTCGAACGAGGCCAGCGTGGTGTGCATCGCTTTGGATGGGTCGATGCGCACCACTTGCGGCGGGCGCGTCGCACTCTCGAAATTGGCGAGCAACACCAGTGCGCGACTGCGCTCGGCAATGGCGACGTTCGTGTATGCGCCGACCGTCAGGTCGAATGCGAGTCGCGTCGCACCATCGCGAATCGAGGTGACGAACAACTTCTCGTGTCCGGCTTCCTCCGCCGTGAAATAGATTTGCTTGGAATCCGCCGTGATCGCGAACGAGGCGGGAGTGCGATCGATTTTTTCGCTCAGCACTCGGGCTGAGGGCAAGCCGGTCTCGGACGATCGCGTATTCGTCCAGGGAAACGCCGCCAGACGCGCTTCGTTGTAGGCCTTATCGGTCCGGGGCGTGTAGAGCGCGATCAAGGTCCGACCATCGGGTGTGAACGCGGGCGAGGACCAAGAATTTACGCCGTCCGTCAGCCGCTGCGCCTCACCGCCCGCCATCGCGATCTGCCACAGCTGCGAGCTCGTGAACTGATAGGCAGCTGTGTTGCGATCCGAGCTCGCCGCGAAGACCAAAGATTTCCCATCCGGTGCCCACGCGAAACTCACGCCCTCTTCACCACCGGCCCCAAACCCCGCTTGGGCGAACAGCTGGGTCGTTGCCAACAGGTTGCGTGGTTCGCCAGCGGCCACACTGGCTTCGTGTAACTCAAGGATGAGTAAAACGGGTTTCAAATCGTCGAGCCACCGATCCCAGTTGCGGATCGGGAAACCATCGTAGGCACGCGCGTTCCATTTGCGCGCCTTGCGCTCGGCGGCGATCCGTTTGTTGTCGGCTTCGCTCTTGGCACCGGGAAACTGCGTGCTGGTGAAAGCAATCGACTTGCCATCCGGCGAAAACTTCGGAGCCCGCGCGCCGTTGACCAGTTGGGTCAACCGAATCGCCTCACCGCCCGACAGATCGAGTAGATAGAGTTGAGCCGCCTCATCGCCTTCGCGCCTCGCCGAAAACACCAGACGCCGACTGTCCGAGCTCCAATCGACGCCGCTCTCACCACCGGCCGTTCCGGTCAGCCGTCGCGGCGCCGGCGACTGGCCATCGCGATCGGCCGCGGTCGCGACGATCCACAAATCCGACACCTGCGCCTTTTCGTCGTAGGCGGGTTCCGTCACGGCGAACACCGCCCAACGCCCATCCGGGCTCACCGCGGGCGAGCCGACCCGTTTCATCAGCCAGAGATCCTCGTGGGTGATCGCGCTCGACGACGACACCGTCGCCGCGATCAACAGCGTGGGGAGGGACAGTCCGAAGGCGGCCGCAACGGCTAGCAGTAGGCTTTTCATGGCCCGATTATGGCAAAACCGAACCGGCTTGCGACGCTCCGAGCGCTGACCCATAATTGCGAATGATTCTTAACTGCGGATTTTCTCCCATGCGATTTGGCAGCTGCACCCACGTTTTGTCCACCGTCCTCGCTGCGCTCGGGCTGTTCGCCGCGGTGGCGTCCCCGGCGGCGAACGCAGCCGAACCCGTGGTGGTTTATTCGGCGCGCAACGAACAGTTGATCAAGCCGATTTTCGACCGGTTCACCGCCGAGACCGGCATCCCGGTCCGTTTCACGACGGCTGATGCAGCCGTGCTGATCGAGCGACTCGCCGCCGAGGGGAAGAACAGTCCGGCGGATCTGCTCATGACGGTCGATGCGGGCGAACTCTGGAATGCCTCCAACCGAGGCCTGCTGCGACCCACCCGCTCAAAGATACTCGAAGCCAACGTCCCGGCGACCTTGCGCGATCCGGGCAACCGCTGGGTCGGCTTGTCGCAACGGGCACGCACCATCGTCTATCACCCGAGCCGCGTCGATCCGCGCCTGCTCAGCACCTATGAAGCGCTGGCGGATCCCGTTTGGAAAGCTCGCCTGTGCCTGCGCAGCTCGAAGAAGGTCTACAACCAATCCCTCGTGGCGATGATGATCAAGGCGCGCGGCGAGGCCGCGACCGAAACGACGCTACGCGGCTGGGTCGCCAATCTCGCGGCGCCGCCTTTTGCCAACGACAATCAGGTCATTGAAGCCATCGCCGCTGGTCAGTGCGACGTGGGTATCGTCAACACTTACTACCTCGGTCGTATGCTGCAGAGGCAACCGGAGTTTCCGGTCAAAGTATTTTGGGCGAACCAGCGCGGTGACGGCACGCATGTCAACGTCAGCGGCGCTGGCATCACGCGTCACGCCCGCAATCCTGCCGCTGCGCAAACCTTGCTCGAATGGCTATCCGCCGGCGAAGCGCAACGACTGTTCGCCGGGTCGAACATGGAATACCCGGTCAACCCGAACGTCGAGATCGATCCGCTCGTTCGCAGCTGGGGTAGCTTCACGCCAAGTCGCATCAATATCGTCGAAGCCGGTCGTCGACAAGCTACAGCGGTGCGCGTGATGGATCGCGCCGGCTGGCGGTGATGCTCGCGCGCTGGCGCGCCTCGTTCGTGATTTTGTTGGCGGCCGCACCGGCAGTCGTGGTGTTGCTCGGGCTTGCCGCGGCTTGGCTCACGCCCGCCGGCGATACGTTGCAACATCAATGGCGTTACCTGCTGCCCGATGCCGCTCGTAACACACTCATCCTCATGATGACCGTTGCAGTGGGCGCGGCACTTCTGGGCACCGCGCTTGCCGCACTCGTCGCGCTGTGCGAGTTTCCAGGTCGCGCATTTTTCTCTTGGAGCTTGTTGCTGCCGCTGTCGATCCCAGGATACGTGCTGGCAGCGGTTTTCGCCGGGAGTCTCGACTACTCGAGCCCGCTCTACAGTTGGCTGCGCGAGCAGTTCGGCTGGCAGTGGCCATCGATCCGCTCGTTGGGTGGCGCCGCTTTGGTGCTCGTTCTTACGCTGTTCCCCTACGTGTATTTGATCGCGCGAGTCGCTTTCGAAACCGCGGCCCAACGGTATCTCGAAGCCGCCTCGTTACTCGGGCGTCGCCGTTTGCAGGCAACCCGCGAGGTGCTCGTGCCGCTGGTGGTCCCTGCCGTGTTGGCCGCCACCGCCCTCGTGGCCATGGAAACGCTCGCTGATTTTGGGGTGGTTGCAGCACTGAATGTCGACACTCTCACCACCGCTCTCTATCGCGCGTGGTATGGCATGTTTTCTTTGGTGACGGCCCAGCAGGTCGCAGGCTTGCTGGTGCTCGTGGCCTTGTTGCTGCTGGCACTTGAGCACCGCGCTCGCTCGTGGGTGCGTACGCGCGAGGCAAGCGGCCTCGTTCTGCAACGCCGACGACTGCCCGCGCTAACGGCAGCTCTGGCCACCCTGTTCGCCAGCAGCGTGCTCGGCATCGCCTTCGCGTGGCCCGTCGCGCACCTGCTGTCGTGGGCGAGCGCCCATCTGACGGCAGATCTCGATGCGCGCTACTGGGGCTATCTCCTTCGCAGCCTCGCGCTAGCCGGCCTCGGTGCTTTACTGATCGTGTCGATCAGCACCCTATTCGTATACGCGCGACGCAAAGCCGTCGGCTGGGTCGCGCGCGGCGTCGCCCCGTTCGCCACCGCAGGCTATGCCATACCCGGAGCCGTGTTGGCCGTGGGCTTGTTTGCACCTTTGACGCAAGCCTTGCCGTGGTTGCAAGGGACGCTGTGCGTCCTGTTCGTGGCCTACCTCACCCGTTTCTTTGCAGTCGGTCATGCTCCGATGGCCGCGGGCCTCGCGAGACTGCCATCGGCCCTCGATGAGTCCGCCTTGCTGCTCGGCAGTCGCCCCCTCGAGCGCTGGCAACATATTCATTGGCCTTTGCTCAAAGGCAGTGTCGCCGCCGCCTTCGTGCTGACCTTCGTCGATCTGATGAAAGAATTACCGATCACCCTGCTGACGCGCCCCTTCGGTTTCGAGACCTTGGCGATACGCGTGTTCGAACTGACCTCCGAGGGTGAATGGGAGCGCGCGGCGGTACCGGCGCTCGCTCTCGTGCTCGCCGGACTTTGGCCGCTGAAATGGCTAGCAGGAAAAATGCCTCATGCGACTTGAACTTCGCGATCTGCACTTCCGTCGGGAGGCCACTGAAATCCTGCGCGGCGTCGCGCTGCAACTGGCAGCGGGCGATATCGGCGTTCTCGTCGGGGCAAGTGGCTGCGGCAAAACGACCACTCTGCGATGCATCGCCGGCCTCGAGTCGATCACGCGCGGTGAAATCCGACTCGGCGATCGCGTCGTGTCGTCCGCTGAGCACTGCCTCGGCGCCGAAGCACGTCGGGTCGGCTACGTCATGCAAGACAACGCCCTGTTTCCGCACTTGAGCGTGGCCGACAACATTCGCTTTGGCTTGCGCAAGCTCGCGCGCGAGCAACGCGAGTCTCGCGTCGCCGATATGCTGGCTTTGCTCGGACTGAGGGGCCTCGAACAACGCCTGCCGCAGGATCTCTCCGGTGGCCAACAACAACGCGTCGCGATCGCCCGCTCACTCGCGCCGCAACCCGATCTGCTATTGATGGACGAACCGTTCTCGAATCTGGATGCGCGGCTGCGAACCGAACTGGTGGGCGAGCTGCGCGCTTTGCTCAAGCGGCTCTGCATCACGACGTTGGTGGTCACCCACGACCAACACGATGCTTTTGGTCTAGCCGATCGTTTGGGATACATGAGCGACGGTCGATTGGAACAATGGGATACGCCGTACGATGTGTATCACCGACCCCGCACCCGAGCCGTCGCGGAGTTCATTGGTGATGGCGTGATGCTCCCCGCGATCGGCAAAGACGGTTTTTGGCACACTGAGCTCGGAGCGATCGAAGATCCGGAGGCCGAAGGCTCAGCCGACCTGCTGCTAAGACCCGATGATTTGCTGCATGACGACCACTCACCCACAGAGGGGCGCATCGTCGCGCGGGTCTTCAGAGGCGCCGACTGTCTCTACACGGTGCAACTGCCGAGCGGTCTGCGCGTATTGGCATTAGCACCCTCCCATCACGATCATCATGTGGGTGAGACGTTGGGATTTCGCCTCGCTAACGACCATTTGGTCGTTTTCCGCCGCGACTAGTAGCGCGCGCCGCGGTGCTTTTTACCGCCCTTCATGGTATCGCCCTTGATGCGCTTGATCGCAAGCGGCTGCCCGCGCACCACGATCCCGGCGAGATGCGTCAAGACGTGATCGGGGATTTGCGCCGGCAGACGCACGATGGTGTGATCATCGCGGATGTCGATGCCATTGATCTCGCTGCCATGCATGTCGCCCTCGTGCGCCAAGGCGCCGACGATGTTGCCGGGCTGCACGCCGTGACGGCGACCCACCTCGAGGCGGAAGAATGCCTGCGGACCTTCGGGGCGACGCGGTCTTGAAGCTTTGCGCTCGATGCTCTCGCGCATCGTGTTGGGCGTCTCTTCGCTAGTTTCCACGCGCTTGGTGACGAACAGCGAACGCCCTGACTTTGCCAAGGACGCGAGTGCGGCAGCGACGTCGAACACGTCCGCGCCACTCTCGCGGACGAACTCTTCGATGACGCCGCGGTAGGCCGAAAGCTCTTGCGACTCGAGCATCGTGCTCAGCTCTTTTTTGAACTTTTCGGCACGACGAGCGTTGACCTCTTGAACGGTCGGCAGCGCCATCGGCTCGATCGGCTGACGCGTGGCGCGCTCGATGATGCGCAGCATGTTCCGCTCGCGCGCCGAGATGAACAGAATCGCCTCGCCCGAACGCCCGGCACGACCGGTACGACCGATGCGATGCACGTACGACTCACTATCGTAAGGCACGTCGAAGTTGACCACGTGCGTGATGCGCTCGACGTCGATACCACGTGCGGCGACGTCGGTCGCCACCACGATATCGATCTTGCCGCTCTTCAATGCCGCGATGGTTCGCTCGCGCTGCGCTTGCAGGATATCGCCGTTCAACGCGGCCGCTGCGAAGCCGCGCGCTTCCAGTTTCTCGACGAGCTCGACCGTAGATTGCTTGGTGCGGGCAAACACGAGCATCGCATCGAAGGTCTCGACCTCGAGCAGTCGCGTCAGCGCATCGAGCTTGTGTATGCCGGCGACCAACCAATAACGCTGCCGGATGTTCGCTGCGGTTGCGGTCTTGGATTTGACGGTGATCTCGCGCGGGTCGCGCAAATGTTTCTGCGCAATTCGCTTGATCTGCGTCGGCAACGTGGCCGAAAACAGCACCACTTGTCGCTCGGCAGGCACGAGACCCAGAATGTGATCGATCGCATCGACGAAGCCCATCTGCAGCATCTCATCGGCCTCGTCGAGCACGACGTGACGAATGGTCTTCAGATCGAGTGTCCCTCGTTCGAGGTGGTCGATCACGCGACCCGGTGTCGCCACCACGATGTGCACGCCGCGGCGCAAGGCATTCAATTGCGGGGTATAGCTCTGCCCACCGTAGATGGGTAGCACATGCAGACCCGGCATGTGGCTCGCATATTTTTGACAGGCCTCGGCAACCTGAATCGCAAGCTCGCGGGTAGGAACCAGCACCAGAGCCTGCGGTTCGCGCCGTGCCACATCGATTTGCGACAACACCGGCAGGGCAAAGGCGGCGGTCTTACCGGTGCCGGTCTGCGCTTGCCCAATGAGATCGCGACCTTCGAGCAACACCGGGATCGTGGCGCGCTGAATGGGCGACGGCGTCTCGTAGCCCACGGCAGTGAGCGCAGAAACCAACGCGGGATTCAGACCGAGTTCGGCGAAAGTCAGATCAGTTTGTTCGTTGGCAGTCATCGCGGGATCAGTGGCAATAGGACCTTGGAAATCGAGTCGCGATGCAGATCACGTCGTGACAACCCCCCCGAAAGGCTCGTCTGAGGGGTCCGATGAAATTGGTAGCGGGGGTAGGATTTGAACCTACGACCTTCGGGTTATGAGCCCGACGAGCTGCCAGACTGCTCCACCCCGCACCAGGAGGGGGCGGAACTATACCCCTAAGTGCCTCTTAGCTCAACACTTGTTCGCAGAGGCTCAACAACGACTGCGGGAAGAGTCCGAGCACGAGCACGGCCAAGGCATTCAAGCCCAAGGCCAGTCGAACGCCGGTGTGACGCTCGGTGGTCGGCAGATCGCCCGGTGCGTCGAAATACATGATTTTCACGACGCGCAAATAGTAGAACACGCCGATCACCGAAACCGCCGCGGCGAAGACGACGAGCGCGAGGTGATTGCTGGCCCAGAGCGCTTCAAAGATTTGCAGCTTGGCCCAAAAACCGACGAACGGTGGAATACCCGCCGTCGAGAACATCAGGCACATCATCATCAAGGCCAGCAGCGGATCACGCGCATGCAAACCCTTGAAGTGATCCAATTCGTCGGCCTCGAAGCCGGCACGACTCGCCAGCAAAATCACGCCGAAGGAGCCGAGCGTCATGATGACGTAGGCGATGGTGTAGTAAAGCGCCGCCTCGTAGCCCTGCTCCGTTCCAGCGACGAAACCGAGCAAAATAAATCCAACATTGCCGATGGCGGAATACGCGAGCATACGCTTGAGATTGGTCTGGGCAATCGCAACGACATTACCCACCAAGGCCGACAGCACCGCCACGATGGCGAGCATCTGCGTCCAAGTCTCACTGATACCCTCAAGGCCACCCGCAAGCAAACGGAATGCGAGCGCGAACGAGGCGATCTTCGGTGCGGTGGCGACGAAGAGCGTCACCGACGAGGGCGCGCCGTGATACACGTCCGGAACCCACATGTGGAACGGCACAGCGCCAAACTTGAAGGCGACACCCACCACGAGGAACACCACCCCCATGATGAGCCCGAGGCTCGCCGGCCCTTGCAACGCAACGGCCAATTCGCTGAACAGCAGACTGCCGCCCAAGCCGTAAACCAACGACATACCATAGAGCAGACAACCTGACGCAATCGCGCCGAGCACGAAGTACTTCATCGCTGACTCGGCCGCGACGCCGTTGTCGCGATCGAAGGCCACGAGCGCATAGAGCGAGAGCGCCAGCAACTCCACGCCGATGTACAGGGTGAGCAAACTGCCCGCGGAAATCATCACGAAAATACCGAGCAGCGCCGTCAAGACCAGCACGTAGTACTCGCCTTTCAGCAGGCCGCGTGTTTCCAGATAGTGTCGCGAATAAAGCAACGAGACGGCCACGAACAGCATCGCGAGCAACTTCAACAAATTTGCCAGTGGATCCGTGACATACATGCCGGAGAACAACTCGACGCTCGAGGGCACCTGCGCGAAGGTCAACAAGAGAGCTGCCCCCGCTGCCAGAACCAGCAAAGTCAACGTCGGCGTCACACGCGGCGCGGCGCGTCCGGCGAACACATCCACGAGCAGCACCATGCAAATGGCGATGGCGAGATAGATCTCCGGCAGTGCCGGCAGCACGGATTCGAGGGTCAATGTCGGTGTCATGGCGTTTTCCCTCAGAACGGCAACTTGCTGGTGACGATCTGCTCAACGAGGTGCTGCACCGAGGCCTGCATCAGCTCGAGCAAGGGCGCCGGCCAGATGCCGAGCAACAGCACCGCCGCGGCCAGCACGCCGAGGATGAGAAATTCGCGGCCGTTCAGATCATCGAGTGCCGCCACGCCGTCGTTGGCGACCGGGCCGAAGATGACCCGCTTGACGAGCCACAAAGTGTAGGCGGCTCCCAAAATCAAAGTCGTCGCTGCGAGGAAGGCATACCAGAAGTTCGCCTTGAAGCTCGCGATGATGACGAGGAACTCACCCACGAAACCCGAGGTGCCCGGCAGACCGGAGTTCGCCATCGCAAAGAGCACCATGAACGCACCGAACATCGGCATGCGGTTGATCACACCACCGTAAGCGGAAATCTCTCGGCTGTGCAGTCGGTCGTACAGCACCCCCACACAGAGGAACATCGCACCCGAGATCAGACCGTGCGACACCATCTGCACCATAGCGCCATCGATCCCCATGCCTGCGCCGCGCAGATCGCTGGAATTCGCGGCGATGTCGAACACGAGGAAACTACCCAACGTCACGAAACCCATGTGTGCGATGGACGAATACGCGATCAGCTTTTTCATGTCGCTCTGCACGAGCGCGACAAATCCGATATACACCACGGCGATCAGCGACAACACGATGATCAGCATGTCGAGTTCGCGTGCGGCATCCGGCGTGACCGGCAAAGAAAACCGCAAGAAGCCATAACCGCCCATCTTGAGCATGATCGCCGCCAAGACGACCGATCCGCCGGTCGGTGCCTCGACGTGCGCGTCCGGCAACCAGGTGTGCACCGGAAACATCGGAATCTTCACCGCGAAGGCGGCGAAGAATGCGAGGAAAATCCAATACTGCTCGGTCATCGTGAGCGGCAGATCATGGAAGGTCGCGATGTCGTAGGTGCCCGCCTGGACGTACATGTAGATCATGGCGATCAACATGAACACCGATCCCAGGAAGGTGTAGAGAAAGAACTTGATCGTCGCGTAGACGCGTCGCGGCCCACCCCAGATGCCGATGATCAGGAACATCGGGATCAGCATCGCTTCCCAAAAGAAATAAAACAGCAGCGCATCGAGCGCCGTGAACACCCCGACCATCAATCCTTCGAGGATGAGGAAGGCAGCGAAATATTGCGCTGCGCGCTGTTCGATCACCGTCCAAGCGGCGATGAGGATCGGCACGGTGATGAACGTCGTGAGCAAAATCAGCGGTAGCGAGATGCCATCGACGCCCAAGTGATACGTGGCGTTGAACGCCGGGATCCACGGCAGTTGCTCGACGAACTGAAACGCGGCCGTCGTGGTGTCGAAGCCCTGATACAAGGGTACCGATAGCGCGAGCGCCACGAGCGAGGTCGCGAGCGCCACCCAGCGTCCGAGTGCCACCCGTGACTCGCCGAGCGCCAGCACGACGAGGCCGCCGATGATCGGCAACCAGACGAGTAGCGACAACAATCCTGAATCCTGCATGGTCATTTTCCGCCGAGCATCACGCGAGGATCAGGAACCAAGCCAGCAGCAGCGCAAGGCCGATGGTCATCCAGAACGCGTAGGAGTAGAGATAACCTGTTTGCAGTCGCCGCACGACACCCGCGAGGGTCGCCACCAACTGCGCTGAGCCGTTGACGAGCGCGCCGTCGATGACCGTTTGGTCGCCCGCCTTCCAGAAGACACGACCGAGCAGACGGCTTCCCGCCGACAGCACGTTCTCGTTGAACCAGTCGAAGTAGTACTTGTTATCGAGGACGCGACGTAGCGGTGTCAGCGCCTTGGCGATGCCGGTGGCAGCGCTCGGATTTTTGAGCACGAGGTACCACGCGGCGAGGACGCCTGCGAGCGCGAGCCACAACGGCGGATGCTTCACCGCCTCAAGCGCGAACGAGGCCGGGTCGTGGAAATGACCGGCCAGCGATGCCAACACATCGTTATCGGGAAGCACTTGGATCGCCTCACCGAAGAAACCACCGAAGAGAATCGGCTGCACGGTGAGATAGCCGATCGCGAGCGACGGAATTGCAAGCAGCACGAGCGGCAGCGTCACCACCCACGGACTCTCGTGCGGAGTGCCGCCGTGATGACCGTGAGCGTGGTCGTCATGTGCGTGGTCGTGACTCGCATGAGCCCCCTCACCCGCCGCCCAGCGCGGCGCACCGTGGAAGGTCATGAAGATCATCCGAAAGGTGTAGAAGGCGGTGACGAAAACGCCGATCAACACGCACCAGTAGGCATAGGTGGCGCCCCAACGGTCCGCCTCGTGCACCGACTCGATGATGAAATCTTTGGAGTAAAAGCCCGACAGGAACGGCGTACCGATCAGCGCCAGCGCGCCAACCCAACAGGTGATGGCGGTGATGGGCATCACCTTGGCGAGCCCGCCCATCTTGCGCATGTCCTGCTCGTGATGCATGCCGATGATCACTGAACCCGCAGCCAAGAACAGCAGCGCCTTGAAAAAAGCGTGCGTCATCAAGTGAAAGATCGCGGCGCCATAAGCCGATGCACCGAGTGCCACGGTCATGTAGCCGAGCTGCGAGAGGGTGGAATACGCCACCACCCGCTTGATGTCGTTGTTGACGATGCCGAGGAAGCCCATGAAGAGCGCGGTCGTGGCGCCGATGACGAGCACGAACGAAAGCGCGGCCTCGCTCTGCTCGAAGAGCGGCGAGAAGCGCGCCACCATGAAAATACCCGCGGTCACCATCGTGGCGGCGTGAATCAGCGCCGAAATCGGCGTCGGACCTTCCATCGAATCCGGCAACCACACGTGCAACGGCACCTGCGCCGACTTACCCATGGCCCCGATGAAGAGCAGGATGCAGATCAACGTGATCGCCGAGACCGTCCACGTGTCACTTAGGGCGAATTCGGCCGCGGCCAACATCGGCGCAGCCTCGAACGCTGCGCGGTAATCGAGCGAGCCGGTGTAGTAGACGACACCCGCGATCCCGAGCACGAAACCGAAATCGCCGACTCGGTTGACGAGGAAGGCCTTCATGTTGGCGAAGATCGCGCTAGGTCGCGTGTACCAGAAGCCGATGAGCAAGTACGACACCACGCCCACCGCTTCCCAGCCGAAGAACAACTGCAGGAAGTTGTTAGACATCACGAGCATGAGCATCGCGAAGGTGAAGAGCGAAATGTACGAGAAGAACCGTTGGTAGCCCGGGTCTTCGTGCATGTAGCCGATGGTGTAGACGTGCACGCAGAATGACACGAACGTCACCACGCACATCATCAGAACCGATAGTTGATCGACCAAAAAGCCGACCTCCATCCGGATGCCATCGCTCACGAGCCAGGTGTAGACGGAGTCGTTATAGACACCCACCTCGCCACTGATCAGCTGCCAAGCGACCTGCGCACTCAACAGGAACGAGACACCGACGGCGGCGATGGTGACCACATGCGCCGCCGTCCGACCGATGAGCTTGCCGAAGAGCCCGGCGATGATGGCCGCCGCGAGCGGCAACAACGGGATGGCAAGCAGTACGTTCGGATCCATGTGACTCAGCCCTTCAGGGTGTCGAGATCTTCGACGTTGATGCTGCGACGCTCACGGAACAGCACGACGAGGATGGCCAGACCGATCGCCGATTCCGCAGCGGCCACCGTCAGCACGAAGAAGACGAAGACCTGTCCGTCGAGATCGCCGAGATAACGCGAGAACGACACGAAGCTGAAGTTGACCGCGAGCAACATTAACTCGATGCACATCAACAGCAAGATCACATTCTTGCGATTGAGGAAGATACCGGCGATCGACAAGGAAAACAGAATCGCCGACAAGGTCAGCATGTGCTGCAGGGTGATCATGTGTCGCCCTCCGGCGCCGGATCGGTCTTCGGCCCAACCCCCTTCACGAGGCGCACTCGATCTTCACGACGCACGGCGACTTGTTTGGCTACATCCTGCGGCTTCAGGCCTGGGCGCTTGCGCATCGTCAGTGTGATCGCCGCGATGATGGCCACGAGCAGCACCATGGCGGCCAACTCGAACGGATAAACATACTGGGTGTACAGCACTTCACCGAGGGCTCGCGTGTTGCTGTGATCCGCGGGTAGCGGTGCCATGCCCTGCGTCGCGTCGATACCGAAACCACGGAACCAAAATACGGCCACCATCTGCGCGATGACGGCAAAGGCGATGAACCAGCCGAGCCCGGCATAGCGCGTCACACCACGTTTGATCTCCTCGACATTGATGTCGAGCATCATCACGACGAAGAGAAAGAGCACCATCACCGCACCGACATAAACGAGCACCAGCACGATGGCGAGGAACTCCGCCTCGATCAGCAACCACAGCGCCGCACTCGTGAAGAAGGCGAGCACCAACGACAACGCCGAGTAGACGGGGTTGCGCGCCACGATCACGCCGAGCGCCGCCGCAATGAGGATAGCCGAGAATCCGTAGAAAAGCAGTTGCACCAACACCCTGTCGTCCCCCGGTCAGCGATAACGCGCGTCGGCAGCCTTGTCGGCATCGATCAGCGCGGCATAGCGCTCACCGACGGCGAGCAGCTTGTCTTTGGTCATGATGTTCTCGCCACGACTTTCCATGTGGTACTCGTGGATACGCGTCTCGACGATGGCATCGACGGGACAGGCCTCTTCGCAGAAACCGCAGTAGATACACTTGAAGAGGTCGATGTCGTAACGCGTGGTACGACGGGTGCCATCGGCAGCCACATCGGACTCGATCGTGATGGCGAGCGCGGGGCACACGGCCTCGCACA
This sequence comes from Klebsiella pneumoniae, assembly GCA_945873095.1. Classification (GTDB taxonomy): domain Bacteria; phylum Pseudomonadota; class Gammaproteobacteria; order Steroidobacterales; family Steroidobacteraceae; genus UBA964. The sequence continues at coordinate 15,229 of CAMCBU010000026.1, read as the reverse complement.
GCTTGCAGGCGATGCAACGCTCTTCACCGTTGGAGTAGCGACGCAACGCGTGCAAGCCACGGAAGCGCGGCGACTGCGGCGTCTTCTCTTCCGGATAGTTGACCGTGACTTTTTTACGAAAGAGCGTGCGCGCCGTCACCGACAAGCCCGTGAGCAGTTCGGTGAGCAGGAAGGTCTTGACGATACTGTGAAGAGCCATGAAGTTGTGTCCGTTGACGATCACGCGGCCCAGGGGCCGACCTGCAAGTGCACCATCACCCCGAGCACGACGATCCAAACCAGCGTGACTGGAATGAGAATCTTCCAGCCCAGACGCATGATCTGGTCATAGCGATAACGAGGGAACGTGGCGCGATACCACATGAAGCAGGTCAGGAAGAAGAAGAGCTTGGCGAACAGCCAATGAAAGCCCGGCTCACCGAGCGGATGCAACGCACCGAGCAAGCCCTCGAAGGGGCTCAGCCAACCGCCTAAGAAAAACACCGCCGTCAACGCCGAGATGAGGATCATGTTGGCGTATTCGGCGAGGAAGAACAGCGCGAAGGCGATGCCCGAATATTCGACATGGAAACCCGCGACGATTTCGGATTCGCCCTCGGCCACATCGAACGGCGCACGGTTGGTTTCAGCCACGCCCGAGATGAGATAGACGACGAACAGCGGGAAGAGCCAGATCGCAAACCAATTGGAGACACCACCGGCTTGCGCACGGACGATGTCACCCAAGTTGAGCGTTCCCGCTGCCATCACCACGCCAACCAGCGCAAAGCCCATCGCGATTTCGTAGGCGACCACCTGGGCGGCCGAGCGCATCGCACCCAAAAATGCGTACTTGGAGTTCGCCGCCCAGCCCGCGAGGATGACGCCGTAGACACCGACCGACGTTAGCGACAAAACGTACAGCAACCCAGCGTCGATATCGGCGATGACGAGGTTCGGATCGAGTGGCACCACGGCCCACGCGGCGAAAGCGGGAATTAAGGTGATCGCCGGTGCGATCCGGAACAACCACTTGTTCGAGGCCGACGGGATGACGACTTCTTTCAGCAGCAGTTTGATGACGTCCGCAAAGGGCTGAAAGATGCCCGGGACCAAACCGAAGATACTGCCGACTCGATTGGGACCCTTGCGCAGCTGCATCCAGCCGATCACCTTGCGCTCCCAGAGTGTCGTGAACGCCACCGAGAGAATCACCGCCACCGTCACCACGAGAATCCAAAACGTCGAGCGAACGTACGATGGCAGCGTGGCCCACGTGTTCAGGATGAAGTCCGTCACTGCCCTGCCCCCTCGGCGGCACGACGCGCGATCCCAGTTTGCTGCAGAGCCGGGCTGCGACGCAGCACCGCATCGATCGCATACATCGGTACATCGAGATCGCTGATCTCCAGCTCCGCCGACCCGCTAACGGCCGCGATCGCCGGCACGTGGGTCGTCACGATCACAACGGGAGCGGCTGCGCCCGCAGTGCTCGCGATGATCGTCTGCAACTCGCCCCGAACCGCTTCGGAGCTCTCCTGCTCGAAGCCAGACAACTCGAGCAGGTTGCCAAGCACACGCAGCACTTTCCACGCGGGCCGAGCTTCGCCCGGCAACTTGGAGACCGCCGCCTGCGACTGCCAACGACCATCGAGATTCACGTAGCTGCCCGAGGTCTCGGCGAAACTGCCGATCGGCAGTAACACGTGCGCACGCGCCAACAATTCTTTGGAGGCATACGGCGTCAACGCGACCACACAAGCCGCTGCATCGAACGCCGACTCCGCGACGGCCGGAGCGGCCAAATCGTGCTGCGGTTCGATGGCGCCGACGAGCAGATACGCCCGTTGTGGAGACTCGAGCATCGCGCTGGCATGCAGACCGATCGCGTCCGCGGTCGCTCCACCCGCCACGCGATGCGGCAACGCGCCGGCAAGTGAGGCACCGGCCGCGTTCCCACCTTCGGCGAGCACCGCCAGCGTCGCGCCCGCGACCCGCCCGATCTCGACCGCGAGCGAACGCAGATCCGCCCATGCGGGATGACGTAACGCCAGCGCGCCTAGCCACACGACTCGTTTTGAACCGGTGAGCAAGGCCTCCGCGGCTGCCCGTTGCTCCGCCGTTGCCGCGACGCCGCGCAACAGCGTCGAATAGTCATCGCCGACCTGCACACCCGCCTTCTCGATGACAGCGGCAAGGACACCGGCCAACTGCTGCGCCCAATGCGCCGGTTCCGACGCAATTTGAACGGCAACGGGGAAACGATACTCGCGAGCGATGGTGTCGACGAAGGCCACTTTGGCACCCGCCTTGATCGCCGCTTTGCGCAATCGATGCGCAAGCAGTGGCAACTCCGCGCGCAAATTCGCACCGATGACGAGCGCACCGGAGACCGCATCGACCTCGGCGATCGGCATACCCAAAGCCGGCTGCCGCGCATCGGCCGCCGCATCGCGGAAATCGCGCTGCCGCAAACGGTGATCGACATTCGACGAACCCAAGGCCCGCGTGAGCTTGGCAGCGAGGTACGCCTCTTCCGTCGTGGAAGACGGATGGATCAAGGTGCCAAGCTGGTTGCCGGCCGCCTGCAAGCCGCGAGCGGCCGCCTGTAGCGCCACTTCCCAAGACACTTCCTGCCATTGCCCGTCTTGCTTGAGCATGGGTTTTGCGAGTCGATCGGCGGCGTGCACGCCTTCGTAGCTGTAGCGATCGCGATCGGAGATCCAGGTCTCGTTGATGTCGTCGTTAGCTCGCGGTACGACGCGCTTGAGCTTGCCGCGCAACACGTGTCCGAAGAGGTTGCTGCCGAGCCCATCGTGCGGCGCCACGAACGGCACCTGCGACATCTCCCACGAGCGCCCCTGGTAGCGGAACGGCTTGGAATTCAACGCTCCGACCGGGCACAAGTCGATGATGTTGCCCGAGAGCTCGTGATCCACGCTCTTCTCGATGTACGTGCCGATCTCCATGTTCTCGCCACGACCCGTCGTGCCGAGCTCGGGGATACCTGCAATCTCCTGTCCGAACCGAACGCAGCGCGTGCAATGGATGCAACGCGTCATGTCGGTGGAGACGAGCGGTCCGAGGCTCTTGTCCTTGACGACGCGCTTGCGCTCGTCGAAACGTGCGATGTCGCGACCAAAACCGACCGCGAGATCCTGCAACTCGCACTCGCCACCCTGATCGCAGATCGGGCAATCGAGCGGATGATTGATGAGCAGAAACTCCATCGTCGCCTTCTGCGCACCAATGGCCACCTTCGACTTGGTGAAGATCTTCATGCCTTCGGCGACCGGTGTCGCGCAGGCCGGCAAGGGCTTCGGCGCCTTCTCCACTTCGACGAGACACATGCGGCAGTTGGCCGCCACCGGCAGCTTGTCGTGGTAACAGAAACGCGGCACGTACGCCTCGTGCGCATCCGTGACGTGGATGATCATCGCACCCTTGCGCGCTTTGACGGGCTTGCCGTCAACTTCAACGTTGACGAAATCGTCCTGCGGATTCGCTGCCATCTTCGCGCGCGCGGCTTACGCCGCCTCCTTGGTTCCATCCACGAGGCTGCGCCCACCGTGCTGGATCATGTATTCGAATTCGTGACGGAACTTCGTGACGAAGCTCTGTACCGGCCAAGCCGCCGCATCACCCAAAGCGCAGATGGTGTGCCCCTCGATACGGTTGGCAACGTCGATCAATAGCTGCAGGTCTTCCATGCGACCCTGCCCTGCGACGATGCGTTTGAGCACCCGATTCAACCAACCGGTGCCCTCGCGACAAGGCGTGCACTGTCCACAAGACTCGGATTTGTAAAAGCGCGAAATACGCTCCAGTGCACGCACCATGCAGGTGGTCTCGTCCATGACGATGACAGCCGCCGAGCCCACCGACGAGCCGACTGCCCGTAGCGAGTCGTAATCCATGTTGACGCCCATCATGACGTCACCCGGCACAACCTTGACCGAGGATCCGCCCGGGATAACCGCCTTTAACTTGCGCCCACCGCGGACGCCACCGGCGATCTCGAGCAAATCTTTGAAGGCGATACCGAGCGGTAGTTCGAAGTTGCCGGGTTTGTTGACGTGGCCCGACACCGAGAAGATCACCGTGCCACCGGCATTGGTCGTGCCGAGCTGCGCAAACCACTCGGGCCCCTTGCGCAAGATCGTTGGCACCGAGGCGTAGCTCTGCGTGTTGTTGATGGTCGTCGGTTTGCCATACAAACCAAAGGCCGCCGGGAACGGCGGCTTGAAACGGGGTTTACCTTGCTTGCCCTCGAGCGACTCGAGCAGTGCGGTCTCCTCGCCGCAGATGTAGGCACCCGCACCGACGAAGGTGTAGAGATCGAAGTCGATGCCCGAGCCCTGCACGTTCTTGCCGAGCAGCCCCGCCTCGTACGCCTCTTTCACCGCCGCTTCGAAGCGCGGCACGGGCTCGCCCAAAAACTCGCCACGGATGTAGTTGTAGCCGACGGTGGCGCCCATCGCGTAACCACCGATCGCCATTCCCTCGACAAGCGAGTGCGGATTGAACCGTAGGATGTCGCGATCGTGACAGGTGCCAGGCTCGCTCTCGTCCGAATTGCACACGGCATATTTTTGGATCGGCGCGTTGCGCGGCATGAACGACCATTTGGTGCCGGTCGGAAAGCCCGCACCACCGCGGCCGCGCAGGCCGCTCGCCTTGACGGCTTCGATGACCTGCTCGCGCGTGATTTCACCGGCGAGGATTTTCTTCCAGGACGAATAACCGCCGATCTTGAGGTAGCTCTCGAGCGTCCACGGCTGATCGAGAGCGAGCGGCTCGAACACCACCAAGTTCATGCGATCGCGCCAAGTGTCGTGTGCACTCATGTCAAGTCATCCAGGATTTTGTCGACTTTTTCGGGCGTGAGAAATTCATGGAAGTTGTGATCGACCATCATCATCGGGGCGCCCGTGCAAGCGGCGAGACACTCCTCTTCCCGCTTCAGGAAGATGCGCTTGTCCGGCGTGCTCTCACCGACTTTGATGCCGAGCTTGCGCTCGCAGTGCGCGAGGATGTCTTCACCGCCGTTGAGCCAACAGCTGATGTTGGTGCAGACGCTCACGTGATGCCGACCACACTCGTGCGTCTCGAACATCGAATAAAAGGTCGCGACTTCGTAGACTTGAATCGACGGCAGTCGTAGATACTCGGCGACCGCATCCATCAACGCGGGCGTCAAAAATCCTTGGTTTTGTTCCTGTGCGAAACGCAAGGCCGACAGCGTAGCGGATCGCTGACGCCCCTCCGGAAAACGCGCAAGCCACGCGTCGATCTCGTGCCGCGTGTGCTCGCTGAGCAAAGCCACGTTCGGGCCATCACCCGGCTCGAACACTCGACCATCACTGGTCGTTACCTGATGGGGAGCGCTCATCGATCAATCTCTCCAAAGACGATGTCCTGCGTGCCAATCACCGCGACGACGTCAGCCAGCATGTGGCCTTGGACCATCTCCTCGAGAGACGCCAGATGCGGGAAACCCGGCGCACGACACTTGAGGCGATAGGGTTTGTTCGCTCCGTCGGACACCAAATAAATGCCGAACTCCCCTTTCGGCGCTTCCACGGCGGCGTACGTCTCGCCCTCGGGCACACAGTAACCCTCGGTCATCAGCTTGAAGTGGTGGATGAGCGACTCCATGTCGCCCTTCATGTTCTCGCGACGCGGCGGGCGCACTTTGGCATCGGCGACCATCACCGGCCCCGGGTTCTTCTGCAACCACTCGACGCACTGCGCGATGATTCGATTCGACTGACGCAACTCCTCGATACGCACGAGATAGCGGTCGTAGCAGTCGCCGTTCACACCGACCGGGATGTCGAAGTCGAGTTGGTCGTACACCTCATAGGGCTGCTGCTTGCGCAAATCCCAAGCGACACCCGACCCGCGCAGCATCGGACCTGAGAATCCCAGTTGCATCGCTCGCTCCGGCGACACCACGGCGATATTGACCGTGCGCTGCTTCCAGATGCGATTGTCGGTTAGCAGAGTCTCGTACTCGTCGACCGCTTTCGGAAAGCGCCGGGTGAAGTCCTCGATGAACTCCAACAAACCGCCCGCACGTGCCTCGTTGAGACGATCGGCATCTTTCTGCGAGCGCCAGCGCGACGCTTGATACTTCGGCATCTCGAGCGGCAGGTCGCGGTGAACTCCGCCGGGTCGATAATAGGTCGCGTGCATGCGCGTACCCGAGACGGCTTCGTAGCAGTCCATCAAATCTTCACGTTCTTTGAACGCCAGCAAGAACACGGTCATTGCGCCGATATCGAGACCGTGCGCACCGAGCCACATGAGGTGATTCAAAATACGCGTGATTTCATCGAACAAGGTGCGGATGTACTGCGCACGCAACGGCGGCTTCACACCGAGCAAACGCTCGATGGCCATCACGTAGGCGTGCTCGTTGCACATCATCGACACGTAATCGAGTCGGTCCATGTACCCGATCGATTGATTGAAGGGTTTGGACTCGGCCAACTTCTCGGTGGCCCGGTGCAACAGACCAATATGCGGATCCGCTTTCTGGATCACTTCACCGTCGAGTTCGAGCACGAGACGCAACACGCCATGGGCCGCCGGATGCTGCGGCCCGAAGTTCATGGTGTACGACTGGATTTCAGGCATGGGTCAATTTCCGCCGAGCGCCGGATCGTAGCGGTTGTCGTGACGAATGACGCGCGGCACGAGCGTGCGCGACTCGATACTGACCGGCTCGTACACCACGCGTTGTTTGATCGGGTCGTAACGCACTTCCACATTGCCGATCAGCGGGAAGTCCTTGCGGAACGGGTGTCCGATGAAGCCATAGTCCGTCAGCAAACGCCGCAGGTCCGGGTGCCCTCGAAACAAAATACCGAAGAGATCGAACGCCTCGCGCTCGAACCAATTCGCAGACGCCCAAACCTCCACGAGCGAGTCGATCATGGGTTCGGCGTCATCGGCGCAGAAGGCGCGCAGACGCAAACGCTGATTGCGCGAGATCGACAGTAACTGCACCACGACCGCAAAGCGCGGACCGTGCTCGCGCACTTGAGCCAAGGCGCCGCGATTCACGCCACGCGAGAAACCCGACCCCGTCGCCGAGAGCGTCTTCCACTCCGACTTGCCGAATTCCGAGTAGTCGACGCCCGCCAGATCGATCAACATCTCGAAACGCAGAGCCGGATCATCCCGCAACGCGCGCGCGACCTCGACCCACTGCGCGGCGTCACACTCATAGACCATTTCATCCGGCAGCGACTCGACCCGACGCAGCTGCGAACCCAAGCGAGCCTCGATGGCCTGCACGGTGGTTTCGATCGTCATGGGTTCAGCACCGAGCTCGTACGAGCGATCTTCTTTTGCAATTGGATGATGCCGTAGAGCAAAGCCTCGGCCGTCGGCGGGCAACCCGGCACGTAAACATCGACCGGCACGATGCGATCGCAGCCGCGGACCACCGCGTAAGAGTAATGGTAATAGCCACCGCCGTTAGCACAGGATCCCATCGAGATCACCCAGCGCGGCTCGGGCATTTGGTCGTAGACCTTGCGCAGTGCAGGCGCCATCTTGTTGACGAGCGTGCCCGCCACGATCATGACGTCCGACTGACGCGGACTCGGACGAAACACGACGCCGAAGCGATCGAGGTCGTAACGCGCGGCGCCGGCGTGCATCATTTCGACCGCGCAACACGCGAGCCCGAACGTCATGGGCCACAGCGAACCCGTGCGTGCCCAGTTGACGAGGTTGTCGACCTGCGTGGTGACGAAACCACGCTCAGCAAAGCTCTGCGCCTCGCTGTTGTTGTTCAATCCCACTCGAGTGCTCCCTTCTTCCACTCGTAGATGAACCCGACGATCAGGATGCCGAGGAAGATCCCCATGGCGACGAGACCGAAGGTGCCGATCGATTCGAGCGCGACGGCCCACGGAAAGAGAAAGGCGATCTCGAGATCGAAGACGATGAACAGGATGGCGACGAGGTAGTACCGAACGTCGAACTTCATTCGGGTGTCTTCGAAGGCATCGAAGCCGCACTCGTAAGCCGAGAGTTTTTGCGCGTCGTCGGGCGCTTTGGAGAAGTACCGACCGAGTCCGGTACCGAGTAGGAGTAGCACGGTAGCAAGACCCGTAGCCACTGCCAGAAAGATCAGCGCAGGCAAATAATTCGAGAGCATGTTCACCGCCCTGGCACGAACACGGCGCAACACCGCGTAACCCCCGTGCCGCAAGCGGCGCGAATTGTAGCAGGGTATGACTCGAGTTTGGTGCGGTCGGGGAGACTCGAACTCCCATACCTCTCGGCGCTAGCCCCTCAAGCTAGTGTGTCTACCAATTCCACCACGACCGCAACGTCGTTGTCAGACTTACTGACCCTGCTCTGGCGCCACCGGCGGTGCGTCAGACAATGTCGGCGCCGGAGCTACCGGCGCCACTTGCTCGACGGATTCGCCAAGCAAACCTTCCGAGGTCTCGGCGGTGGTGCGCGTGCCCAGCCACGCCAGCGCCAAGCTGTTGAGCATGAAAATCGCGGCGAAAATCGCCGTGGAGCGCGACAAGCCCGTGGTCGCACCGCGCGCACCGAACACGCTGCCCGAAGCACCCGCACCGAAACCAGCACCGGCGTCGGCGCCGCGGCCACGCTGCAGCAACACGAGCGCGACGATCGCGATCGAAACGAACACTTGCAAGATGGTCAGGGCGGTCAGCAGCATGTGATGTTCACTTTCCGGTTGCAGCGGCTGCCGCGACGATCGCTGCAAACTCCGCTGCTTTCAGTGAGGCTCCACCTATCAGGCCACCGTCGACATCCGGCATGGCGAAAATCTCTCGCGCGTTGCCCGCCTTGACGCTGCCCCCGTAGAGGACCCTCACGTAGCCGGCAATTGTAGCATCGATCGAAGCGATTCTTCCACGCAGGCAAGCGTGGACCTCCTGCGCCTGTGCCGGACTCGCGGTTCGGCCCGTGCCGATCGCCCAAACGGGCTCATACGCCAGCACGCCGCGACCGACGGCCCCAACCCCAACGGCGCTGATCACAGCATCGAGCTGCCGAACGACGACCGCCTCGGTTGCACCCGTGTCACGTTCTTGCAACGACTCGCCGACGCACAGTATCGGCACGAGCCCGGCGGCTAGCGCCGCGGCAAACTTGCGGGCGACGAGCTCGTCGGTTTCGCCATAGATCGCCCGACGCTCGGAGTGGCCGACGATGGCATAACGACAACCGACTTCGCGCAACATCGACGCTGAGACCTCGCCGGTGTACGCACCGGCCTCGCCCTGTTCGCAGACATCCTGTGCGCCAAGCTCGATCGCACTGCCCACGAGCGCGGCGCCGACCGCAGGCAGATAAACGAACGGCGGACACACGGCGCTCTCGACGCCGCCCGTCGGCACCAGTTCACGCAACCCGAGCAGCAACTCGGCGTTACCCGCGATCGAGCCATGCATCTTCCAGTTACCAACCACCAAGGGCTTGCGTGTCATCGTCATACCCCCGCTTGGACGGCATCGGCAATTCTTTGAGCGAGGCTTCGGGCCGTCGCCGACTCCTCCGCCTCCACCATCACTCGAATCAGCGGCTCGGTACCGGAGGCGCGCAACACCACACGGCCACGACCATCGAGCTCGGCGTTGACCGCATCGACCACTTTTTTCACCGAATCGCGCGTGTACGGATCGAACCGCTCCGCCACACGTACGTTGATCATCACTTGCGGCAGCAACTGCAAACCGGCCGTCAACTCGGCGAGTGACTTGCCGGTGTCGCACATCACGCCCAAGACCTGCAGCGCGGCGATCATCGCATCACCGGTGGTCGTCTGATCGAGCGTCAGTAAATGCCCCGACGTCTCGCCACCGAGCACCCCACCCGTTTCGCGCAACTTGGCGAGCACGTACCGATCACCCACGGCCGCTCGCTCGAAGCCGATACCGCTCTCGCGCAGCGCGCGCTCGAGACCAAAGTTCGTCATGAGGGTGCCCACGACTGGGCCACGCAACGTCCCGGCTGCATGCTTGGCGAGTGCGATCACATAGAGCAACTGATCGCCATCGACCTTGCGACCGAGATGATCGACCATCACGAGACGATCGCCATCCCCATCGAGTGCGATACCGACCTGCGCCTTCACGCCCGGCACCGTCAGTTGCAGCAATTCGGGCGAAGTGGATCCGCAGCCCTCGTTGATGTTGCGCCCCGTCGGCGAGCAGCCGATCGGCACGATCTCGGCGCCAAGATCGGTGAGGATACGCGGCGCGACTTTGTAGCCCGCGCCGTGCGCGCAATCGATGACGATCTTCATACCCTTGAGGCTTTTGCCCGTCGGGAAGGTCGCGCAACAAAAATCCTGATAAGCCTTGCGCGTTTTATCGACGCGAACCGCGCGACCGAGACGCCCCGACTCGACGGTGGTAGCCCCATTGGCCAACTCGGCCTCGATACGCTCCTCGGCCTCGTCCGACAACTTACCGCCCTCGGCATCGAAGAACTTGATGCCGTTGTCGTAGTAGGGATTGTGGGACGCACTGATCACGACACCGAATCGACAATTGAAGTGGCGCGCCATGAAGGCGATGCCGGGCGTCGGTAATGGCCCGATCAGCAACACATCGAGCCCGGCCGCGATGAACCCCGCCTCGAGGGCCGCTTCGAACATGTAGCCCGAGAGCCGCGTATCTTTGCCGATGAGGACCGTGCCACCCTGCGGCGCGAGCACCCGCGCGGCGGCGCTCGCCAAGCGCAGCGCGAAATCCACGGTCAGCGGGTCCTGCCCCACCGTGCCGCGCACCCCGTCGGTGCCAAAGTATTGTCTAGTCATGTTCTGTGCGAGCCCCGATTCCTTGGATTCCCTAACGGTCCTGACTGCCCGGCGTGCTTAGTCGAATGTCGTCTCGTGACGCCATGCGCGCCAAACCTTGAGCGCATCGACCGTCTCGGCAACGTCGTGGACGCGGATGATACGCGCACCGCCCTCGCACGCGGCGAGTGCGAGCGCGAGGCTCCCTGCCAAACGCGCCTCCACCGGCCGACCCGTGAGCTGCGCCAGCATCGACTTGCGCGACAATCCGGCGAGTATCGGCACACCGAGCGACTTGAGTTCACCGAGGCGCCGCAGCAACGCGAGATTGTGCGGCAGTGTCTTGCCGAAGCCGAAGCCGGGATCGATCACCAGTCGATCATTCGCGAGGCCCGCAGCGCGGGCGGCCCGCAGCCGCTCGGTGAGAAAATCACCCACCTCCGCAACGACGTCCCCGTAGTGCGGAGCCTGCTGCATCGTGCGTGGCTCACCCTGCATGTGCATCAGACAAACCGCTGCGTCACTTGCTGCCACCGCCTCGAGTGCCCCGGGTCGGCGCAGTGCATGGACATCGTTGATCAAGTGCACGCCGAGCGCGAGCCCCGCGCGCATCACCTCGGGCTTGCTGGTATCGAGGGAGACTAAAGCCCCCCGCGCGAGCAAGGCACGCAAGATGGGCTCCACTCGCTGCCACTCCTCATCGACCGAGACCGCGGCGGCCCCCGGGCGGGTCGACTCGCCGCCGACATCGATGATGTCAGCGCCGGCAGCGCGCATTCGTTCGGCAGCAGAGATCGCCGCCACCACATCGACGAAGCGACCGCCATCGGAAAAGGAATCGGGCGTGACGTTGAGCACGCCCATGACTCTCGGGAGACGCAAATCGAGAATTCGATCTGCGCAGCGAAGCAACATCAGCCGGCGCTGCCCTCACCGGCGGGCGTCGTACCAATGCCACCCGAGGGCGCCGGGCGCGGCGGCGTGTCGCCCCCGGTCGGACCGCTCGAGGCGGAGTCATCCCAACCAGAGGGTTCACGCGGCGTGCGGCCTTCCATGATGTCCTTGATCTGACCGTCGTCGATCGTCTCGAACTTCATCAAGGCGTCAGCCATCGCATGCAACTTGTCGAGGTGGGTCTGCAGGATGTCCTTGGCACGCTGATAGTTACTCTCGATGACACGGCGCACTTCCTGGTCGATCGCATGCGCCGTCTCGTCCGAGACCTGCTTGGTCTGCGTGACCGAGCGGCCGAGGAAGACTTCGCCGGACTCTTCGGAGTAAGTGAGTGGACCGAGCTTGTCGGAGAGACCCCACTTCGTGACCATGCTGCGCGCCAGATCGGTCGCGCGCTCGATATCGTTCGAAGCGCCGGTCGTGACCGAATCAACGCCGAAAATGATTTCTTCGGCGATACGCCCACCGAAGAGCGTCGTGATGCTCGACTCGATGCGGCGCTTGCTCATGGAGTAACGATCCTGCTCCGGCAGGAACTGCGTCACACCGAGCGCGCGCCCGCGCGGAATGATCGTGACCTTGTACACCGGATCATGCTCGGGCACCGAAATACCGACGATGGCGTGACCGGCCTCGTGATAGGCCGTCATGCGCTTCTCGTCCTCGGTCATCACCATGGAGCGCCGTTCCGCGCCCATCATGATTTTGTCCTTGGCGCGCTCGAACTCTTCCATGCTGACGATGCGCTTGTTCGCGCGCGCGGCAAATAGCGCCGCCTCGTTGACGAGATTGGCCAGATCAGCGCCCGAGAACCCGGGCGTACCGCGCGCGATCAGCGAGGGTTTCACGTCCTCGCCCAGCGGCACCTTGCGCATGTGTACCTTCAGGATTTGCTCGCGACCGCGCACATCCGGCAGCGGCACCACGACTTGACGATCGAAACGGCCCGGTCGCAGCAACGCCGGATCGAGCACATCGGGACGGTTGGTCGCCGCGATGACGATGATGCCCTCGTTGCCCTCGAAACCGTCCATCTCGACGAGCAGCTGGTTCAATGTCTGCTCACGTTCATCGTGACCACCACCCAGACCGGCACCGCGATGACGACCGACGGCATCGATTTCGTCGATGAAGATGATGCAAGGAGCATGCTTCTTGGCCTGCTCGAACATATCGCGCACGCGCGAAGCACCGACGCCCACGAACATCTCGACGAAGTCGGAACCGGAGATGGTGAAAAACGGCACCTTCGCCTCGCCTGCGATGGCGCGCGCGAGCAAGGTCTTGCCCGTACCCGGGCTGCCCACCATGAGCACGCCTCTCGGAATCTTGCCGCCGAGCTTCTGGAACTTGGAGGGATCTTTGAGAAAGTCGACGATTTCCCCGACTTCGGTCTTGGCCTCGTCAACACCGGCCACATCGGCGAAGGTCACCGAGACCTGATCTTCACTCAAAAGCCGGGCACGACTCTTACCGAAGGACATCGCGCCGCGACCATTCCCACCGCCCTGCATCTGCCGCAGCATCCATGCGAACACCAGAATCAACAGCAAGGCGGGCGCGAGCTGCAGGATGAGTTGCGCGAGGAAGTTCGGCTGCTTCGGCGCACGGCCGATGATCGCGACGTCCGACTTGGCGAGCGTGCCGATCAGTGCGGTGTTGTCCGTTTCCGGGTTGTAGAGTTCGAAGGTCGACTTGTCTTTGCGCGTCCCGATGATCGTATCGCCCTGCAACACGACGCTCTCGATCCGGCCGTTGCGAATTTCGCCGAGAAAGGTCGAGTAGCTGATCTCTGCGACGGGGCCCGAGCGGGGCATGAACTGGCTGAAGAGCACGAGGACCGCCAGCGCGATCAGAGCCCACACCACGAAATTCTTCATCAGATCGTTCATTACCGATACCTCAAAGGTGCGTTCCTTCGCCCCGCCACGATCAAACTACACGAAGCGCGACCGCCGGACCAGTCGAAACCGCCACTCACACCGCCTTTCGACCACGCGCAAGCAGGTAAAGTTCGGGGCTGCGTGAACGTGAGGCCGCAGGCTTGGCAAACTTGACCCGGGTGTAATGCTTGCGCGCTTCCGCCACGAAGGCATCGAAACCCGTGCCCTGGAAGGTCTTGATGAGGACGTCACCGCCCGGCTTCAAGGCCCGATTGGCTAAATCGAGCGCCAATTCACAGAGATAGAGCGATCGCGGCTTGTCGATCGCGACCACGCCCGACAGATTCGGTGCCATGTCCGAGAGCACCACATCGACACCCCCCGACGGCACTTTGGCGAGGATCGCCTCGAACACGGACTCCTCGCGAAAATCGCCCTCGATGAAGTCCACACCGACAATGGGCTCCATCGGCAAGATGTCGCTCGCGAGCAGCGTTCCGTACTTGCCGACCCGGCGTTTGGCGTACTGACTCCAGGCACCGGGCGTCGAACCGAGATCGAGCACCACCATGCTCGGTTGCAGGAGTTTTTCCTTGCGATCGATTTCCTCGAGCTTGAAGACGGCGCGCGAGCGCCAGCCCTCGGCCCACGCTCGCTTTACGAACGGGTCGGTGAAATGTTCCTTCAGCCACTCGCGGCTGCTTTGCGTACGTTTGACCATGATCGAAGGGGTAGAATGGCGGCCGTGAAACTAACAGAAAAACAACGCCGGTACCTGCGTGGGCTGGCCCACCCGCTCAAACCGATCATCCTCGTCGGCAACGCCGGGGTGAGCGCGGCGGTCGTCGCCGAGACGCAGCGCGCGCTGCACGATCACGAGCTGATCAAAGTTCGCATGACCGGTGCCGATCGCCAAGCGCGCGATGCTGCGCTCGAAGCGCTGGCTGAGCAGTGCGAGAGCGCGCTGGTCGGCCGCATCGGTCACGTGGCCACGCTCTACAAACCGCGCACCGACTTGCGCAGGATCGTCTTGCCCGATTGATCACGCCGTGAGGCGCGCGCCTCAGCCCTCGTAACGAACCGCGACGATCTCGTAAGAGCGCACGCCACCGGGGGCGGTGACATCGACCACATCCCCCTCGGTCTTACCGATCAGCGCGCGCGCGATCGGCGAGGTGATGGCGATACGCGAGGCACGGATATCGGCCTCGTCATCACCCACGATGGTGTAGGTGACGCGCTTGCCGTCTTCCTCGGCCTCGAGATCGACCGTCGCGCCGAAGACGACCTTGTCACCCGGCGTCAGCTGCGCGACATCGATGATCTCGGCCGTCGAGAGCTTCGCCTCGAGCTCGGCGATACGACCCTCGATGAAGCCCTGCTGTTCACGCGCCGCGTGATACTCGGCGTTCTCCGAGAGATCGCCGTGACTACGCGCCTCGGCAATCGCCTTGATGATGCTCGGGCGATCCTCACTTTTGAGGCGCTTCAATTCGGCGCGCAGCATTTCGGCGCCACGCAAGGTGATCGGATTACGCTTCATGCGGGCATCTCCTGATGCAGATCCTGCAGCCGGTTGACGTCGACCTGATCGAGCGAGTCGAGAGCCTCG
>CAMCBU010000025.1 GCA_945873095.1 Klebsiella pneumoniae | reverse complement strand
TGTCATCGTCAACGATGGGGATCGGGACAGACTCAACCACGACGTCGACGCCCTGCACGAGCGATATCTGCAACTTTCAGTTTACGCGGCCAAAGCCGCTCGTTCAGAATAGTCGAATGACCGAGCAGGCCGCGGAGGGAGCGGCGCCGTTGCCACCCTTGGGTGCAGCGGAGCCGTTGGTATTCGAACAACCGCTCAGCGAGCGGATGCGTGCCTATTTGCGCATCGACTTCCTCTACAACCAGGCCGTCTTTCACGCCAACTCCAAAAGCCAGTGGGGCAGCCGAGCCGCCATCGGCAGCATGCTCGATATCCTCGCGATCATTACGCGCGCTGATACGCGTGCCGACGTGCTCAAAGAACTAGAACGACAGATCGGTTTGCTGACCGAGTTCCAGCGCCGGCCGAGCGTCGATGTCGAGCGACTGCAAACGCTCGTCGCCAATTTGCAGCGACTGCGCACCGAACTGCTTGGCGCGGGCTCGGCTTACTTGCAACCGCTGCGCGACTCGCCCTTCCTCGCCGCCGTACGGCATCGCAGTACGATCCCCGGGGGCACCTGTGATTTCGATCTTCCGGATTTCTTTTATTGGCTGAGCCAATCGAGTGAAGTGCGCGAACGCACCCTCGCGGAGTGGCTCGGTCTGCTGCGACCCTTGTGCGACGCCATCGCCGAACTGCTGTGGCTGACGCGCCAAGGCGGCCGCACACGCGCCGAAACTGCGATCAACGGCGTTTTTCACGTGACGTTCGAGCGTAACAACCCGGTGCAGTTGCTGCGCGTTGCGGTCGATCCGTCGCTCGGTATCTACCCAGAGATCAGTGGCAGCCACTATCGTGCTAGCGTGCGCTTCGTGTCTTGGCAGGGCCAGAACGAACGCGCTCGCCAAGTCGAGGGCGAAGTGCCCTTCGAACTGGTCTGTTGCAGCTGACCCATGTTGAAACTCTACGACAACGCTTTTGCACCGAGCCCGCGTCGCGTGCGCATGTTCCTCGCCGAGAAGGGACTACCCTTCGAAACGATACCGGTCGATATCGCAGCCGGTGACACTGGCTCGGCCGACTTTCTCGCAGTGAATCCGCTCGGCGAAGTGCCCGTGCTGGAATTGCCCGACGGCACACGGCTACGCGAATCGCTCGCCATCTGCCGCTATCTCGAGGCCATACAACCCGAACCCGCCCTGCTCGGTCGCGACGATCGCGAGCGTGCCGAGATCGAGTCGATCGTGTTGCAGTTGATGTTTCGCGTGTACGTGCCGACGACCCACGCCTTCCGTCACACCCACAAATTTTGGGCCGGGCGAATAACGCAGATTCCGGAGTACGGGGCGCTCGCGCGCGAGAACGTGCTCACCGAGTGGCAACGACTCGATCGCGAATTGGCGAGTCGTGAATTCCTTGCCGGCGATCGCTTCAGTTTCGCCGATATCGTCGGTTACACCACGCTCGAGTTCGGTAAGCCCTCAGGCATTCGCCTGCAGGAAGGTCAGGATCACTTGCGGCGTTGGCATACCTCGATCGCCGCCCGGCCTAGCGCCAAAGCCTGAACGCCGCGTCGCCGCGCGACGACCCGCGGCCGCACTTCAGCGTCGCGGCGCCTCCATGCCCATCGCGGCGGCAATGAACGCCCACTGATCGGCAAAGTCGTCGATCTGCATCCACACCGGCTTACCCGCACCATGACCGGCACGCGTTTCCACGCGCAGCAAAACGGGCTTGCGGCAGGCCTGCGCACCCTGCAACTCGGCGGCGAACTTGTAGCTGTGCCACGGCACGACACGGTCGTCGCGATCGGCCGTCGTCACGAGGGTGGCGGGATAACACACCCCCGCTTTCACGTTGTGCACGGGCGAATAGGCACGCAGGGCTGCGAACTCTTCGGCGTTCTCCGCGAGGCCATAATCAGAGGACCACTGCCGCGCGTTCGCACTCGCTGTGTGGTAACGCAACATGTCGAGCACGCCGACCGCTGGCAACGCAGCAGCGAACAGATCCGGTCGTTGCAGAAGCGTAGCGCCGACCAGCAAACCACCATTGCTGCGACCTGAGATCGCAAGCCGCGCGGGCGAGGTAATCCTCTCGGCGATGAGATACTCCGCTGCGGCGATGAAGTCGTCGAACACATTCTGCTTGCGAGTCTTCGTACCCGCCTCATGCCACGCGTCGCCGTATTCGCCGCCGCCGCGCAGATTCGCTTCGACGTAAGTCCCGCCCATCTCGAGCCATGCAATCACGGATGGCCGGAAGGCCGGTGTGGTCGATACATTGAAGCCACCGTAGCCGTACAACAAGGTCGGCGCCCGGCCATCGCGCGGCGCACCCTTGCGCTGTGTGATGTACATCGGCACCCGGGTACCATCTTTGCTGCGGTAGAACACCTGCCGAGTTTCGTAAGGCGTGGTGTCCGCCGCGATTTTCGGCTCGCGGAACACCGAGGTCTTGAGCGTCTGCAGATCGAGGCGCATCACCTGCCCGGCGCTCAAATAATCGGCGTAGGCGAAGAACGTTTCGCGATCCTTCGCGCCACCGCTAAACCCGGCGATCGTGCCCATGCCCGGCACGTCGACTTCACCCTTGGCCTTGCCATCGCGATCGAAGAGCTGCGCAACGCCGTGCGCATCTCGCACGTAGCGAACGATGAGATGACCGCCGACATAACTCGCTTCGTCCATGGCGAGATCCGACTGTGCGACAAGCTCGCGCCAAGCCGAGGGCTGCGGATTTTTGATATCGACGGCGATGATACGACCGCGCGGGGCCGCGTTGGTCGTTTGGACAAACAGCGTGTCGCCCTCGTTGCCGAGGATCGTGTAGCGAGCATCCCAGGCACCAAAAATAGTTTTCGGCCGTGCGCCTGCGACGCGCTGGTCGATCGCTTCGATACCGTTGGCTCGATAGCCATCAAACAACGAGATAAACAGCCAGTTCCCATCCTCCGACAACGACGCTGACGGCGTGCGCGTTGCATGGTCGGTGACCCGATAGACCGGCTGGTCGTTTGCTTGCGCGGCACCGAGCGGGTGGAAATACACCGCCGGTTGACCTTGGTCGTCACCGCGCGCCGGATCGTCGGCTCGCGACGGGTAACGGCTGTAGTACACACCCGAGCCGTCAGCGGCCCAGCTCAACTCCCAAAATTTCGTTTGGCGCAATTCATCCGGCAGATCGACGCCATCGGCGACGCGACGAAACTTCCAGATCTCCCAATCCGTGCCGCCATCGGAGAGCGAATAGGCGAGCAACTTGCCATCGGGCGAGGGTTCAAAACGCGCCAGCGCCACCGTCGCATCGTCGCGCGTCGAATTCGGATCGAACAACACTCGCGGTGTTGCCTCGAGTGCATCGGCAACGTAGAGCACACTCTGATTTTGGCGACCATCGTTGCGAAGGAAAAAATAGTGGTTGCCTTTCTTGCGCGGTACGCCGACCCGCTCGTAGTTCCAGAGCGCCTCGAGACGCGAGCGAATCCACGGGCGCTGCGGCAACGCCTCAAGCAACGGCTCAGCGAAAGCATTTTGTCGTTGGACGAACTCGCGCGTGGCCGGCGATTCCGGGTTCTCCAACCAACGATACGGGTCGGCGACGCGCACGCCGTGATAGGTGTCGATCACCGCGCCGCGATCCACGGCGGGGTATGCAAGATCCTTGGCTAGAGCGAAGTTGCCAGACATGACGACGATCCCGAAAGTGGCCGCGAGGCTGATGAAGTGGCGATGCAGCATGTTCCTCTCTTAAACTGCGAGCCGGGGTCGCTGATGTTACTGGAGGCTGGTTGTTCATGCCCACCACTCGCGCTGGGCGCTCGCTTTGGGCGCTGCTGGCAGCCTGTCTGCCGTTCACCTCCTTCGCTGCAGAGTCGTTGACGATCGAGCGTATTTTCGCCGCGCCGGATCTCTCGGGAGCCTCGTTGCGCGGCGCGCGCTTCTCGCCCAATGGCAAGCTCGTCACCTATCTGCAAGGCAAAGCCAGCAATAAGGATCGTCTGGACATCTGGGCCTACGACACGACGCGTCGCCAGAGCCGCTTGCTGGTCGACTCCGCCGCGCTCGTACCACAGGAAGCGGCGCTCTCGCCCGAAGAGGAAGCCCGTCGCGAGCGCGCACGCACCTCTTCTTTATCGGGCATCGTCGAATACGATTTTTCTGCCGACTCGCGTCGTCTGCTGATTCCGCTCAACGGAGATCTCTATCTCTATGATCTGACGGCCGCTGCCGATCGCGCCGTCCGTCGTTTGACCGACACGGCAGCCGCCGAAACCGATGCGCGTTTTTCACCGCGCGGACGTTACGTCAGTTTCGTGCGCGAGCAAAACCTCTACGTCATCGATCTGAACTCCGGCGAGGAGCGCGCGATCACGCAAGGTGGCGCAGGCGTGATCGCCTTTGGGGTGGCCGAATTCATCGCGCAGGAAGAGATGGATCGCAGCACGGGATACTGGTGGTCGCCGGACGAGTCGAAGATCGCCTACACGCGCGTAGATGAGTCTCCCGTCGATGAGGTTGAACGTTTCGAAATTTATGCCGAGACGGTCAAGGTCATTCGTCAAAGATATCCGGCCGCCGGCAGAGCGAATGCCAAGGTCGACCTGTTCGTTGCCACTTTCACAAGTGGTGGTATCGAAGCGCGCGAATTGCCGGCAGCAGCAGCCGGTGAGGGTTACCTCGCGCGCGTCAACTGGCTGCCCGACTCTCGATCGCTCGCGGTGCAGCGCCAAGCGCGCAACCAGCAGTTTCTCGAGCTGCTGCGCATCGACCTCGAGAGCGGTAACGCCAAGCGCTTGCTCGAGGAGCGCAGCGAGACGTGGATCGATCTCTACGAAGAATTGACTTTCCTCAAATCGCGGCCAGCGTTCATTTGGGCCTCGGCACGCTCGGGATACAAGCACCTTTATTTGTACGATCTCGATGGTCGCTTGATCCGTCCGTTGACCTCGGGAAACTGGATGGTTGTCGGTGATGCCGGTGAGCGCGCGGTGGAAGCCGTCGATGAGAAACGCGGTCTCGTCTATTTCACCGCCAATCGCGACACACCACTGGAGCGACATCTCTACAGCGCGCCACTCGATGGCGGCCGCGACACCGGCGAGATCGAGCAGCGCATTCGGCGTCTCAGCACGACGGCCGGTTGGCATTCGAGCGTGCTCTCGAGCAACGGACAACTCTGGCTCGACACCTACTCGAGCCCGGATACACCACCCTCGCTCACGCTGCGGCGCACCGATGGACGTGTGCTCGATGTACTGGTGCCGAACACTCTCGACGCATCGCACCCCTACGCGCCGTTTCGTGCGGCACATCAGCGCACGGAATTCGGCACGCTGCCGGCCGACGATGGTCAGACGCTCTACTACCAACTGATCAAACCGATCGATTTCGATCCGGCCAAACGCTATCCCGTCATCGTCGATGTGTATGGTGGTCCGGGTAATCAACGCGTACGCAATGCGTGGGGTGGTTTCCCACGCGGCAACGAAGGCTTCTTCCGCCAATACCTCGCGCAACAGGGCTATCTGGTCTTCACGCTCGATAATCGGGGTAGTGGCTTTCGCGGTACGGCCTTCGAAGGCGCGCTCTACCGTCGCATGGGCAGTGTCGAGATCGAAGATCAAGTGCGTGGTGTCGAGTTTCTGCGCAGCCTGCCCTACGTCGATGCTCGCCGCGTTGGTGTGTTCGGGTGGAGCTACGGCGGCTACATGGCCCTGATGGCGATGGTGCGCGCACCGGACTATTTCACGGCGGGTGTCGCCGGGGCACCCGTCACCGACTGGCGACTCTACGACACGCACTACACCGAGCGCTTCATGCGCACGCCAACGGACAATGCGGCAGGCTACCGTGATGGTATGGTCATGACGCACGCCCAGCAGCTGCGTGGCTGCTTACTGGTGATGCACGGCATGGCTGATGACAACGTACTCTTCACCCATAGCACGGCGCTCTTCAAGCATCTGCAAGACTTGCGCAAACCCTTCGAGGTCATGCCCTATCCCGGCAGCAAACACGCTTTGATGCGGTTCCCGAACACGGGGCCGCACGGTTACGAGACGGTCGCCCGCTTCTTCGCGCGGACCCTGCAGGAGAAGACGCCATGCCGCCCTTGAGTCCGCTCCTACGGAGCAATCGTCGTTGGGCCGAGCGCATGACGACGGAAGACCCGTATTTCTTTGAAAAACTCGTTGGCCAGCAGTCACCGGATTTTCTCTGGATCGGCTGCGCCGACAGTCGCGTACCGGCCAACGAAATCGTCGGCTTGCTGCCTGGCGAACTCTTCGTACATCGCAACGTCGCCAACGTCGTGGTGCACACCGATCTCAATTGTCTGTCGGTGTTGCAATACGCGGTCGACGCTCTACAAGTCAAACACGTGATCGTGTGCGGCCACTACGGCTGCGGTGGAGTGCAGGCCGCCTTGAAAAACACGCGACTCGGTCTCATCGACAACTGGCTGCGTCACGTCCAAGACGTGATGAAAAAACACCGCAGTCGCCTCGATAAGTTACCGAGCGATGAGGCGCGGCTGCGCGCGCTGTGTGAACTCAACGTGATCGAGCAGGTGCTGAACGTCGGTCAGACGACGATCGCGCAAAACGCATGGGATGCAGGTAATCCCTTGCAGGTCCACGGTTGGATCTACGATTTGCACGACGGCTTGCTGCGCGATCTGAAGGTCACGCTGCGTAACGCGAGTGAATTCGAGGTCGTCTATCAGCGTGTCGCCGATGGCGACGACTCGATCTTCACGGCATCTTGATCTTGCTACCGAGACTCTGACCCAGCGCCGCTCCGCCCTCGGGAACGACGATGCGCGAACTCGCTTCGCGACGCATTTGCTGCGCCTCCTCGATCGCCTCTTCGAGTGCGTGACGCACCGCTTCCGGGAAGCGCTCGATGGCGGTCGCAAGATCCGGAGCTTCGATTTCGAATCCGAGCGGAAGCACTCCACCGGGGGTCATCAACTGAGTCTGTCCCATGTAGATCACCGGGCGCGAGAGGTCCGTCGAGCCATCCGGTGATACCGGCGTCATGCGTCGAACCGTGCCGGCACGACGATCGGTAAAGACTTCCTCGCGGTAGAGGCTATCGGTTTCGAGTTTGATTTCCGGCAAACCGGGATCTTGCATGCTCATGATCGCGCTTCCTTGATGTTGTCTTCGGCAATGTTCGCCATGGTAGCCGGTTGTCCGTGCTGACGGATAAGCACTTTACGCCGGAAGAAGCGCAGGTAACCGGCTGGCCCCATGCGCGATCCGCCCAACCCTGAGAGCTTGAAGGAATGTTTTTCCATCTCGTGACACATCGCCGTCAATGAGCCGTCGTTGAGGCTGATGCCGCCGGCATCGATCTGGCGGCCGATGACCTCGGCCTCCTCCAGGCTGCCGGCGATCACGCCCGCTGAAAGACCATAGACACCGTCGTTGGCGAGCGCGATGGCCTCTTCGATGCCATCGAAGGGCATCACCGGAAT
Organism: Klebsiella pneumoniae; assembly: GCA_945873095.1. Classification (GTDB taxonomy): domain Bacteria; phylum Pseudomonadota; class Gammaproteobacteria; order Steroidobacterales; family Steroidobacteraceae; genus UBA964. Next base: position 25,272 of record CAMCBU010000025.1, on the reverse strand, counting down.
AACCGGGCCAAAGGTTTCCTCACTCATGATCTGCATCCCATGATGCACATCGACGAGTACCGTCGGTCGCAACCACTTACCGCCATGATCTTCGATCTGACCACCGCAGAGCACCTTGGCACCCTTCGCCACGGCATCGGCCAACTGAGCAGCGACGGTGTCGGCTTGCTTACCGAAGATAAACGGCCCGATCGTGCCTGAGTGGAGATCCGGCCAATTAGGCGAGATGGCGCTCGCCTTCTCGACGAGACGCTGCACGAAGGCAGCAAAGATTTTACGATCAACATAGACGCGCTCGAGGCTTTGACAAGCCTGACCCGTCGCAAGGCAGGTCGCGCGCAGCGCGACATCGGTCGCTCGTTCGAGATCAGCGGAGGCGGTGATGATCAGCGGATCGTTACCGCCCAACTCGAGAAAGGCCGGAATGAAATGTCGCGCTGCGTTCGCGGCAACCTGTCGACCGGTCACGACACTGCCGGTGAAGCACACGACGTCCGAGCGCTCTACCAGTTGCTCACCCGTGGCCCGAGCCCCCGGCTGGATGTGGAACACGGCGGCGAGTTCGGGAACGGCCGCGATCGACTGCATCGCAGGCTCCACGAAACGCGGTGTCACCTCGCTTGGTTTGACAAATACCGCGCAGCCCGCGAGCAATGCGGGTATGGCATCAATGAAACATAGCGATACCGGAAAATTCCATGGACTGATGATGCCGACGAGACCGTAGGGGACGTACTGCGAGCGATAGCTGATGGTCGGTAAGGTCGCCGAACGCAACTCCTCTTCCGCCGCGAGCGTCGGAACCAAATGGGTCCAACGATCAATCATGCCCGTGACGGACTGCACTTCGCTGGTGGCGATGAGGTAGCGACCGGTGTCGATCGAGAGGGCGCGGGCGAGCTCAGCTTGTCGGGCCACCCATTCGCCGCGCCAGCGAAGCAGAATCTCGATGCGCTCGGCCAAAGGCCGTGCCGCCCAAACGCGTTGCGCGCTGCGCAATCGATCGAGCGTGGTCGCGAGTTCATCGGCGCTCGGTGCCTGGAAGCGATAATCGATTTGCCCACTGCGCGGATTGCGCACTTCGATCAGTTCACCGGTAGCCACTGCAGATCACCATCGTTCGGAAAAATTCGATGGCTATCTTGCGCGCCCGAAACGACGCTGCAAAGCCGCAATGAAAGGCTGGTCCGCTTCGAGGATATCGTGCTGGGATAACTGCTCGATCGGCACCCACTCGAGCGCCTGCCCATCGCGCGGCTGAGGCGCGCCGCTGTGGTCGGTGACCACGAAGCAATGCAAGGTCAGGGGACTCTTGGCGTCGGCGTTTTCGATGTCGAGCACCCACTCGAACTGGCGTACCTCGATACCGAGCTCCTCGCGCAATTCACGCTGCAGTGCATCGCTCGGGCTTTCGCCCTCGGCAAGCTTGCCACCGGGAAATTCCCAGCGTCCCGCCAAAACTTTACCCGGCGGGCGCTGCGCGATCAGAACAAGCCCCGCCCCATCAAGCCCCGCCTGTTTGAGCAAGGCGCCGGCGACCACGCGCACGCGGTCAAACCTGCAGGACGCCGTGGCAGCTCTTGTATTTTTTGCCCGAGCCACAGGGACAGGGTTCGTTGCGACCGACCTTACGCTCGGCGCGAACCTGCGGGATCGCCGAGGGCAGCGGTCCTTGTTCGGCTGCACTCGGCTCCGGCGTGGCGAGCGCCGACTGCGCCTCCGCATGCTGCGCCTGCAACGCGGCGAGCAAACGCCGCTGACGCTCCTCCTCTTCGCGTTGCAGATCGGCTTCGCTGCGAATCTCGATACGCATCAACACCGATGCGGTGTCGAACTTCACGCGATCGAGCATGCTGCTGAAGAGCTCGTAGGCTTCGCGCTTGTACTCGTAGCGATAGTCTTTCTGGGCATAACTGCGCAGGTGAATACCTTGGCGCAGATAGTCCATCGCCGCCAAATGCTCGCGCCAATGCTGATCGAGCGTGCGCAGCATGATGTCTTTTTCGAGCTGATGCATGAGCTCGGCGCCGTAGCGCTGCGCTTTCGCGTTGTAGTTGGCGGCGACGGCATCGTGCAGACGCTGGCGTAGTGTCGGCTCATCGAGCGCGGGTTCTGCGGCGAGCCACGCCTTCGGATCGACCTCGGTCGCGAAATCCTTGCGGATACTGTCGCGCAAGCTATCGAGATCCCAATCCTCGTGCGGCACGTTACGCGGTAGCGCCTCATCAAGCACCCGCGTCAACACATCTTCTTGGATACCGCGCACGGCCGTCGCCGTATCCGCCGCGCCCATGATCTCGGTGCGCTGCTGATAGATCACCTTGCGCTGATCATTCGCCACATCATCGAACAGCAACAACTGTTTGCGGATGTCGAAGTTGTGCGACTCGACTTTGCGCTGCGCCATCTCGATGCGACGGCTCAACATCCGGCTTTCGATGACCTCGCCTTCCTTCATGCCCGCAGCGGATAACAGCCGCTTGGTGAAGTTCGGATCGCCGAAGATGCGCATCAGGTTGTCTTCCATCGAGAGATAGAAGCGCGAGGAGCCCGGATCACCTTGACGGCCGGAGCGGCCACGCAATTGGTTGTCGATACGCCGTGACTCGTGTCGCTCGGTGCCGATGATGTGCAAACCACCCGCGGCTAGCGCCTGATCGTGCCGCAGCTGCCACTCGCTCTTGGCGTGCTCGCGATCGGTCTCGCCCGCCGTGTCCGGTAAGGCATGTAGCTCGGCTTCGAGGCTACCGCCAAGCACGATATCGGTGCCACGACCGGCCATGTTGGTCGCGATGGTGACTGCACCCGGCCGCCCCGCTTGCGCCACGATCTGCGCTTCGCGCTCGTGTTGCTTGGCATTGAGCACTTCGTGCGTGATGTTCTCTTGCTTCAACACGCCCGAGAGCAACTCGGAGGTTTCGATGGAAGTGGTGCCCACCAACACCGGCTGCGAACGGCTCACGCAATCACGAATATCTTCGACGATGGCCTTGAACTTGTCGGCCTGGGTCAAGTGCACGAGATCGGCGTGATCCTTGCGCACCATCGGACGGTGCGTCGGGATGACATTCACCTCGAGGCCGTAGATCTGCATGAACTCGGGGGCCTCGGTGTCGGCCGTGCCGGTCATACCCGAGAGTTTTTTGTAGAGGCGGAAATAGTTCTGGAAGGTGATCGATGCGATGGTCTGATTTTCTTCGCGAACGCGGACGCCCTCTTTCGCCTCGACCGCCTGATGCAGGCCATCGGACCAGCGACGTCCCGGCATGGTGCGACCGGTGAACTCATCGACGATGACCACCTCACCGCCCCGGACAATGTATTCCACATCCCGCTTGTAGAGGGCATGCGCGCGCAGCGCCGCATTCAGGTGATGCATCAATCGGATATTCGCCGGGTCGTAAAGACTCTCACCTTCGCGCAGCAAGTCTGCCTCGATCATCAGCGCTTCGACCTTTTCGTGACCGACTTCGGTCAAGTGCACCTGACGCTGCTTTTCATCGACCGTGTAATCGCCGGTCGAGTCGGTTTCGGTACCGGAAAAAGCCGAGGTCGCCGCCTTCTCGATCGTCTCGCCACGCTCGAGACGCGGGACGAGGTTGTTGATGGCGACATAGGTATCCACACCCTCCTCAGCCGGCCCGGAGATGATGAGTGGCGTACGCGCCTCGTCGATCAGGATCGAGTCGACTTCATCGACGATCGCGAAAGCAAGTTGCCGCTGCACGCGGTCTTCCAAGCGGAAGGCCAGGTTGTCGCGGAGATAGTCGAAGCCGAATTCGTTGTTCGTCCCGTAAGTGATATCGCAACGGTAGGCGGCACGCTTTTCATCCGAGCTCTGCGAGTTGCGAATGACACCGACCGACAAACCGAGAAAGCGATAGATCGGTCCCATCCACTCGGCGTCACGCTGCGCGAGATATTCGTTGACGGTGACGACGTGCACGCCCTCGGCGGGTAGCGCATTGAGGTAGGCCGGCAAGGTCGCCATCAAGGTCTTGCCCTCGCCGGTGCGCATCTCGGCGATGCGGCCACGATGCAGCGCCATGCCACCGATCAACTGCACATCGAAATGCCGCATGCCCAGCACACGACGGGAAGCCTCGCGGACGACGGCGAACGCTTCCGGCAGCAACTGGTCAAGAGTGGCGCCGGCGGCGAGACGAGAACGGAACTCCGCGGTCTTGGCCTTCAGCGCCTCGTCATCGAGCGCCTGCAGCGCGGTCTCGAAGGTGGTCGCTGCACGCACTTCACGGGACATGGTCTTCAGCAACCGCTCGTTGCGGCTACCGAAAATACGGGTGAGGAAATTCAGCACTGAGTAGGGGACCTTGCGGCTAAAACCGCCATTTTACGGTTTGACGGTCAGCCGGTCGAATGGTTCAACAACGGCTCGACAACGGCTTAACGGCCGATGTAAGCAAGCGGGTTGACGTGACGACCGTTGCGAAGCACTTCGAAATGCACGTGCGGGCCGGTGGAACGGCCCGTCGAGCCCATGGCGGCGATCGATTGGCCACGCGTGACCGTGTCGCCCACCCGGACCTTCAGCTGGCGGTTGTGTGCATAGCGAGTCACGAAGCCGTCGCCGTGCGACACATCGACCACGAGTCCGTAACCGCTGCGTTCGCCCGCGTAGGTCACGACCCCGGCACCGACCGAAATCACCGGGTCGCCTTCATTACCGGCGAAATCCACCCCGAGGTGCCAGGTACCGTGCCCCGTGAACGGATCTTGCCGCGTGCCGAAGCCCGACGACAGGTAGCCCTGCCGCACCGGGCGCCCATCAGGCAAGGTCTGACGACGTAAATCACGCTGCAAAATCAGGCTCTCGAGCACACCCAATTGCACATCGCGCGAAGCGAGCTGCGCTTCGAGTGCGTCGATCATCGAGGTGAGATCCGGTGCGACCACCGGCTCCCCCGGCAGCTCCGGACCGCCCAGCGCAACCGGCGAGCCGAAGTCGAATTCACGCGAGTCGATGTTGGCCATTTCGACCAGCCGCTTGCCGAGCTCGTCGAGCCGCACGAGTTGCGCGTTGGCCTGTCCGACCCGCGCCGAGAGCACATCGACACGCTCCTGCACACGCGCGCGCAACTCTTCGAGTTCCCGCTTCTGCTGCAAGGCCGAACGAGCGATGCCGCCGTGGGTCGACGAATCGAGAATTGCACCCGAGCCGAGCTGAACACCCGCGTAGAACGCGCCTGCCATCACGGAGAACAGCAACGCGATGGACAACGCGATTACCAAACGACCGGACAAGTCGATGCGGGATGCGCCAGCCGCGCGGCGCGCAAACACGATCAGCCTCATACGCTAGACCCCAAGGTTGCGGCGGGAGAGAAGATCGCCGACAGACTCGCGCGATGCGATACTCGCCTCGCCAGCCGGGTCGACGGCCCGAACAGGCCGGGGACTATGCCCAAATCAACTCTGCGAAACAACCCAAAATCGGCCAAAACGGCGTCAGGCTTAGCTCGTCCTAAGGGTAAGCCTATGGAAATCAAGGACTTACTGACGAAGGTCGGCCTCGGCAAACCGCGACTCACCGCGGCGGTGAACCGCTCCGAGGACTGGAAGGACTTTCTGGCGACGCTGTGGGGCGAGGAACTCGCGGGTGCCGTCACGCAAGTGAGTGTGCGAGAAGGTTGTTTGACGCTGCATGCTGCCAACGCCGCGTGGTCGGCCCGCCTACGCTACGCGCTCGCCGAACACTGGGGCGCCATCGTGGCCCGAGACGCTTCGTTGAAAAAATCGCTGGTGCGGATTCAGCCGGCTGCCGCCAGCGCGGGCGGCCGCACATAAGAGATCGGCGCATCCTCGGGACGCTCGAACACCACCGCCTCCCAAGCGGTCGGATCTGCCAGCACGGTGCGCAGCAAGCGATTGTTCAAACCATGGCCCGATTTGAACGCGGTGAATTCGCCGATGAGCGAAAAGCCGAGCAGATACAGATCACCGATCGCATCGAGGATCTTGTGTTTGACGAACTCGTCTTCGTAGCGCAAGCCGCCCTCGTTCAACACCTTCGAATCATCGAGCACGATGGCGTTATCGAGGTTGCCGCCGAGCGCTAGGTTGCGCGAGCGCATGAACTCGAGATCCCGCATGAAGCCGAAAGTACGTGCACGGCTAATTTCTTTGAGGAACGAGGTCGTCGAAAAATCCATGCTCGCTCGCTGGGCGCGGCGCTTGAAAATCGGATGGTTGAACTCGATCTCGAAATTCACCTTGAAGCCATCGAACGGATCGAATCGCGCCCATTTGTCGCCGTCTTCGACCTGCACGCTCTTTTTGATACGGATGAATCGCTTCGGCGCGCGCTGCTCTTCTATACCAGCCGATTGCAACAGGAAGACGAACGGCCCTGCGCTGCCATCCATGATCGGCACTTCGGGCCCGGAGACCTCGACCAGCGCGTTGTCGATACCAAGACCCGCAAAGGCCGACAGCAAGTGCTCGACGGTCGAGACTTTCACGTCACCTTTGTGGAGTACGGTGCCGAGCATGGTCTCACCGACATTCTCGGCGCGAGCCGGAATGTCGACGGGCTCAGGCAGATCGGTCCGACGGAACACGATGCCGGTATCGGGAGCAGCCGGGCGCACCGTCATCAGGATGCGCTTGCCGGTGTGCAAGCCGACACCGCTTGCCCGCATGATGTTCTTGAGAGTTCTTTGGCCGACCATGGTTTTTCCCGAATCAGGCGGCGCACCGAGGTTCGGTGTGCCGCCCGATCACGACGGAAGCGAATCTTATCTCAAAGGCGATCAGTCGGCCTGACGCCGCAAAAACGCCGGGATGTCGAGGATGTCTTCGACCGGCTCGGCGCTGTGGACGAGTCCATCGCCGGCCGCCGCTTTGAGACGCTCGATCGCCGGTACTTCCAGCTTGGCGTAATCCGAACCGACGGCGAACGGACGCCGAATCGTACGGGCGACACCCTCACCACGAACCGCGGTTACCCGGGTCGCCGCGGGCGCGGGCACCGGTGCGACCTGGACCTGCGGGCGGCCGAGACCGGTGGCGACAACCGTCACGCGCAGCTCGTTGCTGAGGTTCGGATCGATGACGGTACCGACGACAACCGTCGCATCTTCCGAGGCGAATTCCTTGACGATGTTGCCGACTTCCTCGAACTCGCCGATGCCGAGATCCATACCCGCCGTGACGTTGACCAGAATGCCGCGAGCGCCCGACAAGTTCACGTCTTCGAGCAAGGGCGATGAGACCGCCATTTCAGCGGCGACGCGGGCGCGATCTTCGCCGCTCGCGTGACCCGAGCCCATCATCGCCATTCCCGTCTCGCTCATCACGGTGCGCACGTCGGCGAAGTCCACGTTGATGAGGCCCGGTCGGGTGATGAGCTCGGCGATGCCCTGCACCGCGCCCTGTAAGACGCCGTTGGCGCTCTTGAACGCATCGAGCAGCGTCGTCTTGGGTCCGAGCACCGTGAGCAACTTTTGGTTCGGAATCGTGATGAGCGAATCGACATGCTTGGCAAGTTCGCTCATGCCCATGTCGGCGACGACCGAACGCTTGTTACCTTCCATGTTGAACGGACGCGTCACGACCGCGACCGTGAGGATCCCGAGTTCTTTGGCGATCTGTGCTACGACCGGCGCCGCACCCGTACCGGTGCCGCCACCCATGCCTGCGGTGATGAACAGCATGTCGCAACCTTCGATCAACTCGATGATGCGATCCCGATCTTCCATCGCCGCTTGGCGACCGACGTCCGGGTTGGCACCGGCGCCGAGACCCTTGGTGATATTCGAGCCGATTTGCAGTGCGGTCTTGACGTTCGAGTTCTTCAACGCCTGTGCATCGGTGTTGATGCACATGAAGTCGACGCCCTCGATGCCCGATTGCACCATGTGGGACACCGCGTTACCGCCGCCACCACCAACGCCGAGAACTTTGATCACCGCACTTTGGCTGTAGGCATCCATCAGTTCGAACATGTTGAGTCGCTCCTATGTCGTGAATATCGAAAGATCAAAAATTGAGAATCAAAAATTTCCCTGGAACCAATTCTTCATGCGGTCGACCATGCTGCGCGCGCCACCTGCGATGGCGCGGCTACGCTGACCTGGCAAGGTATGATCGCGACCGTAGAGCAACAGGCCGACACCCGTTGCGTGGATGGGATTGCTGGTGACATCGGCGATGCCACGGACACCCGCCGGCACACCCAAGCGCACCGGCAAGTGGAAAACCTCTTCGGCGAGCTCGATAGCGCCTTCCATCTTGGCGCTGCCACCGGTCAGCACGATGCCCGCGGCGATGACTTCCTCGAAGCCGCTGCGACGCAGCTCTTCCTGAATGAGCGCGAACAACTCCTCGTAGCGCGGCTCGACCACTTCGGCCAGCGTCTGACGAGCCAGACGTCGCGCCGGGCGATCGCCCACGCTGGGCACCTCGATCGTCTCGTCGGAGTTAGCGAGCTGCGAGAGCGCACAGGCGTAACGCAGTTTGATTTCTTCGGCGCTCGGCGTCGGCGTACGCATCGAGACGGCGATGTCGTTGGTGACCTGATCGCCGGCGATCGGAATGACGGCGGTATGCCGAATCGCTCCATGCGAAAACACGGCGATGTCGGTCGTGCCGCCACCGATGTCGACGATACAAACGCCCAGATCTTTCTCATCCTCGGTCAGCACCGCATAGCTCGAGGCCAACTGCTCGAGCACGATGTCATCGACCGCGAGACCGCAGCGCTGGATGCATTTCTCGATGTTCTGGGCGGCGCTGTCGGCACCGGTGACGATGTGCACCTTCGCCTCGAGACGCACGCCGGACATGCCAACGGGATCACGGATGCCTTCTTGTCCGTCGATGACGAATTCCTGTGGCAAAACGTGCAGGATTTTTTGATCGGCTGGGATCGCGACCGCCTTGGCCGCATCGATCACGTGTTCGACATCGACCTGCTGCACTTCCTTGTCACGAATGGCGACGACGCCGTGCGAGTTGAGACTGCGCACGTGGCTGCCCGCGATACCGGCAAACACGGAGTGGATCTCGCAGCCGGCCATCAACTCCGCCTCTTCGACGGCGCGCTGGATCGACTGTACGGTCGACTCGATATTCACCACCACGCCCCGCTTCAAGCCGCGCGAAGGTTGCGAACCGATACCAATGATCTCGATGCTGTTGTCGGCAGCGATCTCGCCCACCAACGCCACCACCTTGGAGGTGCCGATGTCCAATCCGACGATGAGCTGCCTGTCCGTTTTCTTCGCCATATTCGCTGCCGTTCCGTGTAATCAGCCTTCAGAGGTTTCGTCGAATTCGTCGACCGTTGCGACCTTGGTGCCACCGCGCCAACCCACCGCGAAGCCATTGGTGTAACGCATGTCGACGTAGGCCATCTCGGCACCACGCTGCACGACGAGGCGCAAGGCGGCGGCGACGAAACGATCGAAGCGCTCGTCGACCTGCCGACGACCGAGTCGAACTTTCACGCCGTTGTCGAGATCGATCTCCCAAGCGCCGCGCGCATCCAGACGGAGCGCGACGATGCGCACGCCGCCCTCGATCAAGCGACCCTGAATCGCAAAGTAGCGCTGCGCGACCTGACCCTCGGCACCATTAGGCCCCGTCAGTCGCGGTAACTCGGGTGGAATGAAGCGCGCCTCGCTCAAAAACAATTCACCACGCGCATTGAGCAGACCGTTGGCACCCCAGCGTGCGGCGGCCACTTGCTCGGTGATCTGTACCGACAAGCCGCGTGGCCACTGCCTGGCGACACTCGCCGTATCAACCCACGGCAGTGCCTCAATCGCGCGTTGCAAGGTGGCGAGATTCACGGACACGAGACCCGCTTCGTACAGACGATCGCGCACCGCTTGTTCGACCTCCATCGGCGAGACGCGTTGGAAGCGACCCTGCACCGTGACACGATCGATGGGCTGATCGAGTGCAATCACGATCATGCCGCCAAACGCTGCGATCACCGCGACGCCGGCCAAGCTGTAGATCCAACGCCGCCAGTCGATGACGGGCCACTGCCATCGACCTTCTTCCTGCCGACGACGATTGCGGGGTTTACCGGCTCCGAACATGTTCAGCGCCTCCTCAAATGCCACGTCGACGCGTGAAACTCGTCTCGAGCACGCGCCAAACCAAAGTGTCGAAATCGATACCGGCAGCCTTGGCGGCCATCGGTACGAGACTGTGATCGGTCATGCCCGGGACCGTGTTGATCTCGAGCAGCAACGGACGTCCGGTGACGTCCATCATGAAATCCACACGACCCCAACCGTCACCGGCTGCCGCCGCAAAGGCGCCCCGCGCGAGCGCCGCCATGTGCCGTTCCGCCTCGTGCGAAAGACCCGCCGGGCAGTGGTACTGCGTGTCGTCACGCAAATACTTCGCCGCGTAGTCGTAGAAGGTGTTGGGTGTCTCGATGCGGATCGCGGGCAATGCCGCTCCTTGCAAAATTCCCACCGTGTACTCGGGACCCACCAGCCAAGGCTCTGCGAAAACTTGGCCATCGGTAGCGATGGCGGCTGCGAACGCTGCGGGTAATTGCGCAGCGCTGTCGACCTTGCTCATGCCGACGGAGGATCCCTGCGTCGTCGGCTTCACGATCATCGGCAACCCTAAGCGCTGCACTGCAAGGTCGAAATCTTCGCTTCCGCGTAGCTCGACGCTGTCGGCCGTCGCGATACCGACGGCAGCGACGAGGCGCTTGGTGCGCAACTTATCCATGCAGATGGCCGAGCCGAGCACGCCACTGCCGGTGTAGGGCACACCGAGATATTCGAGCGCTCCTTGCACCGTGCCATCCTCGCCACCCGGACCGTGCAACGCGATCCACGACCGATCGATGCCGGCATCGAGCAACGCCGTCAGCGGTTGCTCGTGCGGATCGAAAGCCACGGCATCGACGCCGCGACGCTGCAACGCCGCGAGCACGGCCGCACCGGAACGCAACGAGACCTCGCGCTCGCTGGAGGAGCCACCAAGCAACACGGCGACTTTGCCGAACTCACGAGGATCGGTGACAGAGCGCATCAAGCAGCCTCCCCCACGATCCGAACTTCGGTTTGCAAACGCACACCGAAACGAGCCTCGACCACGTTGCGCACTTCGCTGATCAGTTGCTCGAGGTCGGCTGCAGACGCCTCACCTTCGTTGACGATGAAGTTCGCGTGCTTCGGCGAAACACAAGCACCGCCGATCCGACGCCCTTTGAGTCCCGCGGCTTCGATCAAACGCGCCGCATGGTCACCTTGCGGGTTCGTGAAAACCGAGCCGCAGCTCCACTCGCCGATCGGCTGTTTGGCTTTGCGCTCGACCAGTAACTCACGCAGCGTGTCGTTGTTGCTCGCGGGGCGCGATTCGAAGGCGAGTGTCGCACCGAGGAACGCCTCACCCGCCACCGGTGCAGTCACATGACGGTAAGCGACGCGGTACTCGCCCGCCGCGCGCCAGCGGATGCTTCCAGCGCGATCGACGACTTCGACTTCGCGGACGTGCGACCAGGTCTCGCCACCGAAGGCGCCCGCGTTCATGGCCAACGCACCACCGAGTGTTCCCGGAATACCTGCAAAGAATTCGGCCGGACCCAAGCCCAACCGTACGCAGTGACGGGCGATGCGCGCACACGGCACACCGGCCTCACACCAGATGAGCCCATCGGCACGCGGCTCGAGCTTGGAGAACGCCCCGTGGGTGAGGATCACCGCGCCACGCAGTCCGCCGTCGCGTACCAGCAAGTTGCTACCGAGACCCACCCACCACAAGGGTAGATCTGCGGGAATCGCGCGCAGAAAATTGGCGAGATCCTCGCGATCGCGCGGCTCGAAGAACCAATCGGCCGGGCCACCGACATGCCAAGAGGTGTGCCGTGACATCATCTCGTGACGGCGCAGGCGACCCGCGAAGTGAGTTTCGAGCTCGTTCACTTGGGCGTCTCCCGTCCGACCGCGCGGCCGCCCAAGCGTTGCGGCAGATCGTGCGCGACGCCGCTCACCGTGCCCGCACCCATCGCGAGCACGACATCATCGGGACGGAGCAATTCGGCCAGCACGTCACCCAATTCTTCGATGCGCGGCAGAAACACCGGCTCGATATGACCGCGACTGCGCACCGCACGACAGATCGCTCGGCCATCGGCCCCCGGAATCGGCGACTCTCCGGCTGCGTAGACTTCGCTGACGAGCAGCACGTCGGCACTCGAGAGCACGCCGGCGAAATCGTCGAGCAGGTCCCGGGTGCGCGTATAGCGATGTGGTTGGAAGGCGAGCACGACACGTCGACCGGCATAGGCCTGACGTACCGCATCGAGTGTCGCGCGAATCTCCGTCGGATGGTGACCGTAATCGTCGATGACGACCGCCTCGCCCTGACCGGCCGGTACGGTGCCCACGAACTGCAGGCGTCGATCAACGCCTTGAAACTTGACCAGCGCCCGCTGAATCGCAGCGTCGTCGATACCGAGTTCACTCGCGACGGCGACCGCTGCCAAAGAATTCAACACATTGTGTCGACCCGGCAGATTCACCGTGATCGCGAGCGGCTTGGCCTGCCCCGGACGGATGACCTCGTAGGAGGTCTGCAAGCCTTGACGCTGCACGTTGACCGCGCGGATGTCGGCATTGGCTTCGAAGCCGTAGGTGCTGATCGGTCGACCGACCTTCGGCAGGATGCTGCGCACTTCGGCGTCATCGACACACAGCACGGCCAGACCATAGAACGGTAAGTTGTGCAGAAAGTCGACGAAGCTCTGGCGCAGACGATTGAAGTCACCGTCGTGCGTGCCGAGGTGATCGTTATCGATGTTCGTGACAACCGAGATCAGCGGTTGCAGATGCAGGAACGAAGCATCGCTCTCGTCGGCCTCCGCAACGAGGTAACGACCCGCACCGAGTCGCGCGTTCGTGCCGGCGCTCTTGAGACGCCCGCCGATGACGAAAGTCGGATCTTCGCCGCCTTCGGCGAGCACCGAGGCGATCAGACTCGTAGTCGTCGTCTTGCCATGCGTACCGGCCACGGCGATCGCCGAGCGGAAACGCATCAACTCGCCGAGCATCTCCGCGCGCGGCACTACCGGCAAGCGCAGCTGCAGGGCGCGCGCGACTTCGGGATTCTCCTGCGAGACGGCAGTCGAGACGACGACGACATCCGCACCGGTGACATTCTCGGCGGCGTGACCCTGCGTGATGTGCGCGCCAAGCTCCTCGAGACGCTGCGTGACCACGCTCTGCTTGAGATCACTGCCCTGCACCCGATAGCCCAAGTTCAACAACACCTCGGCGATGCCGCCCATACCACTTCCGCCGATGCCGACGAAGTGGATGGTGTTGATGCGCCGCATGCGCTCCATCGAATTCATGTCGTGGCTCCTGCTGCCGCGAGACAGTGTTCGCCGAGTTCGCGCGTTGCCGCCGGACGGGCCAGATCGCGCGCCCGCTCGGCCATGGCGAGCAACTGCGCGCGATCACCCGCGATCTTGCGCAGTGCATTTACCAACTGAGTGGCATCCAGATCGCGCTCGGCGAGCCGAATCGCAGCGCCGCGCGAGACGAGAAACTCGGCATTGCGGGTTTGGTGATCATCGACTGCCGACGGCAGCGGGATGAAAATCGCAGCCAAGCCGGCGGCCGCCACTTCGGCGACCGTCAGTGCACCCGCGCGACAGATCACGACGTCAGCCCAAGCGTAGGCTGCGGCGACGTCATCGATGAATGCCGACACCTCCGCAGCCACTGCAGAGGCACGATAGGCCGCGACGGTTTGGTCGAAGCCTCGCTCACCGCTCTGGTGACGTACGACGACATCAAACGCATCGTTCAACTCAGCCAGCGCTTTTGGAACCAAAGAATTCAAGCGTTGTGCGCCTTGACTGCCACCGATCACGAGCACGCGCACGACGGCGCTGCGCCCGGCAAAGCGCTCGGCCGGAACCGGTAGCGAGAAAAACGCCTCGCGCACTGGATTACCGACGGCGATGGCGCCGACCGAGTGGGCAAAGCCACCCTCGAATCCTTCGAGTACGCGCGTGGCGACCTTCGCCAACATCCGATTGGTGAAACCGGCGACGGCGTTCTGCTCATGGATGACGAGCGGCTTGCCGGCCAAACGCGCGGCCACACCACCGGGACCGGTGACGTAACCGCCGAGCCCCACCACGACGACCGGTCGATGGCGCCGAATGGCGCGCAACGACTGCCACAGTGCACGCGCCAACCGCCACGGCGCCGCGAGCAGCGTGCGGAAATTTTTGCCGCGCAAGCCGCCGATGTCGATCCATTCGACCTCGATGCCCGCTGCCGGCACGAGGCGCGCTTCGATACCGCGGTGCGTACCAAGCCAAACGATACGAAAGCCACGTTGTCGCAACCAGTCAGCAAGCGACAACGCGGGAAAGACGTGTCCGCCCGTTCCGCCCGCCATGATCATGACGCAAGGTGCCGTCATGCTTGCTGCACCTCGTTCGTCACGCGGCGCGGCGCGGTGCGCTCGGCGCCCTCACGCAAAGAAATCGCTGCGCGCCCGCGCGTCGCCTGCACCGCCTCGTGATAGACGCGAAGCAGGATACCGACCCAAGCCAGCGTTGCGATCAGGCTCGAACGACCATAACTCATGAAGGGCAGCGTCAAACCCTTGGTCGGCAACGCACCCATGTTCACGCCCATGTTGATGAAGGCTTGGATGGCGAGCCAAATACCGAAGCCCACGGCGAGATACGCCGGGAACTTCAAACCCGCGTCACTGGCGAGCTTGGCGATGAAGAGTGCGCGCCATGCCAACGCGAGGAACAGCAGCAAGGTGACGACGATGCCGATCAGACCGAGTTCCTCGGCGAGCACGGCAAAGAGGAAGTCGGTGTGCGCCTCGGGCAGATAGAACAACTTCTGCACGCTCTCGCCAAGCCCGACACCCGTCCAACCACCACGGCCGATCGCGATGAGGCTTTGCGTCAACTGGAAGCCGCTATCAAAAGGATCTTCCCACGGGTTGCGGAAGGAAGTCAGGCGACGCAGCCGATATTCGGAAGACACCGCGACCAAGGCGATCAGCGCGCCACCCACTAGCGCAAGACCCAGGACATCGCGCCAACGCGCACCTGCAATGAACAGCACACCGAAGGCCGTGGCAGCTAGCACCGTGGCCGCGCCGAAGTCCGGCTCACCCAGTAGGAGGATGAAGAACAGACCGACGACAGCCAGCGGCTTGAGCAACCCGACTAGACTGCTGCGTAACTCGGTTTCACGCCGAACGGCATAGCTCGCGATGAAGGTGAGCACGATGACGCGTGCCACTTCGGACACTTGGATGCTGATACCCGCGATGCGGATCCAACGACGTGCGCCGTTGACGGAATGACCGATGCCCGGAATCAACACCAACAGCAATGCCACGATGGCAAGCCCGAGCAAGGGCACCGCAAACTTGTCGAGCAGTTCCGTACGAATGGTGAACACCAGCGCCGCGGCCATGCAACCGACAAGCATGGTCGTGAACTGGGCGACGACGTAGGAAAACGCGTCGCCACCGTCCTTGCTGGCGATCGAAATCGAAGCTGAACTGACCATCACGAGCCCGAGCAGCACGATCGAGAACACGAGCATCAAAGTGACCGTATCGAGGTGGATCGCCGTACCGCGACTGGCGGAACGACCCGGTAATACGATGGTGCTCATCAGGAGAGTCTCCCCACGGCTGCAGCGAACAGATCGCCGCGTTCGGCGTAATCACGAAACATGTCGAGGCTCGCGCAAGCCGGTGACATCAAAACCGTATCGCCGGGTACCGCGGTTTGTGCTGCGCGTTGCACCGCCTCATCGAGACTGGCGACGATGTCGGTCGGGCAGCTGCCGTGCAGCGCCTCAGCGATGCGGCCAGCGTCTCGACCGATCAAAAAAGTGTGTCGTACACGACCGGCGAACGCGCCGGCGAGCGGCGAGAAGTCCTGACCCTTGCCATCACCACCTGCGATCAAGATCAACCCGCCTTCGTGCCCTGCGACCGCTGCGAGCGTGGCGCCGACGTTGGTACCTTTCGAATCGTTGATGTAGCGTACGCCGGCGTGTTCGCCGACCCATTGCGAGCGATGCGGCAAGCCGGAAAACTCGCGCAGCTCCGCGAGCATCGCCGCGCGCGGCAAACCGGCGGCATCACCGAGCGCCAAGGCGGCCAGTGCATTGGCGGCATTGTGTAAGCCACCGAGTCGCATGTCGCGCAGCGCCATGACGGGTTCGGCGTCGATCGCCAACCACTTCGCGCCGTGCACGGTCGCAAGGTGATACCGCGCGCCCGTCACAGCGGCGATCGAGAAGCCCGTCACCGCCGAGCCCGGTGGTGACATCGCTGCGACCAAGGGGTCGTCCAGGTTCAACACCGCTTGTTCGCAACGCTCGAAGATCCGCGCCTTGGAGGCGGCGTAGGCCTGCATCGTGCCGTAACGATCGAGATGATCTTCAGTGACGTTCAGCACCGTCGCGGCGCGCAGGTGCAAAGAAAATGTCGTATCCAACTGGAAGCTCGAGAGCTCCAAGACGAATAGCTCCGGAGTGCCGCAGCTGAGCAGATCGAGCGCGGGAGCTCCGAGATTGCCACCCACGGCGACCAAGACACCGGCGCGCGCCGCCATCCGGCCGACGAGCGTGGTCACCGTGCTCTTGCCATTCGTGCCGGTGATGCCGATCACCGGCGCGTGCGCTTCGCGGGCGAACAATTCGATATCGCCAACGATCTCGATGCCCTGACGGCGAGCCGACTGCAACAGCGGTTCGGCTGGCGACACACCGGGCGATGCGACGATAAGATCGATATTCGAGAGCAGCGCAGCATCGAACGCCCCGAAGCCACAACGCGCGTTCGGCGCGATGTGTTTCAGCTCATCGGCACCCGGCGGATCGAGACGCGTATCGGTGACGGAAAGCCGCCAGCCACGCGCCGACAGATGCCGCGCGACCGACACACCGGTCTTACCGAGACCCACGATCAGTGCGTTGCCGGTGCTCGGGCTCATGATCACCGCAGCTTCAGGGTCGCAAGACCCGCGAGGACCAGGAAGAACGTGATGATCCAGAAACGCACGATCACTTTCGGCTCGGCCCAGCCCTTGAGCTCAAAATGATGATGGATCGGCGCCATCCGGAAAATGCGCTTGCCGGTCAGCTTGAAAGAGGCGACCTGCAGAATGACCGACGCCGTCTCGAGGACGAAAATGCCGCCCATCACGAGTACGATGAGCTCCTGTCGCACGATCACGGCGATCGTACCGAGCGCAGCACCAAGCGCGAGCGCACCGATATCGCCCATGAAGACTTGGGCAGGATAGGTATTGAACCAAAGAAATCCGAGCCCTGCGCCGACCAACGCAGCGCAGACGATCAGCAGCTCGCCTGCTTGCGGCACTGCCGGAATAGCGAGGTAGCTCGCGAAGACCGCGTTGCCACTCGCGTAGGCGAACACGCCGAGCGCTGCCGCCACCATCACGGCGGGCATGATGGCCAAGCCGTCGAGCCCGTCGGTGAGATTCACGGCGTTGCTCATGCCGACGATCATCAGATAAGTCAGCACGACGAACCCGACGAAGCCCAGAGGCAGTGCGAAATTCTTCAGGAATGGCAGATAGAGCGTCGTGTCGGCTGGCGATTTTGCCGTGTACCACAGCACGAGAGCGGCGGCGAGACCGCCGACCGATTGCCAGAAATATTTGTATCTCGCGATCAAGCCTTTGCTGTTTTTCTTGATCAGCTTCAAGTAGTCGTCCCAAAAACCGACGAGACCAAACAAGGCCGTGACGCCGAGCACCACCCACACGAAACGATTACCGAGGTCAGCCCACAGCAATGTGCTCGCGAGGATCGCCACCAGAATCAGCAAGCCGCCCATCGTCGGCGTACCCGCTTTCTTGAAATGGGTCTGCGGGCCCTCCTGGCGGATCACCTGACCGATCTGGTAGCGCGAGAGGCGCGCGATCATCCACGGACCGATCAACAGCGAGATGGCAAGCGCCGAGAGCGCCGCGAGGATCGCTCGCATCGTGAGATAGGAGAAAACGTTGAGAAAGCTCAACGAGTCGGCAAATTCCTGCGTCAACCAAAGCAACATGTCAGTGTGTCCCCGTGGCAGCAGTGCCGCTCAAGGCCTGTACCAAGCGCTCGAGACGATTGGAGCGAGAGCCTTTGACGAGCAGACAAACATCGGTCGTCAGCTCGCTGCCAACCGAGGTGATCAAATCCTGGATATCGGTATGTCGTGTCGAGCCAGCACCGAAACTCTCGGCAGCGAGTGCTGCGAGCGAACCGAAAGCGAACAAGCGCTCGACACCGTGAGCGCGCGCGTAACGGCCGGCCTCGCGATGCGCCTCGACCGCGAAATCACCAAGTTCACCCATATCGCCGATGACGAGCCAACGGCGCGCCGGCTGGTTCGCGAGTACATCGATCGCCGCCTGCATCGAACTCGGGTTTGCGTTGTACGAATCGTCGATCAGTGCAGCCCCCATCGCCGTGCTGCGCCACTGCAGACGCCCGGCTACGGCGCGCATCGCGCCAAGGCCGGCAGCGACTTGTTCGAGCGTGGCGCCTGCCGAGACAGCGGCTGCTGCGGCACCAAGGGCGTTGATCACATTGTGCTTACCGGCAAGGGCGAGCTCGATATCCACCGTGCCTTGCGGTGTATGCATCACGAAGCGAGTGACGAAACCGGCTCGATCACTCGCGGCTCGGATATCGCGTGCCGAAAAGTCGGCTCGCGAGCCGAGCCCAAAGGTGACGATGCGCGCCACCGTCATCTCGCGCCACAAGCCGGCAAAAGGGTCATCGGCGTTGAGCACGGCCACGCCGTCCGTCGGTAAGGCCGCGAACAACTCGCCCTCGGCGCGTGCCGCGGCCTCGAGACTACCGAAGCCCTCCAGATGCTCGGCACCGGCGTTGGTGACGAGTCCGATGGAAGCTTGCGCAAACCCGGCCAACTCGGTGACGTCACCGGGATGGTTAGCGCCCATCTCGATGACCGCATGACGATGCTGCGGCTCGAGACGCAGTAGCGTCAGCGGCACACCGATGTGATTGTTGAGATTACCTGCGGTAGCGAGCGTCGGGGCACGACGCGAGAGGATACTCGCCAGCATCTCCTTGGTCGTGGTCTTGCCGTTGCTGCCCGCCACGCCGATCACGATGCCCGCATAGCGACGACGTTGCGCACAGGCTGCCCGCTGCAGTGCGGCGAGACCATCTTCGACCTGAATGATCGGAAATCCCCCGACGGAATCGGTTTCGGTGACGGCACCGGCTGCACCGCGTTGCTGCGCCTCGGCGATGAATTCGTTGGCGTCAAAATGCGGGCCACGCAGTGCAACGAACAACTCACCAACGGTGAGTTTGCGGGTGTCGATGCACACGCTCGAGTAATCTCGATCCTCGCCATGCAACACGCCGCCGCAATCCGTCGCGAATTGTGCGAGCGTCGCCATCAGGCTGCCACCCGCGGCATGAATTCTTTGACGATGTCTTGATCGCTGAAGGGTCGCTTCTCGCTACCGATGATCTGGTAATCCTCGTGACCTTTGCCGGCGATCAGCACCACATCACCATCGCGCGCTGTCCGCAGCGCCGCACGGATCGCGGCCGCTCGATCGTGCTCGGTCAACACGGCGTGGGTTGCCGCTATACCTCGATGGATGTCGGCGATGATCTTGGAGGGATCCTCCGTGCGCGGATTGTCATCCGTGACGATCAGACGATCGGCAAGACGCGCGGCGACCTCACCCATCATCGAACGCTTACCGACGTCACGATCGCCGCCACAGCCAAAAACGACCTGCAGCTTGCCGACGCAATGCGTGCGCGCCGCGGCGAGTGCCTTGGCGAGCGCGTCGGGCGTATGCGCGTAATCGACGATGGCAAGCGCCCCGCTGTCGATGCAGAACGCCTCCATGCGCCCGGGCGGCGCGTGGCTGCCAGCCAAAGCGCGGCGTGCCTCGTCGGCAGGAACACCGAGTGCGCGCAGGACACCGTAGGCGATGAGTATGTTGTCGACGTTGAATTCGCCGATCAGCGGGACCTCCATCGAGATCCCCACTGCAGCGGACGGAGCGGCGCTCGAGTCGACCAAGCGAAAACGCAGGCCGCGACTCTGTCGCTCGATGTCGTGACCTTCGATACGGATAGTCGCCGCGTGACGGGCCGCGCACTGTTCGGCTATCGCGCGACCGTGGGTGGTGCGCGCCGTCACGATCAGCGGCGCCTTGCCGAGATCGGCTTGCTGCAACGCCCATCGCGCACCCTGCGCGTCATCGACATGGATGACGCGGGTACCGGTCTGCGACAAGTCGAACAAACGCGCCTTGGCGGCCGCGTAAGACTCCATCGTGCCGTGATAGTCGAGGTGATCGCGCGTCAGATTGGTGAAGGCAGCGACGCGATATCGAACCGCCTCGACACGAAACTGATCGAGCGCATGCGACGACACTTCCATCGCCACGCACTCGGTGGTCGATGCCAGCAGTGCTGCCAAGCGTTGCTGCACCAACACCGCATCCTCGGTGGTGTACTCACCGCCGACCAACGCTTCACCCGGAATACCGCAACCCAAGGTACCGATATAACCGGTTCGCCGATGCAGCTGCTGCATCGCCGCGGCGATCAGCCAACTCGTTGTGGTCTTGCCATTCGTACCGGTGACGCCCACCACGGCGAGCACTGCCGAAGGATCGCCGTGGAAACGCGCGGCGATCGAACTGGCGTGGCGCGACAGTTCGGCAACCGGCGCCATGAATACCTCGTCATGCGGGATCGGCGGCTCGACACCGTCGGCAGGTTCCCAAAGAATCGCCCGCGCGCCACGCGCGCAAGCCTCGCCAAGACCACGCAGGCCGTGCGTGCGACGTCCAGCGCAAGCGAGAAACAACCCGTCAGCCTCGACTTTGCGACTGTCGAGCGAGAGATGACGGATAGGCAGCGACGGAGCATCGGTGTAACCGCGACACAGCTCCGTGAGGCTGCGGACCGCCGTCATCGACGGACCTCGCCCGTCGTCGCCGTGCCACGCTGTGCGATGTTGGTGATCAGCGCATTGCCCGGCGCTTCGAGCGACTCCGGTAACGCTTCAGGTAACGTCTCGGGCAAGGTCTCGGGCAATTGATCGGTCAAACCGTCGACGGGCGCGTCGGGCGCGACCGCGAGCAGACGCAGCGCACCGCCGACGACCTTGGAGAACACCGGAGCGGCCACATCGCCGCCGTAGTAAAGACCTGCACCCGGCTCATCGATCACGACGACCGTCGCCAAACGCGGATTCGAAGCCGGTGCGAGACCGGCAAACACCGAGAGATATCGATTGGTCGAATAACCGCCGGCGCTCGCTTTCCACGCCGTGCCGGTCTTCCCCGCGACGGTGTAACCCGGAATCGCCGCACGCTTGCCCGTGCCGATCTCGGCCGAGACGACGGCGCGCAGCATATCGACGACATCACGACTGACTTGCGCGGGCAGCACTCGCTCACCACCCACGGGCTGTTCCACTTTCAGGAACGACACCGGTCGACGCAGACCCTCGCCGCCTAAGGTGGCGTAGGCCTGCGCAATCTGCAGCGGCGTTGCCGACAGGCCGTAGCCGTAGGACACGGTCGCTGTCGTGATCGGCCGCCAGTGGTTGTACTGCGTCAACAATCCCGCCGACTCGCCAGGATAACCACTGGTCGTCACCCGTCCAAAGCCGAGCTTCGACAAGGTGCCATGCAAAGTTTCGGGTCCGAGCGTGAGTGCGATCCGCGTCATCGCCACGTTCGAGCTGCGTGCCAACGCCGTTGCGAGATCGATCGCACCGAGGTTGTGCTTGTCTTCGATGACCTTGATCCCGACCTTCACCATACCGGGGGAAGTGTCGATGATGCTCTCGTTGTTGAACTTGCCCGATGACAAAGCCGCAGCCACCACGAACGGCTTGATCGTGGAGCCTGGCTCGACCAGGTCGGTGACCGCGCGGTTCTTGTAACCGCTCGGTTTATATTGAGCGCGATCGTTAGGGTTGAACGTCGGCTGATTCACCATCGCGAGCACTTCACCGGTGGTGACGTCGATCACGACGACGGAACCCGCCTTCGCCCGATGCTGCTGCATGGCCGCCTTCAATTCTCGATAGGCGAGGTACTGCAAACGCATATCGAGCGAGAGCGCCATGTTGCGGCCGGGACGCATCGGCTTGATGCTCTCGACGGTCTGCACGGTGCGACCGAGATTATCCTGAATGACGCGCTTGGCGCCGTTGTCACCTGCGAGCCAGTGATCGTAGACGAGCTCGAGACCTTCCTGACCCTTGTCGTCCACACTCGTGAAGCCGATCACGTGACCGGTCACTTCGCCGGCGGGAAAATACCGACGATACTCACGAGTCAGATGCACGCCCGGAATATCGAGCGCACGAATTTTCGCCGCCTCGGCCGGTTGCATGTGGCGCGCGACATAAAGGAACTGTCGCTGCAGATTCGCCGTGATGCGCTCCTTGAACTCCTCCGGATCGCGATTGAGGGCGCGGGCGAGATTGGCGATCTGATCGGTGCCGAGCGTCAATTCTTTGGGGTTGACCCATACCGAGTCGACCGGCGTGCTGACCGCGAGCGGCTCGCCCATCCGATCGATGATGCTGCCGCGATGCGCGACGATCGGCGCCACGCGCGTGAAGCGCTCATCGCCCTGGCCTCGCAAAAAATCATCCTCGACCAACTGCAGCGTCACGGCTTTCCAGGTCAGGGCGACGGCACCCACAGCCATCAGGCCCGCGAGCAGATAGCCACGAAACACGAACGAGGGCGTCGGTGCATCCTGCTTGCGGGTCAGACCACTACGCGAGCTGCGCCCGGCCGCGTTGCGACGTGCAGCCGTCGCCGATTTTTTGCCGAAAGGCCAGCGGATCATGCGAACCTCGTCATGGCGCCACCACTTCGATCTGCTTCGGCGGCGGTGTTCGCATACCGAGATTGGTCGCCGCGACGTTCTCGACGAAAGCGTGCGTCGAAAATGCGCTCTGCTCGAGTTGTAGGCGACCCCATTCCATCTCAAGACGATCACGCTCGCGATTCACACGCTCGAGCTCCACGAACAATTCGCGTGACCGGTGCTTCACGTAAACGGCGCCCGCAGCCGAGGCCAGCACGGTGAGCCACAAGGCAGGGATCAAAAAATACAAGGCGCGACGCGAGGGCATTTTCATCGTAGACGCTCCCCGCACCGCAGCACGGCACTACGCGCGCGCGGATTGCGCGCAATCTCGGTATCCGAGGCGCGACGCTTGCGACCCACTTCGCGCATGCGCGGCAAAGCGGAGTCAGGAATATTCGGCAAACCCGCGTAGACCGGATCGATCATCGAACGCTCACGAATGAAATGTTTGACCCGGCGATCCTCTAGCGAATGAAAACTGATCACCGCCATGCGACCACCCGGCGCGAGCACGTCGAATGCCGCCTCGAGCCCGCGCTGCAATTGCCCGAGTTCGTCATTGACATGCATCCGTAGCGCCTGAAACGTGCGCGTAGCCGGGTGCTTGCCATCGTGAGTACGCACGACTCGCTGCACGAGCTCGGCGAGCTCACCCGTGCGGCGGAGCGGTGCCTCGACCCGCGTCGATACGATGGCGCGCGCGATGCGCCTCGCATGTCGCTCTTCACCGAGTTCGGCGATCACGTGAAACAGCTCCCGCTCGTTGGCGCGAGCGACGAAGTCCGCGGCCGACTCGCCGTGTGTCGGATCCATCCGCATATCGAGCGGACCGTCTTTGGAAAAACTGAAGCCGCGGGAGGGATCGTCAATTTGCGGTGAGGAGACACCGAGATCGAGCAGCAACCCGCGGACAGGCCGGCCGCGACCGCGCTCGGCGACCACTCGCGCCAACTGCGCAAAGTCCGCGTGCACGAGTTCGAGCCGTGGCTCATCGAGAAATCTTTGATGACCCGCGGCGACGGCCTGCGGATCCCGATCGAGCGCGAGCACGCTGCCCGAGGCGCCAACCGCCTGCAGCAAACGCGCTGTGTGACCACCCCGACCGAAAGTGCCATCGACATAAAAACCGCCCGCGGACGGGGCCAGAACCTCCAGCACCTCGTCGACAAGCACCGGTATGTGCTCATCCACCGGAGTTCGCCCCCGCCCCCGCAAAAAATCGCCTGCACTCGATGCCCCCGCGCCGCGCACGACTTGCAGGCATCGCCCTTGTTCGCGACCACCGTCGCGCGACGCTCACAGCGACAGAGACTCGAGCTCCGTCGACAAATCGGTGGCGGTTTCCTCGCTCTTGACCCAGAAATCGCGACGCTCGTTCCAGCGCGCTTCATCCCACAGTTCGAGTCGATTACCTTGGCCGATCAGCATCGCGTGCCGCGTCAAACCGGCGTATTCACGCAGTTCGGGCGGCAGCAACAGCCGTCCCTGACCGTCCAGATCGATCTCGGTCGCGTGACCCACCATCAAGCGTTGCAGGCGGCGGGACCGCTCATGCAAAGCCGGCAGGCTCATCAACTTGCGCTCGATCTGCTCCCAGTCAGGCAGCGGATAAATCAGCAGGCAGGGATCACGGTCCACGGTGACCACGAGGTTGCCCTCGCTGCGCTCGAGCGCGCGCTGACGCTGCCGGGTGGGCAACACCATCCGGCCTTTATCGTCGAGCGTGACTCTGCTGGCACCACGAAACATGACTTTGGAACGGGCGCACGATCGCCCATTTCGCCCCACTTTTTACCACTTGGCGCCACTATAGAAACTGCCGATGTGGAGTGTCAACGGCGAATCGAAGAAAATTTGATGCAGTGCCAATAACTTACGGGCGTTGCACACGCTCCGCAAGGGCTCGAAAAAGACAAAATCTTTGGGGTTTCAGAGGGTTGCTGAATAAGCCTCAGCTAACGCTCTAGAAGAGAGGGAGTCGGCCGGTAAGCCGGGTTCTGTCTAGGGTGATCATTCCTCTGGGACATTCGTCACCGAATGCCTCAAGCAGCCTACCCGGAAGTCACGCTCGGACACCGCGCTGCAGGTTTCCCTGCGACTTCCCTATTTGGCCTTGCTCCCGGTGGGGTTTGCCGTGCCGTCCGTGTTACCACGTGCGCGGTGCGCTCTTACCGCACCATTTCACCCTTACCTGCGCCACCCTTGCGGGCGGCACGTCGGCGGTATCTTTCTGTTGCACTTTCCGTGGGCTCGCGCCCCCCAGGCGTTACCTGGCACCGTGTCCGAAGGAGCCCGGACTTTCCTCCCCATTTCTTGCGAAATGCAGCGATCACCTGGCCGACTCCGGTGGGCACGATACGCGCCT